>MEMX01000122.1:967-15341 GCA_001768075.1 Anaeromyxobacter sp. RBG_16_69_14 | reverse complement strand
GTCCCCGAGCTTCCAGCCGGAGACGTCGAAAGCCGTTCCGCCCACGTTCGCGATCTCGACGAACTCGCCTGCCGTGCTGTTGCCCGGCTCGTTCGCGAGGATCTCGTTCAGGATCACCTTCGATCCGGCGGGAGCACCCGTTCCGAAGCTGTACCGCGCGAGCACCGGGTAGTGATCGGAGGTCGTGGTGCAGTAGCTCGAGAGCTGCTGGTCGACCCGATAGACCTCGACCGAGCCGGTGACGAGGTCCGCGTACTGCTCGTTCGTGTTGAGCTGGTGGTCGACGGCGTCGGGGTAGCTGCAGGTCGTGCCCATCTGGTTCTGGCTGAAGGTCCAGGAGGGGAAGTCGTAGCGGCTGGAGTCGGCGACGAAGTTCTCGTACGGGCTCTGGTGTCCTGCCGTGATCGAGGTGTCGAGGTCGTCGTTGAAATCGCCGATGATGAACACCTTCTGCGTCGGGTAGGTCGCGTCGAGGTAGCTCTTCAAGGCGGCTGATGCGTTCTGGCGGCGCTGCCAGCTCTCTCCGTCGTCGTAGGCCTTCATGTGGACCACGATGAACACGCGCTCCTCCGTGACGCCGTTCAGCGTCACGTCGAGCTTCACCTCGAGCGGCGGCCGCCCGGCGAAGGCGTAGTCGTTCTGGGTGAGGATCACGCGCGCCGAGACCAGCGAAGCGACGCTCGTCTTGTAGAGGATCCCGAGCTTCTGCTCGGTGCTCGAGTAGTACGCCGAGCCGTCCATCACCGACGACTCGTTCGAGATGAAGCCGGCATAGCCGGGGAGCTGTGACTCGAGGCTGTTGAAGGCGCTGTTGCTCACGACCTCCTCCAGGCCCCAGACGTCGAAGTCGCCCCCGAGGATGGTGTCACGCACGTTCGCCAGCTGAAGCGATTCGTCCGTCGGGCCATGCCCCGTATCGCCGAACCACTCGACGTTCCAGTTCGCGACGTCGAGCGTGGTAGCGCCGCCGCGAGATGCGACCACCGCGGCCCGCTCGAGCACCTCGAGTCGCGATGCCTCCTCGGGCTGCGAAGCGCCCTGGCCGCCGCATGCTGCGACGAGGAGGAGAGGAATGAGAAGGGGGAACGCGAACTTACGCAGACGGTTCATGGGGTCTCCCGTGATGGAGGGCGCTCCAGCAACGCGGAGTAACAGATGACGGCGCGCGCCTGGTGGCGCGGAGGTGACAATTCGGTGCGGTCCCGCTTCCCGCAGGAGCCGCCCCTGCGGAGAGTGCGGCGCGGCCAGGGGTCACCGCCGGCGGGCGTCAGGCCTCGAGGCGCGCCCGGGCGAGGCACCAGCCAGCGATGGTCATCCCGTCCCAGATCTCGCCGCTAGCGATGCGCGCCTCCACGTCGTCGGATCGCAGCCGGAGGATCTCGAACTCTTCCGTGTCATCGCGCTCGGCTTCGACGGACTGCGTGAGCCCGCGCGCGATGTAGAGATGGCACATCTCGTCCGTCACCCCGTTCATCGGGACGAAGCGCCCCGCGAGCGTGAGCTCGGTCGCGGCCCGGCCGCCCTCCTCCGCCAGCTCGTCGCGCGCAGTCTGCTCGTGCGTGGCGCCGGTCTTCACCCCGCCGCACGGGAACTCGAGGCTTTCCCGGCCGAGCAGGTAACGATACTGGTTCACGAGGAGCAACGTTCCGTCATCCTCTACCGGAATGATCATGGAAGAGCCGCCGGTCTGGACGTAGTGATACTCGCCCTCCCGGCCCGAGGGCAGCACGAAGCGGTCGAGCTTGTATGTCCACCACCGATTGGTGAATACGGCCGACTCCGAGAGCTTCCGCCACCGGGCGAGCGCCATGCCGCGATCCTCCTGGCAGCCGATATTCGGCCGCTTCGCTCCCTCGAGCGTACCGCGAAGCCCGCCCTACGGATCACGCCAACCGGGTAGCGCCATCATCCGTGCGCAGAGGCCGATCGCGTCCGCGTTCACCTCGATCGCCTTCTCCAGAATGGTCGCCACCGGCACCTGCTTCCCGAGGCCGTACACCTCGTAGCCGTTGTTCGAGAGGATCGTCTCGCCATCCGATCGCGCTATGCATGTTGAGGGGCCCTCCCTGAGCTGGATTATGTCGCGCTCCGGCGGATCCCCATGGGCCATACTCCTGGCGATCGCAGCGACCCTCCGCAACGTCAGCCGCTCTGACCGACCACATCCTCACGAAAGGCGAGAACATGATGAAACCCATCGTCGTGGCATTCCTTGCTTGTCTCGCGTCCCTGACCGCCGCTCCAGTCGCCACCGCGGGTGAGTGTAACCTCACCGTTAGTCGCACGGCGTGCCCGGGGAAAGAAAAGGACTCATACTCTAAATGTAATGGTGCGCAGAAGTGCGAAGAATTGAAGGTGGCTGACTCGGCTGCGGCCTGTGGCAAGGAGGCGGTGAGGGCCTGCGACAACGTCGGGCCCCGTCAGAAGATCACCATGAGCAAGATCATCACCGCCAAGTTCGAAGGCGCGCTGGTCGATGGCGGAAAGAACTTCTGCGCGGCTGATCGCTCCGACTTCAACAAGTGCGATTGATCGGGTTGCAGCTGGGCCCAGATCCACGTGCTCGGCGGAAAGCGCGGGCCGCCGGCGAAGCATCCCAGGGAATCGGGTCATGCTGCCGCCGTGCGGCTCCGAATTGTGGCTGGTAGCAGCGCAAGACGCCCCGGGATCGCGACCCGCGTTCACCTACGACAAGGCTTGGTCGAGGACCCTCGGCTTGACGGGGGCGATCTGAACAGCCGCTTGCACTCCAAGCTGACCCCGAAGGCCGCGGTCCGCGTCCCGGAGGTGTTCCCCTTCGCGCTTAGCCCGCTTGAGCGAGCGGCCGAAGCGGGCCACGCGCTCGGTGAACCAGTCGCCGCAATGCTCGCTATCGGACCCGGGACGTCGTTTGTAGTCCCGCTCGGTGCCTGCGGACTCGTCACGCCTCACGACCGTTCCGACTTCAAGGGGTAACGACGATCCTCCCGCAGGGCTGGCCTTCTTGCAGGTGCCGCAGGGCTGCCCGCGCCTCGGCAAGGGGGAAGGTCCGATCGATGATCGGGGTCAGCTGGCCGGACGCGAGCAGCGCGGTGAGGGTCGCCATCAGCTCCGTCCGGTTCGGCTTGGGGAATCGCCTGGGCAGCTGGCGATGGAAGGGGGAGAGCGCGACGAGCGCGAACGCGGACGGCACGGGCCCGAGCCAGCGCCGGCCCGTCGCCCCGAAGTGGTGGTGGCCGATGAGCACGTAGCGCCCGCGGGGGGCCAGGGCGCGCCGGCACGCCCGAAACGGGCGGTTGCCGGGGATGTCGACGATGAGGTCGTATCGTTCTCCGCTGCGGGTGAAGTCTACCGCATCGCAGTCGATGGCCCGGTCGGCGCCGAGGCGCCGGACGAGCTCGAGCTTCCTCTCGGTGTCGACGCCGGTCACGTGGCCACCGAGCGCCTTGGCCAGCTGCACGGTGCAGGACCCGACGCAGCCGCCCGCGCCGTTGACGAGCACCCGCTGCCCGGGCGCGAGCTCGCCCAGGTGCCGCAGGTTGTAGAGGGCGATCATCCCCGACGTGGGCACAGTCGCGGCCTGCTCGAAGCTGACACGCGCGGGCTTGCGCGCCAGAGCACGGCGCTGCACCGAGACGTACTCGGCGAAGGCGCCGCCATTGTGCCACTGGTGGTCGGTGATGGTCTCGCCGAAGACCTCGTCGCCCGGCGCGAGATCGGCCACGCCCGCGCCAACCCGCTCGACCACGCGGCTTGGCCGCGCCGGAGAAACCGAGGTCCGGACGCCGCCAGGGCAGAGCATCCGCCTGAGCTCGGCGAAATGCCCGGCCGAGGTCGGGCGAGCAGTAGACTGTATTGGTGGATGCCACCACGTCGAAGCATGGCGTCGCCGAAGGGCAGCGCATCGAACGCGGAACAGGAGCGCATTGCGCATGGTGACGTCCTCCGCGCAGTGCCCGGATGCTGGATGAACCAGGCCGACGCCGCAAGCACACCGGTGTGCGCCGCGGCCGGCTCGTCCGAGCTTCCTCACCCCGGTCCGTCCTCCCGGGCTATGTTCCGCGCCCCATGCCGGCCCCGCCCTCCTCGACGCCTCGCGCCGCCGGCGCCTCCAGCCTGCTCCTCTTCCTGCTCCCGTCGTTCATCTGGGGCACCACCTGGCTCGTCATCAAGTTCCAGCTCGGCGTGGTCGCGCCGGAGGCGTCGGTGGCCTGGCGCTTCGCCCTGGCCTCGGCGCTGCTCCTCGCCGGGTGCGCGCTCCGCGGCGTACCGCTCCGCTTCGCGGCCGCCGACCACCTGCGCCTGGCGCTCCTCGGCCTGCTCCTCTTCGGGCTCAACTATGTCCTCATCTACCTGGCCGAGGGCTCGCTCACCTCGGGCCTGGTGGCGGTGCTCTTCTCCTTCATCATCTTCTGGAACCTGCTCGGCGCCCGCGTGTTCTTCGGATCGCCGGCGCCGCGCGCAGTGGTGGGGGGCGCGCTGCTGGGCGTGGCCGGGGTGTGCCTCCTCTTCTGGCCGGAGGTGGCGGCGGGCCTGCGCCCGGGCGCGGGCCAGGCGCTGGGCATCCTCTACGCGGTGCTGGGCACGCTCGTCGCCTCAGCCGGCAACCTCTGGTCGCAGCGGCTCTTCGCGCGCGGCCTGGGCGTCGTGCCGGCCACCGCCTGGGCCATGGGCTACGCCTCGCTGCAGGTGCTGGCCTGGTGCTCGCTTCGCGGCGTGCCCCTCGCCTTCGACGCGCGCCCGGCCTACGTGCTGTCGCTCCTGTACCTGGCGCTCTTCGGCTCGGTGGTGGCCTTCGTCTCCTACCTCACGCTCCTGCGACGCATCGGCTCGGGTCGCTCCGGCTACACCGCCGCGGTCATCCCGGTGGTGGCCATGCTCGCCTCCACCCTCTTCGAGGGCTACCGCTGGAGCGGCCCGGCGCTCTTCGGCCTGGGGCTGGTGCTGGCCGGGACGGTGCTGGTGCTGCGGGCGAAGGAGCGGATCGTCCAGGCGCGGCCACCATGAAGGCACCGAAACTCCGCTGGGATCTGGGGCGCCTTTGCGGTCTCCTCGTCCGGCAGGTTCTTTGCCGCCTCGCCGATGATCTCGAGGTTCCGGATCACTGCATCGCACGTGCGCTCGACATGCGCCGTTCAAGCAAGCGGGCCCTGCACACTGCTCGACCCTCCTCGTTGCTGACTTCCGTCAGTCTCGGGACACAGCGGTCAGGTTCATCGTGATGAGGACGCCCGGTTTGGGCAGCTCTCTCACCCCGATGACCGTTCGGGCCGGGCGGTGGTCGCCCATGGCGGCGACGTAGGCGCGATTCATCTCCTCGAAGTCGATCATGTTCAGCATGAACACGTTCACGTGGAGGACGTGGGCGAGGTCCGAGTCCACAGACTCCAGCATGACGGCAAAAGATCGGAGGATCTGGGACGTCTGCGAGGCCACATCGGGCCCGGCAAGCCGGCCCGTGGTGGCGTCCACTCCGGCAGTGCCACCGATCGTGATGAACGGACCTGCCTTCGCGACGTGATTGTACGGACCTATGGGCGTAGGCGTCTGGGGAGGAGTCGAGGTTTCAACGATGGGAGACATGCCATCCTCGCTGGGTGGAGATCGGGTGATGGGCCTGCAGTCTACGCTCGGCCAGGGGAACGTTCCCCGATCGCGAGAAGGGCTCGCGGGCCGCTCACGCTGGCGACCCGTGATCAAGGAATAGACCGCATGCCTGCTTGCACGAGGACCGTGCTACACGCCTGGCCCGCCAGCGCGCAGGTGGCCCCCGGGCGCGGTGGCGCGAGGTCGATCGCCAGAGTACAGAGCCCTGAAGCGTCGGTGGGAGAGCGCCCATCACGAGGTCGGCGGTGGCTGTTCGGATCGATCTTCGGCGCGCTGTACGAACGGCGGGTCGTTACGCTGCTTCGGTCGCCTTGGCTGCTGTGGGCCTCTCCATCACCCACCTGCTGCTTCCGCGGCTCGGGGACGTCGCCTTCCTGGTGTCGTGGGTCGCCGTCACCATGGCCGCCTTCTTGGGCGGCATCGGACCAGGGCTCCTCGCTACCGGGACCTCCGCGGCAGGGTACGCGTTCTTCTTCTTCGCCCCGCTGCACTCCTTCAGGATCGCAAGTTCGTTCGAGAGCTTTCAGCTCCTCCTCTTCGTGAGCGTGGCAGCGGTCGTTTCGGCCGTGGTCGGCGCGCTCCGGCACCGCTCCCGCCGGCTCCTGCGGGAGCAAGAACGCGCTTGGGTGGCGGAGTCGGACGCGAGGCGCTTCGCCGAGCGCCTCGCCCTCTCCCAGTCCATCACCTCCGATCTGGCCGTTGCCTGGACGCAGGAGGACGTCGCCACCGTGCTCGTCAAGCGCGGCCTGAAGGCGTTCGACGCGAAAGCCGTAGGCGTGACCGTTCCCATCTCGACCGAGGAACTCGACGTCATCCTGCAGGTCAGGTATCCCGCCAGGTCCGTCGCTCCCTGGCTCCGCATCCGCATCGACTCCGACGATCCTCGTGCCGACGCGTTTCGCACGGGGGAGGCCATCTGGCTCGAATCGCCGGAGGAGTTCGTCCGGCGTTACCCGCATCTCCGGGAGAAGATGCGCGGCGACGGAGCATGGGCGGTGGTTCCGATGATGGCGCATGGACGGCCGCTCGGTGTGATCACCTTTACCTTCGCCGCGCCACGCTCTTTCGACTTGGAGGAGCGGCACTTCATCTCCTTCATCGCGAGCAAGTACGGACAGGCCCTTGAACGGGCACGTCTCTCCGAAGCGGAGCGGTCTGCACGAGCGAGGGCGGAGGCGGCGAGCCAGCGCGCGGGACTGCTCGCGTCCCTGGGTGTGAAGCTGAATGCCGGTGCGAGTCTCTTCGATGTTCTTGGTGCAGCGGCGAACGGTGCGAGAGGGGTACTGGGTGGCGACGACGCCGCCATTTGGCTGGCCGAGCCCGACGGCCATCATCTGCGCGGCGCGTTCGAGATCGGAACGGTGGGGCGGGTCGGAGCGCTTCATGATCTCGACCAACTCCCGCACAGCCGCGAGGCGGTGGCGCACCGTTGCCCGATCTACTTCACGGCAGCCGAGGCGGGCGGGGAAGAGCCGGCATGGTTCCAGAGGCTCGGGATCGAGAGCGCTGTCGCCGCTCCGCTGCTCGACGAGGAGCGCTTCATCGGTATCCTGTTCGTGGACTATCGCACGGATCGCTTCAGCAGATCTCCTGAGGACTTGGAGTTCGTGAACGCCGTGGCGGGCCTCAGCGCTCTGGCGGTGGCTCGGGCGCAGGTCTACGAGGCGGAGAAGAAGGCTCGGCTTCGGGCCGAAGCGGCGGAGATGGAGACGAGGAGGATCGGCGCTCTCCAGGAACGCCTCGTCGCCGTGGTGGGGCACGATCTGCGAAATCCACTGGGGGCGATCATCATGGGCGCCGAAAGGCTCAAGACGCGCCGACGCAACATGGAGCCGTGGGAGAGATCGGTAGTGGCGCTGATGATGCGGAGTGCAGAGCGCATGCAGGGAATGATCGCCGATGTGCTCGACTTCTCTGTCGTCAGGCGCGGAGGCGGCATCCCGCTGAGGACCGAACACGTGAAGCTGTCGGAGATCTGCCGCCACGTGATCTCGGAGTTGGAGCAGGCGAGGCCAGGACGCTCGGTATCGCTCCGAGTGGAGAAGGACGACGAGGGCGAATGGGACCCGGGCCGCCTCGCGCGGGTGGTGTCGAATCTGGTGGCGAACGCCCTCCAGCACAGCCCCCGAGACGCGGCGGTGGAGGTGCGGATTCGAGGTTCGTCGCATCATCTCGTCCTGGAGGTCCACGACTCCGGCCCTCCCATCCCCGAGGCGGTGCTCGCGGCCGTGTTCGAGCCGTTCACCAAGGGCTCATCGCCTTCCGATGACTTGAGCGGAAACATCGGGCTGGGTCTGTACATCGTGCGGGAGATCGCGCGAGCGCACCAGGGGAAGGTGGACGTGTGCTCGCGCGCCGACAAGGGGACGAGCTTCATCGTCAAGCTGCCGCGCCATCCTACGCTCGACCCGCAGGCAGCGTGACGCCTCGGCCGAACCATGGTCTAAAAGGGGAGCTCGCTCCCCCATGCCCTTCTCGTTCCACCTCGGCCTCCGCGACACGTCGACGCGCGCCCGGCGCGGCGTCGTCGTCACCGCGCGGGGGCAGCTGGAGACGCCTGCGTTCATGCCGGTCGGCACGCGGGGGACGGTGACCGGCCTCACGCCGCAGGAGCTCCACGCCCTCGGGGCCGAGATCATCCTGGGCAACACCTATCACCTGCTCTTGCGTCCCGGCCCCGAGGCCATGATCCACTTCGGGGGACTGCACCGCTTCATGGCATGGGATCGGCCCATCCTCACCGACTCGGGCGGCTTCCAGATCTTCTCGCTCTCCTCCGACCGGACCATCACGGAGGCCGGAGCACGCTTCAAGAGCTACATCGACTCCCGGTACCACCAGCTCTCGCCCGAGCGATCGATCGAGGTCCAGACCGCGCTCGGCTCCGACGTGATGATGGTACTCGACGTCTGCGTCCCGTCCACCGCCGAGCCCGAGGCCATCCGCGCCGCGATGGACCGGACACACCGCTGGGCTCTCCGCAGCCTGGCGGCGAGGAAGGACCCCGACCAGGCCCTCTTCGCCATCGTCCAGGGGGGGCTCTCGGTGGAGCTGCGCGCCGAGTCGGCGCGCTTTCTCACGCAGCACACGTTCGACGGCTTCGCCATCGGCGGCCTCGCCGTCGGGGACACGCGCGCCGATCGCGGGGAGGTCATCGCCGCCACGGCCGAGCTGCTTCCTCGTGAGAAGCCACGCTACCTCATGGGTGTCGGCACGCCACCCGACATCCTGGAGGCTGTCGCGCACGGCGTGGACATGTTCGACTGCGTCATCCCCACCGCGCTGGCCTGGCAAGGGACCGCCTTCACCTCCACCGGGCGCGTGAAAGTCACCCGGAGCGATCATCGGCTGTCGGACGAGCCGCTCGACCGCGCTTGCAGCTGTGCCACCTGCGGCCGGCACACGCGCGGCTATCTCCACCACCTCCTGAAGTGCAAGGAGCCTCTCGGTCCACGCCTCCTCTCGACCCACAACCTTCACCATTATCTCGAGCTGATGCGCGCGATCCGGGCCGCCATCGGGGCGGGGCGCTACGCGGCGTTCGCCAGGGAGACGCTCGCAGCCATCGACCTGCACGAGCACGATCCGGAGCGGCGTCGACCGGGGCTTCCCCTTCCCCCGCCCCCGACCTCCGAGCCTTCTCCGATGCCTCCGGGGCCACGCTTCGAGATCGTCGCGACGCGCCAGGGCGGTCCGGCGGTCCTCGACCGCGCCGTGGGCGAGGTGATGCACCCGGTCGTCGGCGCTGCGACGGAATCGGAGCAGCTCTACGTGGTGCAGTCACGCCTGCGCGCGCGGCTCGCCAGCGGGGGTGGACCGCTCGTCCTCTATGACGTCGGACTCGGGGCCGGCTCGAACGCCCTCGCCGCGCTGCGGGCGGCGCGCAACGCGCCTCCCGAGGCCCGCCGCCTCGACGTGATCAGCTTCGAGCGCGACCTGGGCGCCCTCGCTCTGGCCGCGTCGGACGACGGGGCCGCTCGGCTCGCCCTCGCCCCCGAAGACCTGCGCGCCGCCCGCGCCCTCCTCGCTCACGGCCGCCACGAGGAGCGTGGACTGCGCTGGCGCCTCGCCTCGGGCGACGTGCTCGCGACGGTGCCGGCCGAGGCGACCCTCGCCGAAGTCGTCTTCTGGGATCCCTTCTCCCCGAAGCAGAATCCCGAGCTCTGGACGTTCCGCGCCTTCTCCGCGCTCCGCGCCCGGTGCGGAGCCGCCGCCACCGCTTTCACCTACAGCACCGCCACCGCTGCCCGGAGCGCGCTCCTGCTGGCCGGTTTCTTCGTCGGCGCCGGCGACGCCTCCGGGCCCAAGGGAGCGACGACCGCCGCCGCCGTCGAGCTGGCCAACCTCGCCCGCCCCCTCGATCGCCGCTGGCTCCAGCGGCTCGGACGCTCCTCCGCCCCCTTCCCTCCCGATGCCCCTGTCGACGCGCTGGAGCGGATCCGCGCCCACCCGCAGTTCGGGTGAAAGCTCACGCTCGCCTGGCGCGCGCCGCCATCGCCACGAGGTCGGGGAGCGACCTTCCGTCGAGCGCCTCACAGCCGGTTCCGCGCCTCGCGAGCGAGGCGACGATCGCGCGCCTGAGGTCGCCGGCGTACCTTGGCTCGCGCTCCACCTCCCCGACCACGACGACCTCTTTGCTCGCCGGGATGAGGCCGAGTAGCAACCGCGACCTCCGCTCCAGAGCGAAGCCAATGCGGCGCCCCTCCGCGTCGTAAGCAGCGAGCATGCCGACCTCCTGCCAAGGTTGCAGGTGCCGAGCCGCCGCCTCCACGGAGTCGAATGCGAGGAGATCCCATGCTTCGGGATCCCACAGGAAGACGGGCGCGACGACGGCCGGGCTAGCCATGGCTACACTGCTCGCATTCCGCGGGCGAGGCACGAGCCCCGCCCTGGCGGAAGGACATGTCACTCTGTACAAGACACGTGAACGGCGGGTTGGTCGCGCGTTCCGGTCAGCGCAGCACCGCGGTCGGAGACGAATTCGCGACCTGCTGGGGCTGAACTGGCGCGACGGGCCGCGGTTCGACGCGTTCGCCCTTCGCGAGCATCGTCAGCGAGAGCGCGAGCAGGGACGAGATCAGCTCACCTGAACCCGAGACGTCCAGCTTGCGGTAGATCCGCTTCCGGCGGGCGCGGATGGTCTCGGGCGAGACCCCCGCCGCCGCGGCCGAGTCCTTGCATGCGAATCCCTGCGCCATGCGCAGCACCTCTGAACGCTCGGCGGGCGTGAGGTTGGTACCCTCCATGAATCTCGCTGAGAATGGTGAGAGGATCTCGATATCGATATGCGGCATCTTCTTTCCTTACCCCGTAAACCAGGGCTTTCTTGGCTATTGTCCCGTTCACGACCGCAGAGGGGGCGCACCCCCGCTCGGTCGACCCTACGATCGGGACGTTAGTCATGCCCCGCCCGGTTGCCACCTCCTCCACGCCCGGTTCACTCGGGTCGTACCCGTGGACACGCCCTCCGATGAGAGACGCACCCTTCCACTGGAACGCGCTCGTCCCATCGGGGCCTGTGCTCGTCCCATTGGGGTCTGGAAGGGAGCGGCCGACGCTGGTGCCGAAAGATCGCTGCTACACCCGATGAGCTGGACATTTCAGGACATTTCGCCGCAGGGGGCCAGTCCGGGATTGACCTGGGAAGGCTCAAACAGGTAGGAACGTTTCCTCTGCGCGTCCCCCCTTTTTTCCAGAGGCACTGCTCACGTGTATACCATCCTCCGCCGAGAAGCTTTCTCCGATACGACCTTTCTGTGGGAAGTCCTCGCCCCGGACGTGGCGCGCGCCGCCCAGCCCGGTCACTTCGTCATGCTGCGCTTGCACGAAGGCGCCGAGCGCATCCCGCTCACGGTCGCCGACTTCGACCGTGAGAAGGGCACCATCACCATCGTCATCCAGGCGCTCGGCAAGACGACGCACGAGATGATGACCAAGTACGCGAAGGGCGATCTCTTCGCGGACTTCGTGGGCCCGCTCGGCCTCCCGCAGCACGTCGAGAAGGTCGGCCATGTCGTGCTCGTCGGCGGCGGCCTCGGGGTGGCTCCTGTTTATCCGCAGCTGCGCGCGTTCAAGGCGGCCGGCAACCGCACCACCGGCGTCATTGGTTTCAGGAACAAGGCGCTCGTCTTCTGGGAAGACCAGTTCCGCAAGCACTGCGACGACCTCGTCGTCTGCACCGACGACGGCAGCTACGGCAGGCCTGGATTCGTCACCGCCGCGCTGAAGGACATCTGCGAGAAGGACAAGCCGGACCTGATCGTCGCCATCGGCCCCTTGCCGATGATGAACGCCTGCGTCGAGGCGACCCGGCCCTACGGCATCAAGACGATGGTGAGCCTCAACGCCATCATGGTGGACGGCACCGGCATGTGCGGCTCCTGCCGCGTCACCGTGGGTGGGAAGGTGAAGTTCGCCTGCGTCGAGGGACCTGACTTCGACGGGCACGCCGTCGACTTCAAGGAGCTCATGACGCGCCAGCAGCGCTTCAAGCAG
This sequence comes from Anaeromyxobacter sp. RBG_16_69_14, assembly GCA_001768075.1. Taxonomy (GTDB): domain Bacteria; phylum Myxococcota; class Myxococcia; order Myxococcales; family Anaeromyxobacteraceae; genus Anaeromyxobacter_A. The sequence continues at coordinate 3,260 of MEMX01000122.1, read as the reverse complement.
AAGGAGACGCTGGCCAACGAAGACTACGCTCACGTCTGTAACCTCGAGAAACAGCTCTTCAAGGAGGAGAAGCGCAACTACAAGAAGATCAAGCAGCTCACGCCGAAGCAGGCGCACATGCCCGAGCGCGACGCGCTCGAGCGCTCCCGCAACTTCAAGGAGGTGAACCTCGGCTACACGCTCGAGGACGCCCTCGGCGAGGCCGAGCGCTGCATCCAGTGCGCGAAGCCGACCTGCATCGCCGGTTGCCCGGTCTCGATCGACATCCCGCGCTTCATCCGTCACGTGCTGGTGCGCGACTTCGACGGCGCGCTGGCGACGATCTACGAGTCGAACATCTTCCCGTCGATCTGCGGCCGCGTCTGCCCGCAGGAGACGCAGTGCGAAGCGCAGTGCGTCATCAACAAGAAGGTGGAGTCGACGGGCATCGGCCGTCTCGAGCGCTTCGTCGGCGACAACGCGACGCCGCCCCCGGCGACCCCTCCCCTCTTCAAGGACTCGGACAAGCTGGGCAAGGTGGCCATCTGCGGCTCCGGCCCGGCCGGCCTCTCCTGCGCCGCCGACCTCGTCCGGTACGGCGCCGACGTCACCATCTACGAGGCGCTGCACGTGGTAGGCGGCGTGCTGCAGTACGGCATCCCGTCCTTCCGCCTCCCGCGCGACATCATCGACCGCGAGGTCAAGCGGCTGCGCGACATGGGCGTGAAGATCGAGACGAACAAGGTCATCGGCAAGACCTTCACCGTCCCGCAGCTCGTGGGCGAGATGGGCTACGACGCCGTCTTCCTGGGCGTGGGCGCGGGCGCGCCGGCCTTCATCGGCATCCCCGGCGAGAACGCGAGCCAGGTTTACAGCGCGAACGAATTCCTCACCCGCGTGAACCTGATGGGCGGCGACAAGTTCCCGTACAAGGACACGCCCATCAGCATCGGCAAGAGCGTGGTCGTGGTCGGGGCCGGCAATACCGCGATGGACTGCCTGCGCGTCGCGAAGCGCCTTGGCGCGCCGCTCGTCCGCTGCGTCTATCGCCGCAGCGAGGCGGAGGCTCCGGCCCGCATCGAGGAGATCCGGCACGCCAAGGAGGAAGGCATCGAGTTCTTCTTCCTGCACTCGCCAATAGAAGTGCGCACGGACGCCGACGGCAACGTCACCGGGATGAAGGTGGAGCGGATGGTACTCGGCGAGCCCGACGAGAAGGGGCGCCGCAAGCCCATGCCCACCGGCGAGTTCAAGGAGCTCGAGTGCGACACGGTCATCTCCGCGCTCGGCACCAAGGCGAACCCCATCATCGCCCAGTCCACCCCCGGGATCGGCCTCAACAAGTGGGGCAACATCGTCGCGGACGACGGCAAGCTCGAGTCCACCCAGGCGACCAACCTCCCCGGCATCTTCGCAGGTGGTGACATCGTCACCGGCGGAGCCACCGTGATCCTCGCCATGGGCGCCGGACGCCGCGCCGCGCGCGCCATCGCCGCCTGGATCAAGGGAGGCAAGAAGAGCTGGCCTGTCACCCAGCAGGAGGCCGCCGGCTTTCAGCCGCCCGGCGTGAAGTCCGCGAACCCAGCAGGGGCGACGGTCCCGTCCGGAGCCACGGAGACACCCGTGCACAGCTGCCCGAAGTGCCACCGCCCCATCGAAGAGGACGAGGCCTACATCTGCTGCGGAACGGCCACGCTCTCATGGCGCTGCGCTGACTGCGGGAAGGTGAGCGAGGGCTTCGCCTTCCCGTACGGGATCTGCCCGATGTGCGGCAACGGCAAGCTCGCGGCTCTCCCGGATCGCCAGGTGGAAGGCGAGGCGGCGCTGCAGGCGGTGCGGGTCGCCTTCGAGATCGAGCTCGGCGGCATGGCGTTCTACACGCGAGCCGCCCAGGAGACCCAGGACCCGGACCTGCGCGACCTCTTCAACCGGTTCTCGCAGATGGAGGCCGAGCACATGGCGACGCTGTCGCGGCGCTACCACGCCGAGGTACCTCCACCGTCCTCCGAGTTCAAGATCGAGCGCGCCGCCATCTACGCGGGGATCGATCACCGGCCCGAGGATCCCGCGAACCTCTTCCGCATCGCGATCGCGTTCGAGGAGCGGGCGGTGAAGTTCTTCACCGAGGCCGGCGCGTCGACGGCTGCCGGGTCGCTGGAGCGTGAGCTCTACCAGGAGCTCGCCGCGGAGGAGCAGGAGCACGTCGCGCTCCTCACCACCGAGCTCGCCCGCTTCAGGCAGGGCAAGCCGGGGCTGATGTAGACCACCGCGGGGGAGTAAATTTTCCGGCCGCGAGTCCTCGCCGCGCAGGCGA
>MEMX01000122.1:325-959 GCA_001768075.1 Anaeromyxobacter sp. RBG_16_69_14 | reverse complement strand
CGTGTTGCGCGCCGCCCGGGAGCGCGGCTGCGGCCGTTCCGCTCAGCAGCCCGACGGTTGAGTCTACCGCCAAGCCCAATATGGGGCAGATCCGGTGACGGAAAGCCCCCCGACCGAGTCGCGGCGCTCACCCTTCACCCTTTGTGGCGTCCCTGCGAAGCAGTCGCGGAGCAGGCGATCGTGACTACTCATCCCTGCGTACGTGAAGCGGGAACGCGAGCGGGTCGGACGATGCACGATCGGGTCACCGGAAACAGGAGGTACGCCATGTCGGACAGGTTCACGCAGGCTGCGGCGCTGGGCGTCATCGCGCTGACCAGCATGCTCTGGGGGAGCGCGGCCGAGGGCACCGAGGGAAGCGAGGCGCTTGGCGGAGTCGCCTGGGCCGAGCTCCACGACGCGACCGGTGCGTCCGTGGGTACGGTCGTGTTCACCGCCGCAGGCGATTCCACGGCCGTGGTCGTGACCGCAAGGCTGCCTGCCGGAACGGACGGGATCCACGGCTTCCATGTGCACGCGAACAACAACCCCGCCAACGGCGACGGCTGCATCGCAGATCCGGCTCAGCCGGCCAACACGCACTTCGTCTCGGCGGACGGTCACTACAACCCGGGCGGCGGCACGCACGGCGCCC
>MEMX01000122.1:0-301 GCA_001768075.1 Anaeromyxobacter sp. RBG_16_69_14 | reverse complement strand
TCTTCACCCAGGACGGCAAGGCCGCGATGACCTTCGTCACGGACCGCTTCACTCCAGCCGAGATCAAGGGCAAGGCGGTCATCATCCACGCGGCGCCCGACAACTATGGCAACGTCCCCGTCGGCATGGCCGCGAACCAGTACACACCCAACTCGCCGGATGCAACGACCCTGACCGAGAACACGGGCAACGCTGGGAACCGTATCGCCTGCGCCGTCATCCACTGATAGCGCATGCCACACGAACTGACGCTCGAGATGGGGGGCGCGGGGGGAGAGTTCTCCCCTCCGCTTGAGGCGCC
>MEMX01000121.1:20126-20429 GCA_001768075.1 Anaeromyxobacter sp. RBG_16_69_14 | reverse complement strand
ACGTCGGTGATCTTGCCAGCAGGGCTGATGGTGACGAGCGGGTCGAGGGAGGCCTCGATGAGGCTCCGGGCGTACTGCGAGGCCTGCTTCTGCTCGGTCACGTCGCGCGCCGCGGCGAACACGCCCAGCACCTTCCCCGTCGCGTCCTTGTACACGGAGGCGTTGTAGAGCACGTCCGTGAGCCGGCCGTTCTTGTGGCGGATGGTGAGCGGGTAGTCGGTGACGAACCCCTTGGCGAAGACCTGCTGGTAGCCCTCGCGCGCCTTGTCCGGCTCGGTGAAGTAGTCCGAGAAGTCGGTCCCG
>MEMX01000121.1:8331-20086 GCA_001768075.1 Anaeromyxobacter sp. RBG_16_69_14 | reverse complement strand
ACGTCGGTGATCTTGCCAGCAGGGCTGATGGTGACGAGCGGGTCGAGGGAGGCCTCGATGAGGCTCCGGGCGTACTGCGAGGCCTGCTTCTGGGCGGTGACGTCGCGGGCGGCCGCGAAGACGCCCAGCACCTTGCCGCGGGCGTCCTTGTAGACCGAGGCGTTGTAGAGCACGTCCGTGAACCCCCCGTCCCTGTGGCGGATGGTGAGGGGGTAGTCCGTCACGGACCCGAGCGAGAACACCTGCTGGTAACCCTCGCGCGCCTTCTCGGGCTCGGTGAAGTAGTCCGAGAAGTCGGCCCCGGTCAGCCTCTCGCGCGGCACGCCGGTGGCCCTGATGGTCGCCTCGTTCACGTCGGTGATCTTGCCCTCCGGGCTGATGGTGACGAGCGGGTCGAGCGACGCCTCGATGAGGCTCCGCGCGTACTGGGACGCGGCGCGGAGCTGCTCGTCGGCGCGCTTCCGCTCCGTGATGTCGCGCGAGATGGAGGAGACGCCCACGATCTTGCCGCTGTCGTCGAGGATGGGCGACACCGTGAGCGAGATCGAGATGGTGCGGCCGTCCTTGCGGACGCGGACGGTCTCGTAGTGCTCGACGCGCCCGCCGCTGCGGATCTTCTGGAGGATCTCGTCCATCTCGTCGGGGCGATCCGGATGGCTCAGGATCGAGATGTTCTTCCCGAGGATCTCGTCGAGGTTGTACCCGTACATGTGCTCCGCGGCGGGGTTCCAGCTGGTGATGATCCCGTCGAGCGTCTTCGAGTCGATCGCGTCATCGGACGAGTTCACGATCGACGCTAGGAGGGTCGTGGTGGCCCCCCTGCGCTCGGTGATGTCGCGCGCGATGGACGAGACGCCGATGACCTGGCCGGACTTGTCCAGGATGGGTGACACCGAGAGCGAGATGGAGATCCTGCGGCCGTCCTTGCGGACGCGCACGGTCTCGTAGTGCTCGACCCGCTCGCCGCTGCGGATCCTCTGGAGGATCTCGTCCATCTCCTCGGGGCGATCGGGGTGGCTCAGCATCGAGATGTTCTTCCCGATGATCTCGTCGGCACAGTAGCCGTACATCCGCTCCGCGGCCGGGTTCCAGCTCGTGATGATCCCGTCGAGCGTCTTCGAGTCGATCGCGTCCTCGGACGAGTTCACGAGCGACTCGAGGAGCGTGGCCCCCGACCAGCGTTCGGTGATGTCGCGCGCGATCGACGAGACGCCCACGACCTTGCCGTCGTCGTCCAGGATCGGCGACACCGAGAGGGAGATGGAGATCCTGCGGCCGTCCTTGCGGACGCGCACGGTCTCGTAGTGCTCGACCCGCTCGCCGCTGCGGATCTTGTCGAGGATCTCGTGCATCTCCTCGGGGCGATCCGGGTGGCTCAGCATCGAGATGTTCTTCCCGAGGATCTCCTCGGCGGAGTAGCCGTACATCCGCTCCGCGGCGGGGTTCCAGCTGATGACGACCCCGTCGAGCGTCTTCGAGTCGATCGCGTCATCGGACGAGTTCACGATCGACGCGAGCAACGTGGTCGATGCCGCCGCGGCGGCGCGGGATCTCGCGGGCTGGTGCTCGTGCATCTCCGGCAGCTGCATTCGGTCCTCTCCTGGCGGGGGCCGGATTTTGCGGGAAAGCAAGAATGTCGCACAAGGGGTAGCCCCATGCGGGTTTGGCGCCGGGCTCGCCGCGCCGACCGTCCCCGGGCATATGCATCGTCGACCGAGCGTCCAGCCGTGCCTAGCTCTGGAATCGAGTCAGCCCCGTCCTGACCAGATCGAACCTCGGCCTCGCCCGTTCCAGCGCCTCGAGATCCGGCGGCTTGGCCAGGTACAGGTCGTAGTGCGCCCAGCGGCACCGCTCCCGCACACCTCCCGGTTGATGGCATACATTGGCCGGCGCTACCGTCGCGCCGTGCCGGAACACGTCGTGCCCGATCCTGGACGCCTGACCGCGCCCAAGCTGAGCGGTCGCTGGCGAGTCTCGCTCGCCGCATTCCGTGCCCGCCTGGAGGCGCGCCGCGCGCTTCGCGAGGAGCAGACCGCGCTCCTCCGGATTGGCGAAGCCTTGGCCAGCGCGAGGCCGCAGGATGGGGATGGTCTCCGCGACGCCCTCGCCGAGGTCGCGGGCCACCGCTCCGCCGCCGAGGCGGTACAGGACGCCGTCTCGGCCACCTTGCTGGAAGATCGGGCCGACTACGCGATGGCGTCGCCGTGGATCCGTCCGCTCGTCATCGCTCGCGGCGTGGCCGCCCGCTGCGTGCTCCGCGAGCGACTGCAGCGGGTTCGGAACGAGCGCGCCGCCGCGTGTCGCCGCCTCGGCGCGGCGGCGCTTGAGCAGTCCGTCGCGATCCCGGGCGAGGCCGCTGCGTCGGGGGTCGCCGCGCGTGCTGCTCGCGTCCGGGCCGACACGGCCAGCAGTCAGGCCGAGGCGCTGCTCGCGCCCTTTGGAGGATCCGTCCTTCCGCGTCCCGTCTTCTGCGTCGGACGCGAGGTGGCGGCGTTCAGCAAGCCTCTCGCCAAGGAAGTGCGGGGACAGCTCCTCCCACGGGTTCCCGCGCTCACCGGGCTGGCGGTCGGCTGGTGGCTGGCGAGCACCTTCACCGATTCGCGGTTCTCGGCCACGCTGCACTCGCTCGGGATCGGCAGTGGACCCCGGCGGGTCATGAGCAGCGGAACCCTGCGAGCCCTCAGCTTCTGGCTCCCCATCCTGGCGGCGGCGCTCTGTTCGTACGCCGGCAGCCGGCTCGGCGCACTCGTGCGGGCGCGCTACGCTCCGGGGACACCGAATGCCGGGCCGGAAGGTCGGGCGCAAGATGACGGTGTTCTTCCGCGTGGCACGCAGACCTGTGCCCTGAATGAAGGAGCCAAGGCGATGGCCTGCGACACTGCGGTGGATCGCGAGCGTCCATAGCTGCAGACCGGACAGCATTGTCTGGGAAGAATTCGATGCTAGAGCACCCCACGCGCGACTTCACGGCTCGACATCGTGGTCGCGCACCGGTACTGATCTCTCATGATCGCGAGAGAGCGCGCTGCGCATCGGCTCGCCCTGGAACACCTGCGGGCGCAACTGATCCAGACGGGCCCCGCCAGGATCGAGCCCAACCGTCGGGATCCCGTCGCGACGGGCGTCGCGGACGAGGACGCCCAGGCTCTCTCGGAGATGCTCCAGGTGCTGGCCTCGCAGCGAAACAAGGGGCAGGCCGACCTGCTCGCCCGCATCGACCGCGCCCTGGGCAAGCTGGCGTCGGCACCGGAGGACTTCGGGCTGTGCGAGCAGTGCGAGGAGGAGATCGTACGCAAGCGCCTGGCGCTCATGCCCTACGCGCACCTGTGCACCGAGTGTCAGGCGAAGCAGGAGCCCAGGAAGGCGGCGACGCGGCGCAGGGTGACAGACACGTGAGGCCTGCCGCCCGGTCCCCTGTCGTCGCGATGCTCGTTCAGATGGGGCAGCGCACTGCCAACCCGGGCACGGGCTCGGGCACGACCAGGACAATGAGGGGATGGGTCAGCCGGAGGCCTTTTCCACCGTCGCCGGCCGAGGTGGATCGGGCCGCAGGTTTTGCGGCTGCATGCGAATGTTTGCGCGTGGGCAGTCAGAACCCGTGGGGGGGCAGGAGCGGTGGAATTGCTCTGCTGACCGCTGCATCCAGGGCTCGAAAGGGGCTGGCGTGGGATGTGCATCGGCGCGTCGCATTGGACGACTTGCTCCTCCTCGCGTCGGCAGTCACGCCGGAACAGGCGGTGCAACGAATCCGGATGGACGTCTCGACGGCGTAACTGGAAAGGCGGCGGACCCCGCAGTCGCAGTCCGAGTTGCCTGAACACCGCACCCGGCCCGTACGGGTGACATCGGAGAAATACATGGCGAACAAGATCAACGGAGAAGATTGCACCAACTGCGGCGCCTGCGAGTCCGAGTGCCCGACCCAGGCCATCTCCCAGGGCGACGACTTCTACGTGATCGACACGGCGAAGTGCGACGAGTGCGCCGCCGCCGGAGGCGAGTCGGCCTGCATGGCTGTCTGCCCGACCGACTGCATCGTCAAGGCCTGATAGAAGACCTGGTAGATCGCCGCAGGTTCCACTTGACCCGGCTGCCCTCGCTCGAGGCTGCAGTTCGGGTCTTGTTTTGCGCTAGCTACCGCCACGGGGTCGGGATGGAGATCTTCATCGCTCGCCTCTCCCCGTCACCCGGATCTCCTCGTCCTCGAAACGTTTCGCCGACCCCTCGAGGTCATCTCCAACGAGCAGGAAGGATCTCGTCGCTTCCGCCTTCCCCCGCGCCACGCCGGTGATGACGTACGAGCAACCGATCCAGTGCGCCTCCACCAGATCGGTCGCGGACCAGCGCGCAGGGTGGTCGGGGTGCGAGTGGTAGAACCCCACGACGTCCTCGCCGCGCCCCCGCCCTTGCCGCTCGATCTTCAGAACCTCACGAGGATCGATGTGGTAGCGGTTGCGCGGCGAGTCGGCACACGAGTTGGCGCACCGCGCGACGCGCGTCACCAGCCGCTCGCCACCATCCGTGCGACCGACCAGCACACCGCACGACTCGTGCGGATACGTCTCCTCCCCGTGCCGCCGGAGCTCCTCGTACTCGGCCTCGCCGATCCTGAGCATGGCCACCCCGCGCGCCGCCGCCGCGCCGCAGTTACAGACCCGGCAACGCCGCGTCACCCCTCGCTAGCAACCTACCCCTCGATGAGCACCCTGATGGGCTCCTTGACCTGTCCGGGGGGGAGATTCCTCATCCGTTCGATGATGCCCGGAGTCACGGTCTGACCCCGGGCCACGAGGAGCGTGTTGGTTCGCGAGCGCACGTCGTCGGCGAACACCATGCCGGGGCGAAGGTTGGCGAGCGGCAGCTCGCGCACCTCCTCGGTCTGGGTGCCGAGCATGGCCCGCATCCCCTCGAGCAGCTTCGGGTCGTAGACGCCGGTGCGCTGGGCGAGCGTGCCGAGCGCCTCGGCCGCAGGCGCTCCGGAGGCCTCCAGCCGGTCGTAGTCGAGGAGCAACCGCAGTATCCGCGCGCCGACCGGTAACTCCTCGCCCTTCGCCTGCCCCCATGGTGCGTCCGCCCCGTCGAATCGGCGCGCCTGGAGCGCGAGGACCTCGCGCACGGGTTCGAGGCGCGGGATGTTGCCGAGCAACTGGTCGGCCATCGCGGGGACGCGGTCGGCCAGCGCCTGCTCGGCCGGGGTCAGGGCCTGGCCGAAGTAGAGCTTCTCCGCGAGCTCGCCAGGCAAGGTGATGCAGCCGATCTGGGACAGCTGCGCCGCGGCCTCGATGTGCCAGCGCGTGGCCACCTCCATCCGTTCGCACAGCTGGGCGGCGAGGCGCTTGAGCCGCACGGCGCGCCCGAAGGCGACGGGGCTCGCGAGCGACAGCACCTCCGTGAGCATCTTGATGGCGCCGGCCAGGGTCTGCTCGAGGAGGACCCGCTCGGCCTGGATCAGCCGATGCTGCTCGACGGCTGCGGTGACCGCCTGGATCATGAGCGGGGCCGGCAACGGCTTGCTGAGGAAGCGGAATATTTGCCCTTGGTTGACGGCCGCCACGGCGGAGTCCAGGTCCGCGTACCCGGTGAGCAGCATCCGCACGGTGTCGGGCGCCACCTGCCTTGCCTGGGCCAGGAACTCCGCGCCGTTCATCTGTGGCATCCGCATGTCCGAGACCACGACCGCGAAGGGGCCGTCGTGCTTGAGCCTCTCCAGCCCCTCGGCCCCGCTCGTGGCGGTCAGGAGATCGAAGCGCGTGCGCAGGTGGAGCGTGAGCCCTTCGAGCACCATGGGCTCGTCGTCCACGCACAGCACCCGCGGCTTGTTCGCGATCGCCATAGCCGCTCCCGCGTCACGCCAGCGCGTGCGCCTCCATATGAGCGAGCTCGCGCCAGCGCGCGACATCTTCCACACCGTCCAGGTCGACGCGCTCGGTGTCGGCGTCCCCGTCCCCGTCCTTCCAGTCCAGCGCCTCGTGGGCGAGCGCGTTCGCGAGCGCCACGACCGCTGAGGTGTCGGAACCTATCTGGCCCAGCACCTGGGTGTGGTGCAGCGCCACCGGCTCCACGACGTTGTGGGGCAGATCCCAGAGGCCGAGCAGGTACGCGCCCACCTCGGCGTGGGTCGCGCCGAACACCGACGCCTCGGCGACGTGGATCGGGACGTGTCGGCGGCGCGCTTCCTCCACGGCCACCGCGAATGGCTCACGCCCGCAGCTCATCAGGACCATCCTCCCCGCGTCGTGCAGGAGGCCCGCCGCAAAGGCGACCTCCGCCTGCGCGCGGCCGCTCGCCATCTTGCGCGCGATCCGCGCCGTCAGCAGGGAATGCCGCTCGAGCTGCTCGAAGTGCGGCCCTCCCTGCGATCCCCATGCGCTGAAGACCTCGAAGGTCAACGCGAGGTGGCGCACCACGTTCGTCCCCAGGCAGACGATGGCCGACTCGATGCTGGAGATGCGCTTGGGAAAGCCAAAGTAGGCCGAGTTCGCGAACTTCAGGACACGGCTCGACATGCCCACGTCCTGCTCGACGATGGCGGCGAGCTTCTTCACGTCCGCGTTCGGATCAGCGAGCGCAGCGGTGAGGGCCTGGTACATGCGGGGCGCCGAAGGCAGGGTGCCCATGCCACCCACCAGCCCGCGCAGCGCCTCGTTCGCGAGCAGCGCCTGCACCCGGAGGGCGCGGTCGATGGCGTTGCGCAGCACGTCGGCGTCGCAGGGCTTCATCAGCATCTGGTGGGCGACCACGCTCGCCTCGGCGGCCTGGCCGAGCTCGGAGTAGCCGGAGAGAACGATACGGGTCATCCGAGGTTGGGTCTGGCGAACCTGCCTCAGCAGGGCGAGCCCGTCCATTCCGGGCATTCGCATGTCGGTGACGATCACGTCGAACGCTTCGTTCGCGAGCAAGTCCAGCGCCGCCTTGCCGCCTTCGGCGAACTTCATCGCCCAGCGCTTGCGCTCCCCCCGGAGCACGTTCCGGAGCCCCTCCAGGATCGCGATCTCGTCATCGACGAAGAGGACTCTAATCATGGAATCTTCCCCATGTTGAGGAGAGAAGTGCACCCGCCGTTCCAGGTACCTGATTCGTGAAACGCCCGCTCGAGATAGGGGTGGGCGCGACCCTGACGCGGGTGTCTCGCGACCCGAGGCCCGGCGAACCTCCCCTTGAGCGTCTTTCGTCCTCGTCCATCGCGTTCCAAGGCGAGTCAAAGCGATCTTCGGAGAAAGCAAGAGTCGAAATGCGAGTCCGACCAGCGCCCACCAGCGGACGGGCACCTGGTCGGCGGAAGCCCGCCGCGGCATCGATCATCCCAGGAGCTCACCTCGAAGCTCAACCCGGGACCTTAACATCCCCAGGCGCTTAGCCCTGCCCACCGGCAGCACGACCCATACGGCTGGTGGGCCCTTGCTCGACAGCCCGTACCTCGCGGGAGCGAACACAATCTGCCGATCGCCCCAAAGTTATGCGAGATTCTAGCTTCCGTCGTCCCGATGCGGTACGCACCGCACCCGGTGCAGCGGGATGAGCGGGGGAAGAGGGAGTTGAAAGCTTGAGCGCACGCATTCTGTTGACGGGGGCAGCGGGGTTCATCGGCAGCCATGTGACTGCCTCGCTGCTCGCTCGGGGCGACGAAGTGGTCGGGCTGGACAACTTCGACCCGTACTATTCACCCTCCAGGAAGTGGGAGCACGTGGAGGCGGTCCGGGGCGGCCCCGGCGCAGCGCGCTTCAGGCTCGTCCAGGGCGACGTGCGCGACCGCGGCCTGCTCGCCGGTCTCTTCGCGGAGAGGTTCGACGCGGTCGTGCACCTGGCCGCGCTCGCCGGGGTCCGCTCTTCCGTGGAGCGCCCGCACGACTACGCGGAGGTGAACATCGGCGGCACGCTCAACGTGCTCGAGGCGGCGCGCCGGGGCGAAGTGCGAAACATGGTGCTCATCTCCACCTCGTCGGCCTACGGCAACGCCAGTCCGCCCTTCGTGGAGACCGATCCGGCTGACCGCCCGCTCTCGCCCTACGCGGCTGCCAAGCGCGCAGCGGAGATGCTCTGCCACAGCTACCACCACGTCCACGGCCTCTCCTGCAGCGTGTTGCGGTTGTTCACCGCGTACGGGCCGCGCAACCGGCCCGACATGATGGCCTTCAAGGTCCTCGACAGCATCTTCACGGGGAGGGAGATCCCGCTCTTCGGAGACGGCGAGATGGTCCGCGACTGGACCTACGTCGAGGACGTGGCCCGGGGCATCGTCGCCGCGATCGACCGGCCGCTCGGCTACGAGATCATCAACCTGGGCCACGGCCACCCGGTGCGGCTGCGGGAGTTCATCGAGAGCATCGAGAAGCTCGCCGGCCGCAAGGCGAACCTCGTCCCCGCCCCACGCATGAGCTCCGACGCACTCGCGACGGGGGCCGACATCACCAAGGCGCGCCGACTGCTCGGCTTCGAGCCCCGCGTCTCGCTGCGGGAGGGCGTCGAGAGCCTGTTCCGCTGGTACGTGGAGCGCCTCGACCGCCAGAGCGCGGCCAATCTGAGACAGCCATCGCGCCTTGGGGTGGCGCATGGCAAGTAGCGCGGCCGGCGCGACGACGCACCATCCGGCGGAGCTGCGCGGGCGCACCCACGAGTGGGGTCAGCCCGCAGCCATCTTGCTCGCGGCCTGCGTGCTGGTGGGCTTGTGGCTGCGGCTGCGCGGCCTTGCGGCGGAGGGGTTCGCCGACGACGAGGTGCACAAGTGGCTCGCCGCGAACCGGTACCTCGCCGGCGACTTCGGCGGCGACGACGTCGAGCACCCCATGCTGATGAAGTCGCTGGTGGCGCTCGCGGTCCTCGCGCTGCGCGGCGTCCAGGCGCCGGAGACCCTCACCCGGCTCCCCAGCGCGCTGGCCGGTGGCCTCACCGTCTGGGCGACCGCGCTGCTCGGCCGGCGCCTCTTCGGGCGGGCGGCAGGGCTCCTCGGAGCGGCCTTTCTCGCCTTCTCGACCACGGCCATCGGCTACCATCGCATCGCCAAGGAGGACACGCTCCTCGGCCTGTTCCTCGTCCTGTGCCTGTGGTGCCTCGCCGAGGCCAAGGCGGCGGCCGACGACGGCGTGGCGAAAGACCAGCGCGGGTGGGAGCTCCGCGGCGCGGCGGCGCTGGGCGCCGCTTTCGCCTCGAAGTACTTCATCTTCTACTTCGTCATCCCCGTCGTCGCTTACCTGTGGCTGCGGCCGCGCTGCACCTGGCGCGTGCCGCTGTGGCGCTGGTTGTGGCTCGTCGGCGCCTCGCTGGCCGTCTTCCTGGCCCTGAACTTCACCCCGCTCATGCCCAGCACCTACGCGTACATGGCGAGCTACATCCGCGGCGACATCGTGGGTGGCGATCGCGGCGTGAGCGAGAGCCTGCTGTTCATGGGCCGGCTGTACGGCAACCTCGCCCCGCTGCGGGGCGACCACCCGCCGCCGTGGTTCTTCCTCGCCTTCGCGGCGGTGAAGTTCGCGCCCCTCACGGCCCTGCTCGGGGCGGCTGGCCTCGGCCTGGCGATCGAGCGGCGGGCGCCGGCGCACCGGGTCGTCCTGGTCTGGCTCGCCGTCTTCTACGCGTTCTCCCTCATCGCCGGCGCCAAGTACGGACGCTTCTTCGTCTCCGTCATGCCGGCCTTCCTTCTCCTCGCGGCTCACGCCGGGACGGAGCTGGCGGCCTGGGCCAGCGCGCGAATCGGGGCCGAGAAACTCCCCGGGGCGACCCGAGCGGCGCTGGCGGCGGGGCTCCTCGCGGTCGTGCCCGAGGCCCATGCAGCCTTCGTCCACGCACCGCACCAGCGGCTGTACGTGAGCGCGCTCGCGGGCGGTGACCGGAACGTTCGCTGGTTCTTGCCGCACTGCGACTACTTCGACGCCGGCGTGCGCGAGGCGGTGGCCTGGGTAGCCGCGCACGCCGAGCCCGAAGCCGAGGTGGCCTCCGAGGTCGACTGGACGGTGCGGCTCTACGCGGCCTGGGACGGCCGCCCGGACCTGGTCTCCTCGCCCATCCTCGCCGGCCACGGGTGTCGCACGGGCAGGCCGTGCTACGTGCTGGTCCAGCCGGGCCGGATCTACAGGCACAACCAGGCGGCGGTCGAAAGGCTCGCCCTAGCCCCGCCGGCCCACGTCGAGCTCGTCCGCGGGGAGGAGGCAGTCCGGGTCTACCGGCTCGCGCCCGGGGAGCCTCTCTTCCCGCCCGAGGCGCAGGCCGTGGATGTCAGTCGAGCACGGTGATAGCGCATGCCACATGAACTGACGCTCGAGATGGGGGGCGCGGGGGGAGAGTTCTCCCCTCCGCTTGAGGCGGCGCAAGGCGCCGGACATCAGCTCACAGCGGCGGCGGTGACGCTGGAGAATCACATCAACTGGTCGCCGCTGTGAGATCTCTTCCGGCTACAGGCCACGGGCTGCGGGCTACGGCTCCTGGGCAGGCGCCAAGCGGGGTGTAGGGCGGGGGCTTGTCCCCCGCCGTGGGGCCAGGAGGCGGATGAGTCGCCCTACGAGGATTTTCCCCAGCGCCGCTGCCACATGAGGAAGGCGGCGAGGGTCCAGAGCGGCTTGCGCAGATCCACGCCGCCCGTCAGGTGCCGGTCGAGGAGAGACCGGGCCGCCTCCGGATCGAGCACCCCTGACCTGGCCAGCGAGGCGGGTGAGAAGAGATCCTCGAAGACGGGCCGCAGCGGACCACGAATCCAGGCGGCGACCGGGATACCGAACCCCTTCTTCGGCCGGTGCAGGATCTCGTCGGGGACGATGCCACGCAGCGCGGACTTGAGGATTTGCTTGGTCCGCCACCGGCCCAGCTTGTAGCGCCAGGGCAGGCGCACCGCGTACTCCACCACGGCGGTGTCGAGGAAGGGGGCTCGCACTTCCAGCGAAGCGGCCATGGAGGCGCGGTCGGCCTTCACCAGGATGTCGTCGGCCAGGTAACGCGTGAGGAAGAAGCGCAGCGCTTCGTCCACAGTGCCGGGCGCGACGCCGGCGCGCGACGCCAGCGCGGCGTCGTCGAGCACCTCCCCGAAGGCCACCTCCGGCGTCGCCAGCGGCTTCAGATCCCGATGGAGCACACCGTGCAACTCGGCCGGCGCGAAGGAACCGATCCACGCCTGGTGCCGCAGCGAGGAAGGCACCTCGAGCCCTCGCAGGAACTGCTTCACACGGAAATCGAGACTCATGTTCGTCGCCGACGACGGGAGCCGCGCCACGAGCGCTGCTGCGATCGCCAGGGCGGGCTGTGGCAACCGCGCCGCCAACGCCGCCGGCCCGTGGGCGAGGAAGGTGTCGTAGCCAGCGAAGAGCTCGTCCCCACCGTCGCCCGCTAGCGCCACCGTCACGTGGCGCCGTACGAACCTGGAAAGGAGCAGCGTCGGCAGGATGCTGGGATCGGCGAAGGGCTCGTCCAGCACCTCCACCGCCTCCGGGACGAGGTCGAGGCAGGCCTTGCCCGAGAGCCGCTCGAGGTGGTGGTCGGAGCCCACCCGCTCGGCGGCGAGGCGCGCCCAGCCCGATTCGTCGAAGGAGTCCTCCTCGAAACCGATGGCGAAGGTGGCCAGCGGCCGCTCGTGCCGGGCCGCGAGCGCCGCCACGGCCGTGGAGTCGATCCCGCCAGAGAGGAAGACGCCCACCGGGACGTCGGCGACGAGCCTCCGCGCGACCGCGCCGTCGAGCCGCCGCAGGAGCTCGTCCTCCGCCTCGGCCCGCGTCGGCGCCTCGCCCGGGCGCATCGGGGACGGCACTTCCCAGTAGCGGCGCAGCCGGAAGCC
>MEMX01000121.1:1451-8320 GCA_001768075.1 Anaeromyxobacter sp. RBG_16_69_14 | reverse complement strand
GCCCCGCCACGTGGGCTGCCGGCAGCTTCAGGACGCCGCGCTGGATGCTGCGCGGCGCTGGCACGTACTCCACCGCGAGGTACTTCACGAGCGCCTCGGGATCGAGCTCCTGCGGCACCGCGCCGTGGGCGACGAAGGCCTTGAGCTCGGAGCCGAAGACGATCCCGGTGATCCCCTCTTCCTTCCTCTCCACGCCGGGAGGCGAGACCTGCCAGCCGGCCCCGCGCGCGAGGGCGTAGTAGAGCGGCTTCTTGCCCAGCCGGTCGCGCGCCATGACGAGCTTCTCGGCTCGGGAGTCCCAGAGGGCGAACGCGAACATCCCGTGGATCCGCTCGACGAAGCGCTCGCCCCATTGCAGATAGGCCCGAAGCACCACCTCGGTGTCGCTGCGCGTCGTGAAGGTGTGGCCGCGGCCGGTGAGCTCGCCTCGAAGCGCCTGGTGATCGTAGGCCTCGCCGTTGAAGGCGATGGCGCAGCCCTCCCGCACCATGGGCTGGCTACCTCCCGAGAGGTCGAGGATGGAGAGGCGCCGGTGGCCCAGGGCAACCGGCCCGTGCTCGTGAAATCCCTCGGCGTCCGGGCCGCGGTGGCGCAGCGCGTCCGCCATGCGGCGCACGGCGGCCAGGTCCGGCGCCCGATCGAAGCGGAGTTCGCCCGCGATACCGCACATGGCTACCCGGAACCCTCGCTGCGGCCCTCCGTGGCCCGCGCCCCGCCGATCTCCTCGGAGATCACGTAGGGCCGCTTGTCCTGCGACTCGTAGTAGGTGCGGACAACCAGCTCGGCGAGCAGCCCCATGAGAAGGCAGACGGTCCCTGCCAGCACGAAGGCCACCGCGAGGAGCGGTAGCGGCGTCTCCACGAGGTCCTTCCCGCTCAGTTTGTAGACGAGCGCCGCCCCGAAGGCGGCGAGTCCGCACAGGAGCGCCAGGAGCCCCGCTCCCCCGAAGAGGTAGATGGGCCGGGTCATGAAACTGGCCAGGAACTTCACCACCAGGAGGTCGAGCACCACCTTGAACGTGCGCTCGAGGCCGTACTTGGAGCGGCCGGTGTGCCGCGGGCGATGGTTCACGACGAGCTCGCTCACCCGAGCCCCCTGCCAGCTCGCGTAGACGGGAATGAAACGGTGCATCTCGCCATAGAGCCGTACCCCGTCCAGCACTTCGCGCCGATACGCCTTGAGCGAGCAGCCGTAGTCGTGGAGCCGTACGCCGGAGACGGCGCTGATGAGTCGGTTGGCGACGCGCGAGGGAAGCTTGCGGCCGAGCTCGCGATCCTTGCGTTCCCTGCGCCACCCGCTCACCACGTCGTGGCCACGGTCGAGCTCGGCGAGCAGCCGGCCGATGTCGGCCGGGTCGTTCTGCATGTCTCCGTCCATGGGGACGACGACGTCACCGCGGGCCGCCTCGATGCCCGCCGACATCGCCGCGGTCTGGCCGAAGTTGCGTCGGAAGCGGATGACTCGCAGGGCCGGCTCCCTCTCCACCGCTCGGACCAGGGCCGCGAAGGTCCCGTCGGCGCTGCCGTCGTCGACGCAGATGACCTCGAAGCGGCGCCCCAGCGCGCGCAATGTCCCCAGCAGCTCCGCGAGCAGCGGCTCGATGTTCGCCTCCTCGTTGTAGAGCGGGATGACGACCGAGATCTCGGGCCGGTGGCCGAGGGCCCCCACGCTGGCGTCACTTCGCATGCGGCGTCTCCTCGAACCGGATCACGGCGGGCCCGCTCTCATCCGGCGCGGGCCCGCAGACGAATAGCAGACTCGCCTTTCGCCGTCTCTTGCGCTCGCCTACCGCACGAGGGCGCTGTCTCACGTGGCTTGAAGCCAGCTGGTCTTGAAGAGCTTCAGCACCTCGAACCACGCCAGGCTGAGGACACCGGCAGCCGCGGCGACGGCGAGGTCGTCGGCGCTTGCCGGTCCGAACCGGAACAGCTGGTGGAGGAACGGTACCCAGAAGGCGAGGAGCAACGCGAGGGTCGCTCCCGCGACGACGGCCCAGGAGGCCACGTTCCGCCTTGCCATCGTGGCCAGGACGCTTCGCCCCCAGGAGCGGTTCACCAGGATGAGCGATACGTTGCCAGCGATGAGCGTCGTGAACGCCAGCGTCCTGCCCGAGTCTTCCGAGCCGGTGTGGTCGAGCCCGAGGCGGAAACAGACCATTGTCGCAGCGAGCAGGCTTGCCCCTTGCAAAATGGCCACGGTGAGTAGCCGCCGGTCGAAGAGGCTCGCGCCTGTCTTGCGCGGTGGGCGCTGCATGAGCCTGGGATCGCCGGGCGCCGCCTCGAACGCCATCGAACAGGCCGGGTCGATGATGAGCTCCAGGAAGACGATGTGCACCGGGAAGAGCACGAGCGGCCAGCCGAGGAGCACCGGCAGGAGAGCGAGGCCCGCGGTGGGGACGTGCACAGCCAGCACGTAGGCCATGGCCCGGCGAAGGTTGTCGAAGATCCGCCGGCCCAGGCGCACCGCCGCCACGATCGAGGTGAAGTCGTCATCGGTGAGGACCAGGGCCGCCGCCTCGCGCGCGACGTCGGTGCCGCGAGCCCCCATGGCGATGCCGATATGTGCCGCCTTGAGCGCCGGAGCGTCGTTCACGCCGTCTCCGGTCATCGCCACCACCTCGCCCTCGGCGCGGAGCGCCTGCACCAGGCGCAGCTTCTGCTCCGGTACCGCGCGGGCAAAGACGCCCGTGCGAGGCAGGCTCCGGCGCAGCTCCTCGTCGGAGAGCGCGTCGAGAGCCTTTCCGGTGATGACCACCTCGTCCTCGGGGAGGCCCACCTGGCGAGCGATGGCTCGGGCCGTGTCGGGAGAGTCGCCGGTGATCATCACCACGCGCACTCCGGCGCCGGCACACTCCGCGACGGCCTCCCTCACGCCGGCCCGCACAGGGTCCTCGAGGCCCACCAGCCCTACCAGCTCGAAGTCGAAGTCGTGCTGTCCGGGTGGAAGCTCACCGCGCCCGAACCACGCCCGGGCCACCGCCAGCACGCGGAGCCCATCGGCCCCCATCTCTGCCACGCGCTCCAAGACCTCGGCAGCCGGGGCGCGCTCGAGGTGACAGACGTCGGCGATCGCCTCTGGCGCCCCTTTGGCGGCCACGACGAGGCGCTCGCCGTCGGGGGACCTCCAGACCTGGGACACCGCGAGGAGCTCCGGGGAGAGCGGGTACTCCCGCACCAGCTGCCAGCTCGGGTGGAGGTGCTCGGTGCCGGCCAACGCAACCTTCCCAAGGCGCTGGAAGGCCTTCTCCATGGGATCGAAGGGATCGCGCTGGCTCGCCAGTATTCCGATCTCCAGCACCTCGTGCACCGCCTCCGGGAGCGGCTCCTCGTTCACGACGTGCAGCGTCCCTCGCGCCCAGAGTCGCGCCACGGTCATTCTGTTTTCGGTGAGCGTCCCCGTCTTGTCGGTGCAGAGGACTGTCGCGGAGCCCAGGGCCTCCACCGCCGGGAGGCGCCGGGTGAGCACGCGGCTCTTCGAGATGCGCCAGGCTCCGAGCGCCATGAAGATCGTCAGCACGACCGGGAACTCCTCCGGGAGGACCGCCATGGCCAGGGCGATGCCCGCCAGGAGGCCCTGCAACCAGTTCCCGCGGGTGAGGCCGTAGAGCACCACCAGCGCGGCGCAGAGCATCAGGCCGGCGCTCGCGACGATCTTCACGATGCGCGAGGTCTCGTCCTGTAGCGGCGTGTTGCCGATCTCGAGCGCTCCCAGCGAAGTGCCGATGCGCCCCATCTCGCTCCGCGGGCCGGTGGCCAGCACCTCCGCCAGGCCGCTGCCACGTACGACCAGCGTGCCGGCGAAGACGAAGGGTTGGTCATCTCCGCCGGGCCGAGCGTCCGCGGGACGCTCCGCCGCCACTCGCTTGCGTACGGGCACCGACTCGCCGGTGAGGAGCGACTCGTCGATCTCCAGGGTTGAGCTCGCCAGAATCGCTGCGTCGGCGGGGATCCGGTCGCCCTCGGCAAGCACCAGCACGTCGCCGCGGACGACCTCACGCCCGGCGATCCTTCGGCGCACCCCCTCCCGGATGACGAGAGCGCGTGGGCTGGAGAGGTCACGCAGGGCGGCCACTGCGCGCTCGGTCTTTCGCTCCTGAATCAGGGTGATCGCGATCACCACCAGGACGGAGAAGAGCAGGGCGAGAGCCTCTTCGAGACTTCCGAGGAGGAGGTAAACTGCGCCGGCGCCAAGAAGGAGGAGGAGCATCGGCTCCTTCAAGACCGCGGCGACCGTGGCCAGCAGGCCGCGCGAGCTGGCCCGCGCCAGCTCGTTCGGACCATCCGTCGCGAGGCGCGCCGCGCTCTCCGGCTCGCTGAGTCCCTGCACTGCGGATCCGAGATCGACCATCGGAAGATCCTACCGCCTCGCTGGGAGACCGGCGCTGCTCGTTCCCCGAGGCCGCACCGGTGGTACTTGGGCTACCCCTCCTGTTCCCAGGGTGATTGCCGGTCCACCAAGGTGGGCTATCGCGACTCCGATCGCCGCGCCCCGGGGTCGATCCGCTCCACGTAGAACAGCGTCGCGCCCACCGGTGCGAAGGACAGGAAGAGGATGTTGACCAGCGGGACCAGAAACCAGAGGCCGAACCCCAGGTGGAAGCCGAGGTGCCGCCGCAGGAGCGCCCACCGTTGACCGAAGGACATCATCCGGCGAGCCGGGACGAGATCGGTGCTGTCCCACGCTAGGAATACCGCGCTCGCCAGGGCCGACAGGATGGTCACCACCGGTCCCAGGGGCGTGAGCCACGCCACGATCAGCAACGACAGCGAGACGAGCACCGGCAGGAGAACCCGGAAGGTCTCCTGCTTGAGCAGCCGAAGGAAGTGCGCGTGCCAGGGTAGACTCGGTGCAGCGGCCCTCACATCCCCGGTGACCATCCTCTCCGTGACCTGAGACATGTAGTCCATGATGAGGGCGCTGAAGAACACCTGCGCCACGAGAAAACTCAACAAAGCCGACACCGCCAGCAGCAGGAGGGCCAGCGCCCAGGAGAGCAGGTGCCATAGCCACGCGATCCAGGGACTCTCCGGCCGAAGCCACATGAGGGCCAGGATCTGGTCGTGCCTGGACAGGACCAGCGCAGCGGCGGCCAGCGCGATCGCCAGGGTGATGGCGAAGCGCGCCAGGCCGAGCGCCAACAGCCTGGGGGTCCTCAGGCCCAACCCCAGCCCCCGGAAGTTGTAGGCTATTCCAGTCAGTAGACTCATGGTCTACCATCCTAACAGCGAATCCTGCCTGGCCCGAGCCCTGCTGCGGCACCGCTGTCACGGCCCCGAGCGCCGCGGGGTCCCGACACCATCGCGATCGTCACCCGCGATCGCGGCGCGAGAGGCGGCTGCTTCACCTCGAGGAGCACCTTCGCTCCTGAGCACGGAGAACCGCACCTCATCCCCCGCATGGGTTCGGGAGGATAGCGCAGGCGGCGGTGCGCGGAGACCTCGGGTGGAGAGCGCCAACCCATGCAAGGCGGGCGATCGTCGCGCGAGCGGGCCCACGTTCCGCGTAGCCCAGGTTCCCGGTTGACGGGCTTGCCACCGCGGGTCAGCGTGATCGCGTCATGCTCAAGATGCGCTCCGCGGCTGTCGCTCAAGAGGAAGTGCTCGATGCCGGCAACGGCGTCAACGTGAAGGTCTTCGAGATGGTGCGCGAGCTTCTGAAGACCGCTCGGACGCACCTCGCCGCGTTCACACAAGGGCTGCGCGCTCACGGTATGGAGCATGTGCAGGAACTGCGAGTGCTGGCTGAGGGCTTTCGCTCAATCGCGATCGATAGGCTGCAGGGGTTGCAGGCGAGGTCGGTCGAGATTCTCGGTCTCGCCACCCGCGAGCAGATCGAGCAGTTGTCGAAGGATCTTGGGCGCCTCGCTCGCCGACTCGACAAGCCCAAGAGGGTCCGCAAGGTCCGCAAGGGCGACGAGGGTACCGCCGAGGGGGTCTGAAGCCATGCCGGACGTTCGCCAGACGTGGGGTGATGAAAGAGGCCATCGAGGGAACCGCGAAGAGCGCTCTCCCAGCAGCGAGGAATGGCCGGCGCGAGGCGTGACCGAGTAGACTTCGAGGATGCCATTGCGGACAGGCGAGGTGAAGGACGAGCACCTTGCGGCGTGGGGCTTCGAGCGGGACATCCCAGCCGATCTCGCCATCGACGCCGCGCTTCACGAGATCGAGCCGCCCGACCTGGCGCTCGCGCTCGTCGCGAACCGGGGCGATCACATCACGGTCCAGGTGCTCAAAGGCCAGCCGCCGCTGCCGGATGGGTTCATCTACGTGAAGCGGCACCGTCTCTTCGAGATCGTCCGTGCCGAGAGATGGCCGACGCTACCCGATGGGAGCGAGCGGCTGCTGCTCATCCTTCGCGCCTATCCGTCCCGGTGACCCCGCCGATGACCGAGCCCTCGCTCTTCCTCGTCGGCTTCGGCCGACTCGGCTCGGCACTCGCCCGTAGCCTCGCCGATGCCGGATGGAAGGTCGCAGCCCACGCGCGCAGCGCTCGCGGGCGCGCCCGGCTGCGCCAGTTGTGCATCCCGTCTCTACCTCTTGCCCGTGCCGGGGATTTCGACCTCGTCTTCCTGGCCGTGCCCGACGGTGAGGTGAGCGCCGTGGCGCGCGCCGTCGAGCGGTACCTCACGCGCGGCCAGGTGGTGGCCCATGGTGCCGGCGCGCTTCCGCTGGCGCCACTCGACGGTGCACGCTGCCGTGGCGCTCACCCTGGCTCCCTGCACCCGGTGCAGGCGCTAGCCGGCGGCCCCCTCGACAGAGGCGTCACGGCCGCGCTCGACGGCGACCGGGTGGCGCTCCGCCTCCTCTCTCGCACCGCCACCGACCTCGGGCTCTTGCCCATCCGCGTGCCGGAGTCAGGGCGCGTCCTCT
>MEMX01000121.1:1042-1308 GCA_001768075.1 Anaeromyxobacter sp. RBG_16_69_14 | reverse complement strand
GGGTCTTCCCGGCGCGCTCACCGGGCCGGCCTCCCGCGGGGACACGGAGGTGGTGGCACGGCAACTCGGCGCGCTCCGGGGGGACGCCGCAGAGGTCTACCGGCTGCTCTCGCGCCGGCTCGTGAACCTGGCCGAACGCGGCGGACTCGACGCAGGGAAGGCTGCGAAGGTGCGCACGGTCCTGCGCGGCCGGGTCTCCGCTCGCGCTGCGTCGGAAGGCTAGGGTGCGCGCCCGGCGAGTTGGAATATTCCAGGGATTCCCTCAT
>MEMX01000121.1:225-967 GCA_001768075.1 Anaeromyxobacter sp. RBG_16_69_14 | reverse complement strand
CCGCTTCACCGCCTCGTCCCAGCGCGCCTCGAGCGGAACGTCGAACACGAGGCTGTCCACGAACGGGAGCGGGATCCAGCCGCCCGCCCCCACCTCGCGTTCGACCTGCAGCGGGCCCCAGCCCGAGTATCCGAGGAGAAGCAGGAAGGGACCCGGGGTGGGCGCGCGCACGAGGGCCTCGAGCAGCTCACGCGAGCCACCCACCGCGAGGGCTCCCGCGAGGACGACCCCTCCCTCCTCCGCCGGGACGCAGTCCGGTCGGTGCAGGATCCAGAGGCGCTCCGGCTGCACCGGCCCCCCTACCATGACGGACGCACCCGCTCGGTCGTTGCGCTCCGCCTCCGCTCGAAGCGCCGGGTCCACCTGATCGAGCACCTCGCCCACGGTCACCCGCGAAGACCGGTTCACGACGAACCCCAGCGAACCCTCTGGCTTGTGCTCCGCCATCAACACGAGCGAGCGCGCGAAGTTGGGATCCCGGAGGCCAGGCGCCGCCACCAGGAACCCCGGCGCGAGGCCACTCGTCGTCATGTCCGGCGTGCTCATCGCCTTCCTTTCTGGCAGAGATCCTGCCGTCCTGCCACCCGAAAGGCCTGGCTGCCGCCTGCGGCGCGGGCGGAGACCCGGCGCGGTGGCGGCGGTCCCCACTTGCGTCCGGGCTCGTATTGAGGTAATCAGGTACCACTTTTCTTAACGCCGTTCCGGGCCTGACCTTTCACAAAGTTCCCGGGGCACCTCGCCC
>MEMX01000121.1:0-196 GCA_001768075.1 Anaeromyxobacter sp. RBG_16_69_14 | reverse complement strand
GAATGTTTTGCTATCAGTGCGAGCAGACGGCAGCGAGCGCGGGCGGGTGCCAGGAGTTCGGCAACTGCGGGAAGGACGCCGCGGTCGCGGCGCTGCAGGACGTGCTCCTGCACCTCGCGGTGGGCACCTCGTCGTGGGCGCATCGCGCCGCGGCGCTGGGCCTGCGCGACGGCGCGGTGGACGCGGCGGTGGTGGA
>MEMX01000120.1:28588-36744 GCA_001768075.1 Anaeromyxobacter sp. RBG_16_69_14 | reverse complement strand
TCAATTCCGCGCACGCGAATGCGCAGCCCTCTTGGCCGCAAACGCCGCCCCCACAGTCCGCCGGGTACTCTGGATCCGTGCACGTGTTGGTCGTCGGCGCAGCTTGGCAGGATTTGGGGGGGGGATCGCCACAGAAATCATTGTAGCACTTTTCGATGTCCTCGTCGTACGTGCTCGTGCATTCTTGACCGATGATGCAGGCCCAGGCGCCTTGCTCGTCCTTGCATTTGTGATTGCGGCATTTCCTGATCTCATCCTCGGTATTGATGTCCGTCTTACACTGCGCTTCAGCGGCCGCAACATCCTCGCAGGTCTTGTCGTCGGGGCCAGGGTCCTCAGGACAAGCCACGACACCTACGAGAAGAGCCGTCAGGACCGCAACCCAACGCGTGCTCGAGACGCACCTTCCGCTCTCCATGGGAATACTCTCCTCGGCTCCGTTTGGTCCTCGATATGCTTCGGCACTACCTTACCTGCACTCCTTCGCTGCAGTCCGGGTGCCAAGACGTCATCCGCGGCGACGCGCAGGTAGATCCGCCGCCTGCGCACGCGGGAGCAACTAGCCCTCCGTGGGCGTGGACTGTCCACGCACCGTCCAATGAACTGTCCACCCCGGGTTACGAACTACGCCGCGCTCCCGCGTCGCACGTGCCGCACGAGCCTCCGCATCCGTCGTCACCGCACGCCTTGCCAGTGCAGTCAGGCGTACAAGCGGGCCCTTCAACCACGCCGCCTTTCGTGGCGCACACGCTCTGCGCACGCGGGCGCCATGAACTCTCTGCGGGCGTGGACTGTCCACGAACCGTCCAGTGGACCGTCCACCTCGGGCCACGAGAAACGCCGCGCCCGTCGCTAGATCCGCAGCTCCCACACGCGCAGGAGCAACCCCGCGCGGCAAGACCCGACAGAGCGCGGCGGTCATGGCCGCTCTCCTCCTGGCTACGGCAACGTGCCTAAGGAGAGCGGCTTCCTCATTCCATCTATTGGCTTAGTGAAGAGGACTAGTCAGGAACTGGGCCACACGCACGGCAAGAGCTACCGCAGACCTCCTGCGCGTCGCCCGCGGACGCGAAGCACTGCCTGACATCTGGGCAAACGAAGTCGCACTCCGTGCCGCCGCAGATGGTACTGCCGCAATCCCTGGGGACATCCTCATCCGTGCACGCGTTCGTCGTTGGCGGATCATGGCAGGGATTAGGGCCACAGGTACGGCAAGAGCCACCGCAGGACTCGTGCGCTTCGGCCTCGGTCGAGAAGCACTGGCTGACACCTGGGCAAACGAACTCGCACCCCACGCTGCCGCAGATGCCACTACCGCAGGCCCTGGGGCGGGTACCGTGCTCACAGTCGTTTATCGTCGGCGCGGCATGGCAGACGGACGGGGGCTGGCTGCAAGTACCGGCGCTGGAGCACATCCCCGCGTCGCACGTGCCGCATGAGCCTCCGCATCCGTCGTCACCGCACGTCTTGCCAGTGCAGTCAGGCGCGCAGCCGCAAGTACCGGCGCTGGAGCACGTCCCCGCGTCGCACGTGCCGCACGAGCCTTCGCATCCGTCAGGACCGCACGTCTTGCCAGCGCAGTCAGGCGTACAAACGGGCCTTTCAAAGACGCCGCCCTTCGTGGTGCACACACTTTGCGCCGCCGTGGTCGTCAACAACGGAGAGTAGGAGCGGAGGACCGACTCGAGCGCCGACCCCACTTCAAATGTGCAGGACCCGGTCAGGTTCGCGGTCGGACAGGCTGAGCTCGCGGGCGTTGAAGGCGGGGAGCAAGGCGCGCTCGACAGCGTCCAACCAGTGCCGGTGTAGTCGACGCAACCGTCGGAAAGAGTGCACGATAACGGACTCGAGCGGACGGTGGGGTCGGTGCTGCCACACCCGGCCACCAGCACGGCCACAGCCAACCACCAGACTCGACGCACGCGCGGGTGGTTCGGCACCGGCCCGCTGCACGAAGCTAGCTTTCGAAAGAACATGATCCCCCCCTGCATTTGCCCATCGAAACGGCACAACCAAGATGACTGCAATCCTTAGGCGCAATCTGAGTGCCAATACATCATGCGCGGCGAGGCACGGGTGCATCGCGCCCTGCGCACGCGGGCGCCACGAACCGCTGCGGGCGCGGACTGTACACAACCGTCCAGTGGACTGTCCATCCCGAGCGACGAGGATCGCCGAGCCTTTCAGTCAACCCGCAGCTCCCTCATGCGCAGGAGCAACCCGCGCGGTGAGACCTCGAGCGCGGCGGCCATGGCTTCGAGGTCATCGCCGCACGCGGCCTTGCAACGCCGGATCTCGTCCGCGGACACGTCCCTCGCCGTGCGAATCGCCGCGTGGCGGTCGATGAGCTTGTAGAGCGTGGTGCGCGAGATGCCGAGCTGCCTGGCCGTCGCGGAGGTGCGCCATCCGTTGGAACGCAGCGCGGCGAGCAGCTCGCCATTCGAAGGGATCGACGTGTCTGCCGGCGTCCGGCGGCGGGAGGGTCCCGCACCGCTGGGCGGCTCGAGCCGGGCAGTCATCGATTCCCCGAACAGTCCGGGCGGGAACTCCTGGAGGTGGACCGGGCGCCCACCGCGGCTGGCGATGGCGAGATGGCGCGCCACGTTGCACAGCTGGCGAACGTTGCCTGGCCAGTCGTAGCGCGCGAGCGCCGCGATGACCGAGGCCGGGAGCCAGGGGTCGGGACCGG
This sequence comes from Anaeromyxobacter sp. RBG_16_69_14, assembly GCA_001768075.1. Taxonomy (GTDB): domain Bacteria; phylum Myxococcota; class Myxococcia; order Myxococcales; family Anaeromyxobacteraceae; genus Anaeromyxobacter_A. The sequence goes on along the minus strand of MEMX01000120.1, from coordinate 34,055 downwards.
CGAGATCTGCGATGCGTCGGAGCTCTCCGAGGGATTTCAGCTCCGCAGCGAGGCGGTACGACAGCAGCCGCCCCACGTCGTCACGCCGCTCTCGCAGCGGCGGAAGAGCGATCTGATAGCCCGCCAGGCGGTGCAGCAGCGATCCCCGAAACCGGCCTTCGCGGACGTCCGCGTCCAGGTCGGACTCGGTGGCCGCGATGACGCGTACGTCCACCTTGGCGCGGTTCGTGCTCCCGAGCGGTTGGGTCTCGTGAGACTCCAGGACTCTGAGGAGCATGGCTTGAACATCGGGGGGCGCCTCGCCCACCTCGTCGAGGAAGAGCGTGCCGCCGTGGGCTTGCGCGAAGTACCCGGCGTGACCGCGCGAAGCGCCCGTGAACGCTCCGGGCGCGTACCCGAAGAGCTCCGAGGCGGCGAGCGCAGACGGGATGGCGGCCATGCTGACCGAGACGAAGGCCTCTCTTGCCCGTGGGCTCGCCTGCTGGATCGCGCGCGCGACGAGCTCCTTGCCGGTGCCGCTCTCCCCGCGCAGCAACACGGGGACTGGCAGATCCGCGACGCGCCCGATATCGGCTCGCAGGCGCTCGAGCGCGTCGCTGTCGCCGACGAGTCCGAAACGCGGCAGCGGAGCGGCGGGAGGCCCGAGCCGGTGCAGGAGCAGCACCACGCGGTCGCCCAGCTCGATCACGACTCCCCGCTCGATCTCCTCGGCCGAGAGGTCGCGGGGCGCCGCCAGCGCCGCGCCGCTCACGGAGACGCCGACGCCGGCTTCCCGCTGCAGACGGACGCCGTCACCCCGGGGCTCGAAGAGCAGCTTGCGGCGGCTGACGGAGCGGTGCGCGAGCGGCTCCCCGGAGAGTGCTCCGGGATCCATGAAGACGGGCTCGAGGCGCGACACCGCCGCACCCCGACCGTCGAGGAGGTCGACGAGCCGCGCGCAGCCCCCGATCCGTCGAGTGTCGGGGTGGAACACGACGGTGAGGCTCGGGACCGTCCAGCGCGCCCTCGCCACGCCGCCCCTGGCCGGCCGGAGCGTGCTCCTCAATAGGTCCGTGTTCTCTTGATCGCCGTCCACTACGAACTCCCCGCCAAGAAAACGCCATGAAGGCGCGCTCTCGGCGCCCCGGGGTTCCCGGTCGACCTGCACGTGACTCGCGCCGGGCGGAGCGCTGTCAGAAACGCTTTCATTGCAAGACAGTAGCGACTGTACCCGAGATCAAGGTTTGCACGCATTCGAAATCAATTACAGGGACATCAAGCGCGGCCGATGCGCGTACCCCATTGCACTATGGGAACGACAGGCCGTACCAATAGCGCACCTTCGTGAGCCGAACGAGAAGGAATCGCTCGGCAAGCGCAGCCCGTGGCACCATGGTCACGGACATCCGCGGGGCCGACCAAGGCCCAGCGGGCCGGCTCAGCCCACCTTGGTATGGCCCGCGGACGGTTCCACGGGTGACTCCGGTCAAGAGGCTCGCCGATCCCACCCCAACGGCGTAGCCGTCTTCGGCGCCGGCGTGCCGTCAGGCAGCCCCACCGGCGGCTACCTCTCGAACAGCTCCTCCACCTTCACGACCTTGACGTCCTCCGGCCCTGACACGCCGAGGGGGAAGCGCGAGATGACCTCGTCCACCTCCAGCACCTCCTCGGGCTTCGGGACCGCGTAGGTGATGGGCGAGGCCACCCCGCTGCGGATCTCGGCCGCCAGCTCCTCGGCGCCGTGCGTCGCGACGGCGATGCGGAGCCGCCCGGGATCGACCTGGCGCCGGAGCGCGCCGTTCACCTCGGCCAGGGTGAGCGAGGGCAGGCGCGCGCGCAGCGTCTCCAGCCAAGGGTCGGCGAGCCCGTAGAAGCGATCGTCGAGCGCATACCCGAGGCGGCGCGCGTCGGTCTGGTCGAAGGTGAGCGTGTAGCCGGACAGGAACTGCTTCACGCGGTCGAGCTCGTCCTGGGTGAGGCCGAGGCGCGCCCAGCGGTCGATCTCGTACAGCGCAGCGCGGATGGCGAAGAGCCGGCGCTGCGGCTCGACCGGCCGGATCCAGACCGTGAACTCCTGGTGCGAGCGCGGGTGGTTCACCGCCGCCAGGGCGCTCCCTCCCGACTGCACGAAGTGCTCGGGGTAGGCGTAGTCACCGTAGTTGAGCCCGCGCACCTCGCGCAGGTCCTTGAACAACCGGAACGCCGCGCCCTGGCGGTGCTCGCCCAGCGCCGAGACGGCCACCAGCAGCGCCGGGAACTCGGGGTCGCCGCGCCTCGCGTCCCAGGTGAACCCCATCGAGATGGCGGTCGGCGTCGAGGCCTTCTCCACCAGGAGGAACCGCGGCGCCCTCGTCGAGGGCGGCGGCAGCGGCGGGCGAGCGCTCCCGGCCGGGAGCGAGGCGAGGTCACTGGCGATGCGCGCGGGCAGGTCGCCCTCGTAACCACCCGCGGCCCCCACCGTCAGCCGCGCCGCCACGAAGACGCGCTGCCAGTGCGCCTTCACGTCCTCGAGGGTGATGCGCTTCAGGCCCTGCACCGTGCCCTCCGTGAGGTGGCCGTAGGGGTGACCGCCGTAGAGCATGAGCGAGAGCGTCTCCTTGCCCAGCTCCTCGTCGTCCTCGGTGCGCAGCCCCTTGGCGATATCGTCGACCGCGCGGCTGCGCAGCCGCTCGAATTCTCGCGGGTCGAAGCGCGGGCGGCGCACCACGTCCTCCAGGATGGGCAGGAAGCGCGCGAGCGAGTCCTTGGGGCACCGGCCGGCGAAGACGATCGTCTCCTTGTCCGCGACGACCTCGAGCTCGGCCGCCATCGGGTAGAGCACGCGCTCGAGCTCGCTCGCGCTGAGCTTCTCCGTCCCTCCCTCGGCCATCACGGCGGCGGTGAGCGCGGTGAGCCCTTCCTTCCCGGCCGGATCGTCCACCCCGCCGGCGAGGAACAGGAGCCGCACGGTCACCGTCGGGTGGGCCGGGGCGGGCAGGCCGATGCGCCCGGGCGCCGGAGCCTGTACGGCGACGAGAGGCGGTCCGGCCCGGCCCCGGATCTCTTCTTTGCCAGGGCCCCGCGCAGACGCGCAGGCGCAAGTGACCGCCGCGAGGGCGAGCGCCAGGCGGTTCATCGCGCGACCCCCTGGGTTCCGACGGCCTTCCGGCTCTCCGTCGCGACCAGCACGGTGGTGCGGTTGTGCTGCACCAGCCACCGGCGCGCGAAGCCGGCCACGTCCTGCGGCGAGACGCGCGACGCCCGCGCCATGACCGCGTCGAGATAGCCCGGGTCGCCGTTGAGCCCGGCGGCGTAGACGAGCCAGATCCCGGTCCGGTAGGGCGTGTCGGTCTGCATCACCAGCGTCGCGAGCACGTTCGCCTTCACGTCGGCGAGGAGCTGCGCGTCGACCTTGCCTGCCGCGAGATCGGAGAGCGCCCGCTCGAGCGCCGCTCGCGCCGGCGCCTCGGCGGCGCCGCTCTTCAGCACGAGCTGGACGCCGAAGAGGAACGGGTCGCGGTGCGCCTGGAACTCTCCGTCGATCTCCTCGACCAGGTGCCGCTCCAGCACGAGCTCGCGATAGAGCGCCGACGGCCGCCCGAAGAGATAGGGCCAGAGCACGAGCTGCGTCGCGGTGGCATCGAGGTCCTCGCCCCCCGGCGTGTGCCAGCCCGACCAGAGCCGCGGCAAGATGGGCCCGGAAAAGCCGAAGCGGCCTTCCTTCTCCTTCTCCTGCGGCGGTTCGGGCTCGACCTCCACCGGTTCGCCCTTGCCCTGCCACGGTCCGTAGTGGCGGCGGATGGCCTGGAACACCTGCTCTTCGTCGAGCTCTCGGAAGTCGCCCACCACCAGCACGGTCGCGTTGTCGGGGCGGTAGAAGCGCCGATAGAGCTCGCGCGAGTACCGGTAGCCGCTCGGCATGTCGCGGACGTCTTTCTCGAAGCCCATCGTGGTGTGACGATAGGTATGGCGAGCGAAGGCGAGCGCACGCGCGGCCTCGTCCACCTTGAAGTCGGGCGAAGCCTTGTCCTTCAGGAGCTCGCCCAGGACGGCGCGCGACTCGACCTTGAAGTCGTCCTCGCTGTACGCGAGGTTCATGAAGCGGTCCGCCTCGAGCTCGATCAGGGTCGGGAGCACCGCGGCCGGTCCGACCGCCCAGTAGGCGGTCACGTCGTCGTCGGTGAAGGCATTGGTATCGAGCCCGAGCGACTTGACGATTCGCTCCCAGTCGTCGGCGGAATGAGCATGGGTGCCCCGAAAGGTGAGGTGCTCGAAGAAGTGCGCGAAGCCGCTCCGACCCGGCTCCACCTCGTTCCGGCTGCCCACGCGAAAGACGGTGAAGTAGGCGGCGAGGCCGGGCGCGTCGTACGGCACGAAGACGATCTGGAGGCCGTTGTCGAGGGAGCGCCGGTGGATGGGATAGGGGAAGGGACCGTGCGGCGGCGAGGCCGGTGCGGCCGCGGCGACGGCGAGCGCGAGGGAGCAGGCGGCGATCACGGGCACGGGCACCTCCCGAGGAGGGACGGAGCGTAGCCGCGCTGACGCTGGGTGCAAGAGTTTCGGGATTCATCGCGGGAGCTCGCTATCCCCCAGGGTCGCATCTCCCCACGCATCTCCCTGGCCCCGCGCCGTAGGGGTCCCCCGCCGTCGCCCGGCGTCACAGGAAAGGCTCGTCCCCACTGGGCCGGAGGTCACGGCCGCAGGACGGCGAGCGTTGCTCCCCAGCCGCCGCCCGCCTCGTCCGCGGTCCGGAAATGCGCCACGGCCGGCGAGCGAGCCAGCAGCGCCTCGACCGTGCGGCGCATCGCGCCCGTTCCCTTGCCGTGGACGATACGCACCTCGAGGATGCCGCGCTCCCGGCACTCCTCGAGGTACGAAGCGACGAGGTCCTTCACCTCCTCCGGCCGGAAGGTGTGTAGGTCGAGCGTCCCGTCGATGGGGATCTCCACTGGCTCGTCGTCGTTCGGCCCACGCGCCACTCGCGCTCCTCCTCGCCGGCCCGCATGATAGCGCCGCGCGGGCGCTCAAGGCGCTTCTAGATCGAGAGGCGAACGGGCCGCTTCGGGATGCGCGGCTCGGCCGGGGCGCGCAAGCGGTCGAGCGTCGTGGTGGTCGCCGAACAAGAAGACGTCCGCCGACCGGGCGCGCGCTCTCGTCGCCATGTAGCCACGACCCTTGCAATCGCGGCGTTTCTAGGTTATACTTCTAGTATGAAAACGGCATTTTCTCTTCCTGACGGGGTCTTCCGAGAAGCCGAAGAGCTCGCGCGCCGACTGAAGAAGTCCCGGAGCAAGCTCTATCAGGACGCGCTCACCGAGTACCTCGCCCGCCACGCGCCCGACGCGGTGACGGAGGCTCTCAACCGTCTCGCCGATGACGTCGATACCCGACTTGACGCTTTCGGCAAGGCCGCCGCCCGCCGCATGCTGGAGCGCAATGAATGGTGAGCGCGCAAGGCGACGTCTGCTGGGCGGACATGCCGGAGCCGATCGGCTCGGTCCCGGGCTAC
>MEMX01000120.1:24666-28580 GCA_001768075.1 Anaeromyxobacter sp. RBG_16_69_14 | reverse complement strand
GGTGATCGTCGTTCAGGGGGACTCTTTCAACCGGAGCCGGATCGGGACCGTCGTGTGCGTCCCGCTCACAAGCAACCGGCGGTTGGCTGACGCGCCCGGCAACGTGCTCCTGCCGGCTCGAGCCACCGGGCTCGCCAAGGACTCCGTCGCAAACGTGTCGCAGATCGGTGCACTGGACCGCACGCAGCTCACGGAACGCGTCGGCCGCATCTCTCGAGCGCAGCTCCACCTCATCCTCGCTGGCGTCGATCTCGTGCTCGGGCGGTAGACGCGACGATCCGCTCGGGCTCCGGCATCTCCCGGATGCGCAGGTCGGCCGGCCACTCGGCAGGGTCGCTGCCCTTGCGGTTGCGCAGGAGCAGGATGTTGGGCGGCGCTGTCGCCTCGCAACACTGCGCCAAGCTCGAGGTAGCTAGATCGAGAGGCGAACGGGCCGCTTCGGGATGCGCGGCTCGGCCGGCGCGCGCAAGCGGTCAAGCGTCGTGGTGCGACCAGCGAGCTCGTCCTCGACGAGAGCATCGAGGATCGTCCAGACGGCGCGGGACGGCGCGGTGTGTCCGTTCTCCCAGTGGGAAATCGTCTCGGCGGTCACCCCCAGGAGCTCGGCGAGCTCCGTCGCCTTGAGGCCGGTAGAGCCCCGGAACCACTTGAACACGGCCGGGTCCCGGATCTGACGCGCGAGGAGCTCACGGGTCATCGCCTTCTCCTCCGCTGTCCCAATGCCCGCTGCGAAGTACCGCTCACCGCAAGTCCCGCAGACGGTCTGGGGCACCTCGTCAAAGCGGAATGGGATCGCCTGTCCGCCGGCGAGGTGGAACTTGCGGTCGTGGATATCCTTCACGTCCCGCAGATCCCTCCCCTTGCACTGTACGCATCTCTTCATGGCAAGCTCCTAGAACACCGCGATGACGATCATCCTGTGTTCGATGGCGACGATGACCTCGAGCTCGTCGCCACAGCGATCCAATCCGAGCGCGCGCCACTTGTCGCCGGCTCCTGCAGGCAGCCATGGGCATTGCAGAGGGCGCGCACGAGCTCTTTCTCCGTGATGCCGCGCTCATCCATGCGATCGAACGCGCATCGAGGATCGCGTGCCCCCCCAGGTCGTTGTCGAAGTAGACGAACGCGTCGCTCCGGCGGGCCGAGCGCGCGCCAGGGAGAAAGGCAAGCCCGACCCTCTTCCTGCCCTTTGGCGCAGCGTGAACTTTCACGTGCCGAGCGGAAGAGCTGGCAACGGGCCGCGAGGCACCGCGGGGGGAGCGCCGAAGGGGAGCTCGAGTTCGCTGCCCCTGCCGGCCGACTGCGTGAAACGGTCCATCCATCCCTCGCCGAAGACCCTCCTCGCCGCCAGGTCATTGTGCATCCGACACAATAGTCTCATGTTACCTACAGTGGATTGACCTCCCAGCGCCTGCGGGTGGATGTGGTCGAGCTCGACCCGCAGCGTCGACCCGCACACCCCGCCCGACTCGAGCGGCCACTGGCAGCGCCCCCCGTCGCGTTTCCAGACTGCCCGCCTCACCCGCGCCGGGACATGCTCCGGCGCGGAGGGGCGCGCCTTCTCTCGTGGCTGCTTCACGAGGCCCATCCTCTTCGCCTGGCGCTCGAGGAGGAGATCGAGGCCAGCTTCCAGGATCTCCTCCGCGTTCCCGCCTGGGTGCGTATGGGAGAGGGCTGCCGTGGCCGCTGCGAGCTTTTCCAGGAACCGGCTCGAGACGGTGATGTGGAGCCGGCGCAGCTCGGCGGTGAGCGGTTCCGCGCTGTCGCGCTGCGGAGCCGGCGCCGGCGCCGGCGCCGGCCAGGGTGCCGATACCGATACCGGTGGCCGAGACTCGGCGACGCTCCCGCTCTCACCCGGGACCAGCCGGAGCGGTTCAACCGGTTGAACCGCGCTGGGCCGCGGCTCCTCGAGCCGCAGCCGCGTCACGACCTGCCTCCGGGCCGGCGCCTCCTCGGGCGCGAGCGCCGCCGAGACCGCCTTGGCCTCACACTTCGAGCGGTGGAAGAACCGCGGCAGGACGTCCTCGCGGTTCTCGGCGGTGATGACCTTGGCGAGCTCGATGACGGTGGTGATGCAGAGCCGTCCGTCGCGCAGCGGCTCCACCACTTCGGGGAACTTCTGCACCAGCTCGGCCGCGGTCTTCCGGTAGAAGGCGGCTCCCTTGGACATGCCAAGATCGCGGTGGAGGAAGTGGAAGAGACTCGAGTAGCCGAGCTCGAGCCAGAGCCTGTGGCGGTCGAATTCGGCCAAGGCCAGGAGGAAGTCGGCCATTGCGACGCGCTCACGCTGGAAGAGGTCGGCGAGCTGGGCGGCGGACTGGCGTGCGATCGTCATAGGAATTGAGTAGCACGCGAATTGGAGGCTCTCGCCAGCGGCCAGGGATGCGGCGGGGCGCGAGATCGGGAGCGCGGCCTTCGAACTCGGCCGGGAGGGAGAACGCGCTCCACCGCGGCTCAGGCGCGCGGCGAGAGGCCGCTTCCTGCATTGGTCGCGCGGGAGCAGCGCGAAACGCGAGGAGTCGTGTCAACCTGGTTACGCAGCCTACCCGTCAGGGACTGGATCGCGAATGAGACCTGCCCGGCGGAAGTGATGACCGCGATGCTCCCGCTCTCACCGGACCAGCCGGAGCGGTTCAACCGGTTGAACCGCGCTCGGCCGCGGCTCCTCTGAAGCGCTGCTCAGTTGAAGTGACGCTTGGGATGGGGGGCGCGGGGGGAGAGGTTCTCCCCCCGCTCGAGGCGCCGCAAGGCGCCGGACATCAGCTCACAGAGGCGGCGGTGACGCTGGGGCTCACATCAACTGGTCGCCGCTGTGAGCGGCATCCTCGTGAGCGGGGCCTTGGCTCCTCGCCAGGCGGTCCACCCTTGACCTGGCGTTCGACGTTCCCGATCTGTTCTTCTCGGAGTTCGCGAACATCGTCTGGAAGAAGGTACCTTGCGCTGGGGTCTTCCTGGACTGCCCGCTCGTGACCGCGGACAAGCGCCTTCGCAACGGGCTCGCGAACACGCACTGGGTATCGTCGCTGCGCTGGATCGAGGAAGCCTGACGCGACACGGCTGATGCTGCATCGATGGCGTGCTCAGGGTCCGTCCCGACCGCGTGGAGCGTCGCGCCGCCGAGCCTGGCGGGCGTCCGGGCCATGATGGTCGGGTACACCCATCACCGCACCGCTGAAGCCTGTTTCGGTAGCCCTACACTTGCCATGGACGATAAATAGGATACATTTATTTGGTGAATTTCACCTGGGACCCGAAGAAGGCCGAATCCAACCTGCGGAAACATCGGGTCTCGTTCGAGGAGGCCATGACCGTGTTCGAGGACCCGCTCGCGCTCATGAAACCGGATGTCCTCGATCCGGACCGCATCGTCGCCCTCGGCATGTCGGAGAAGGAGCGCGTCCTGTACTGCGTCTACTTCGAGGTCGACGAAAAGGAGACCCGCATCATCAGTGCTCGTCGTGCGACATCACATGAAAGGAGGAACTATGAAGAAGGTGCGTAAGCAGCGAGAGCCATCACGCGCGTCGCTGCGTGAGATGCCGGAGGTGGACTTCAGCAAGGGGAAGGTGTTCCGCAACCCCTACGCTGCGCGCATCGCGGCCGAGGGGGTGACCTTCCCCGGGCGCGGCAGGCCGAAGAAGGGCGAGGAGCCTGGGCCCACGAAGGCTCGTTCGATTCGGTTCCCGGTGCAGGTCGACGCGGCGCTGGAGAAGGCTGCCAAGGCCAGGGGGCTGACCGTTCATGCCGCGGTTCGCACGGCCGTCGTCGCATGGATCGGGGCTGGTGAGCCGCGCTAGGGCAGTCGCGGCCTTCACGGGCGAGCTCGCCAAGCGCCGTCCTGAACGCGGCCCCGCCCAGCAGCGCCGATGCCGCGTCGATGGCGTGCTCAGGGTCCCGTCTCCCTCGCCTCGTTT
>MEMX01000120.1:23735-24633 GCA_001768075.1 Anaeromyxobacter sp. RBG_16_69_14 | reverse complement strand
GTGGCGCGGACGAGCGCCTCGTGCAGCGCCCAGAGCAGGACGGCCATCGCCGCTGTCGCGGGGCCGATCGCGCCGATCCCCGCGCTGGCGGCGAGCAGGCCGACGCCACCGGGGAGGACCGCCGCGCCCAGGGTCGCCGAGCTCACCTGGAACCCGACCGCGTGGAGCGTCGCTGCGTGGCCGAGCCGGGCGGGCGTCCGGGCCATGAGTGTCGGGTAGACGGGCGCCAGGCTCGCGCCGAGCAGGAGGAGCCCGATCCGACCGGCGAGCCCCTCACTGGCCGCGAAGAGCGCGGAACCGATCACCGCGCCCACCACCGCGACCCGGAGCAGCCGGTCCGGCCCGATCCGATCGACGACGAATCCGAGGGCTACCCGACCGGCGGTGAGGCTGCCCCAGTACGCGGCGGTCCAGGAGCCGGCGGCCTCCACCGTGAGGCCGCGCCCCTCGCGCATGAGCGTGAAGCACCACTGGCCGGCGCTGGACTCGAGCCCCGTGTAGAGGAAGAAGATGGCGATCTGGAGCCACACGCGCCCGCGCCGGAGCGCGCTCCAGGCGCCCTCGTAGGGAACGGGCTCCACCGCGGGCACCGCAGCCGCCGCGACCACCGCGGCGGGCGCGACGGGCGCGGCCGGGCCCCGCTCGTCCCACGATCGGCGCGTGGCGAGGAAGGCGAGGGCCATCGCGCCGAGCGCGGCGGCGAGGATCGCGTAGCCCGCACGGTACCCCAGCCCGCGGGCCAGGACCGCCGTCATGATGATCGGGCCGGTGGTCGCGCCCACGCTCCACGAGGCGTGGAGCCAGTTGAGGTGGCGCACCGGGAAGTGATGGGCCGCGTAGCCGTTGAGCGCGGCGTCGATCGCTCCGGAGCCGAGGCCGATCACCGCGCCCACTGGGA
>MEMX01000120.1:15765-23726 GCA_001768075.1 Anaeromyxobacter sp. RBG_16_69_14 | reverse complement strand
CACCGGGAAGAAGAGCGCCCAGCGGGGCGCTGCCGCGTAGCCGACGAGCCCCAGCGCGACGAGCCCGCTGCTCGCCGCGAGCAGCCCGCCCACGCCGAGCCAGCCGGCGAGCCGCCCCGCCACCAGGCCCGAGAAGAAGTACCCGCTCAAGCTGGCGGCGAGCGCCGCGCCCAGCGCCGCCTGGGAGAGGCCAAACCTGTCGCGGAGAGAGGGCCAGGCGACGCCCAGCACCGTGTCGGGGAGGCCGAGCGAGACGAAGGCGAGGTAGGCGAGGAGGAGCAGGAACGGCGCGGGACTTCGCATCGCGCCGGCGGTTGTAGCGGGCCCGCCTCCGTGCGGCACCGCTGGCGAGGAGCCGATCAGCCGATTCGACTGAGAATGGGCACGAAACCCTGCGCTCTCCACATAGCGAGAGGGCGGGCGCTCGCGCGCCCGCCCTCGCTACGACACCTGCGCTGGACCGTCTAGGCTACTGCAGCGGCTCGACGAACACCTTGCCGTTGATGGCGCCCGCGGCCGAGGAGAGCTCCGCGAACACGTAGATGGGGTCCTCCGGGTAACCAACGACGGTGACGAATGCACTGTTGTCGCTATACGTGATGTAGGCGCCGTAGTCGGTTGCGACCGGAGCCGCCAACCAGTTCGGCTTCAGCGTGAGCGTGAGCTTGTCCGTCGAGAGGGTCGCGGCGACGGGGATCGCCTGGAATGTGGCGGCGCTACCGGTCACAGCAACCCCGAACGTCTGGTTGGGCGCCGTGGCGTGCAGATCCACCGGCCGGCTGAAGACGATCGTCAAGGTACCCGCGTTGGCGGGATCGTACTGATTGGCAACCGAGTTCGAGATGCTCTTCACGTAGAGGCCGTAGATGTTGCTGCCAGGGACGAGGTCGACGGTGCTGAGCTCGATGACCTCAGGGATGCTGCTTGCAGAGCCGACCGTGACCGGATTTCCGGCATTTCCAAGCTTGGCGGCAAGCTGCACACCCTCGAACACCACCGGCAACACCTCGACGGTATAGGCGGCGCCGAGGATGAGATTGGCGCCCGCGAAGGTGACGTTGCCGTTCGCGTCGGTGGTGCCGAAGTGCGCCGGGACGAGAACGCTAGAGGTCGGCGTGATCACGTTGGGCTTCGTATTGTTGCCGAACCCCTTCGACTCGTCGCCCGGGGCGAACTTGACCGTCGCATTCGGCACCGGCTTCCCGTTGTAGACGACGGTGTACGTGTAGTCCGGTGCGTGGAAGTTGACCGGCCAGAGCTGGATGTACCCGACCTGGGCGAACAGGTCGTCCCTCGGCAAGGTATTCAGGCTGTCGCCTTCGTTTTCGTCTGCAGTCGCAAACGTGACCTCGCCCTGGAAGGGCTGATACCCGGCGACGCTGGCGATGATCGGGAAGACCTTGTTCCCGGCGGCATAGTCCGCCGGGACGTCCTCGAAGATGGCCGCGCCGGCGAGCGTCGTGTCCAGGACGACCGGCTGGACCTTGTCCACGCCCTCGTAGAGCGCGAGCCCCGTCGCCAGAGCGGCGCTGGGGATGGGAGCGCCCGTCTCGCCGTCATACGCGAAGACCGTGAGCGAGTACGTGTCACCGTACGTCTTCTTGGTCGCGTCGTCCGCACAACCCGCTACGGTCAGGCAGGCCAGTGCGGCCGCCAGAGACTTAACGTTCATTGTCGACTTCTCCTTGGTGCCGCCTCCGCGAGCGATGCGTCCCCTTATTGGGACGCCGCCTGAGAGTGAGCCCGTCGGGGCCGCGCGGTCGTGACGTAGCATGCCCATCCAGGGCGAGAGAGTCGAAGGGTGCGGGTTGACTCCCCGCTCATACGCCGTCCCTCGAGCGCTGGACATGACGGGTACAAGCTCTCGTAAGTACACGGCAAAAAATCGTAGTTCTGCGGAGGCGAATTGACTTGCAAATCGATGGTAGGACTATGTGTGCGCGGTGTCTGGCGTCACCTGAAGCCTGCATAGACGCGATGCGGCAGGAAGAGATACGGGGCCAACCGTAGGGCTAATGAGTGACCCCGATCGGACCCGGTCGGCGTAGATTCGGGAATATTCGCGCTCCGCGCCGCCCGCCTCCCAGGGGCAGGCTCTGCGATCACGGAGCGTGGCGCCGGGTGGCGCCGCCGGCCTCGTACAGGACGGAGCCGCCGTCCTTGCGGATCCGGTACACGCGGAAGAGATCGCCGACGCGGTCGCCCTTGGCGTCGAAGGAGATCGCTCCGGTGAACCCACGGAAGGCCATCCCCGACTTCAGGGCCTTGCTGATGGCGTCGGCGCTCGTCGTCCGGGTGGCCTCGATCGCGCTCGCCAGGACGCCGAACGCGTCGCCCGCCAGCACGCCGTACGTCGAGCCCAGCGGCTCGCGGAATCTCTTCTCGTACCGGCGGACGAACGCCCGGGCCTCGGGCGCGCCGAGGTCCCTCGGCACGGGCGGCGACAGGTACAGGAACCCCGCGGCGGCGCTCTTGCCCGCGACCTTCACCAGATCTGGGTTGTTCACGGCGTCGCCGCCGACGAACGGCGTCGCCCAGCCCATCCGCCGCTTCTGCCGGAGGAGCAGACCGGCCTCCGGGTAGTACCCCGTGAAGAAGACCACGTCGGGCCTCGACGCCATGAGGCGCCTGAGCACGGGCGCGTAGTTGCGCTCTCTCGGCGTGAGCGCGTCGAAGAAGACGGGCTCTTTCCGCTTCTCTGCCAGGATGGTTCCGATCTGGTCGGCGAGCCCCTTCGAGTAGGTCGAGTTGTCGTGGAGGACCGCGACCCGCTTCGCCTTCATCGCCTCGAGCGTGGCCGCCGCCACGCGCCCCTGCTCATCGTCGCGCGGACAGATCCGGAAGAAGTGCGGAAGGCCTTTCTCCGTGAGCCGGACCGCGGTGGAGCCGACGGCGACCTGAGGGATGCTCGCCTCGTCGAAGACGCTCTGCGTCGCCTCGGTGACGGACGAGGCGTAGCTCCCGATCACCGCCACCGCGCCTCGCGCGACGAGGCGCTGCGCCGCCGACGACGCGATCCGCGGGTCGCTGCCGTCGTCCTCGACGAGGATCTCGACGGGCTTGCCGAGGAGGCCGCCCCGGGCGTTCTGTTCCTCGGCGAGGAGCTGGACGCCGTTCCTCATCGCCTGGCCCTCGCTGCTCCAGGAGCCCGTGAGCGGCGCGATGAGGCCGATCCGGACCGCGTCGTCGGCCGAGCCGACACTCGCGGCGAGGAGGCTCGCGGTGCTCGCGACGAGCGCTAGGCACTTCAATTTCGTCAAGCAGCCCTCCGGTCAGGGCGCGGCGCAACTCGCGGGTGCACGGCGTGGTCACCTCGACGCTCCCGTGAGGCTAGCACCGGCGCGGCCGTTCCGTTCCTCCCTCCGGCCGCGGCGCAGCGCCCACCGGGGGTGGCGCGGGACCCGCATCGCGACCCCGGGTAGTCCACGACCCGCGCCGCTGGTGTGGCCGTATCATGCCGCGCAGCACCACAGCCGCCGCCAGACCGTATCCCGCGGTCCCGTTCTCTTGGCGCAACCGTTGCTTCTCCCTTGTCGCTCATCCATGGAGGGATCGCGCTGGCGACCCGCGGCCTGGGGCGCGCCCGGCCGACGCCGCGCCCCGACGCTCGCGCATGCTGAAGGACCTCCGCATCAGGACGAGGGTGTTCGCCACGCTGGCGACCGCGCTGATGCTCTCGCTTCTCCTCGGCGGTGTCGCGCTGTGGAGCACCCGCTCGCTGCGGCACAGCCTCGACCGCGTGTCGGCGCGCGAGTTCCCCGGCACGGTCCTGCTCGCCGAGATGGGCCAGGCCCTCGAAACGGCCGCGCGCGCCGTGAACGTCCTGCTCGTCCGCGACACCGCCCCCGATCAGGTCCTCCGCGCCGCCAACCACGACCTCATCGCCCAGTCCCTCCAGGAGGTGGCCGCCACCCACGCGCGTCTGCTCGCGCTCCACCCCGAGTACCGGGAGCAGGAGGGCTTTCAGCGGATGGAGAGGGCGGTGGACGCGTGGAGGAGGTCGGTCCTCGCCACGCAGTCGGCGGCTCGCGAATGGGAGAACGTGGTCTTCTCCGGCGTGGCGCTCGACAGCGTCCCCTCCAACCTCGTGTTCATGCCGGCCTTCGCCTGCTGGACCGCGCAGCGCAAGCTGCTGAGGGACGCGGAGGCGACCCTCAAGGACCTCCAAGATTTGACGGCCCGCGAGGTCGCCGTCGTGCAGCAATCCGGCGTGCAGGCCGCCCGCACCGCCACCGGCGTGGTGGTCGCCGTCGTCGCCGGGGGGGCGGCCCTGCTGCTGGCGATGTCGCTCGTCCTGCTCCGCTCCCTGGCGGGGATCATCCGCGGGCTCGTCGGCGAGGCCGGCAGGCTGACCGAGGCCGTGCTGCGCGGCGACCTCGCGGTCCGCGCCGATCCGCTCGCCGTGACGGCCGAGTTCCGGCCCGTCGTCGAGGGCGTCAACAAGACGGTGGACGCCTTCGTGAAGCCCATCCAGGTGACGGCGAACTACGCGCACCAGATCGCCAAGGGCGAGATCCCGCCGAAGATCGTCGAGGAGTACCGGGGCGACTTCAACGCCCTCAAGAGCAACCTCAACCAGTGCATCGAGGCAGTGAACCAGCTCAAGGACCGCGAGGTCCAGCTGTCGCTCGCGCAGGGCGTCGCGCACGTGGGCAACTGGGTCTGGGACATGGACAGCGGGAAGGCCTCCTGGTCCGACGAGCTCCACAGGGTCCTGGGGCTCCCGCTCGCAGCCCCGGACCGCACGTACGAGCGGTTCGTGGAATGCGCCCACCCCGACGACCGGGCGACCGTACGGGACGCGCTCGATCGCGCCCTGCGGGAGCGGAGCTCGTTCGAGCTGGAGTACCGCATCGTCCGCCGCGACGCGGCCGTTCGCTTCGTGCACGGGCGCGGGCAGGTCATCACTGGCGACGGCGGGCAGCCCGTCAAGGTGATGGGGACGCTGCAGGACATCACCGAGCGCAAGGACCTACAAGCGCGGCTGTTCCTGGCGGAGCGGATGGCGTCGCTCGGCACGCTGGCGGGGGGCGTGGCGCACGAGATCAACAACCCCCTCGCCTACATCACCGCCAACCTGGCCTTCGTCTCCGAGGCGCTCTCCCGGCTCGACCCGGCGCCGGCCGAGCTGCTGCTCGCGCTGCACGACGCCCACGACGGCGCGGTCCGCGTGCGAGAGATCGTCCGCGACCTCAAGACCTTCTCGCGGCCAGACGAGCAGCGCGACCAGGCGGTGGACGTGCGGGAGGTCCTGCGATCCGCGATGAAGATGGCCCAGAACGAGATCCGCCATCGCGCGCGCCTGTCCGTGGACCTGCGCGAGGTCGCGCCCGTGGCGGCGAGCGCGGGCCGCCTCGGCCAGGTGTTCGTCAACCTCCTCGTCAACGCGGCCCACGCCATCCCCGAGGGCCACGCAGAGCGCAACGAGATCCGGGTCTCGTCGCGCGCGAGCCACGACGGCCGCGTGCTGATCGAGATCTCCGACACCGGGCGCGGGATCGCGCCCGAGGTCATGCCGCGCATCTTCGAGCCCTTCTTCACGACCAAGCCGGTCGGACTCGGCACGGGGCTTGGGCTCTCGATCTGCCACGGCATCGTCACCGGCCTGGGAGGCGAGATCCGGGCCGAGAGCCGGCCGGCGCTGGGTACGACGTTCCGGGTCCTCCTGCCGGCCGCGTCGAGCGCCGCCAGCGCACCCAAGGCGGCCGAGCAGCCAGCCCGGGGCACCGTCCCGTCGGGCCGGATCCTCGTCGTCGACGACGAGGATCAGGTGGCACGCGCCGTCCAGCGCGTCCTGGCTGGCAAGCACGAGGTGGTGATCGACACCGACGCCACCTCCGCGCTGTCGCGGCTCCGGCGCGACCCCACGTTCGACGTGATCGTCTGCGACCTGATGATGCCGGAGACGACAGGCATGGAACTGCACGACCAGCTCGCCCGGACCGCGCCCGACCTGTGCGCCAAGATGGTGTTCCTCACCGGCGGCGCGTTCACACAGCAGGCGCGCACCTTCCTCCGCCGGGTGCCGAACTCGCGGCTGGAGAAGCCCTTCGACCCGGACACGCTCCGCGCGCTGGTGGGCGATCTCCTCTCGCGCGCCCGGGCTGGCGACGACGTCCTCGCCGGGTGAGATTCACCGTCCGTGGCGAGCTACTCCACGGGTGCATAGAACGACACACCGCGCACGTTTTCGTTCACCTTTAGTGGATGCTGGAGCGGCGGGAACGCGCGCTGCTCGCAATCCATCCGCTCGCACAGGCGGCAGGTGAGGCCGACCGGCACCACCGCCTCGCGCGAGGCCAGGTCCACGCCGTCTGCGTAGACGAGCTCCCTCGCGTGCGACACCTCGCAGCCCAGCGCCAGCGCGTGCACGGTGCGGGGCGCGTGGTAGCCGCCGCCCTCCTTGTGCACGGTGCGCGCCACCCAGAAGTAGGTCGCGCCGTCGGGCATCTGCGAGAGCTGCGTCCGGATCATCCCCGGGGTGAGAAAGGCAGTGAAGACGTTCCAGCGCGGGCAAGCGCCGCTGAAGCGAGCGAAGCGCAGGCCGGAGGCGCTGTAGTGCTTGGAGATGTTCCCCGCGATGTCGATGCGGACCATGTGGAAGGGGACGCCCTCCGCGCCCGGGCGGCGCAGCGTGGTGAGCCGGTGCGCCACCTGCTCGAAGCCGGCGCGGAAGCGGTGGCCCAGCAGCTCGAGGTCGTAGCGCTCGAGCCGCGCCGCCTCCAGGAAGACCTCGTAGGGCATGAGCACCGCCGCCGCGAAGTAGTTGGCGAGCGCGACGCGGGCGAGGGCGCGCGACTCGGGGGAGCTCAGCATCGGGTCGCGGGCATACTTGTCGATGGCGGAGCCCTGCGTGAGCAGCCCGATCTGGAAGGCGAGCTGGAAGTTGCGGCTGCCGCGGCGCAGCACCTCCGAGAGCCACAAGATCTTCTGCCCCGGGTCGAAGCGCCGCACGGCGCCCTGCATGGCCGCGGCGCGCCTGGCCTGGACCTGTACCCCGTGGACCCGCTCCAGGTAGCCGGTGAGCTGACCGTAGAGGTTCGTCACCTCGAGCCCCTCGTCGCGCCAGAGCCGCGCCGCGCCGTCCTCCAGCTCGGCGAAGTGGTTCATGTTGCGCTGGATGAGGTCCGCCACCTCCTCGGTGGGGAGCCGGGAGTCCACCCCGGAGACGCCGTCCTCGGAGAGCTTGGAGGTGAGCGTGTCCGCCGCCTCGCGCGCGCCGCGGTAGGCGCGGTAGAGCGCCACCACGGCCCGGGAAGCCCCGGGGCAGGACGCCGCCATCTCGCGCACCTCGGCAGCGGCCAGCTCGTGAGAGTCGAACATGGCGTCACCGAAGACCTCGAGCACATCCGCCACCAGGCGAGCGTCGGAGTCGGGCGAGAACTGTTTCAGGTCGAGGTGGAGGAGCTCCGCCAGCCGGATCAGCAGGGGGGCCGGGAGCGGGCGGCGGTTGTGTTCGATGAGGTTGAGGTAGCTCGGACTCACCCCCAGGCGGTCCGCGAGCTGCGTCTGGGTGAGCCCTTCGCGGCGCCTGAGCGCGCGGAGCTTGGCGCCCAAAGGTGTGGCCTCGGACATGGGTAAACCTCCTGCTTTCCAGATCTTGCAGCTCGGCGCCTCTTTTTACAAGGTTGACAGATTTACAGGAAAATATTGACACGGGCCACACACGTTAACTACGCGAAACCCATCATCAAACCCATGGGCCTGGCTATTGACGAACGTCAACTTAACTTGACTGGGCGAAAGGAGCCATTCCAGCATGGCCATGCCCACCGCTCAGAAGCCCTCCAAGACCACCGGTCTCCCCAGCGCCACCGGGAACCCATCCAGGCCCTCCGCCGAGCCCGTCGAGCCGAAGAAGACTTCGCTGCCGCGCGGCGTCGAGGTGCGAGGCGCACTCGACGCGCGCCAGCGCGAGGTCTTCTCGAACGGCGCACTCGAGCTGGTCGCCGACCTGGTGC
>MEMX01000120.1:4847-15754 GCA_001768075.1 Anaeromyxobacter sp. RBG_16_69_14 | reverse complement strand
GACGAGCTGCTCGCTCGCCGCCGCGAGCGCCAAGCGCGCTTCGATGCCGGTGAGCGCCCCGACTTCCTCCCCGAGACGGCGCACATTCGTTCCTCGGAGTGGACGGTGGCGCCGCTCCCGCCCGACCTGCTCGAGCGACGCGTCGAGATCACGGGTCCGGTCGATCGCAAGATGATCATCAACGCGCTCAACTCGGGCGCCTCGGTGTTCATGGCCGACTTCGAGGACTCGAACTCGCCCACATGGGAGAACAACACGCAGGGTCAGGTGAACCTCCGCGACGCGGTCCGGCGCGCCATCGACTACACGGCCCCCGACACGGGCAAGAAGTACAAACTGAACGAGAAGACGGCGGTGCTCTTCGTCCGCCCGCGCGGCTGGCACCTCGTCGAGAAGCACGTCCTCGTGGACGGGCGCCCCGTCCCCGGCGGCCTCCTCGACCTCGGCGTCTACTTCCACAACAACGCGAAGGAGCTGCTCGCGCGCGGCTCGGGCCCGTACTTCTACTTGCCCAAGCTGGAGAGCCACCTCGAGGCGCGCCTGTGGAACGACGTCTTCGTGCGGGCGCAGGAGGTGGTCGGCGTGCCGCGCGGCTCGATCAAGGCGACCTGCCTCGTCGAGACCTTGCCGGCCGCCTTCGAGATGGACGAGATCCTCTGGGAGCTGCGCGAGCACTCGGCCGGCCTCAACTGCGGCCGCTGGGACTACATCTTCTCGTACATCAAGCGCTTCCACGCCGATCCCAGGTTCGTCCTGCCCGATCGCGGTCAGGTCACGATGGACAAGTCGTTCCTCGACGCCTACGTGCAGCTCCTCATCCAGACCTGCCACAAGCGCAACGTGCACGCGATGGGTGGCATGGCGGCGCAGATCCCGATCAAGGACGATCCCGTCGCCAGCGAGGCCGCCCTCGCCAAGGTGCGCGCTGACAAGCTGCGCGAGGTGAAGGCCGGCCATGACGGCACCTGGGTGGCGCACCCCGGGCTCGTCCCCGTCGCGAAGGAGATCTTCGACGAGCACATGAAGGGCCCGCACCAGATCCACGTGAAGCGCGACGACGTGAGGATCGGCCAGAAGGACCTCCTGGCCGTGCCCGGAGGCACGCACACCGAGGCGGGCCTGCGCCACTCCATCCGCGTCTCCATCCAGTACCTCGAGGCGTGGCTGCGCGGCTCGGGCTGCGTGCCGCTCTACAACCTGATGGAGGACGCGGCCACCGCCGAGATCAGCCGGGCGCAGGTGTGGCAGTGGATCCACCACGGCGTGACCCTCGACGACACGGGGCACCCGGTGACGGCGCAGTACTTCCTGCGCCTGGTCGCCGAGGAGCTGGACCGCGTCCACCTCGAGGTGGGAGACCGGCGCTTCACGAACGGTAAATTTCCGGAGGCGCGCGCCATCTTCGAGCGCATGTCCACCGCGGACGAGTTCGGGGAGTTCCTCACGCTGCCTGCCTACGACGTGCTCGTCGGCGACCTTGGAGCGGGCGCGGTGGCAAGGGATGGCAGCGTCGCCCTCGTCACTCGTGAACACGGCGAACGCGGTGACGACCCCGCGCCGGCGCACCCCGACCCTCGCCGATGGGACGGCGTGAAGCGCACGTATCTCAAGTCCGACGTGGAGCGCCTGCGCGGCACGGTGAAGATCGAGCACACGCTGGCGCAGCTGGGCGCCCAGCGGCTCTGGGATCTGCTCAACACCGAAGCCTATCTCCCCGCGCTCGGCGCCCTCACCGGCAGCCAGGCCGTGCAGATGGTGAAGGCGGGCCTCAAGGCCGTCTACGTCTCCGGCTGGCAGGTCGCCGCCGACGCCAACACGGCCGGGCAGACCTACCCGGACCAGAGCCTCTACCCGGCCGACTCGGTCCCGAACCTGGTCCGGCGCATCAACCGCGCCTTCCAGCGCGCCGATCAGATCGCGCACGGCGAGGGCCAGGACGGCGCTCCCTGTTACGCCCCCATCATCGCCGACGCCGAGGCCGGCTTCGGCGGCCCCCTCAACGCCTACGAGCTCATGAAGGCGATGATCGAGGCGGGCGCGGCCGGCGTGCACTTCGAGGACCAGGTGGCGGCCGAGAAGAAGTGCGGCCACCTGGGCGGCAAGGTGCTCGTCCCGACCTCCGCGTTCGTGCGCACCCTCACCGCCGCGCGCCTCGCCGCCGACGCGATGGGCGTCCCCACCTTGCTCATCGCCCGCACGGACGCCGACTCGGCCAAGCTCATCATGAGCGACGTGGACGAGTACGACGCGCCGTTCATCGACAGGGCCAAGGGCCGCACGCCCGAGGGCTTCCACCACCTCGAGGGCGGCGTGGAGTACGCCATCCACCGCGCCGTCGCCTACGCCCCCTACGCCGATCTGCTCTGGTGCGAGACCTCGACGCCCGATCTGAAGGAAGCGAGGCGCTTCGCCGAGGGCGTGCACGCGCGCTACCCCGGCAAGATGCTCATGTACAACTGCTCGCCCTCCTTCAACTGGAAGAAGAACCTCGACGACGCCACCATCGCGCGCTTCCAGCGCGAGCTCGGCGCCATGGGCTACAAGTTCCAGTTCGTGACGCTGGCCGGCTTCCACGCGCTGAACTACGCGTCGTTCCAGCTCGCCCGAAACTTCCGGGACCGTGGCATGGCGGCCTACAGCGACCTGCAGCAGGAGGAGTTCACTGCCGAGAAGGCGGGCTACACCGCCACCCGCCACCAGCAGGAGGTCGGCACCGGCTACTTCGACCACGTGCTCGAGACGATCACGGGCGGCCACGCGACGACCGCGGCCCTCGCCGGCTCGACCGAGGCGGCGCAGTTCACGCAGGCCGATCGCCTGGCCGCGGCGCAGCAGGTGATGGAAGCCGACCACAGGGACCTCGCCGCCATCACCTCCCGCGTCAGGGAAGCGCGGGACGTGGCTACGCTGGTGACGGCGCTCGAGGACCTGTCCGCGTTCCTGTCGGGCCACTTCGAGCGCGAGGAGCGCGACCAGGGCATCTTCGGCATCCTCGCCGAGCGCGGAGTGTCCGAGCAGGTGGACGCGCTCCTCGACGAGCACCGCACCATCCTCCAGGAGGTGACGGACCTGGCCAGGGGCGCCAGAGGCGGCCTCCCGGCGGCGCAGGTGGGCGAGCGAGCGGCCCGGGTCGCCTCGGAGCTGCGCGACCACGAAGGGCGCGAGCAAGCCATGGCCGAGCGGGCACTGGGCAGCGCGGCGCGGGCGTAGCTCCGCCCCCTCCTCACCTCACCTGACCGGCGGCAGCGCCTCCGGCGCGTTCGCTCGCTGGCGCGAGCGAGCCGCCGGCCTCGCCGTCTTTCAGATCCGGGGGCTCCGCACCCACGGACCCTTTGCCGCTTCGCGGTGTAGGGCGGGGGCTTGCATCCCGTCGCGTGCGGAGGCGCGCGACGCCACGCGGCAGCTGTCTCCGTCTGGCCCGGAAAACGGACACCTGGCCGAATCGACTGCCAACTCGCCCCCCGCCTTCCACGCGGGAAGGATACAGTGGCCTTGTCGCGCACATCCAGCTTGAACAACACTCCGTCCTGCCCATGCGAACGAGCGCCCTCCTCCTCTCCGCCGTGGTCCTCCTCGCAGGGTGCGGCAGCGACAGCTCGAAGAGCTCGAGCTCGCCCGCGACCTGCACCTGCCCCGGCGGCTCCTGCAACGCCGACGGGGTCTGCGTCATCGACGATTCCGACGGAGGCACCGCACCGGTCTGCGACGCCTCCGCGAAACCGGTCGGGACCAGCGCGCTCCTCGAACGCGTCCAGAAGCTCGGCACGTTCAAGGTCGGCGAGACGGTCGCGTTCGACGTCCCCGCGAACACGGCGAGCGTCACGATCGTCGAGCAAGCGATCAGCGCGCCCGACTACGTCGTGCTGGCGTCGGGGCAGACTTTCAAGGTGGACAACACGGCCGTCCCGCTCATGGTGAAGGATCCCGACGGGAACGTCGTCTACGACGACAACCAGCAGATCCCTGACGACCTCTCGTCCCTGCTCGCCTACTACGGCGGCGCCTCTCCGTCCACGGGCACGTTCACGATCCCCAACACCACCGCCGGCCTCGCGATGGTGGGGCCGAGTGGCCTCCCGGCGGGGCCCTGGAGCATGATCGTCTCCGACTACGCCTACGAGTGCACCAATCCGGCCGCCTCCCCGCTTCCGTCGGACCTCTCGTGTCCGACCGGCGCGACGGACGAGAGCACCTATGACGTGACCGTCATCACCAAGCCGACCGAGGCCGGCGCCATACCGGCCACCGGTACGCTCGACGTCGCCATCTACTTCGTGGTGGCGACGGCAGAGGACAGTTCGGGCACGGACCGCGAGCTCTCGGCAGCCGCCGCGGCCAGCGACCCCGATCTCGGCCGCATGGCGACGACGCTGCGGACGATCTTCTCGAACGCCGGCGTCACGGTGGGAAGCATCACGTACAAGGACCTCCCGGAGTCGGTGCGAGCGGCCTACGCGACCGGCGTGAACGTAGACGAGGCCGGGGCGTGCGGAGAGCTCTCGCAGCTCCTGAAGCTCGCCGAGGCGGGGAACACCCTCAACATCTTTTTCGTCTCTTCATTCCAGGCCACGGGCCTGGCGGAAAACCAGCTGATCGTCGGAATCGACGGCACCATCCCCGGCCCTTCCACCATCGGCGGCACGATCGCGAGCGGCGCAGCCGTGACGACGCACGACCTGCGCTTCGGCAGCGCCCACTGCAACGGCGACCCCAACCTCGACTGCGGCGCAGACCTCACCGCCTACATCATCGCGCACGAGGCAGGGCACTTCCTCGGCCTGTACCACGTGACCGAGTCGGGTGGGACCCTCTTCGACCCGCTCGACGACTCCGCTCCCTGCCCCTGCTCGACCTGCAAGGCCGCCAGTGCGACCGACCGGTGCAGCGACGCGATCCCCCCGCCCGCGACCAACACGGAGCACCAGATGACGGTCACGGAGTGCACGGCCAGCACGAGCTGTAGCGGCGGCGCCAACCTCATGTTCTGGCTCCTGGATTCCCAGGGCTCGCTGGGGATCCTCACCCCGCAGCAGCAGGCCGTCATCCGCGCAAACCCGCTCGTCCAGTGAGGCCGCAATGACCGCGCTATCGCTCGCGTTCCTCCTCGCCCTGGCCGGCGTCGGCACGCCCGCTCGCAACGCTCGCCCGAAGGCGAGCGAGACCCCGGCCACGACCACGACGACGGAGGACCTCCCTGCCGCCGAAGTCGCGAACCGCGTGCGGGCCTATCTCGGCGCCATCGACACGCCCATCCCGGCCGCGAGGTGGCGCGCGCTCGGGCCGCGGGCCGTGGCGCCGCTCGAGGCCGTGGTGCGCGATCCGGAGGCGCTGCCCAGCCGGCGCTCAAAGGCCGTCGACGCGCTGTCGGTCGTGGGCGGCGAGCGCGCGAGAGAGCTCGTGCTCGAGACCGCCCGCTCCGAGCGCGAGCCCTTCGGCGTCCGCGCGAGCGCGCTCCGCGGGGCCTCGCGCTTGCTGGCGACGAAGGATCTGGTGAAGGAGCTCCGGCCGGTGCTGGAGGGAGCGCGCGACCCGACCGTGCGCGCCACCGCGGCCGAGGTGCTGGCGCGCCACGCGGGCCCTTCGTCCTGTCGAGCGGTCCGCGCACAGGCCGCGCGCGAGGGCGGCGACGTGCGCGGGCGATTCACGCCCGCGCTGGTGCGCTGCGGAAACGTGGCTCCTGGACGGTGACCACGGTTCTGTAGGGCGGGAGCACTGCCCCCGCGGCTCAGCACGGACCGGGATCCAGCGCCCCGGGGCGGCCCAGCCTTCGGTCGGGCATTACGTAGGCAAGACGATGCCAGCCCACATCGTCCTCTTCGCACTCGACGATCTGCGGGCCCGCTATGGCGCGCTCGTGCCGGCCGGCGCCGACCCGCGCCACGACACCACGCCCTTCCGCGCCTTCCGCGACGCCCTCCTCGACGCGCTCGCCGCAGCAGCCCGCGGGCAGGCCGAGCTCACCATGTGGTGGGAAGGCGGCTACAACGGGTACGCGCTCGCCGTCGCGCTGGAGCCCACCGACGCGGTCCCTGGCTTCGAGGATGCGGCCGCCCGCGCCTGCCCGATCGACGGCGCGCGGCTCGCGCCCCCGCGCAGCGACGCCTATCCTCTCGGCCGCGTCGCGCCGGGATGGTCCGAGGTGACGGGCGACACCGACGGCGCCGAGGTCGAGGCTCCGTTTGGCGCGGCCACCGGTCACTTCGGCGCACCCGGGATGAGGAGGATCTCATGAGGGCAGTGGTCTTCGCAGGCAAGGGCGGCCCCGAGGTGATCGGGGTCCGCGAGCTCGCCGATCCGCGACCGTCGCGCGGAGAGGTGCTCGTGCGCGTGCGAGCGGCGGCGCTCAACCGCGCGGACCTCCTGCAGCGGCGCGGCCTCTACCCGCCGCCTCCCGGGGTGCGCGAGGACGTACCTGGCCTCGAGTTGGCCGGTGAGGTGGCCGCGCTCGGCGAAGGCGTCACCGGTTTCACGCCGGGCGACCGGGTCATGGCCATCGCGGCGGGAGAGGGTCAGGCGGAGCTGGCCGTCGCGCACGAGCGCATGCTGGTGCGCGTACCGGAGCGCCTGTCGCTCGAGGAGGCGGGCGCGACCATGGAGTCTTTCGTCACGTCCCACGACGCGCTCTTCACGCTGGGCGCCCTGCGGCCGGGCTGGCCAGTGCTCGTACACGCGGTGGGCTCGGGCGTCGCCACCGCCGCGCTACAGCTGGCCCGGGCAGCGGGCGCGACCGTGATTGGCACGAGCCGCAGCGCCGAGAAGCTCGAGCGCGCGAAGGCGCTCGGGCTCGCCCACGGCATCCTCGTGGACAGGGGGGAGCCACGCTTCGCGGACGAGGTGAGGCGCCTCACCGGGGGTGACGGCGTGCCCGCGATCCTCGACTTCGTGGGCGCCGCTTACGCCCCCGAGAACGTGGCGGCGCTCGCGCAGCGCGGGCGCTTGGTCGTCATCGGCACCCTGGGCGGCCGGGAGGCGCAGGTGGACTTCGGGCTCCTCATGCGCAAGCGCGGCGAGGTCATCGGCACCGTCCTCCGCCCTCGCCCGCTCGAGGAGAAGCTCCTGGCCACGCGATCGTTCGCGAGGGACGTCCTGCCCCTCCTCGCGGCAGGCCGCGTGAAGCCCGTCATCGACGCGGTGTTCCCGCTCGAGCGGGTCCGCGAGGCGCACGAGCGCATGGAGCGAAACGACACCTTCGGCAAGCTGGTGCTCGCCTTCTAGCTTAGCTAAGCTAAGGCTAGCTGGTGGGGTTGCAGGCGCCTGCAGGGCAGGGGCAGCGAGCCCTTCTCGCTGTACTCGGCGAGCTGCGCGAGCCTCGCACGCTGGGCCCGTTCGGTCCTCACCTCCTGTTCGGACAGGTTCGTCAGGTTCGCGACGCCCGAGGAATCCGCTGCGACCTCGGCATCGTCTTCTGCTTGTACGACAAGTTCCCTTGACACGTATCGCGCTCTTCCTCAGCCTAACGCTGGAGCCAGCATATCGGGTAGGAGCGTGCCGAAGTCGACGCATGGAGTCGAGAGGCGTGAGCCAGGTCAACAGAATGGACAGACAGCCGCCTCACAGCGACGTCAAGGCTGCCGAAGCTGAACTGCTTCACGTCGCTGAGGACATCGATCGCGTGCTGCGTAGGCACTATGCGACGCGCAGCTTGCGCAAATTGCTGCGGCCCATGCGCAACGCGCATGAGAAGTCGCAGCCGGTGGAGTTGTGGGTGCCGTCGAAATGGTCCGCGGCCATCGCAGTCCTGACTTGGTCTGTCCTGCCCAGGGTGGGTACTGGCTTGCCGCTGATAGGCTATTGGCCGCTGGCGCTCGCTTTGGTCGTGGCCATCTACTTCGAGCTGGAGATCCTACCGCGCATCTCTCTGGCCAGATACCGCTTCCGACTGATGCGTCTGGAAGCCACCAGCGACGACCATGAGTTCCCGGAACTCTACACGACCGCCCGCGTCGCGGCAGGCACGACCGGTTTCGGCGTGGCGACATGGAAGTCTGTACGTGGCGTCGAACCAGGCGACATCGTGGTCGCGGTGGCCGATGCCGGAAATCGTGGCGTAGCGCTCATCCCGCTGCGGACTGAAGGCAAGCTTCCGGTCGCGGCCTGGCTCCGCGACCTTTATCAGGAGAATGTGCTCCCTCCGCTTGCGGCGGAGGTCAAGGCGCTGGCACATACGTTCGACGAGGCCTGCGACCGGTATGCCAGGATCGCGACCCAGGCCGAGCGCAGCCGCGCGCTGCGCTCGAACAAGGTCATGCCCAAGGAACGCGATCCCGAGCTGGCATGGGCAAACGTCGCGGTGTCCGATGACCTCAAGCGGCGCCTGCTCGCGCTCACGAGGGATTTCGCCCAGGGCAAGGCCTCCGCCTCGCACGGGTTGCTGCTGTATGGCCCACCCGGCACTGGCAAGACACTCATCGCCAGGACCGTTGCCGAAGGCATGGGCTGCGCGTTCTTTCCGCTGTCGCTCGTGGACCTCAAGGCCGGCCACATCGGCCAGAGCGGACAGCGCGTCAAGGAGCTCTGGAGCAAGGCGCTGGCCCAGCCGCGCGCCGTCGTGTTCGTGGATGAATGCGAAGGTGTGTTCGGACGGCGCGGCGGTGTCAACACCGACAGCTTCGTTGAGGAAGTCGTCACCGCCTTCCTCGCGCAATGGGAGGGCTTCACCAAGCAGACCAGCGTCTGGGTAATGGGCGCCACCAACCGCCGTGACCTGATCGACCCGGCGATCCTCTCGCGCTTCGACGACCAGATCGAGATCGGCCTGCCTGATGGCGGAAGGCGCTTGGAGATCCTGGGCAAGGAACTCGCCAGCCTCGACCATGCATCCGCGCTGCCGCGGCAGACGGCGCTGCTGACGCAGGGACTGTCCGGCCGCGACCTGGCCAGTCTGGCCAAACGTCTGGTGCGCGAGGCCGGCGCCAACGCCTCCGTCACCGACGCGATGCTGGAGCGCCTCACGGCAGCCTTCCGGAAACAGGGTTCCACCGCAACCGATGCTTCTGCACGCTGGGACACGCTGGTATTGCCCGAGCCCACGCTGAAGGATCTGAAGACGACCGCCGGCCTGCTCAAGGATGCCGACGCCTTCCAGCAACGTGGGATCGCGGTTCCACGGGGCCTGCTGTTGTTTGGCCCACCCGGGACTGGCAAGACTCAGATCGCACGCACCTTGGCGAACGAAACCGGCTTGCGCTTCATCGCCGCGTCCACAGCGGATATCAAGCAAGGCTTCCTGGGGCAAAGTGCGCAGAAGGTGCGCGAGCTGTTCGAACGTGCGCGGGAAGCGGCACCGTCCTTGTTGTTCATTGACGAGATCGACATCGTCGCCCGCGTGCGCGGTGGACACCACGACAGTATCGCGACGGAAATAGTTGGCCAACTCCTACAGGAGATGGATGGCGCCAAGGTGCACGGACAGCATGTGTTCGTGCTGGCCGCGACCAACCGCCTGGACCAGATCGATGAGGCCGTGCTCTCGCGGCTATCCAAGCGCATCGAGATTCCATTTCCTGATCAGGAGGGAGTCGAACAGTTGCTGAACGTGATGCTGTCGGGCAAGCCGGTCGATTTCGAGCTGAAGTCCGGCGCCGCGCTGTTAGCGGCGCGGGTCACCGGCAAGAGCGGCCGCGATCTGCGCAACTGGGTTGAGCACGCCGAGCAGAACGCGGTCGCCCGCGCGATCGAAGCGGGCGACGCGGACTCGGCCGTGATCACGCTCAAGGACTTCGGAAACCTGGGTGGAAAGGCGGCGGCACTGGCAGCGGCTTCCGCGGCCCCGCGAGGCGATGACGCCCAGACGGACGGAGAGCAGGACGTCCTCGGTTCCTACGAAGATGGGGCCATCGAGGCGTTCCGGTTCGACGGGCAGTTCATCGAGAAGCTCCGGCGCAACGGCATGCCGTGGCGGAGCGTCCAGGAGCGTCTGAAGGATGCATTGCCCGACGCGCTTTCGGACCGCGCCAAGATCGCCTACGGGCTCGTTCCCAAGGCGATGAACGCCGTGTTCGGGCAACGAGGTGCGGCCTGGAAGACCGAGAAGCGGCCGTCGAAGAGCGGCAGCGGCTTCACGACATGGATCGTCACCCTTCGGTGATGCGACGGAGGCGAGCGAGAGATGCTGCTCGTCACGCAGGGGGATCTCTCGAGAATCACGTGCAGGTGGGGGGACTGCTCAGCGCTTGAGCAAATTGCACCCCATGGGCTGCTCACCGGGAGGAGCTCGGCATCGGGGGACGCGCGACCTAGGCAGGCGTCTTGCGCCCGCACCCGCGTCTCCAGCTGTAGAGGATGGCTATGGAGCGCCGGCCTCCGCCCGGCGCTCCACCTGACTCCCGTGCCCACCTCGCGCGAGCAGCGGCGCCAGCCGGTAGAGGAGGATCGGCTGAAGGAGCGCGAGGAGCATCGCGAGCCCCGTCGCCCTCTCCATGCCCACGAGGAGCCCCCCCTCGCTGCGGAGGAGCGCGCTCGAGAGCAGGGCCCCGGCCGACGCGGCGAGGTGCTGCGTCGCAGATTGCAGGGACATGTACCGTGCGCGCTCGACTGAAGAGGGAACGCGACTCGTCAGCGCGCCAGCCGAGACGTTGCGGGTCGAGTTCGCGAGCATGAAACCGATGAACCCGACGTAGACGAGTGGAACGGGCGCGCCGGGCAGGACGAACCCGAGCAGCGCGAGCACCCCCAGGTGAAGGACGGTGGCGGCCGCGGCGACGCGCGGTGCGCCGTGGCGATCGACGAGCGCCCCTGTGACCCGCATCGTGAAGAACGTCACCGCGCCGCCCGCGAGATAGAGCTGGCCGAGTTTCCCCCGAGGAAACCCACAGTTGAATTGCAGGTAGGCCGAGAAGTTGGGGATTACGACGAAGCTCGCCATGAACGCGGAGCCGACGGCCGCGAGCGCGAGGCACACAGGCGAG
>MEMX01000120.1:0-4830 GCA_001768075.1 Anaeromyxobacter sp. RBG_16_69_14 | reverse complement strand
GTGCTCTTCCGATCTTCCGTCGAGGTGCCTCGTGAGCGGCGGCAGGAGGGCGCCCGTTCCGCAGGCCACGGCCAGGCCGATAGCGGCCACCGAGAAGAAGGGCAGACGCCAGCCCCAGCGCCGTGCCAGCTCCAGACCGAGCGGCACGCCCAGCACGGAGGCCACGGAGAACGCGCCCATGACCGCTCCCAGGGCCCGGCCCCGGCGCTCCGGCGGTACCTCGTCGGCGACGATCGCGAGGGCGAGCGAAGTGGCAGGTCCGCCGAAGAACCCTGCCACGAGGCGCGACGCGACCATCGACGCGAGGCCGCGGGCGAAGCCGCCGGCGGCCGTCCCGACGACGAGCCCGAGGAGGGCCAGGCCAAGCGCCTTGCGGCGATCGAACCGGTCGAGGAAAAACGCTCCGGCCAGCCCGGCGGCGGCCGCGGCGACGGTGTAGCTCCCGCCCACGATCCCGAGCCTGGCCACGGGAATGCCGAGCGACGCCGCGAAGTCGGGCCCGAGCGGCATCACCATCATGAAGTCGAGTACGTTGACGAACTGAACGGCCCCGACGAGGAAGAGTAGACGACGCTCCGAAAGGGCGCGCAGCGGCACGGCCTGCTCGTACCATGGCGGCCGCGCCCGCGCCCACTCGCCCGCCGCCCTCGATGCCTGCGCGCCTCACGCGATGACCGCCCTGCCCAACGGCGTGTCGCGGGCCCAGGCGGAGCGAACGAGCGCCGTCGAACGGCAGCAGGCCTCCGCCGCCGGAACGCACCGCTTCTTCGGCACGGCAGAGGTAAGCGGACGGAAGGGCGGGGCGACCGCCCTTCCCCCTTTCTGCAGCGCCGCTCAGGTGAAGACGGGCTCGACGATGGTCTTGGCGGTCCCCTCCAGCTGCGGGACCTGGCCGTAACCCAGGGCCTTCACGTCGGCGGAGACGAGCGCATCGAGGCGGCGGCGAGTGATGCCGAGACCGGCGCGGCGCAGGGCCCTGCAGTAGCTGTACGTGAAGATGCCCCGGACGACCCCGTTCACCACCGCCTCCGCAGAGGTCTGGTTGTCCCTGCATCCCGCCCACAGCGCGTGGTTGAGGCCAGGCACGATCACCACCTGGCGCTCTTCCCCGCGCCCGCGGAGCAGCCGACGCGCCGGCAGGTGCGGGTTGGACTCGATGAAGAACCCGACGTCGAGAGGCGGTTCGACGTAGCGAATGGTCACCGCGTTTCCGGTCTCGTCGACTGGCAGGAGGTCCCGCGTCCCCGTCCCGGAGTGGCAGGAGTCGAGGAACACGTCCAGGTTGGCGTTGGCGGGGAGTGCGCTGAACGCCTTGCGGAGGTCATCATCCCGGATCATGCCGGCGGTCGCGAAATCGTGCGGACAGATGGTCTCGTCCCTGCCATCCAAGTCGTCGCCATCAAGGTCTGCCACCTGCGAGCCGTGCCCCGAGTAATAGAAGATGAGCGTGTCCTTGGGCTGCGCCTTGGCTACCAGCCAGGCCAGGCCCTTCATGATATTGGCCCGCGTCGCGGCGCCGTCGGTGAGGATGCGCATGCTTCCCGGGGAGGCGGGGACCACGCCCAGCGCGTTCAGCGTGTGCGCCATGTCCCGGACGTCGTTCACGCAGCCCCGGAGGTCGGGGCCTCCCGGTCCGAGCGGAGCGTAGTCGTCGATACCTGCGAGGAGTGCCTTTCGAGCCATGGTTCCCTCCTGGTGTGTGTGTGTGAAGGCGCCAACCTGCGCCGGAGCCCAACCTCACCACAAGTGCATTCGCGGGTTCCGCGGATGGTAGTCGTGCGAACGGTGGGGACGAGGCAGATGGCCATTCGCGCCAAAGGCGGCAGCCCTGCGGGGTTCAGCGTGGTCATCGGACGCTGGCCCGTTACCACGAGTGGAAGGACGTCGTTGAGGCGCGTCCTGGTCAGTGGTCGACCGACACGATCTCCCGGATCCCCGACTTCCCGGCCTCGGCCGCGCCGACGTTATGTGGAGCGGGGAGCACACTTCTAGAACAATCCTCCATCATGGCCACGCCCTCCGCCCAGATCGCCCCTGTCCCCGCACCGCGCCGGGAGCTCACCGTCCGCGCCGTCGTCGTCTCGGCGATCGTCGCCGCGATCATGGGCGCGTCATTTCCGTACGTGGTCCTCAAGATCGGTTACGGGCCGAACGTCTCGGTCGTCGCCGCCTTCTTCGGCTTCATCTTGCTCGCCCTCATCGCCTTCGCGACGCGGGTCCGCGCGACCGTCTACGAGGCGAACATGGCGCAGACGGCGGGCACCGCCGCCGGCGAGATCGGCTTCATGTGCATCGTGCTCGCGGCGATCGACATGCTGAACGACCGCCCCGCGCTCGGCTTCTCGCTCCACCTCTCGGGGACGCAGATCTTCCTGTGGCTCACCTTCGCCGGCCTCCTGGGCGCCTTCCTCGCCGTGCCGCTGCGGCGGCACTACATGCCCCTGTCCTACAGCTTCCATCCGTGATCTGGCCTGACGGGCCGGACACCCGAGCTGCCAATCTGGCGCTCCGCACCGATGGAGCGACGCATGAAGAGGGCAAGGGCAGGACATGGTCCGTGTCCGCAGCGGGGCCGGCGGCATAGCAAGGCTGCGCAGCAAGCTGCGGTGGCCTGGGCGGTCGATCACGGGGCAGCAGCGGCCGCCGCGAAGTTCGGGGTGAGCACGCGGTCGGTGCTGCGCTGGACCGCGGCCGGCGCGCGGAAGGTGGAGCGGGTGCCAGCGGCGAGGGGCGAGCGCGCTGCGGCCACGGTGACAGCCACAGCTGCGAGGCCGAGCGCGCCGCAGTCGGGCAGGGAGTTGGTCAGCGCCGGTGCGCGGCGAGCGCGGCACGGGAGGCGGTTCTCTGTTGCCGAGAAGAAGGCCATTCTCGATCACGCTGAGGCGCACGGTGTGAGCGCAGCGGCGGCGCAGTTCGCGACCTCGCGCTGGTCCATCTACGATTGGCAAAGGCGGCACCGCGCCTCGGTCGGCGCGAAGCGCGACCCGGACGCTGGGCTGGCAGCACGGTCGAGCCGGCCCAAGCACATCGCCGGCAAGCTCTCGGAGGAGCGCCACCACCTCATCGCGGAGACCTGGCTCAAGAACCAGGCGCTGGGCCCGCGCCAGGTGGCGCAGCTACTGCGGCGCACACACGCGCTGCGCGTCGGCACCTCGACGGTGCGGCGCGTGATGGAGGAGCAGGGCTACGTACCGCCCAAGATCAAGGTCGAGCGGCGGCCGGAGCGCCGCTACGAAGCGGTGCGCCCCAACCAGCAGTGGCACCTCGACTTCGTGCAGTTCTTTTTACATAAGGTGAAGCTCTACCTCCTGCTCATCGAGGACGACTTCAGCCGCTACCTGCCAGGATGGGCGCTGTGCGCGGGCGAGCGGGCGGAGCCGGTCATCGAGGCGGTCGAGGCAGCCATCGCGCGGCACGGCAAGCCCGAGCAGATGGTGGTGGACGGCGGGAGCGGCTTCTTCTCCTGGCGGGGCGAGAGCCAGCTGGAGCGCCTCTGCGGCGACTACGGCATCGACTTCATCAAGGCCTCCAAGCGCGGCTCCAACTCCAAGCTCGAGGCGCTCAACGCCAACGTGCGCAAGGAACTGCTCTCGCGCGTCGAGTTCGCGGACGTGGCGGGCGGGCGCATCGAGGTCGCACGTTGGGTGCGCGGCTACAACTGCGAGCGTGTGCACGAAGGGCTGGGCGGCCTGCTCGTTCCGGGCGATCGCTACTTCGGCCGCAGCGACGAGGTGCTGGCGCAGATCGAGCGCGGCGACCCCGTCGTGGTTCCGGGGCCGCTGTCGCCCGACGCGCGTGCGCTGGAGCTGTTCCGCGTGCTTTCCCGCGGCGGGCGGCCCGAGCTGTGGCTGCTCGGCGAGCGCGTCTGGCCGGCGTCCGGTGTGCCGCCAACCCCATCCGAGTAACGCGGTTGGAGGGAGGCAACAGCCCGATGTCAGCCCCTGCGGCGATCGTAGAGCGCATGCGACGACGCTCCCCCGCCAAGTCCTCCCAGCCTCAACTCAGCGTGATGGACGCCGGCTGCTGTCTCCTCGGGCTCGAGCACATGCGGCGGCTCGGCCTTCCCTGTCCGTCGGATGCCGAGGTCCTGCGCTTCACCGGCATCGACGCCGATGATCCCGACGCAGTCGAGGACGCGAGCCTGCTCTTCAAGCACAAGGTCCTCGAGTACATCATCGACGGGATGATGCTGAACGTCCCCGTCGCACCGGAGCCCATGTAGCAGGCGCCGCTCCGATGACGCCTGCGCTCGAGGCCGCGGTCTGCCTGATCGCGTCTGGGATCTTCCGGCGACTGGGACTTCCCGCTGGCGCCTCGTCGGGAGCGGTGTGCCGTCGGCTGGACGTTGCTCGCTCCTATGCCTACGAGCAACGAGACCGGTTCGCGGCGATCCTGGAACGCGGATTTGCCGAGCGTCAATGCGAGAATTGCCTGGAAGCGAAGCGTCAGCTCCGGATCAAGGCCATCGCGATCGCGGTGCTCCAGTACCGGACCACACATCCCGGTGCCTGGGGCGACGGCGAGCGGACCGTGTACTCCGCCGGGCTGCGCGCCTTCGTGCTCGGACTCGCCAAGGAGCATGGCGACCTCGAGCAAGCCGACTTCGCCGAGGCGTGCGGGGTCCCGCTGCCCACGCTCAAGGCGTGGTGGGCCGACGCGCGCCGCCCGGGCGCGCCGTCGAGAGAGGATCCGCAGCCCGTGCCGAGCCCTCCGCGCGAGCCCGACGGTCTCGGCGCTCTTCCCCTCGAGATGCTGCGCATCGTCGCTGAGTACGAGCGCTGGGAGGGCACGCTTCAGGCGTTCGTGGCGCACTTGAACGACGACCTGAAG
>MEMX01000119.1:60517-67375 GCA_001768075.1 Anaeromyxobacter sp. RBG_16_69_14 | reverse complement strand
TGGGGCGAAAGCCTGCCTGCGCAGTCGGCTCCGACCTTCCTTCAGGTACCGCGCCTCCCGCCGACTCTACCCCGCGTTTCTTCTCCTTCATCTTCACGAAGAGGCACGGCGTCACCCTGGCTGTCGAAGGTTGCGCCTTCGATGGCGATCCGCGCGCCGCTGATCGTGACGGTCTCCGAGTAGCCCTTGGGCGAGTCGCCGCTCCGGCCGACGTTGGGGAGCAGGGTTGCCGTGTACGGGACGTCCGGCATCTTGCAGATGTTCGGGATGGGGGTGCCGGCGAACGCGCAGCGCGCGATGAACACGTTGCGGTTGCTGTCGCCGCTCGGGGGTCGGAGGACCAGGCCACGTACGCGACCGGCAAGGTGCGGCTGATCGGGGACGGGCGCTGGTCCCGGGCGCGAAGACCGTGCCCGAACGGGTGAAGTTGGCGTAGGTTGGGTGGGGGAACCCGGGCCAACTCGAACTGGAGAGCGCGCGATGCCAGGCAGTGGGCTCGTCGTAGGATTGGGCGGCTCCGCGGGAGCGTTGGAGGCGCTGGAGAGCTTCTTCTCCAATCTTCCTGCCGACAGCGGAC
This sequence comes from Anaeromyxobacter sp. RBG_16_69_14, assembly GCA_001768075.1. Lineage (GTDB taxonomy): Bacteria > Myxococcota > Myxococcia > Myxococcales > Anaeromyxobacteraceae > Anaeromyxobacter_A. The sequence goes on along the minus strand of MEMX01000119.1, from coordinate 66,798 downwards.
TCTCGTTCGTCATCGTGCAGCACCTCGAGCGTCACCATCCAAGCATGCTTCCCGAGCTGCTGGGCCAAAAGAGCCGCATGCCGGTCCTTCAGGCTCAGGCTGGCACCCGTGTCGAGCCCGATCACGTCTACGTCATCGCCCCGAACACGCTCCTCACCGTCGACCGAGGCGTCCTGCGGGTCAGCCCTGCTGCAGAAGCTGGCCCGCAGGCGACCATCGATGCCTTTCTCCGTTCGCTGGCCGAAGACCGGGGTGAAGGCGCGGTCGGGATCATCCTCTCCGGGACCGGCAGCGACGGGGCCGCTGGCCTCCGCGCGATAAGGGAGAACGGGGGGCTCACTCTCGCCCAGGCGCCCGCGACGGCCAGGCACGACGGCATGCCCCGAGCCGTGATCGAGTCGGGGTTGGTCGACCATGTCCTGCCGGTCGAGAAGATGCCGGCAGTGTTGCTGTCGCACGCCCTGCACGTGGCGCTTCGCGCCGGCAACGGCGGCCACCACGAGTCCAGCGCTTCCACCGAAGGCCTGGACACACAGCTCGTCGCTAGCCTCGGGGCCATCTGCTCCATCCTTCGAATGCGCACGGGGCATGACTTCGGGCGCTACAAGGAAGGCACACTGCTGCGTCGGATCCGGCGGCGGCTCCTAATCCAGCACGTCAGCTCCGTCGCCGAGTACCTCCAGTTGCTCGAGCGGGAGTCGGGCGAGGTGAGCTCGTTGCTCAAGGATCTCCTGATCGGAGTGACGCAGTTCTTCCGCGACCCATCCGCGTTCGCGCTGCTCGAGGAGCAGATCGTGCCGGCCCTCTTCCAGGGCAAGGACGCCGGAGTACCCGTCCGCATCTGGGTCCCGGGATGCGCCTCCGGTGAGGAGGCCTACTCGATGGCGATCCTCGTCCGGGAGCGCCTGGACAGGCTCCACACCCGGCACCCGGTCCAGATCTTCGCCACGGACATCGACGGCGAGATGCTCGCCGAGGCGAGGCGAGGCCGCTACCCGGAGCGCATCGCGGAGCAAGTCTCGCGCGAGCGCCTCGAGCGGTTCTTCGCCCGCGAGGGGACGACGTACCAGGCCAACAAGGAGCTGCGCGAGATGTGCATCTTCTCGATGCACAGCCTGATACGGGATCCACCATTCTCGTCGCTCGATCTGATCTCCTGTCGCAACGTCCTCATCTACCTCGAAGCAGACCTCCAGAAGAAGCTGGTTCCCCTCTTCCACTACGCTCTGCGCTCCAGAGGTTATCTGCTCCTCGGCCCCTCGGAGGGCCTGGCGGCTCAGCCCGATCTCTTCGAGACGGTGGACAAGAAGAACCGGATCTTCCGTCGCAGGGACACGGTCCTCCGGCCGATCGTGGACTTCCCATTCTCGCGGCACGAATACTCCCTGGCCTCGAACGCCGCGCCGAGCAAGCAAGCGCGACTGCCCACTCCACAGGAGAAGGCGCGCGCGGCCTACGAGCGGATGCTGCTGGACGACTACACGCCGCCATCCGCGGTGGTGAACGAACGCGGGGACGTGATCTTCCTGGGCGGCCGCGTCGGGCAGTACCTGCAGCCGCCCGCCGGCACCCTCATCACCAATCTCCTCGACGTCGTTCGCGGCACCCTGCGGGTCGAGGTGCTCGCGGCGCTGCACGCGGCGACCAGGACCCAACGGAAGGTGGTGCGGGACAACGTGCCGTTCGAGATGGAGGAGGGCGTGCGACACCTCCGACTGACGGTACGGCCCGTCGCCGGCCTCGAACGGGGAGCGGGACTCTACGCCGTCGTGCTCCAGGAGCGCGCACCCGTCGAGGAGGCCGAGGGCGACGAGCTGGTGGTTTCTTCGCCTGAGCCAGCGCTCGAGCAGCTCGAGACCGAGCTGCGCACCACCCGCGCAGATCTGAAGTTCGCGGTGGAAGAGGCCGAGGCCGCGAACGAAGAGCTCAAGTCGTCCAACGAGGAGCTCATCTCGACGAACGAGGAGCTGCAATCCGCCAACGAGGAGCTGCAGACTTCGAAGGAGGAGCTGCAATCGCTCAACGAGGAACTGGAGACCGTCAACGCCGAGCTGGAGCAGAAGGTCGAGGAGCTCGGAGCCGCCAACAGCGACCTCCAGAACCTCTTCGCGAGCACGGAGATCGCCACGATCTTCCTCGACCGCGATCTCAAGGTGGCGAGGTTCACACCGGCTGTCACGGCCCTCTTCCGGCTGCTCGAGAGCGATGTCGGGCGTCCCATCGACGACTTCGCGCCACGCTTCGTCGGCCAGGACGTGGTCGCCGATGCCCGGGAGGTCCTGAGGTCACTGACCCCGATCGAGCGGCAGGTGGGCGCTGCAGAAGGAGCGAGCTGGTTCATCCTGCGCGTGGCTCCCTACCGCACCGTGGAGAACGTGATCGCCGGGGTGGTGGTCACCTTCGTGGACATCTCCCAGCTGAAGCGCTCCGAGGAGGCGCTCCGCGCGAGCGAGGAGCGCTTTCGCCTGCTGGTCGAGGACGTGAAGGACTACGCCATCTTCATGCTGGCGCCCGATGGCTCGGTCGCCAGCTGGAACGTCGGTGCCGAGCGGCTCAAGGGGTATCGCGCCGAGGAGATCATCGGCGAAGACTTCTCGCGGTTCTACCTGCCGGAGGACGTGCGCGCAGGCAAGCCGCGGCGGGAGCTCGAGGTGGCCACCGCCGAGGGTCGGCTCGAGCTCGAAGGCTGGCGGGTCAGGAAGGACGGCTCGCGGTTCTGGGCCGATATCGTCCTCAGCGCGATCCGCGACCAGGCCGGCAACCTGCGCGGGTTCGGGAAGGTCACCCGAGATTTCACCGAGCGCAAGCGAGCGGAGGAGGCGCTGCACGAGAGCGAGGAGCGCTTGAGGAGGGCCCAGGAGATCGCTCACTTGGGCAGCTGGGAGCTCGATCTGGCCCAGAACCAGCTGTCCTGGTCCGACGAGGTCTACCGGATCTTCGGTCTTCAGCCGCGTGAGTTCGCGGCGACCTACGAGGCTTTTCTCGAGGCCGTCCACCCGGAGGACCGGGCGGCCGTGAGCGCGGCCTACTCCGGCTCGCTTCGCGAGGGCAGGGACAGCTACGAGATAGAGCACCGCGTGATACGCAAGGCCGGCGGCGACCGCGTCGTCCACGAAAAGTGCGAGCATGTCCGGGACGCCGCCGGCCGGATCGTCCGGTCAATCGGAATGGTCCATGACATCACCGAACGCAAGCGAGCCGGGGAGGCGCTCCTGCGCTCCCGCGAGGGGCTGCGCCTGCTGGCCGAGGCCTCGCTGCGCGTGGTCCGTCAGGCGGACCTCGAGGGCATGCTGCAGGCAATCTCCGAGGCCGCGCTCACGCTCACCGGCGCTCGCAGCGCCACCTGCGGCCACGGCTATGTCAACGGTCAGTTCATCATCGGTGGCGCCGCGCGGACGCCGGGCGCACCCTCCTGCCCGCCGGGCAAGATGTTCCTCATGGAGAAGGGTGGGGTCCACATGGACCTCGTGGAGGGCGCCGATGCGATCCGCCTGACGGACGCCGAGATGCGCGCCCATCCACGCTGGTGGGGGCTCCCCGAGGAGCACGTTCCCATGCGAGGCCTGCTCGGCGTGCGGCTGGTCGGCCGCCAGGGTCAGACCAGCGGGATGCTCCTCGTCACCGACAAGGAGCAGGGGGACTTCACCGCCGAGGACGAGTCCTTGCTCCGGCAGCTCGCCACCTTGGCGTCCCTGGCCTCGCAGCACGTCGAGGCGCGCATCTCGCTCGAGGAGTCCGACCGGCAGAAGAACCACTTCCTGGCGATGCTCTCCCACGAGCTTCGCAACCCGCTCGCGCCCATCCGCAACAGCCTCTACATCCTCGAACGCGCCGCACCCGGCGGTGAGCAGGCGAGGCGCGCGCAGACCGTGATCGATCGGCAGGTCGTACACCTGATGCATCTCGTGGACGATCTGCTCGACGTGACGCGCATCTCGCGCGGCAAGGTCCAGCTGCAGCGCGAGCAGCTGGAGGTCTGCGACCTGGTGCGCCGCGCCGTCGAGGATCACCGATGGGAGTTCGCCCAGAACGGACTCCAGCTGGAGCTGGCCCTGCCCGCGGTCCCCCTGTGGATCGAAGGCGACCGGACGCGGATCGCCCAGGTGATCGGCAACCTCCTCCACAACTCCGCGAAGTTCACGCAGGCTGGCGGCAAGGCCACCGTCTCCGTCGAGGCCAACGTGGACCTGCGCCAGGCCATCGTCCGGGTACGCGACACGGGCGTGGGCATCGCGCCCGAGCTCCTGCCACGCGTGTTCGAGCCCTTCTCGCAGGCGGACGCGACGCTCGACCGCAGCAAGGGTGGCCTCGGATTGGGGCTCGCGCTGGTCAAGGGGCTTGTCGAGATGCACGGTGGCACGGCCAGCGTGGAGAGCGAGGGACTGGACAGGGGCGCCGAGTTCACCGTCCGCTTGCCGCTCGAGACCGCCGAGCTCCCGGCCGTTCCGGCGCGGGTCGTCATCGCACCCAGCTCCCCCCGACGCATCCTCGTCATCGAGGACAACGTCGACGCCGCCGAGAGCCTGCGCGAGGTGCTCGAGCTCGGGGAGCACACGGTCGAGGTCGCCCACTCCGGCCCGGCGGGGATCGAGAGGGCACGGGAGTTCCTTCCCGACGTCGTCCTGTGCGACATCGGCCTGCCCGGTATGGACGGGTACCAGGTCGCCCGCGCCATGCGGGCGAACCCGGCGCTGCGCGAGACCACGCTCGTGGCGCTCACCGGCTACGCGGCGCCCGAGGACATCACCAGATCCAGGGAGGCGGGCTTTGACTCCCACCTGGCCAAGCCGCCCAGCCTGGAGAAGATCGAGGAGGCCATCGCGCCACGGACGGGCGCGCGGCACGAGCCGGGCGAGCGGTGACCGCCGAGGCGACAATACAGGCGAACGAGCGGGAACCCTGGCTGGAGCTCAGCTCTTGGGCTCGTCCTTGCGCCGGCCGTGCTGGCACAGCCCGCTCTTCGCGAGCACCTTCACGATGCGCATAGAGCTGAGCGTCTCGCCAACCGCGCAGGGGCAACGGCTCGGATCGTGACAAGCGAGCCGCGACTGGATCGCGGACAGCGCCTCGGTGAGCTCTCGTTTCACGCGACGCAGCCGGTCGAGGCGGCGCTGCGCCTGCTCGATGTGGCCGACCAGCACTTGCTCGAACCGCACGGCGAATTCGGCGGCGGTGGCGCAGCCGGTGCGCAGGTCGAGCACGGCGCGGATCTCGGAGAGCGGCAGCCCCAGCTCGCGGAGATCTGCGATGAGGCGCAACTTCTCGAGGTCCTCGCCGGTGTACCGGCGATGACCTCCTTCGCTCACCACCGCGGGTCTGAGGAGGCCTTGCTCCTCGTAGAAGCGAATGGTCCGGACGGTGTTGCCCGTCGCCCGCGCCAGGTCGCCCGAGGAGTACTCCGCCCTGATCACGAGAATTGCTCCGTTCTCCCATTTTCCACCTAATGGTATGCCTTTCGGCTGTCAACGCGCACCGCAGTCAAGGCTTTTCAGGGCCCTGACACTCGCTCCTCTGCTGGCCAGCACCGCCGGCTATCGGAGCAGGTCGCGCGCGATGACCAGCCGCTGGATCTCGCTCGTGCCCTCGTAGATGGTCTGCACTCGTGCATCGCGGAAGTAGCGCTCCACCGGAAAATCGTCGGTGTACCCGTAGCCGCCGTGAATCTGGACGGCCTTCGAGACGGCGCGCTGCGCGGCCTCGCTCGCGAAGAGCTTGGCCATCGAGGCCTCGCGTGTGAACCGACGCCCCTGCTCCTTGAGCGCTGCCGCACGAAGAGTGAGCAGCCGCGCCGCGTCGTGCTCCGTCTTCATGTCGGCCAGCATGAACCGGATCGCCTGGAACTCGCCGATGGGCTGGCCAAAGGCCTTGCGATCTCGCGCATGGCGCGCCGAGGCGTCGAGCGCGGCTCGGATCGTCCCGGTCGCCTGGGCTCCGATGCCCGTGCGGCCGCCGTCGAGCGCCGTCATCGCGATCTTGAAGCCCTCGCCGGGAGCGCCCAGGATCGCCGACTCGGGCAGCTCGCAATCCACAAAGGAGAGCGCCACCGTGGACGAGGCGCGGATGCCCATCTTCTGCTCGTGGCGGCCGACGGTGAGCCCGGGTGTCGCGGCCTCGACGAGGAAGGCGGTGATGCCCCTGGGGCCCGCGCCGGGGTCGGTCCTGGCCCAGGTGATGAGAACACCCGCCCGATCTCCGCTCGAGATCCACTGCTTCTCGCCATTCAGCACCCATCGCCCGTCGCGGCGCTCGGCGCGGGTCTCCATCCCGGCCGAGTCGGAGCC
>MEMX01000119.1:59607-60493 GCA_001768075.1 Anaeromyxobacter sp. RBG_16_69_14 | reverse complement strand
CGAGAGGGCGAAGGCCCCGGCGAGCCACTCCCCCGAGGCCAGCTTCGGACAGCAGCGCTCGGCCTGCTCGCGCGTTCCGTAGCGGGCGATGATCTCGCCCACCATGTTCGTCACGCCCATGGTGACCGCAACGGCGCAGTCGGCGGCTGCGATCTCCATCATCGCGAGCACGTACGCGACCGGCCCCGCGCCAGCGCCGCCCAGCTCCCCGGGCACGTTCACCGCAAGGAGGCCGACCTGTGCAAGCGCGCGCACGACCTCCACCGGGAAGCGCCCGCTGCGGTCGCCCTCGCGCGCGGCCGGCGCGACCACCTCGCGCGCTACCGCCCGGGCAGTCGCCGCGACCTGCAGCTGGACGTCGGTAGGCTCGAAGATCATCACTCCTTGAGCAGCGCGCTCGATATGACGATGCGCTGGATCTCGCTCGTCCCCTCGTAGATCTCGGTGATGCGGCTGTCGCGCCAGTGTCGCTCGGCGTCGAACTCCTTCGTGTAGCCGTATCCACCGTGAATCTGAATGCCCTTCGAGGTCACCCGCCCGGCCATCTCCGAGGCGTAGAGCTTCGCCATGGCCGCCTCGGCGCTGAAGCGCACGCCCTTGTCCTTGAGCGCCGCCGCGCGCAAGGTGAGCAGCCGCGCCGCGTCGATCTCGGTGGCCATGTCCGCCACCATGAACTGGATGGCCTGGAAGGTGGCGATGGGCTTGCCGAAGGCCTTGCGTTCCTTGGCGTAGGCGACCGCCTCCTCCAGCGCGGCGCGCGCGATGCCGATCGCTTGCGCGGCGATGCCGATGCGGCCCCCGTCGAGCGTGCTCATCGCGATCTTGAAGCCCTCGCCCTCCTGGCCGAGCCGGCAGCGCCTCGGGATCGCGGAGTCCTCGAAGAAGA
>MEMX01000119.1:53681-59571 GCA_001768075.1 Anaeromyxobacter sp. RBG_16_69_14 | reverse complement strand
GGTCGGGCTTGCCGCGGGTGAAGCCCCTGGACTCGGCGGGCACGAGGAATGCGGTGATGCCTTTGTGCCCCTTGGGGCGGTCGGTCATGGCGAAGACCAGCACCACGTCGGCTTGTGGACCGTTGGTGATGAAGTTCTTCGAGCCGGACAGGACGTATTCGTCCCCGCGCGCGACGGCGACGGTGCGCATCTCGGCCGCGTCGGAGCCGCTCATCGGCTCCGTCAGCGCGAAGCAGCCCAGCTTCTCACCGCGCGCGAAGGGCGTCAGGAACTCCCGCTTCTGCTCGTCGGTGCCGTACTTCAGCAGCGGGTCGCAGTAGAGCGAGTTGCTGACGCTCATGATGACGCCCGTGCCGGCGCAGCCACGCGAGATCTCCTCCATCGCCACGGCATAGGCGATCGAGTCCATGCCGGCGCCACCCCACTCGGATGGGATCGCCACACCCATGAGTCCCATCTCCGCCAGCTTCTTCACCGCCTCGCGCGGGAAGTGGTGCTCCTCGTCCCATCGGCGCGCGTTGGGCGTCAGCTCTTGCCCGGCAAACTCGCGGCAGAGATCGCGGACCTGTCGCTGCTCCTCGCTGAGGTCTATGTTCATGTGCCCTACCCTTTCCTGGCTGGCGCTGACGCGCGGCGCTCCCGGTGCTCGCGTCTCCCCTCACCGCAGCTGGACCACCTCCACGCGCCCGTGCGTCTACGTGCCCCTGTAGGAGGGCGGGCGCTTCTCGACGAATGCCTTCAACCCCTCCTTCGTGTCCTCCGTCCCGAACAGCAACGCGAAGGCTTGCCGTTCGAGCTCGCCCGCGGTCGCGATGTCGACGGCGAGGCCCGCGTGGAGGGTGCGCTTGGCGAGCGCAACCGCAGCGGGCGCGCGGCTCGCGACCTTGCGCGCCACCTGGAGCGCGTGCGGTAGGAGCTGCTCGGGCGCCAGGACCTCCAGCACCAATCCGACCTCCTTGGCCTTGACCGCGTCGATCGGCTCGCCGGTCAGGATGATCTCGAGCGCTCGCCCCGGCCCTACGCGGCGCGCGAGGCGCTGCGTGCCGCCGAAGGCCGGGATGAGCCCGAGGTTCACCTCGGGCTGGCCGAAACGCGCCCTGCCGCTCGCGTAGACGAGGTCGCACGCCATGGCGAGCTCGCAGCCGCCGCCGAGCGCGAACCCGTTCACCGCCGCGATGGTGGGGATGGAGAGCCCCTCCAGCCGCGCCAGGGTGCGCTCGCCCCGCTCGGCAAACCGGCGCGCCTCCAGGGGTGACAGACCCGCCATCTGCGCGATGTCGGCGCCCGCCACGAAGGCCTTGTCTCCGGCCCCGGTCAGGATGAGCGCGCGCACGGCGCGGTCCGCCAAAACCGCGTCGAGGAGCTGCGAGAGCTCCCCGATGGTCCTGGTGTCGAGGGCGTTCAGCGCCTTGGGCCGGTTGAAGGTCGCGACCCCTACCCCGTCCTCGATGCTCCAGAGGATGTTCTCGAGCTGCATCGGGTCCTCCTTTCCTGGGGTGTGCCACGTGGACCAGACGGCGGCATCGCGTCCCTACGTGTAGAGGTAGAATCCGCGCCCCGCCTTGCGGCCGAGCCAACCCGCCGCCACGTACTGCCTCAGGATGGGCGCCGGCCGGTACTTGTCCTCGCCGAGGTCGCGGTGGAGCACCTCGGCGATGTAGAGGCAGGTGTCGAGCCCGATGAAGTCGGCCAGCGTGAGCGGCCCCATGGGGTGGTTCAGGCCCAGCTTCACTGCCGTGTCGATGTCCTCGGGGCTGGCCAGCCCCTCGCCGAGCGCGAAGCAGGCCTCGTTGAGGAGCGGGATCAGGATCCGGTTCACGATGAACCCGGGGCGGTCCTTGGACGTGACCGTCGTCTTCCCGAAGCGCCTGGCGAGATCCGTCACGGTGCGGTAGGTGAGCTCGTTCGTCTGCAGGGCGCGGATGACCTCGACGAGCTCCATCACCGGCGGTGGGTTCATGAAGTGCATGCCGATGAAGCGCTCCGGGCGCTTCGTCGAGGCCGCCAGCGAGGTGACCGAGATGCTGGACGTGTTGGTGGCGAGGATCGCGTCCGGAGCGAGCATGCTGTCGGCGCTGCGGAAGAGCTCCTTCTTCGCGACCTCGTCCTCGACGATCGCCTCGATGAACAGCTGTGCTCGCGCGCAGTCCTCGAGCTTCTCGGCGGGTCTGATGCGGGTCAGGAGCGCCGCGCGGTCGCCCGCAGTCATCTTGCCCTTCTCGACGAGCTTGCCAAGCATGTTGGAGACGCGTTCCACCCCGGCGTGCGCCAGCTCCGTCGTCGAGTCGGCTAGCACCACGTCCAGCCCGGCCTGCGCCCCCACCTGCGCGATTCCAGCCCCCATTTGGCCTGCCCCGACCACCGCCAGCCTCTCGATGACCATGCGGGCGCCCTCCCGTTCCCGTGGTGTAGGACCGGCTTCTTGGCTTGTCAACGCGAGCGTGGAGTGGAAGCATCGCGGCCCATGGGACCGCGGGGACAGCATCGCGGACCGCAGACGGAACCGGGGACGGGGCCGGAGACGGGGCCGCACATCGACGATCCGGTGCACTTTCGCCGGGCCCTCGAGCGCGCATACCGGGCCGTCGTCCGCGACGCGGCAGGCATCGCCGGATCGCCTCTCGTCGAGCTGCTGGTGGCTTGCGAGGGCGAGTCGGCGCCCCGCTGGGAGAGCGCCGCCTTCGCCGCCCCAGGGCTCACCCGCGGCGAGAGGGCGGACCTGGCGCGGGAGATCGCGCGCTCACCGGCTGCAGCCGAGCTGCCGGAGCCGCAGCGCCGGGCCGTCCACCGCGTCGCCTCGTGCGAGGCAGGCCTGGCGCGCCTCTTGCGCAAGCGCGGGCTCCAAGAGGTGTTCCTCCCCGTCGGGACCGGGCCCTTTGTGCTGGGATGGCTTCGGGTGGTGCGCGAAGGGCCTCCCGACCGCCCCGCACTTCGCGCGTACCGGGCGCTGGCGCGCCAGGCGTCCGGCCGCCTGGAAGCCGAGGCGCTGCGGCGCGCGCTGGCGGCGCGCCACCGCGTGGTCGCGCGCGACGTGACGCGAGAGAAGCGCGCGCTGGCGGAGCTGTCGCAGGCGAAGGACACCCTGAGCGCGCTCAACCTCGCGGGCACGCACCTCATGGTCGAGACCGACGTCCAGGCCATCTACGGCGTCATCTGCAGGGAGCTCATCCGGCTCGGGTTCCACTCCGCGGTGCTGACCGCGGCGCAGGCTGCGGAGGGGCCGCGCCCACCGTACCGCTACGTGTTCAGCAGCTTCAGCCCGCCCCTGCAGCGCGCCACCGAGCGCGTCCTGGGGCGGCCGCTCGCGGAGCTCCGCGTCGATCCGCGCACCGCGCCGCTGGTCGCGCGCGTGTTGCGCCAGGGGCGCACCGTGTACACGGCGCGGGCGCGCGAGGCGGCGCGGCAGCTCTTCGGCGGCGCGACGGCGGAGCAGGTGCGCAAGCTGGCGCGCCTCCTGGCCTTGAAGCACGTCATCGTGGCGCCGCTCCGGTACGGCCAGGGCATCGCCGGCCTGCTGGTCGTGGCGACGGCGCGCCTGCGGAAGAGCGACCCGGAGGCCATCGACGCGTTCGCGCTCCAGGCCTCCATCGCCCTCGAGAAGGCGCGGCTCTTCGCCGAGTTGCGCGTCCAGCAGGCGCGTCTGGAGTCGGAGGTGGAGCGGCGCACGTACGAGCTGACGCGCGCCGTGCATGCGCTCAAGGAGATCGATCGGCGCAAGGACAACTTCCTCGCCAACGTCTCGCACGAGCTGCGCACGCCGCTGGTGACGGTGCTCGGCTACACGAACTTGCTCCTCTCCGAGAAGCTGGGCGAGCTGTCGCCGCGGCAGCGCGAGTGCCTGCGCGTCGCGGCGTCGAACGGGTGGCGCCTGCGCAGCTTCATCGACGAACTGCTCGAGTTCTCGCGCTACGAGCTCACAAAGGAGCGGCTCGCCTTCGCTGCCTTCGACATGCGCGAGTTGGTGGAGCAGGCGGTGGTGGCGATCGCTCCCCGCTTTCACGAGCGCGGCCTGCTCCTGCGCACCCGTGTAGCGTCCACGACCCCGCTCGCCTGGGGCGACAGGGAACGCATCCTCCAGGTCATGATGAACCTGCTCTCCAATGCCGTGCGGCACTGCGGCGACGGTTCGCACGTGCGCGTGGCCGTGGCGGGCGGCAGGCCCCGCCGCGTCGAGGTGGCGGTCGCGGACGACGGCCCGGGAATCTCGCAGGAGCACCTGGAGCGCATCTTCGACCGGCTGTACCAGGTGGGCGACATGGTGAAGCAGCGCGAGAAGGGCCCCGGTCTGGGGCTCGGGCTCGCCATCGCGAAGAGCATCCTCGAGGCCCACGGCGGGGGCATCGCCGTGCGGTCCCGCGTGGATTGCGGAACCAGGTTCCGGTTCTGGCTACCCACCGCGGACGACGTGGAGGTGAAGGCAAACTCGGGGACGCAGGCGACGACCCACTGAGGTCGACGCCATCAGGGCTCGATCGGGATGACGATGGTCCCGCTCTCGCTCACGGAGATTGACCTCTCCAGCCTCCGCGAGGCGCCGTCGACCATCAGCGTGAGGTGCACCACGTACTCGCCGTCGGTCAGCCGCACCCGGTGGCTCACCTGTGCCGGTGCGCCTTCGGCTAGGTGGAACTCCGCGCGCCGGATGGCCGCGCCTCCCTTCTCGATGTCGACTTCGAGTGCTCGCCCCCCGGAGCCGCCCACCGCATAGACGAGCGTCACGTCTCGAGGGGCTGCCCGGAGGAAGAACAGCCCGATCCCGACCGCGCCCGCCAGAAAGAGGAGCCTGGCGAGACCTCTCACGGCCCATTCACTCGTCGTCCTGCTTCTCGTCCTGCGTCTCGTCGTCCCGCCTGGGGTCTCGCTTCTCGTGCCTGTCGCGGCGGAGCCGAGGCTTCAGGCTCGAGACCTTCACCTCGGGCTCCACCTTGCCGCCCTTGGACGGCTTGAGCCTGATCTCGGCGTGGACCTCGATCGACATCGAGGTGACGATGCGCAGGAACTCCCGCCGCAGCGCATCCGACTCGAAGAACTTGCGAACCTCGTCGGTCACCACGCGGACGATCTCGTCCTTGGCGCTCCCCGCCTGCGAGGCGACGTAGCCGACGATCTCCTTGGGCAGCTTCCAGTCGCGGGCGAGCTTGCGCGCGCCCTCCTCGGTGAGGAAGACCGCGCCCAGACCGGTGAGCACGGCCTTGCGCACCGTGTCGGCGACGATGCGCCGGGCGCTGCCCTCGCCGGCCTCGCCAGGCTGCCCCTCGCCGGCGGGAGGTGGTGGCGCGGTGCTCTCGTCCGCCACCTCAGGCCCTCGGCTGCGCCCCGATCACGGGAAGTTTCGGCGCCTTCATGTTCTGTATGGACACCTGTGCAGCCACCTGCTGGGCCGCCTCGGTGAACGCCTGCGCCTGCGGGCCGTCCGGCTGGCCCGCGACGATGGGCACGCCCTTGTCGCCGCCCTCGCGGACGCCCAGGTCGAGCGGGATCTCGCCCAGAAAGCGGATGCCCATCTTCTCGGCTGCGGTCCGCGCCCCGCCGTGATCGAAGATGTTGGTTTGCTGCCGGCAGTGCGGGCAGACGAAGGACGACATGTTTTCCACGATGCCGAGCACCGGGATCGCGACCTTGTCGAACATGAGCTTGGCCCGGATGACGTCGGAGAGCGCAACGTCCTGCGGCGTGGAGACCAGCACCACGCCCGCGGCGCGGATGTTCTGGGCGAGCGTGAGCGGGACGTCACCGGTGCCTGGAGGCAGGTCGACGACCAGGTAGTCGAGCTCGCCCCAGTTCACGTCGCGCAGCAGCTGGATGAGGGCCGAGGTCACCATCGGTCCGCGCCAGACCAGGGCCTGGTCGGGATCGATGAGGAAGCCGATCGACATCGCCTTGAGCCCGA
>MEMX01000119.1:52535-53671 GCA_001768075.1 Anaeromyxobacter sp. RBG_16_69_14 | reverse complement strand
GCCGCTTTCCGTCCCTCGAGCTCGGCCGAGCCATCGTGCCCAGCATGAGCGGCAATGACGGACCGTAGATATCGGCGTCGAGGATACCGACCTGGGCGCCCATCCGTGCCAGCGCCACGGCGAGGTTCAGGGCGACCGTGCTCTTGCCGACGCCGCCCTTGCCCGCGCCGACGAGGACGATGTTCTTCACCCCCGGCGTGAGGGCGGCGGCGGCGACACCCGGCGCGGAACGCACCTGCGCCCCCCAGGCGATGCTCACCTTCGAGGCGCCGGCGCCCCGAAGCGCGCTCTCCACGTCCTTCCCGATCGTCTCGCGGAGCGGACATGCCGGCGTGGTGAGCTCGACCTTGAGGGACACCGCGCCGTTCTCGACGTGCAGGTCCTTCACCATCCCGAGGCTCACGATGTCGCGTCGGAGTTCGGGGTCCATCACCTTCTTCAGCGACTCGAGAGCGGCCTGGGTGTCGAGAGCCATATGCGGGTACCTATAGCGGGGGAGCGAGCGGCACACAACGGTGGTGCGAACGGTGCTCGACAAGCAGGGACGCCTTGGCGAGCTTCCCCGGCAGCAGCGACACGCTGCTGCCGCCCGATCCGGCGCAGCCCGTCCGGCCACGCGACACTTGCGGCTCACTCGAGCGCGTCGACGCGCCAGGCGCCGCCCTCGCGGACGAGGCGTGCGGCCTTGTCGCCGGCGACTGCCAGGGTGGCCACGTCGCCGTCCACCGGTACCGGCGATCCCGCCGCCAGGAGCGCTCGCACGCGCTCCACGGCGTCGCGACCGACGGTACCCGAAGCGGCGAGGTCAGAGGCGAGCCGTGAGGGTGTCGCGCGGGCCCGCCACCTCGCCGAGAGCAACGGATAGGCCGCGTCCCAGTGGCCTGCGCTCACGGCGGCGGAGAAGCGGTCCAGGACCGCTCGCGCGTCGCCCTCGGTAGCCGACGGAGGCGGCACGGGCGCGCGACCTGGCCCGGCGCAACCAAGGGTGAGCAGGAAGGCGCTCGCGGTGGCGAACGAGACTCGCACTGTTGATATCTCTCGAGCTAGATTCGAGCCGGTCGCTCACAGCGGCGACCAGTTGATGTGATTCTCCAGCGTCACCGCCGCCGCTGTGAGCTGATGTCCGGCGCCTTGCG
>MEMX01000119.1:40980-52437 GCA_001768075.1 Anaeromyxobacter sp. RBG_16_69_14 | reverse complement strand
GCTTCCGGTGGGGGTATCGGGGAGAGCGGCAAGCCGCGCCCATACTCATACTTCTACTACCTCCGAGAATCGTCGAGTTGCGCGATCGTCACCGGGCAGCTGATCGAGCCGGCGAGCCACAGCCCTGGCTGCGGGGGTGCGGCCATGCGAGCACGCGCGGAGGTAGCTCGCTCAGCGCCGTTCCCTGCTCGGAGAGAAGCTCGGACGCCTCGAACGTGAAGCGCACGTCGTACGCGCCGTAGCTGTGCGGGATGAACGCGGTCCTGCCCTCGCCCTGGCATTCGCCGATGTGGAGCGCGAACTCGATCTGATGTCGGAGCGCCGCGCGCACCTGCTCCTCCGTCGCGAGCTTCCGCTCCACGAGCATCTCGCCGATGGGGCGCTTCGTCGCGCGACACTCGGCCACGACCGCCTCGATGGCGGGAGGATCGAGCCGCGCGTGTTGCTTGAGATGGCTCGTGAAAGCGCGGTGAAACCGGCAGTCGCTCGCCCAGGCGACCCGTCCGGCCTGCAAATATATGCGGGCGCCTCTCCGCTCGCAGGAGCAGACGAGCTCGCCGGTCACGCCCGCCCTGGCTAGGTCCACGAGCTTCAGCGAGTTCACGGAATCGAGCGTCTTGACGTCGCAGAGCTGGACGATATCGCAGGCGGCCGCGCCGGTCTCGCTCATCATTCCCGATGGGACGAGCGATGCCGGGCCCCGTTACGCGCGGGCGGCCGGCGCCGCCGCGATGTACGCGCGGCGGCGCTCATGTAGCGAAGGCGACCGCTGCAGAACACCGCCGGGGCGGGTCGCGTACGTTCCGGTCTCGCGACCCGTGGGCGGCTGTGGAGAGCCGGCCGATATCCACTGCTGGTGATCGCCGCGTCGGCGCGCTATCCTGCCGACAGGATCTTTCTGCCGAGGCTCGCGATGATCGTCCCCGTTGCCGCCGTCCTCGATCCCGTCTCGCTGCACGCCGACCCTCGCCGCGCCATGGTGTGGCCCCCGGGCGGCGACGACGAGGCGGGGGCGCTACCCCCGGATCGCGTCTCCATCTCCAGCGAGGCTAGCCTGCCCGAGGGAGGGGGACCGAGGAGCCCGTTCAAGGCAAACAGCCTCGACCAGAGCGAGCAGCAGGAGGTCCAGCGGCTCCAGCGAAGCGACTCCGATGTCCGCGCCCATGAGGCGGCGCACCAGGCCGCGGCCGGCGCGCTGGGGGGCGGCGCTAGCTTCACCTACCAGTCCGGGCCCGACGGCAGGCAGTACGCGGTGGGCGGAGAGGTGCCCATTCGCGTCGCCCCCGGTCGGACACCGGAAGAGACCATCGAGAACGCGCGGCAGGTCCGTGCCGCGGCGCTGGCCCCGGCCGATCCCTCGGCGCAGGACCTGGCCGTGGCCAGCAGCGCTGCGCAGATGGAGGCCGCCGCCCGGGCCCAGCAGGCGCGCCAGGCGGCGGACGCGTACCGCCGCGTCACCGGGACCAGCGGCGCCGCCGCTGGTCAACATCCTGCGGGATGCTCGTGCGGAGCGGAGCCTCTCGCAACAGGACAGCGCCAGAGCCAGGCGCTCTAGTTGCCCATCGATAGCACCTCGACCCCCGCGCCGGGCGGCTGCACGCGGACCTCGCCCTCCTCCTCCTCGCGGCCGAGCACGGCGATCTCGACGTCCAGGAAGCGCTTCACGACCTCGGCGGTGGTGAGGAGGTGTTTCGTCACGGCGGATACGGTGTAGCGGGTCGTGGGCAGGATGCCGGGTGGTGGCGGGACGAGGCTAGCTGCCAGGATGGCGGCAGGCAGCAGCAGCTGATCGCCGAGGTACCGGTCCACTGCGGCGCCGCCCTCGAGGAAGCGGGCGCAGGCCGAGACGGCCTCGTCCGCCGCACGGTCCGGCGTCAGACCGCCATCCCCGAGGGCACCGAACCCGGCGCGCGTGCGCTCGAACGAGGCGACCAGGAGGAGATGGCTGCCCGCCGAGGAGCGCGCTGGAACGGGCACGCGCGTCGCGTCGGCCGCGATGCCGATATCTCGCAGCTTGCGCAGCGCGCGCGCCGCGAGGCGCTCCGCCACCGCGAAGGGGAGACCCCCCACCATGGCCACGACCTCGACCTCCTCCAGCGTCCCGCGGTGGCGCAGGTCGAGCGGCGGCATGGGGTGGGCGGGCTGGACAGCGGCGGTGATCTCACCACCACCTTCCGGGTAGAACCCCGCGGCCTGCAGCGCCAGGTCGAAGCGGAAGCCGAGCCGTGCCACCGCCGGAACCCACACCAGTGCGAGGTCGTGGAAGGTCGGGCTGCACTGTTGGTGTGTGCCGCCGCGAAGCGTGAGCTGCGACGGTCCGCCGGCCAGCGCCAGCGGCCAGCACAGGGTCTGGAAGAGCAGCGGCGTCGAGCCGGCGGTACCGATGTCGAAGACGTGCTCGCCAGGAGCGACCCGCGCGGCCGGCCGGAACTCGAGCCGGTTCGAACCGACCTCCGCGCCCTCCACCTCGGCGGCGCACAGGCGAGCCATGGCCAGGATCGCCTCGCGGTGCTGCGGTCGCAGCCCCGGTTTGATGCGCTGCGCGCGGATGCGATGGATCGCGAACGCCCTGCCGGTGATGGCCGAGAGCGCGAGCGCGGTGCGGAGGATCTGCCCTCCGCCCTCTCCCGCGCTGCCGTCGAGCACGATCGCGATGTCCCCGGGCATCCCGCGGAGGGTCCTATATCGCGGCCGCGCGCTCAATGACCACGGCAGAACCTTTCCGGGGCCCATGCCCAAGGGAAGTAAGGACCCCAACGGGACGGATCTGTCCGCCCGCCCCATGTGAGCAGTTCATTCCCGTCCTGCCCCTGTGCGGGTGCCTCCTCGCCAATGCTCCTCGGGAGCGGGCCCTGGGCTGGCTGCCGTAGCGCTCGTCGCTGACGCCGGCCTGCCCACCCGACGCCACGCCAACCGCTCGAAAACGCAGGCGAAGCGGAGATAACGTGCTCGCCGGCTGGCAATGCGATGGAGCGGAAATAGAAAAGGCGGCCTCGCGTACCAGCTAACATGATCGGCGCCATGGCGCTCGGCGAGGTCGCCTGGGCGATTCCTTCGGAGGGGCAGCGAACGGTGGAGCCGGAGCTTCCCGCCGAGGCCTCCCTGGCGCGCGACGCGGCCCGAGGCGACCGCTCCGCCTTCGCGCGGATCGTGGAGCTGCGCAAGCGCGCCGTGTTCAGGCTCTGTCTGAGCCTCCTGCGGGATCAGGAAGAGGCGCGCGACGCGGCCCAGGAGACCTTCGTGCGCGCCTGGGGCGCCATCGGCACCTACGACCCGGCCCAGCCCTTCGCGCCCTGGCTGCTCCGGATCGCGCGCAACCACTGCATCGACCTCGTCCGCCGTCGGCTCCCTCCCGCGCGGCGCGTCGAGCTCGACGCGGGCGACGCGGACGAAGTTCATCGCCTCGAGATCGAGGACCTCGACGCGCGGCGCGCCGACGAGCAGCTCGAGCGCGCAGAGGCGGCAAGCACCCTGGGCGTGGCGGTGGCGGCGCTGCCGGCCAACTACCGCGAGGTCATCCACCTCTTCCACCTCGAGCACATGAGCTACAAGGAGATCGCGGCCACGATGGAGGTGCCCATCGGCACGGTCATGACGTGGCTGTATCGCGCCCGCGCCAAGCTCCGCGAAGCGCTCGACCGCGGGGATCGGCGGGATCGGAAGAGCCAGCCATGAACCCTCACCTCACGGACGAGTTGGCTCAGGACTTGGTCAACGGGCTCATCGCTCAGGGTCGCCGGGCCGAGTGCGAGGCGCACGCGGCGAGCTGCTCCGAGTGCTGGGCGCTGGTCGAGTCCTATCGCGTCCTCGTCGACGCGCTCGACAGCCTCGAGACGCCGTCGCCGTCGCCCGACTTCACCGACGCGGTCATGGAGCGCATCGAGGCTCGCGAGCGCGCGTGGGCCCGGGATCGGCGCCTCGCGTTCGGCACGCCACGGTCGTCACCCTCCTTGCCGCCGCTGCCTTCGCGTTCGCCGGCGCGAGCGCCTGGGCGCCGGCCGTCTCCCGAGTCTCCGGCAACGTCAGCGCGCTCGCCATGGCGATGTCGGTGGGGTCGGACGTCCTCGCTCCCATCCTGCGCGCGCTCCGCGTGCAGATCGCGCTCGGCTGCACCGCCCTCTGCCTCCCGCTCCTGTACGCGCTCTCGAGGCTCGTACCGCGGCGCGCTGAAGCGGCCGCCTGACGGAACCGCTCGACGCTCGAGGCTCCATGGTCACCGCCGCCCTGCTCGCGCTCCTGCTCACGGTCCCGACCGCCACGGGCGGCACCGACGTCCATCCCTCCCCGCCGGTCGCCACCCGCCGCGAGAACAGCGTCACGGCCGCGCCCGGCCGCAGTGCGCCGTCGCCCGAGCAGCCGACCCTCTCCGGCTTCGACGAGCCCACCGGGAAGCGCTTCGGCGGCGACTTCGCCGACACCCAGCTCGACCAGGCCCTGCGCGAGGTCTCCGATGCGGCCGGTCTCTCGGTCGTCTTCCCCCCCGGAATGCGCGGGTCGGTGAACGGCCATTTCAAGGACGCGCCGGTCGAGGAAGTGCTCCGCGTCATCCTGTCGCAGGCGGGCCTGGTCGCGTCGCGCGAAGGCTCGATCTTGATCGTCTCGCGCGAGCGCGGGCGCAGCAGCCTCGTCATCCGGGGCGGGAAGCGCGGGTTCGCGGTCCAGCTCGAGGGCAAGGACGCCGACGTCGGCCGCGAGCGCGACCGGTCGGCGGGCGGTGCGATGCGAGACGCCGAGGAGAGAGCGCGAGCGGCGCGCGAGGGACGCGACGAGGACGAGGACGAGGACGAGAGCGGGAACGGTGGCGATCGCGTCCTGCACGGCGACCAGGTCATCGGGGCCGGCGAACGCGCCCGCGATGTGGTGGCGCTGGGCGGCAGTGTTCGGCTCGAACCGGGCGCGGTGGCGCAGCAGGTCACCGCCATCATGGGCTCCGTGGACGTCGGGCCCGGTGCCAGCGTCGATCGCGAGGCAGTGGCCATCGGCGGCGACGTCCACGTCGCGCCTGGAGCGCGGGTGGGCGCCGACGCGGTCTCCGTCGGTGGCAAGATCGTCATCGACGACGGGGGGGAGGTGGAGGGCTCGCAGACGAGTGTCGTCGTCCCCGGGCTGGGCGGGATCCTGACCCTCGTCGGCACGCACCCCTTCGAGTCCAGACACGATTCGACGCTGTGGCGCCTGGGCAGCGCGCTGGGCCAGTTCGCGGTGTTCTTCCTCCTCGGCTTCCTCGTCCTGATGCTCTTCCCGCGGCGCATCGAGAACGTCACGGGCTCGCTCGTGAACGCGCCGGTCAAGGCGGTGCTCACCGGCATGCTCGGCACGATCGCGCTCCCCGTGGTGATCCTGCTGCTCGTCGTGACGATCGTCGGCATCCCCTTCATCGCCGTCATCGCCCTGGGTGTCGCGGTGGCGGTGGTGATGGGCTACACTGCGCTCGCCCTCTACTTCGGCCGCGCCCTCCCCTTTCGCGTCGTGCGTGGCGCGCCGATCGTCCAGCTCGCCATCGGCACGGCCATCCTGGTCGCCGTCGGACAGATCCCCGTCCTCGGATTTCTCACATGGATGGCGGCCTGGCTCTTTGTGCTGGGGGTCGTGCTGCGGACGCGCTTTGGTCAGCCCCCCGCAGCGCCGCCTCACATCTACGACACCACCGTGCCGCCGCCTGTCCCTCCCCAGGCAACGGGGACGTAGCGGCTGGCCCATTCCCCGCCCCGTGCCCCTTCGGGCGCGAGCGCGCCTGGCCGAGCTCAACTCTGACATCGACGTCCGTTCCTGGATGGGGCATCCTGGTCAGCATCACCAACTCACCAGGGCCGAGGGGGAATGCGAGCATCATCCTCCCAGTTGACCGAGGCGGGGCTCGTCTGCCAGCCTGCCCCCAACCCAGATGGAGAAGTGCTTGCTCCCCTTGCTCTTGACGTCAATCAGCCTGCTGGCAGCACCGCAAGGGGCGCCTGAGGTCGATGGAAAAGCTGGACAGCAGTTCAGCGAAAGTTGGCTGAACGAGCGAGCCCGGCAGCTCGCCCGCTCGAGCTATGCGCCGTTCAACGGCGCGGTTCCGGAGGAACTCCTCAAGCTGACCTTCGACGAGTACAGGGCGATCCGGTTCCGGCCGGCGGCGAGCGTGTGGCGCGCCGCCAAGGAGCCGTTCGAGTTGCAGTTCTTCCACCTGGGCCACCTCTTTCGGGAACCGGTGTCGGTGTACCTCGTCGAGGGCGGTCGCGCCGACCTGGTCCGCTACCGATCGGATCTCTTCGACTACGGCGAAAAGCGCTTCAGCCAGCCCTTGCCGGACACGCTCGGGTTCGCCGGGTTCCGCGTCCATGCTCCCATCGAGCGCAAGGACTACTTTGACGAGGTGATGGCCTTCCTGGGGGCGAGCTACTTTCGCGCGGTCGGCCGAAACAACGCCTACGGCGTGAGCGCGCGTGGCTTGGCCATCAACACCGCGGTAGCGAGTGGCGAGATCTTCCCGCAATTTCGGGAGTTCTACGTCGAGCGGCCGGCCCCGGGCTCGCGCCACATGGTCGTGCACGCCCTGCTCGACAGCCCGACCACGACCGGCGCCTACCGTTTCGACGTCACTCCGATCGCCGCCCAACCAGACCAGGCACCTCGCCGCCGGCGCGCCCGAAGTCCACTTCCACGCGCCGCGCCGCCCGAGGATGGAGGCGACAACACCGCGATCAAGGTCAGCGCGACGCTCTACCCCCGCCAGGGCGCAGAGCGGCTTGGCGTCGCTCCGCTCACCAGCATGTTTCTTCACGGTGAGAGCGACCGCTCCCGCTTCGACGATTGCCGCCCCGAGGTGCATGACTCCGACGGCTTGCTCATCTGGTTCGGGAATGGCGAGCGGCTGTGGCGGCCGGTGCGAAACCCTGATCGGTTGGGGGTGAGCGTCTTCCGGACTGACTCGCTCAAGGGCTTCGGCCTGATGCAGCGCGACCGCCACCCCGATCACTACGAGGACCTCGAGGCGAGCTACGAGCGCCGTCCGAGCGTCTGGATCGAGCCCGCCGAGGGCTTCGCCCGCGGAAGCCTGTACCTGATCGAGATCCCGTCGCGCGAGGAGACCAACGACAACGTCGTGGTCTTCTTCACGCCCGACGAGAAGCTGGCACCGGACGCACCGGTGCGGTTCGCGTATCGCCTCCTCTGGGGGAAGTCCCCCGAGCCCCCGATCGCCACGGCCGCCGCGGTGGCCACCTACACCGGCAGCGCACGACAGATCGGCAGCCGCGAGGCGCAGCAACCGCTACCTCCGACCGCCCGCAGGCTGATCATCGACTTCGCGCCGGTGTCGGCACCCACGGGCGCCGACGGCGTCGAGGCGGTGGTGACGACCTCCAGCGGCGAGGTGAAGAACGTGCGTGTGCAGGAGCACCCGTTCATCGGCGGCTACCGTGCGGTGTTCGACTTCGTCCCAGCGGGGGCGGAGCCAGCCGAGATGCGCTGCTTCCTACGCCGGAACGGTCTTGCGCTGACCGAGACCTGGACGTATAGGCTCGAGCGGCCACACGAGGGGGAGGTCAAATGAGGGAGTGGCTCGTCAATCTGCCGCGGCTGCCCCAGTGGTGCGAAGGCACCATCGGAGGTGGACGGCTCAGCCCCGAGGACGCAGCCGTGTTCCTTGCTGCGGCCCTGGTGTTGATACCTCCCGAGCTCGAGCTGCGCGCGTCCCTGATGGGCGACGCACCTGCGTCCGAGGAGCTGCGCGACGCGTTGCGCGGGCTCTGGCTGCGCTCGGGTATGGCCCCACCGGCGCCGGTTTCGATGCCGCTGCACCAATTGTCACCGGGTCTGTTCGCGCTCGGCTGGCGGCGCCTGCGGGCTGCGCTGGCGCAGGCGTTCCGCATCGAGATGGAGTGACCTGACCGTATGTCCCGCCGCCTCCTCCGCCTGGCCCTCCTCGCCTCCACGCTGGCGGTGACGGTCCATGGCGTGGCCGAGCTGGCCCGCGTATTCCCTCCCCAGGGGCGCGGCGCCGTCGAGCTGCTCATGCTCGGCCTGTTCGTGCCGTGCTTCGCCTGGGCCTCCTTCGGCGTCCTGTCGGTCCTCTTTGGCCTCCTGGCGGCCGCCTGGCCGGAGCGGGGGTCGTCACCTCCCCGCGCCGCGCCCGACGCCCCCATCGCCGACGAGGCCCGCACCGCAGTCCTCATCCCGATCCACAACGAGGAGCCGGCGCGCGTCACCGCCCAAGTCGAGGTCATGTTGCGCGCCCTCCGGGCCAGCCCTGCCGGGAAGGTGATCGACTTCTTCCTGCTCAGCGACTCGAGCGTCACCGACATCTGGGTCGCGGAGCAGGTGGCCTGGCGCGCCCTGTGCGAGCGGCTCGACGCCTTCGGCCGGGTCTACTATCGCCGGCGCGCTCGGGCCGAGGCGAAGAAGTCTGGCAACATCCGCGACTTTTGCCTGCGCCACGGCGGCGAGTACCGCTACCTCCTCGTGCTCGACGCCGACAGCATGATGTCGGCCGAGACGATGAGCGCGCTCATCCGCCGCATGGAGGCGAACCCGCGCGTCGGGCTCATCCAGGTCCCGCCGCTCCCCGTGCGGCGCACCACCCTCTTCGCGCGCTGGCTGCAGTTCGGCGCGCGGGTCTACGGTCCGCTCTGGAGCGCAGCCGAGGCCGGGCTCTCCGGTCCCGACGGGAACTACTACGGCCACAACGCGATCCTCCGCACCGAGGCCTTCTGCTCACATGCCGGGCTCGGCGAGCTTCCCGGAACCGGGCCGCTCTCCGGCCTCATAGCGAGCCACGACTTCGTCGAGGCGGCGCTGGTGCGGCGCGCCGGCTACGAGGTGTGGCTGGCGCCCGACCTCGGCGGCAGCTACGAGCAGTGCCCCACCACCCTCATCGACTTCGCGGTGCGCGACGAGCGCTGGTGTCACGGTAACCTGCAGCACCTACGGGTGGTGATGCTGCGGGGGTTGGCGGGCTGGAGCCGGATGCATTTCCTGCGCGGCGCCTGCTCGTACCTCATTCCCCCCATCTCGCTCGCCTTCGTCTGGGTCATGCTGCTCGTCGCCGCTCGCGACCTGTCCATGGAGCCCGACTACTTCCCGCCGGCTGGGCGCAGCCTCTTTCCGCTCTGGCCGGTGCACGACTTCGCTGCTGCGCGCGGGCTCATCACTTTGACGATGGCGATGCTGTTCGGCCCCCGGCTCATCGCCGCTGCGGCGTCGCTCGTGGCGATGCTGCGCCGGGGGCAGCTGCCCGTGCGCCGGGTGCCGGCCTTCGTCTTCAGCCTGCTCGGAGAGCTGGTCATGGGAGCGCTGCTCAGCCCGGCTCTGATGCTGTTTCAGGCCACCTTCGTCGTGCGCTCCGCCTTCGGGGAGCGCGTGGCGTGGGCGACGGCGAATCGCGACGAGCGCCGGGTGCCGCTGGGCGAGGCCTTGCACCGGCACTGGCCCCAGGTCCTTTGCGCGCTGGCGCTGGGCGCTGCGGCGTTGCTCGTCTCGCGCCTGGCGCTCATCTGGACGCTGCCGCTGATCCTGCCGCTCCTGGCCTCGCCGCTCCTCACCATGCTGACCTCGTCGGCGACTCTGGGCCGCTGGGCGGATCGTCTGGGGCTCTTCCAGGTGCCCGAGGACTGGTCCACGAACGACACCTTGACCGTCTTCGACACGCGGGCGACGCTCGAGGTGAGTGCGCAAAGAGCGCTCGAGGATCGGCGTGCCTGCGCCTTGCACGCGCTTTCCGTGGTGGGGAGCGGCTTGCTGCGGCGCTTGCCCAAGGCGCGCCGAGACGAGCTGCGCCGGCGGATGGCGGCCGGCAAGCCGCTGGATCAGGCCGAGCTCCAGGCCTATCTGACCGACCGCGAACTGCTGCTGGAGGTGCTGGCACCTCCCTCGAGCGCCTCACCGGATTCGCCGTGACGTGCGCACAGCGCTACGGGCTCGACGAGCTGCTCGGCACGGTCGGCGCCACGGCAGTCATGGCTCGTGACCGTTTCGCCTGAGTCTGCGGCGTTCGTCTGTCACGAGCAAGAGCGACCCGGCACGCGGTCTCGACGCTAGGGTTCTGCTGCGACGACGTCCACGCCTGTGTCCTCTTCGGGCGAGAGGTCGGGGCCGGCGTCGAACGCTTCGACGGCGATCACCGGTCGCAGGGCGCGCTCGAACTCGGGCGTCACGAACGCTTCGCGCAGCATGTCGCGCGCCAGCGCGTTGCCGATCGCCGCCATGATCATCCCTTGGTCGAGGGCGAGGTAGTACTGCGACACCACCTTGGTGTCGACGTTCACCGAGTCACGGAAGCCCCAGGGGGAGTAGATATCGAAGTCGCGCTCGAGGTTGGCTAGGTTCTGGAGCGTCGTCGCGGGCGCGAAGCGCAGCGCCAGGAAAGCCGCGTGAGGGGTCACCACGCCGTTGGTGTACGCGGACGGTGGCGGCTCGGGCAGCGGCGCCCTGTCAGGGCAGCCCGGGAAGCCGTGATCCACGAGCGTATTGTCGTTGTTGGAGGGATAGCCGCCTGGATTCATGCCGATGCCGTCGACCCCGTAGGTGGCGTAGCCGCCTTCCGGGGTATTGGCGGGAGAGAAACCCCAGTAGCCATACTGGGCTTCGGCGAGCCCGTGATGGATCTGGGCCTGCACCGTTAGTATATGGTTGATTGCCCAGCTCCGCAGGCCCCACCGTTCCTCGGGGACGAACAGCGCCGGCATCAGGGCTTCGAACATACTCCCTCCCCAACTGGGCACGAGGCGCATGCCGGCGTACCGGTAGGCCCCCTCGAAGACCGCCGCGCCCGAGTAGGTGCGCTGGGAGCCGCGCGGCCTCGTCTCTTGCCAGCTCCAGTCGCAGGTGTCGGGGAAGGTCCGCCAGGCGCCGAAGTAATGGCGGGGAGGGAGTTCGCCCTTGGCCATGCCGATATAGCTCGCGATCCGGCTCTCGCTGACGATGGTGTCGTAACAGCACGGCGCCTCGCCGGTGCTCGGAGCGAAGGAGAACAGGATGCGATTGACGTCCGGCCGGTAGTAGAAGCCGAAGTTCATCCGGTCGAAGAGGGCGCTTGCGCGCGACGCCAGCTCGGGGACGCGGCGGCGCACCAGGTGCAGGGCGGTCGCCAGCCATCCATTGTCCACCGACGACAGGATCGGCGTGCGTGGCTCGCCCGTGGGCGGCCACACCGTGAGTGTCGCGCCAGTGGTGTGGTCGTACCAGTTGAAGAACTGGCCGCTCGGCGCGTGACGTTCCATGCTCTCGAGCGTGCCGAGCGTCCGACCGAGCCGAGCGACCGCCTCTGCATGGCAGATGATCCCCAGCTCCTCCGCCACCAGCGTGCTCCACAGGTAGGCACCGATATTCGTGGTGGACGTTTGCACGCTGCGGGTGCCGTCGATACGCAGGCTGTCGGCCGGCAACCCGGTGGCCTCATCGGTCATCGCCACGAACGACGCCCACGTGTCGCGCGCATAGCGGCGCAGCGGCTGGTGCATGTCGCCCGGGTCGGCGGCG
>MEMX01000119.1:35042-40962 GCA_001768075.1 Anaeromyxobacter sp. RBG_16_69_14 | reverse complement strand
GGGGGGCGGCGCAGCCAGGGCAGCCAGGCTGAAGACGGCGGCCGACACCCGCGCGCCCCAAGCCCGCCTCACGCCGCTCAGCACTCGATTGCCCATTGGCTTGGGCCTCCTTGCGCAGCTCGCGTCTCTGCACTTTTCGTGGAACCTCGCAGCGCTCTCGTGCGCGTCCCGTCGCCGAGCCAGTGCAACTTGATGACGCTCGCATCGCCCCCCCCCCCGTCGAGCTGCTTCACGGTACGGAAGGTGCCTATCCGTGAAATCATGACAATGAGGCGTGCCCAGGTTCTCAGACGCGTCCAGAAAATGGAAGGACCCGAGAGAGCAGGGAATCCGCGAGTCACCCGAGAGGGGCTCTGTTCACAGTCAGGAGAGCCTCCTACCGAGGCCGATGTCGAACGAGCGAGGGGGCTGAACCCGAACACGTTCCCGTGGCCGGCTCGAGAGCATGGCGGCGAACGGTGTGAGCCCAGTCACATACCGCCCTGTCGGAAGCAGCTACATCGTGGCCCAGCTCGGGAGCAGCGCGCTCGCGAGGCTCAGCCGAGTGTCCCGGTGGACGCTCCCGGCGCCTTTCCAAGGAGCACGGCATGACGAATAGTCCGGATCTGGTGGTTGCGCTCAGGCCGTCCTGCGGGCCGCCGAGGTGGACCGGCGGCTGCGGTTCCCCGCTGCGGTTCCCGCTGCGGTTCCCCGAAGAGCTCTGGCACAGCGGCACGGCGCCGCTCCCGACGGATTCTCACCCCACGCTCGGATCCACGGGGACGATCGCGAAGGCGGGAGAGGCTCTGCCGCCGGAGGCAGCACTCCCGGCCGAGACCACCGCGCCCGCGACCGAGAGTGACTCGTCGACGGAGCCCGCCGGCGCCCTCACTTGCTTGCTCCAGGAGCTGGCGCGGACGCCCGAGTGCGAGCTCGGCCATCCCTTGCAGAAGGGGCTCTCGCCCGGTGAGGTGGTGGGCCGCTTCGAGCTCCTCCGCGAGATCGGCCGCGGCGGCTTCGGCATCGTCTACGAAGCGCGGGACGTCCAGCTAGGGCGGCTGGTGGCGTTCAAGGCGCTGCGCCCCGGCCGCACGCTCGACCAGGAGCAGGTGGAGGGCCTGCGGCGCGAAGCCGAGGCGGCGGCCCAGCTCAATCATCCCAACGTCGTGACGGTCCACGATTTCGGGACCTGCCCGGCAGGTCCTTACCTCATCATGGAACTCCTCGGGGGAGCAACGGTGTCACATCGCCTGGAGTCGGGGCCTCTTCCCCCCTGTGAAGTTGCGCGCATCGGGGCCGACGTCGCCCGGGCGTTGGTGCACGCCCACGCCGCGGGCATCATCCACCGCGACCTCAAGCCGAGCAACGTCTTCCTGTGCCGGGACCGGAAGGTGAAGGTGCTCGACTTCGGGCTGGCGTGCATGCTGGGGACAAGTGGTGTTCAGGGCGGCACGCCCGGGCACATGGGGCCCGAGCAGTGCCGCGGCGGCAAGGAGGACGAGCGGACGGACCTCTTCAGCCTGGGGGTGCTGCTGTACCGGATGCTCACCGCGCAGATGCCGTTCGAGGTCGTGAACGGCGTGAGCGCCGTCTGCGACGACGCCCCGCCGCCCGACCCGCGCGGCGAGCACGTCCCCGTTCCGCTCTCCGCTCTGGTGCGCAGGCTCCTCGCCAAGGATCCGGCCGGCCGCCCCTCGTCGGCGCTGGAGGTCGCGGACGACCTGGCGGCGATCGCCCACGCGCTCGATCCCGCGGTGATCGCCCGCCGACAGCGGCGCCGCCGAGGGAGGATCGCCGTGGCCGCCCTCGTGCTCCTGGCCGGGCTGGGCGGAGCGATGGGCGGCGGCTGGATGCGGACCGAGGCCACACGCCTTCGAGAGCAGACGATTTCGCCAACGGGACAGGCGACGGTGCGCCAGGGCGAGCGCGGCGTCGCCAGCGTCCTCTTGTCCTCGGGCGATTTCAACGGTGTGGAGCAGGAGTTGCGCACCGCGATCGCGGCCGACGGCAGGGGAGAGAGCGATCGCTAATCTAGTCCAGTCCAGGCGCCGTCTGCTGCGCCCTGCGACGCTGCCGTGGCGGCTCTTGGAAGTCGCTCGAACCAGAGCCGACGATTTCGCGATCGATAACCCGGCGAAGTACGGTGTGAGCCCCATCACATACCGGCCTGTCGAAAGCTGCTATGTCGTGGCCCAGATTCCTCTGCCGACATGTGATCAGCTGTCAATCGCGACGAAGCATCCCGGAGGACGCATGAACACGACCCCGAAGACCATCACCCTCGCCCTGCTCCTCGCCCTGGCCGCTCCCGCCCGCGCCCAGTTCGGCGACCTCATGGACAAGGTCAAGCAGCGGGCGGAGGAGGCGGTCGAGCACAAGGCGGAAGAGAAGACCGAAGAGACCACGAACCGCGCCGTCGACAAGGCGACCGAGCGCAAGCCGAGCGCGCCGCCACAGGAACCACGGCCGAATCAGGCCTCACCCACGAAGGAAGCACCTCCGGTGAAACAGGCGTCTCCCACGAAGGAAGCGTCTCCCGTGAAACAGGCGTCTCCCGCGAAGCAGGCCGAGGGCGACAGCGCGGGGCGGCCGGCCAGCGAGTCAGCCGGGGCCACGGTGTACGACAACAAGTTCGACTTCGTCCCCGGCGAGCGGGTGATCGTGTTCGACGACTTCGCCGAGTCGGAGGTCGGCGACTTCCCCGCCAGGTGGTCGGGCAAGGGCTACGGGGCGGGCGGCGCTCCGATGTCGGTGGTACAGCAGCAGGGGCGCAAGTGGTTCATGGCCGAGCTCTCCCCGGAGAACTACCTGGGTGGAGCCTATCTGCGCCTCAAGACGGATCACGGACTTCCGCAGAAGTTCACGGTCGAGTTCGACGTCTCCTGGGGAGGCACCGCGTATCTCTTGGCGTTCAATGTTGGCGGCAATCAATCGTGCAAGATCTGGATCTCCCCGGAGCGCATGTGGACCGACAACGTGTCGACGACGCTCCAGCCACGCAACTCGAGGATCGAGCGCGTCTCGGTGATGGTGAACGGGAACTACGTCAAGGCCTACCTCGGCGGCGAACGAACCATCAACGACTCCGACTGCCTGGACGGCGCTGTGGACGGAATCCTCTTCAACTTCGGTGACTTCCGCGAAGTCGGCGACAAGGCCGCGAAGTACATGATGGCGAACTTCCGCCTGGCCGAGGGAGGCAAGGACTTCCTCACCGCCCTCACCACCGAGGGGCGCATCGTCACGCACGGGATCACCTTTGACACAGGGTCCGACGCGCTCAAGCCGGAATCGGGCCCGACGCTGCGCAAGATCCTGCAGCTCCTGCAGAACGACGCGGGCCTGCGCTTCCAGGTGCAGGGCCACACCGACAACCAGGGTGGCGACAAGGTGAACATTCCGCTCTCGGAGCGGCGCGCCAAGGCGGTGAGGGGGTGGCTCATCGCGCAGGGCATGACCGAGAAGCGCCTCACCGCCAAGGGCCTCGGCGCCACCAAGCCCATCGACACCAACGGGACCGGGGAGGGCCGCGCCAACAACCGGCGCGTCGAGTTCGTCAAGCTCTGACCCGCCTTTCGCCGTCTTTCGTGCTCGCTGAGCCCACCACACACACCGAAGATGCTGCGAGAGAGCGAAACACGAGTCTGGCGTTTTCCCCTCTTTCACCTTGAGCGAGGACCGAGCCCATGAACATTCCCCTCGAAGCCCAGCAGCCCGATCCCGGCGTCCGCCACTCGTACCCCGTGGCCATCGAGGACGCCGGAATCGGCACCGCTTTTCGATTGCTGCTCCGGACGCTTCCGTACGCGCTCGTGCGCCTCGGGATCCTGGTCGGATGCACGCTCGGCGCCGTGGTGTGGTGGCTGGTGGCCTTCGGCGGCGCGGCGTTCCTGGGCCAGCACGTTGCCGGCCCGGTGGGGCTCGTCTGGTTCCTCGTCTGCGCCGCCGGCGCAGGGGCGCTGTGGAAGTTCCTCCTCCGCTACGTGCTCTACGTGGTCAAGTGCGGCCACATCGCCGTGTTGACCGAGCTCGTGACGCACGACCAGATCGGCAACGGCGGCGAGAGCATGTTCGCCTACGGCAAGCGCGTCGTCACCGAGCGTTTCGCGCAGGTGAACGTGCTCTTCGCGGTGGACCTGCTGGTGAAGGGGGTCGTGTCCGCCTTCAACCGTTCGCTCGACTGGGTGGCCCAGCTCGTCCCTGTTCCGGGGCTCGACTCGTTGGTCCAGATCGTCAATGCCATCGTCCGCGCCGCGACCACCTACATCGACGAGACGCTGTTCTCCTACGGCCTGGCGCGCGGAGACGACAACCCGTGGGCCACCGCCAAGGACGGCCTCGTCTACTACGGCCAGAACGCCCGCGAAGTCTTGAAGACCGCGGTCTGGGTGGTGGTGCTCGACAAGGTGCTGACCGGTGTGGCCTGGGTGGCGTGCCTGGTGCCGGGGTTCCTGCTGGCCAGCATCATGCCCGGCAACGTGGCGGGCCTCGCATTCGTGGTGGGGCTGCTCCTGGCGCTCAATCTGCGGAGCGCCTTTCTCAAGCCCCTCTTCCTCATCATGGTCATGACGAAGTTCCATGTCTCGGTTCGCAACCAGGCCATCGACGCCACGTGGGATACGCGCCTGGGCTCCGTCTCGGACAAGTTCAAGGAGATCTCGGAGAACGCCAGGGCTTGGGTCGCGTCTCCACGCGCGACAGGCTGACGGGCACCGATCGCGCGGCGGTGGGGCCCCGAGCCGCGGCCGGGCAGCCAAGACCGATCAGCGCTGAGGTATCCCCTCATTCTCCGCTATCGGACCCGAGCCCGAGCCCGTCCAGCCCGGGCCCGGGCTCGGCCAGGAAACGAGGGGATGGGTCAGCGATCAGCGTGCAACCCGGGACATTGGCAGCTTGGAGAGCGCTTCGACCGCAGCACGCCTCACCCGCCCGTCGTAATCGCTGCGGAGCGCCTCGAGCCGGCCGCCCGCGGTGTCGTGCCGGAGGCGGCCGAGCGCTCGCGCCGCAGCGGCCCGCACCTCCGCGCTGTCCCTGGTGAGCTCGGCGGCGATGGCGGGCCCGGTCCCGCTGGTGCCGAGGCCCCCGAGCGCGTCGAGCGCCTCGGCGCGTCCGGCGAAATCCGGCCGCGACAGCGAAGCCAGGAGCGCTGCCGCCGCCTCCTTCGTTCCGATGCGCCCCAGGGCCACCGCGGCCGCGGCTTCGGCGGAGCTGCGGGTGAGCAGCAGCGTCAGCGCCGGCACGGCCTCCGGCGAGCCCGTCTCGTCAAGAGCGCGCGCGAGCGCCGCCCAGAGCTCGGGGTCGTCGGGGCGCGCCACCCTCGCCGCGTGCGCCAGCGCAGGGAGGGCGGATGGTCCCATGCGTCCGAGCGCTTCGGCGGCGGCCGTCCACACGCGCCGATCCGGATCGCGCAGCGCAGGCTCGATGCGGTCCGCCTGGTCGCGGCCGAGCGTACCGAGCGCCTCGACCGCGGCCGCACGCAGCGTCGCGGAGGGATCGGAGAGGCGCGCGCGGGCCAGGGCAGCGGCTCCTTCGGCGCGGAGCCTGGCCACGGCAACCAGCGCCGCCGCGAGCTCGTCCGCTGCGTCGCGCACGGCCGTGGACACCCCGTCCTTTCGCGCGCGGTCGAGTCGCTTCGCCGCGTCGGCCGCGCGCCGTGCCAGTGCGGGGGCGGCCTTCACCGCCCCCATGCGCCCGAGCGCGCGGATGGCCGCAGTGCGCAGAGCGGGATCGGTCGAGGGCAGGAGCCGCTGCACGTGTTCGGTGGCGACGGCGAGCGCGTCGGGTTTCAGGCGCAGGTAACCCAGCGCGGCGACCGCCGGCATCGTGTCGGCACCGCGCCTCGCCAGGCGCGACAGGAGCGGACCGCTGGGACACTCGCTCCCGCGGTTGCGGACCTGGGCGGCGGCACGCGCGGCCACGCCCGGATCCTGCGCTCGATGCG
>MEMX01000119.1:18757-35029 GCA_001768075.1 Anaeromyxobacter sp. RBG_16_69_14 | reverse complement strand
TCGGGTGCCTGCGGCAGGACCGCTAGCGCCCTGGCGGCGGCGGCGGCGAGCCGCTCCGACCCCTTCTCGCCGACGGAGGCGAGCGCGTCTGCGGCGGCGGGATCGGCGAGCGCACCGAGGGCCTCCGCGGCCGACTCTGCCAGCGCGGCGTCGGGCGCCTTCTTCAGCAAGGTCTCGAGCGCGGTCCGGGCCGAGCGATCGCCGGCCGTTCCCAGGGCACGAGCCGCGGCGGCGACCACCCTGCGATCCTGGCGGCGCTCGGGCTCCAGCAAGGGAACCAGGAGCCGAACCGCCTCCGCCCTACCGCTGCGGCCCAGCTCCTCGGCGGCGCCGGCGCGCTCTGCGGGCGTACCGCGCTCGAAGGCGAGGACGTTGCGCTCCCAGGTCTCCCGCGCCTCGAGCTCGACCGCCTCGCGAAGAGATCCCCCGACCGCTCGCAGCGCGGTCGCAATCTCGGCCCGCGCCGCCGGCCCCCCCCTGGAATAGGCCGCGACGAGGACCTCCTTTGCGCGGCGCTCCGACGGAAGGGCCGAGAGCGCGCGGGCGGCCGCACCTGCCACCTCGGGATCGGGATCGCAGACGAGCTTGCCAAGGGCCTCGACGGCCGCCAGGCCGCCGCGCGCGGCGAAAGCGCCGGCCGCCGCCTTGCGGACGAGGGCACTCGGATCGTCCTGCGCCACGAGCAGGGCCGGCAGGTCTGCCTCGACCCGAGAGGCGGCCAGCCTGGCGACGGCGGCGGCGCGGTGCTCAGGATCGGGAGAGGAGATCTCATCGCGCGCAGGACGGCAGGCGAAGGCGACCGTGAGCAGGGCCAGCACGGCACGGTGGCGACAGCGGTTCACGCCGCCATCATGCTCCAACGAGGAAGACCCCGGTGCAAGAAAGGTCTACGCTGCTGCGTCGGCCATCTTCGTGTCGGCGCAAGGCTTCCACGCCCGTTTCTCTCGCAGTAGGGCGGGGCCTGACGCATCCCCTCATTTCCGAGCCCGAGCTGGTAGTGCGTCGTGCCGCATGAACAAGCACCGCGACGATGGGGGCCAGAATCTCTTGGCCAGCAGCCGTTCTCGCTCCTGAAAGAAACTCCCCGGCCCCCTTCGCGATGTTCAGGCAAGTCGAGGTCGCTGCCAAGTGCTGTACGATCTCACTTGCTCATCGCGGCCTCGGCCGTGAGCGAGCCCCGGTTCTGCGCCCGTTTCCACGCCCCGTCTTCCGCGATGGGGCACCCTTGGCAGGGACCGCCTCACCCCCGGCGTCCACAGGCGTCGCGCCCGGCGCCGGAGGCGGTCCGTGTCCGTGGCGCCGGGCTGCCTTCGGTAAGCTCCGTGAGCCCGAAGGCGTCGCGCGCGGCAGGCGCGCGTTTGGCGCTGGCGCGACCATGCGCTGCAGGGAGCGCACCTCGTCGGGCTCGAGCGGCCGGAAGCTCCCGGGGCGGAGCCCCTCCACCGAGATGCCTGCGAACTCGGGCCGGAAGAGGCGCTGGACTTGAAGTCCTACGGCCTCGCAGAGGCGCTTCACCAGGTGGAAGCGCCCCTCCCCCACCGTGATCCGGATCCACGTGTTCTTCTCGGTGCGCTCGTGCAGCTCCGCCTCGAGAGCGCGTGCCGCCCCGTCCTCGAGGCGCAGGCCCGCAACCATCCGCTCGAGCTGCTCCTTTTCCGGCGTGCCCTTCACCTTGACGAGATACACGCGCTGGTGCCCGTAACGTGGGTGCGCGAGGCGGTTGGCGAGTTCGCCGTCCGTGGTGAAGAGCACGGCGCCCTCGGCGTCGTAGTCCAGCCTCCCCACGGGGAAGACGCGCGCCCTCACGGTCGCCAGATAGGCGGCAGCGGTGGGCCGGCCCTCCGGGTCGGACAGCGTCGTCACGCACCCGGACGGCTTGTACAGCAGATAGTACTGCTGCTCCTCGCGCGCGGAGACGAGCTTCCCGTCCACCGCGACGAGGTCGCGCGCGGGATCGACCTTGGTGCCGAGCTCGGTGATGCGCTCGGAGTTCACGGTCACGCGCCCGGCAGAGATGAGCTGCTCGGCCTTGCGCCGGGAGGCGATGCCGCCGCGGGCCAGGAACTTCTGCAGGCGTTCGATCATTTGGCTTCCGGGGCCCCGGACAGGCCGCCCATTCCCTGCACCCGCTCGTCCGGCGCGGTCGGTCCTTCAGCGGGCAGCGGCTCGGGCGCGAGCGCATGCTGCGCAGCGCGCGTCTTCGCGTCGGCGGTCGCGATGGCGCGCTCGAGCTCTTCCAGCGCGCCCTCGCCCTCCGCCTGCCGGGCCTCCAGGGCGGCGCGCAGCGCGGGGTCGGTGAGCTCCGCCACCAGGCCCTCCAGCCGCGGCCCGTGCTCGGGTCGCTCCTCTTTCTCGACGATGTCGCGGTGCTCCTCCGACAGCTCGTGGAACTCGCGCAACGTGGGCAGCGAGGCGAGGTCCTTGAGCGCGAAGAACTCGAGGAACTCCCGGCTGGTGCCGTACAGGATGGGCCTGCCCGGCTCTTCCTTCTTGCCGAGGATCTTGACGAGCTTGCGCTCGAGCAGCGCCTTGACCACTGCGCCGCTGTCCACGCCCCGGATCTCCTCGATCTCCGGGCGCGTCACGGGCTGGCGATAGGCGATGATGGCCAGCGTCTCCAGCGCGGCGCGGGTGAGGCGCTGCGGCTTCACCTTGAGGAAACGGCGCGCGTATTCGGCCACCTCCGGGGAGCTGCGCAGCTGAAAGCCCCCTGCCACCTCCTGCAGCACGATCCCGGAGATCCCCTCGTGATGGAGGCCCGACAGCTCGTCGAGGGCCTTCCGCACCCGTGCCAGATCGACGCCGGTCGCGGCTCGCAACTCGCCGGGCGAGAGCGGCTTCTCGGAGAGGAACAGCAGCCCCTCCACGACGGCTCGCACGCGCTCGGGGGAGAGCTTCTTCGCCCTGGCCGCGAGCTTCTCGAAGGGCTCGTCCTTCTCGCCCCCCTTCTCGCCCTCCTCGACCTGGATGCTGGCAGCCTCGACCTCGTCGAGGGCGGGATCGCCTTTGGCGTCCTCGACCGCCTGCAGGGCCTGTAGCTCGGCCGTCGTCACGGCTGGAGCCGCTCGCACTGCGGTAGGCTCCCCCGGCCGATCGGGTGCGGGCCCCACGAGATGAGGGAGCTCGGAGACTGCCCGCTCCCCCGCGCCATCCTCCGACTCGACCGCTTCCGCGGGCGGGGGTGGGGAGCTCTCGTCCTTCGTCTCGTCGGTCACCTGTAATCCTCCGTGGCGGCCAGCGTACCCTCGCCGAGCGTCTCCGTGGCCTCGACGACGATGTCCGATCCGAGCCCAGCTGCTTGTTCGACGGGCGCCTGGTAGATGCGAATGAGCCTCAGCTTCGCCATCTCGAGCAGCGCCAGGAACGTGGCGATGACGCCGGAGCGCGCGTGGCGCTGCCAGACGGGGCCCGAGAGCAGCTCCGCAAAGGAAGCGCGGCCCGCCGAGCGTAGCACTTCGGCCACCCGCGAGATCGCGTCGGTGATCGACAGCCGGTCGGGCGCGATTTCCTGGCCGAACTCGGGGCTGGCGTTCTCGATCGCACGGTCGAGCGCCTCGATGAGCTTGAAGACGGAGATGTCGGCGAGCCCCTCCGGCCCTTCGGGCTGCTGGCGCGTGACGCGCACCCGGCGGACGAAGACGTCGCGCTCCAGGATGTCGTGCTGCGCAAGCTCCTCCGCGGCCGCCTTGTACTTCTGGTACTCGAGCAACCTCCGGACGAGCTCCACGCGCGGATCGACGCCCAGAGCGTCGTCCGGCTGCGCATCCTCGGCCACCTCGGTGCGCGGCAGGAGCAGCTTGCTCTTCATCAGGACGAGCTGCGCCGCCATGTGCAGGAACTCGCCCGCGACGTCGATGTCGAGCTCGCGCATCGCCTCGATCGTCGCGAGGTAGCTCTCGGTGATGCGCGCGATCGGGATGTCGAGCAGGTCGACCTGGTGCTCCTTGACGAGGTGGAGGAGCAGGTCCAGCGGGCCTTCGAAGGGCGGTTCCCCCGGCGTGGCACCGGGGAGCTTGACGCGGAAGGCGTCCAGCACGGCGCGGCCGGGCGCGACCCCGCGATCGCCATCCGCGATGGCCGCCTTGTCGGCCCGAGCCTTCGCCATGGCCTACAGCTTCATCGCCGCACGGACCTCGTCCATGGTGCGCGCCGCGACGGTCCGGGCCTTGCGGTTCCCGAGCTGCACGAGCTCGTCGAGGTCCTCGGGCCTCGCCAGGATGGCCTCGCGTCGGTCGCGCAGACGCTCCTGGTCCGGCGCCAGCTTCTCGAGCAGCTTCTTCTTGCAGTCGACACAGCCGATGCCGGCGGTGCGGCAGTTCTCGTCGACCCACTTCACCGTCTCCGCGTCGCTGTAGATCTTGTGCAGGTAGAAGATCCCACAGACCTCGGGGTTACCGGGATCCTGGCGCCGCTTGCGGGCGGGGTCGGTGACCATCCCCATGATCTTCTTTCGCGTCGAGTCGGGGCTCTCTCCCAGGTCGATGGCGTTACCGTAGCTCTTCGACATCTTGCGGCCGTCGGTGCCGACGACCTTGGGCGCCTCGGTGAGGAGCGGCAGCGGCTCGGGGAAGACCTCGCCGTAGTGGTGGCTGAACTTCCGCACGATCTCCCGCGCCAACTCGATGTGCGGCACCTGATCGACGCCCACCGGCACGCGGTTGGCCTTGTAGAGGACGACGTCCGCGGTCTGGAGCACCGGGTAGCCCAGGAAGCCGTACAGCGCGAGCTCGCGGTCGGTGATCTGTTCGCGGATCTCCTTGTAGCTGGGGGAGCGCTCGAGCCAGCCGACCGGGGTGATCATGCCGAGCAGGAGGAAGAGCTCGGCGTGCTCCTTCACCTGGCTCTGGACGAAGAGTGTCGCTCGTTCCGGGTCGATGCCGGCGGCGATGAAGTCGGCGAACATCTCCCGCTCGGACGTCTTGATGACGCCGGTGTCGTGGTAGTTCGTCGTGAGCGCGTGCCAGTCGGCGCTGAAGAAGTAGCAGGTGTTCTCGGCCTGCAGCTTCACCCAGTTCGCGAGCGCGCCGTGAAGGTGGCCGATGTGGAGGCGCCCGGTGGGGCGCATGCCGGAGACGACGACTGGAATGTTGGACATGCTCTGGGTCCCCGCCTCTTGCTAGGCGCCCACGACGACGTTGAGGAGCCGGTCGAGCAACCCGTAGGCCGCACCCATCGGACCCGCCATGATGTACCTCGCGCCGACGAGGACTGCGAGCAGCAGGAACGGCGCGTAGCGGGTGAAGCCCTCCCATGCGCTGCGGAACCGCAGCGGCATGAGCCCTTCGACGACGCGGCTTCCGTCGAGGGGTGGTATCGGGATCATGTTGAAGATCGCGAGCGCCACGTTGAGCTGGATGAGGTTGAGCAGCAACTCGTGCGACCCCGAGCCAGGCATGGCAGCGCCCGGGGCGAAGCGGATGAGGAGCCCGTAGCCCACGGTGCAAAGCACGGCCAGCGCCACGTTCGCGAGCGGCCCTGCCGCGGCGGTGATCATCATGCCGGTGCTCATGTTCACCGAGCGCCGGAACCGCGTCGCGTCCACCGGCACGGGCTTCGCCCAGCCGAAAGGAATGCCGAGGAGCGGCAGGAGTAGCGTCCCGATGGGGTCGATATGGGCGAGTGGGTTGAGCGTGAGCCTTCCCAGCCGTGAGGCGGTGTCGTCACCGAGCCTCCAGGCGCTCCAGGCGTGGGCGAACTCGTGAACGGTGAGCGAGAGGATGAGGGGGATGAGCAGCTTCACCCCGGCCAGCAGATCGATGCCCAAGGACACCCCTGTTTCAACCCGCCCTCAGCCGCGGGGGCGGAGGGGACCTCGACGGCACGTAAGAACGGTTGTTTAGCAGCGCCATCGCGAGGGGTCAACGCCCGCTGGCGACCAGCTGTTCCCTTGCCAGGCAAGGGCTCTGACCAAAGCCCGGTCAGGCGCGCGGGTGGTGCTTCTCGTAGGCGCGCTGCACGTGGCCTTGCTCGACGTGGGTGTAGATTTGCGTGGTCGAGATGTCGGCGTGACCGAGCATGGCCTGGACGGAGCGCAGATCGGCGCCGCCTGCCAGCAGGTGCGTCGCGAAGGAGTGGCGCAGCTTGTGCGGAGAGACGCGCCGGGCGATACCCGCAGCACGCGCGTGTCTGTTGAGCAGCTTCCAGAAGCCCTGCCGCGTCATGCCGGCGCCGCGCGGGGTGACGAACAGGTCCTTCGAGACCCGGCCCCTGAGGAGGCGTGGCCTGGCGAAGTCCAGGTACGAGCGGAGCGCGGCGGCCGCTGGCACCCCCACCGGAACGAGGCGCTCCTTCGATCCCTTCCCGCGCGCGAGCAGCATTCGCGTCTCGAGGTTGACGTCGTTCACCGAGAGGCCCACGAGCTCGGAGACGCGTAGGCCGGTGGCGTAGAGCAGCTCCAGCATGGCCTTGTCGCGCGATCCGGCCGCCGTGCGCGGTGAAGGTGCCGCGAGCAGGCGGAAGACCTCCTGCCGCGAGAGCTGACGCGGGAGCCTCCGCCCGGCGCGCGGTCCGTCCACCTCCTCGGTGGGGTCGGCGTCCGCGAGCTTCTCGGAGAGCAGCAGCCTGTGGAGCGAGCGGATCGCGGAGAGCGCTCGCGCCTGGCTTCGAGCCGAGATGCCCTGGTGGAGCAGATGGTCGAGGTGCGCCAGGAGGTGCTCGCGCCGGACGTCCTTCCAGTCGGACAAGCCCTGCCTGGTCAGATCGTCGAGATAGCGCCGCAGGTCGCACGCGTAAGCGTCCACGCTGTTCGGCGCGAGTCCCTTCTCCACCCGGATGTGGACGAGGAAGAGGTCGAGGGCGGGGTCGAGCGGCGACGGCATGTGGCGTGGGACGATAGCTCCCTCCGTGGCCGCGTCCAGCAATCCGGCGCGTCGCGGTCGGGGGGCCGCGTGCGCCAGGGTCCGGCGCGGCTCCGATTCCGCCCGCGGCTACTGCAACAGATCCGAGCAGTCGCCCTTGCCTTGCCTGACCACCGTCGGCTCGGGACCCGTGAGGTCGATCACCGAAGACGGCTCGTTCGGCCTGTAGCCGCCGTCGAGGATGAGATCGAGCCCGTGTCCGAGCTGCTCCTTGATGTCGCGGGCGTCGATGAGGACCTCGCCGTCGGGGGTCGCCGCGGAGGTGGAGATGACCGGATGCGCCAGCTGTTTCACCACTGCGAGCGCGATGGGGCTGTCGGGGAGGCGAATGCCGACCGTCTTCTGCCGCCGGAGGACCAGATCGGGGACGAGGCGGGTGGCGGGCAGGATGAACGTGAAGGGGCCGGGTGCCTTGCGGCGCAGCACGCGGTAGGCGAGGTTGTCGACGATCGCATACCGCGACACTTCGGCCATGTCGGCGCAGATGAACGACAGCTCGTGCGTCTTCGGGAGCTGCTTGAGCTGGTAGATGCGCTCGATGGCACGCTTGTCGAACAGGTCGCAGCCGATGCCGTAGTACGTGTCCGTCGGGAATGCGATGAGCCCGGCCGAGGACAGGATCTGCACGGCGCGCTCGATGAGCCGCGGCTGGGGATGCTGGGGGTCGATGGCGAGGATGGGGGCGGCCGACATGCGCCGATTTCTAGCACGCCAGTGCGCCGCTACAATCGCAAACCACCAGGGAAGGCAGGGCGCCAGCAGGCACCCTGCCCTTCCCGGACCACGCACGCGCCGCGCAGGCGCTCAGCGCCTCACGTGCGGGCCTTACCGCGCCTGATGAGCTCGCGGACCTTCTGTCCCCCCTTGCGGCCGATCTCCTCGTAAAACGCGTGGCCGCGTTCGTCACGCACCGTGATGCCGCCCTTCCTCCCCGCCTCCGACACCGTCATGGCCCGTCGCGGAGCGGCGGCACCGTCCTTCGGCCTGGGGGCGCCGTCCCCCGTCCCCTTCTCGTCGTCCATCCATTCCTCCCACCGCCGGGGCTTCCCGGCGTCCCGCTACTCACCGCGATCCTTCGCGGCGCCTGCGTCCTCGGCGTCCTGGGGCGCTCTGGACTTCCCCTTCTCGATGAGCTCGCGGACCTTGTGTCCGCCCTTGCGGCCGATCTCCTCGTAGAAGGGCGTACCGCGCTGAGACTTGATCGTCTCTCCACCCTTCTTGCCGATCTCCTCGTAGAAGCGCGGCCCGCGCTCGGCCTTCACCGTGTCTCCGCCCTTCTTGCCGATCTCCTCGTAGAACTTCCGGCCGCGTTCGGCCTTCACGGTCTCTCCGCCCTTCTTGCCAATCTCCTCGTAGAACTTCCGGCCGCGCGTCTCCCGCACCCTGACCCCACCCTTGCGGCCCGCCTCGGAGACCGTCATCGCACCTTTGGTGCCGCCCTTCTTGTCTTCAGCTGCCATGGTTCGCTCCCGCCTGTTCCCGTACGACACCGATCTTCTCTGCCCGACGCCGCGCCCGGGCCCAGACGTGCTCGGCTATCGGCTCGGCCATATCCTCGCCCGTGGCCTCCAGGATCCCCACCCAGTTCGGGTTCCCGTTCACCTCGAGCACCGTCGGACCGCTCGGCCCCGACAGAAGATCCACTCCTGCCCAGTCCAGCCCGAGCGCGCTCGCCGCGTGAACGGCGATGCGCGCCAGCAGTTCATCCGGGTGGAACGGGCGCACGCGCGCGCCGCGCTCCACGTTCGTCCGCCACTCACCCGCCGCAGCGAAGCGCTCGATCGCCCCGGCCAGGTGGTCGCCCACCACGAAGAGCCGGGCGTCACGGCCCGGGTGCGGAACGTACTGTTGCATGTAGACGGCCCCGTCGCGCTCCATCAACTCCAGCACCTTGCGCCGGCCGCCGCGATCCGGAGCCACGCGTAGCACCCCATCCCCGAGCGAACCGGTGATGGGCTTCGCCACCGCATCGCCCAGGGCCATGAGCACCGCGATGGCCTCCCGCGCGGTCTGGGCCGCGGCCGCGCGAGGCGTCGGCACGCCCGCCCGCTGGAGCAGCCACGAGGTGCGTAGCTTGTCCTGGGCGGCGAGGAGGGGGTCGATGCGATTCGCCACCAAGGCGCCGGTCCCCTCCAGCGCGCGATAGATCTCGAACTGGACGTCCGGATCCCCGCCGCGCCCGAGGCCGCGCGCGAGGAGGAACGCGTCGAAGCTCGATGCCTTCCGCCTACCGAGCCGAACCTCCACGGCGCCGTCTCCCACGAAGGCCGCCAGCGCTGCCGGGTCCACCGTGGCCGCGCTCCCTCTGCGGGCGCACGCCGCGGTCAGGCGGCGGCTGTGCCAGTCCTCCTCCGGCCAGGCCGTGACGATGCCGAATCGTATCTCCGTCGCTCGTTTCGCCAAGGGCCCGCTTCCCTCCCCCTCCACCGACACTGCGCCTAACGCTGGGCATGCGCCCTCGGCCGGGCAAGGGAGCGGCGATCCGTGCGCTTCTTGGCTCCCCCCCCGGGCCCGCTGCGAAGCCCGCGCGGGGCGTGCGCCGGATCGGCGCGCGGCGGCCACTGTCCAGGGGTAGCGATCACAGGGTCGTGCGCGCCAGCGCGGCCTTGATGCTCGCCACGACGCGCTCGGCGCGATCGCCCTCGAGCCTTCCGCCCTCGGGCGTGCGCACGTAGAAGGCGTCCGCTGCGCGGTGACCCTCCGTCGTGATCCGGGCCAGATCGACGGAGAGCCCCAGCTCGTAGGCCGTGTGCGCGAGCGTGTACAGCAGGCCAACCCGGTCTGCTGTGAACACATCCACGACGCTGTGATCGCGCGCTGCGTCATTGTCGATGACGACCTTGGTCGCGACCCCCGGGAGCGGCTTTCGAGGCAGCGCGGAGGCCTTCAGCCGTCGGGCGAGCAGACCGTCGAGCGACTCCTCACCCGAGAGCACGCGCTGCAGATCGCGTCGCGCGGCCCGCCAGCGCGCCGGCTCGAGCGCGCCTTCCTCCGGCCCGCGCACCTCGAAGAGGTCGAGCGCGCGACCGGCCAGCCAGCCGAGCGTGCGCTCATCGGTCGGGGTCGAGAAGACCTCGGCGTGCTGGATGTCGATGCGGTTCGCCGCGAGCACGCCTGCCAGGAGCGCCAGCAGGCCCGGTCGATCCGGTGCCGCCACGGATAGCTCCGAATACCCCAGCGTCGGATGGTGCCGCATGGCGGCGGCGAACCGCATCTGCTTGCCCAGGCGAAGCAGCCTCAGGTGACGCGGCGCCTGGGCGGGAGGCGTCGTGAGGAAGTAGCGTGCCGGCATCGCTGCGAGGAAGCGCGAGGCGAGCTTCGTCGGCGCACGACCAGCGAAGACCGCGCCTACCCGCGCGCGGGCGGCCGCCTCCGCGGTGCCGGGCTCCGGGCGGCGC
Source organism: Anaeromyxobacter sp. RBG_16_69_14 (assembly GCA_001768075.1). GTDB lineage: Bacteria > Myxococcota > Myxococcia > Myxococcales > Anaeromyxobacteraceae > Anaeromyxobacter_A. Next base: position 24,774 of record MEMX01000119.1, on the reverse strand, counting down.
GCCACGCCCTCTTCCATGGCCTCGCGCGTCTTGTCGTAGAGATCTCGCAGCAGGCGCGCCTTCCAGTCGGTCCAGGTGCGTGGCCCCACCGTGCCGATGTCGGCGTAGGTGAGGACGTAGAGCTTGTCGAGGCGGTCGAGCGTGCCGCACTCCTCGGCGAAGGCGTGGATGAGGTGCGGATCGGAGAGATCGCGGCGCTGCGCGATGGCGCTCATCCGCAGGTGCTTCGCCACCAGCCATTCGACGTCGGCGGCGTCGGCGGGATCGATGCCGAGCCGCACGCAGGCGTTGGCGGCGATCTCGGCGCCCTTGAGCGAGTGGTCGCCGCCCAGGCCCTTGCCGATGTCGTGGAAGAGCGTCCCCAGGTAGAGCCCGAGCGGACGCTGCATGCGCTGCATGAGCGGCGTGATCGTCTCCTCCTGCACGTCGCCGTTGCGCAGCGCGAAGAGTCGCCTCACCGCGAACAACGAGTGAACATCCACCGTGTACACGTGGTAGACGTCGATCTGGCGGCGGGCCGTGACGCGCGCGAACTCGGGGACGAGACGCGGGAGCGCGCCGAGCTGGTGCATGAGCGCGAGGAAGCGCCCGCGCGTTCCCTGCCTCATGAAGCAGGCAAGGAGCTCCTGACTCACCTCGGGATCGGCGGCAGCCTCGGGTGGCAGCTCGGCAGCGGCAGCGGCAGCCTGGTCGCGTGCATACGGGTACAGCTCGAGGTTCTCGCGATCGGCCGCCGCGAAGAGACGCACCAGCGCCGCCGGCGAGCGGCGAAGGACGTCCTTGTCCGCGATGGTGAGCCGGCCGCGAAAGACCTTCAGCTCACCGCCCGGCAGCGGCCACTCGGCGCGCGGCGGACCGTTGCCGCGCTCGGCTCCGGTCATGGCCGCCGGCGGTGGAACGTTGCGCCAACCGGTCGCGTTCTGCGGCTCGAGGGCGCGATCGACGATGGCGTCGCAGGCGTTGAGGATGATCTTCGCCGCCAGGTAATAGTGCCGCATGAACTGCTCGACGGCGCTTCCGTCGTCGCCGTCGGCGTAGCCCATGAACTGTGCCACCTGGGGCTGCACGTCGAAGGTGAGCTGGTCCCACTCGCGGCCCGAGAGGTAGTGCAGCTCGTTGCGCACGCGCCAGACGAAGTCGCGTGCGCGGCGCAGCTCGCCGATCTCCCGCTCGGGGAGGATGGCGCGAGAGAGGAGCTCCGTCACCCCTGCGACCTTCCAGCGGGCGCGCGCGATCCAGAGCGCCGACTGCAGATCGCGCAGGCCGCCCTCCGACTGCTTCACGTTGGGTTCGAGCAAGTAGAGGGAGTCGCCGAACTTCTCGCGCCGCTCCCGCACCTCCGCGATCTTGTCGGCGATGAACGTCTCCACCTTCGCCTGGGACAGCCCGTGCAGCTGGTCGCGCTCCAGCTCGCGGTAGAGCGGGCGGTCGCCCACGAGGTGGCGCAGGTCGAGGAGCGCCGTGCGCGCGGTGTGGTCCTCCTGTGCCATGGACTCGCAATGGGCGAGGTCGCGGACGCTGTACCCCACCTCCAGCCTGAGGTCCCACAGCTGGTACACGAGACGCTCGCTGGCGAGCTTGACGAACGGCTTCGGCACGCCGGGCTCGTGCAGCACCAGCAGATCGAGGTCGCTAAAGGGCGCCAGCTCACGTCGGCCGTAGCCGCCTATCGCGATGAGGGACAGCGAAGCCTCCGGGTGCCTACCCCGCGCCTCGATCAGCGCGCGCTCCCACAGGACCTCGACCAACCGATCCATCGCGGCGCTTTGCAGGCGCACCACGGTGTGGCCGCTCGCACCCCGGCGGTGCAGCCCCTCGACGAACTTCCGGCTGGCGGCCAGGTCGGCCTTGGGATCTCCGCTCATGGCGGGGAGGTGCGGTAGCCGCGCTTCGTACTCGTACGGCGCAGGCTTGGGGAGGCTCGCCATCGGGGAGTCGGGGAGGCGCATCGGTGCGCGAGTATAGCGTGGGTTAGTCCCGCCGACCCGGCGGGGCCTCCGGTAGCGCTCAAGGGCCGGCAGCACGTCGAAGTAGGCGTTGCGGACGGCGACCTCGAAGCGCACGCGCGCAACGAAGACCTCGAGGTAGCGCGTCTCGGGCGCCCCAGGGTTCGTTCGGCTGCAGTCACCCGGGAGGGGGTCGATCCGGATTCACGGGATCAGGGTACTGGCCGGCGGCCCGCCTCAGGAGCGAGAGTCAGGCACCGTGTCACCAGGACAGGTGCGGGCGGGTCGCACCCGACCCCCCCATGAATTGGAGGTTGGCCGTGAGCATCGTGCTGGCGAAGGAAGAGCGGCGCAACTTCTCGCGCATCGCGCTCGACCGTCTCGCGTCGCTCGAGGTGGGCGGCGTGAGCACGGCCTGCGAGCTGGTCGACATCTCGCTGCGAGGGGCCCTTGTGCGCGTTCCCGCGAAGCTCCGAGCGGACGCAGGTCAGGAGTGCACGCTGACCATTCAGCTCGACCTGGGCGCGGTCCTCATCCGCATGCGTGGCGCGGTCGCGCACCGCGCCGATCGAACCGTCGGCGTGCGCTGCACGGACATCGACCTCGACTGCCTCGCCCACCTGCGACGGCTCCTCGAGGTCAACCTCGGTGACGACAGGCTCCTACGCCGCGAGCTGGCGGCGCTCATCACGATCTGATCCCGCCCCCAGGCGCCCATCCGAAAGCCCCAGGGCCGGGATTCTCGGGGCGGGCTCGCGCTGCCAGAGAAACTCACAGCGGCGACCAGTTGATGTGATTCTCCAGCGTCACCGCCGCCGCTGTGAGCTGATGTCCTGCGCCGTGCGGCGCCTCAAGCGGAGGGGAGAACTCTCCCCCCGCGCCCCCCATCTCGAGCGTCAGTTCATGTGGCATGCGCTATCAGCGCGAGGAAGCGACCCGCGCCTCGCGCGCCGCGAAGTCCTCCACCGCGCGCATCACCGCGTTCGCCACCTCCTCCTGGAAGCGCGCGCTCTCGAGCCGCTGCTCCTCCGCGCGGTTCGAGATGAAGGAGGTCTCGAGCAGCACGGCTGGCATGCGCGCCCCCAGCAGCACGTAGAAGAGCGCGCTCTTCACGCCCAGATCGCGCACGTCGCCCACGCGGCTGCGGATGCCCGCGCACAGCTGGTGCTGGACGGACTCGGCGAGGCGGCGCGACGCTTCCACGCTCGACTGCGCGTTCAGATCGGAGAGGATGAAGCGTACGTCCTGGCCCTCTGCCTCCTCGGCGAGCGCCCCGTTCTCCCGCGCGGCCAGCCGCGCCGCGTACCGATCGTCGGCCACGTTCAGGACGTAGGTCTCGATTCCGCGGCGATCGCGGTTGGGATGGGCGTTGGCGTGGAGCGAAACGAAGAGATCGCCGTGGCGGGCGTTCGCGATGGCCGTGCGCTCCTCCAGGGCGACGTAGCGGTCGTCCCTGCGCGTGAGCACGACCTCGAACCCCTTGGCCCGGAGCCTGGCGGCGAGGCGCTTCGCCATGGCGAGGGTGACGTCCTTCTCGCGGACGCCCGTCGGGCCTGTGGCGCCCGTGTCGTGCCCGCCGTGTCCGGCGTCCACGACGATGCGTCGGATGGGGCGCCGCGGGGTCAGCTCGGCCTCCCCCGCGTTCGGCGCTGACGTCCTGGCCTCCCTGCGCGCCTCGCGAACGCCGACGTCGACGATGAGGCGCGGCGGGTCCTCGAGGGAGAAGACGGTGAAGTCGTCGCGGCCGGCGAGGTCGAGCACCACCTGCACCGTCTCGGTATCCCGCTGTGCCGCCCACACCCGTTGCACGAGCCCGTCGTCCACGGAACGGGCGAGCTCGCGTCCCAGCAGCGCCGGCTTGAGGTCGAGCGCGAGCCGCCGGGGCCGCGTGCCCCCCGCAGGCAGCTCTTCCCTGGTGAAGCCGACCGGGCGCGACAGGTAGATCGCCACGCGCGTGTAATCGGAGTTGGACCAGGACTTCACGTCGGAGACGCGCGCCGGCCCGGCGTCGGGCGCCGATCCTTCTTCTTCCGCAGCGCGCTCGGCGGTGGCGAGGGCCTTCTCGAGGATGGCGTCGGTCGAGGCCTCTCCTTCGTCGTCTCTCGTCGTCTCTCCTTTACCGCTCGCCGGTACGGGAGCCCTCGCCGCCGACCCTGTCTGCTCCTCGGGTTGGCTCCTGCGCTCGGGAGGACCGGGCGGCCGCAGGCCAGGCGACGCAGTCACCCTGGGAGGAGCGGCCGGTCGCGGAGTGGGCGACACAGTTACCCTGGGAGGAGCGGCCGGTCGCGAAGTGGGCGACGCAATCGCCTTGGGAGGAGCGGTTGGTCGCGAAGTGGGCGACGCTGTCGCCTTGGACGTGGCGCCCTTCCTCGGCGCCGGCGGTCCCTCGTCTTCTCCCATCTCTTTCCGGATCGCCGCCGCGAACGTCGCCGCCTCGCGGGCACCGGCGCGCCGGGCCCTGGTGGCGAGCCGAAGCGCGGCGTCGCGATCCGAGTCCACCTGCGAGAAGCGGTACAGCGCATACCGGGCATGGGCCGCGTCGAGCAGCGCCGGCGCCTTGTCGCGCCCTCGCGCCGCCTTCTCCAGGGCGCCGATCGCGCGCTCCCAGCGGTGCCGGTAGCGCCGCCTGGTTGGGTCGCGCTTCACCTGCGCGAGGAGCGTGCGAGCTCGCTCGAGCTCGCTCAGGGCCTTCGGCGCGGGGGCACGGCGCTCTGCCTGCGCTGAACGCGCGACGACCCGGTGAGGCCGGGACGTCGCGGGCGTCGCGAGGACCAGGGCGAGCGCGACGCAGATCGATGCCATCATCGACCGCTCACTCTACGGCGGTCGACGTGACCGTCCACTTTTCCGGCGACGAGATCGTCGGCCAGCGCGACGCTGTTGAGATTGCGGTGCTCTTGGCTCATCTGGGGCTGCAGTCTCTTCTCCGCAGCCCGAGGACCCTCTCAGCGCGGCAGTGCCGCAACCAACGCGCGGATGGCCATCCTCGGTGGTCCGACCCGCACGAACCACGCCCTTCCCGCCGCGCTGAGGATTTCCGGACCTTCGGTCCTCAACACGGGGGGAGCGCCGGCTCCCCCCGTACCCCCCAGACGAGATCGAGCGGCAGTGCCGCAACCAAGGCTGGCTCATCTGACAGGGACGGGACGTGTTCCGGCACGCGCTCTCGACCCGGGCTGGGTGATTCCAGAGGTCGGTTCGGGCGCGTCAGGTCACCGCGGCGAGTTTCTAGAGCCGCTTCTTCCACTCCGCCAAGAGGTTCAGCGCCTCGAGCGGGCGAAGGCTGTCGAGGTCGAGTGCCTCGAGCTCGCGTCGGAGCGCGTCCAGCTTCGGATCCGCCGGCGCCGGGAAGAGCCCGAGCTGCGCCGCCGGTACCACCTGCCGCCGCCGTCCGGTGCCGCGCGCCAGCGCGGCGTGACCGCCCTCGTCCACCTCGAGCGATTCCAGGTTCTTCAGGATCTCCCGCGCGCGCGCCAGCACCCCTGCCGGTAGCCCCGCCAGCTTGGCGACCTCGATCCCGTAGCTGCGAGACGCGCCGCCTCGCACGAGCTTGCGCAGGAAGACGACCTCCTCCCCGACCTCGCGCACCGCCACGGTGAGGTTCTGGACACGGGCCCGCTCGCGAGCCAGGTCTTGCAGCTCGTGGTAGTGCGTCGCGAAGAGCGTGCGGCAGCCCAGCTGGTCGTGGAGGTGCTCCGCCACGGCCCAAGCGATGGATACGCCGTCGAACGTGGAGGTGCCGCGGCCGATCTCGTCCAGCACGACCAGCGAGCGGCGGGTGGCGTTGTGGAGAATGGCGGCCGTCTCGGTCATCTCGACCATAAAGGTAGATCGACCGCGCGCCAGGTCGTCCGAGGCGCCGACGCGCGTGAAGATGCGATCGACCAGCCCGACCCGCGCCCGCCTCGCCGGCACGAAGCTGCCCATCTGGGCGAGGAGCGCGATGAGCGCCGTCTGGCGCAGCACGGTGCTCTTGCCCGCCATGTTGGGGCCGGTGATCACGAGCAGCTGGCCGGCGCGATCCTCGCCCTCCCCGCTCGACGTCACCGCCACGTCGTTCGGCACGAAGCC
>MEMX01000119.1:10797-18748 GCA_001768075.1 Anaeromyxobacter sp. RBG_16_69_14 | reverse complement strand
GTCGGGTGGGAGCATGGCCTCGACCACCGGGTGGCGGCCGTCCTGGATCTCCAGCACCTCGGAGCGATCCACCTCGGGCCGAACGTAGCCGCGCTCGGTGGCCACGCGCGCCAGGGCGAGCAACGCGTCGGAGGTCGCGACCGCGCCGGCGGCAGTCCGGATGCGCGCGGTCTCCCCGACCACCTTCGCCCGCAGATCCTCGAAGAGCCTCTCTTCGAGGGCGAAGCGCTTCTCCTCCGCGCCGAGCACCTGCTCCTCGAGCTCCCTGAGCGCAGCCGTGACGAAGCGCTCGCCGCCGACCATGGTCTGTCGCCGCTCGTAGTCCTCGGGGACGAGGTGGAGGTTGGCCTTGGTGACCTCGATGTAGTAGCCGAAGACCCTGTTGTAGCGGACCTTGAGCGAACCTATGCCGGTGCGGGCGCGCTCCTCCGCCTCGAGCCGGGCGATGGTGCCCTTGCCACCCTCGGCGAGGGCGACGATCCGGTCGAGTTCCTCCGCGTGACCGGGCCGGATGAGCCCGCCTTCCTTCAGCCCGGCCGGCGGCTCCTCGGCAACCGCGCCGTCGAGGAGCGCCGCCAGGTCCTCGAGACCCCGCACCCCTGCCGCCGCCTCGCGCAGGAGCGCAGCCTTCGCCCCGCCCAGCAACCCCTCCAGGCGCGGCAGCGCTAGCAGCGTCGCCGCGAGGGCACGCAGGTCGCGGCCGTTCCCCTGGCCGAGCGCGAGGCGGGAGAGGAGCCGTTCCATGTCGGCTACCGGCCGCAGCGCACCGGCGATGTCCTCTCGGGTCACGGCGGAGGCAGCGAGCTCCTCCACGGCGTCGAGCCGCGCTCCGATGGCTCGCGGGTCGAGGAGCGGCCAGCGCAGCCACTCGGCCATGCGGCGTCCACCCGGCCCGGTGACGCTCCTGTCGAGGAGCCCGAGCAGCGCGCCTCTTCGCTTTCCGCCCGCGAGCGTCCGCTCGAGCTCGAGGTTGGCGCGGGTCGCCTCGTCGAGGACGAGCACCTCCGCGGTGGGGAGGCGCGCGAGCCGGTCGACGTGCGCCGGCGTGGCGCGCTGGGTCTCCTCGAGGTAGGCGACGGCGGCGGCCGCCGCGGAGAGACCGCGCGGGAGGTCGCCCACGCCGAAGCCGTCGAGCGAGGCGACGCGCAGCCGGCGGCGGAGCTTCTCCTCGGCGCGCTCGAAGTCGGCCTCCTCGCGCTCGGCGAGCGGGGCGCCCACGGCGCGGACGAGCGCGTCACCGCGGGAGGTGGCCGCCGCGCCGCGGGCCATGAGGAGCTCCCGGACTCCCGCGCGACGCAACTCGTCCGAAAGCCGCGCGTCGGACGGCAGCTCGCCCACCCTGAGCTCGCCGGTGGAGGCGTCCAGGAGCGCCAGCCCGCCACCGCCCTCGTCCGCCAGCGCCACCGCGCCCACGTAAGCGGCCTCGCGCGGATCGAGCAGCTGATCGTCGAGCACCATGCCCGGGGTCACCACGCGCGTGACCTCGCGCTTCACGATGGGCGACTTTCCCGGCTCCTCCACCTGGTCGCAGATGGCCACCTTGAAGCCCCGCTCGAGGAGCTTTGCCACGTGGCCGCGCACCGCGTGATGCGGCACGCCGCACATCGGCACCTTGCCGTCGCCCTTGGCGCGGGCGGTGAGCGTGATCTGGAGCGCCTCCGAGGCCTTGACCGCGTCGTCGAAGAACAGCTCGTAGAAGTCGCCGAGGCGGAAGAAGAGGAGCGCCTCGGGGTACCTCGCTTTCACCTCGAGGTACTGCCGCATCATCGGCGTGGCGGTCTGGGCGATCTCCATCATTCGCGAAGGGGCGTGCAGCCCGCCTCCACGCGCCGGATGACCTCCGCGCCCGTGCCGACCTTCGCAGCGCGTGGACCAAGCTCGGGGCGGACCGAGGATTGCCCGCCGGCTCTCGCCCGTGACGCCGCGCTCCCCCCCGCAAGCTCGTTCCGCACCGCCGCCTTCTAGCACGCGCGTCCGTCGTGGCGGCAGGGGGAACGGGGTGATACGTTCAGCGCGTGCTAAAGGAGGCGTTCCAGGACCTGAACCGGCTGCGCCAGATCGTCACCATCGCGGCGCGGTACGGGTTCGGCGCCTACATCGACCAGACGCGCCTCGGCGAGCTCCTCGGCAGCCGCGACGCAGAGGAGGTACGCCGGGCAGCCGCCGGCGCGGAGCCCGCCGGTCCCGAGCTGGATCGCCGTGCGGCGCACCGCTTCCGTCAGCTCCTCCTCGACCTGGGACCCACCTTCATCAAGCTCGGGCAGCTCCTCTCCTCGCGCCCCGACATCCTCCCCTCGCACTGGATCGACGAGCTCTCCGAGCTGCAGGACTCCGTGCCGCCGTTCCCGATCGCCGAGGTGCTCACCGAGATCGAGCGGGGTCTCGGACGGCCGGTCGAGGTCTGCTTCGCCGAGCTGGAGGAGGTGCCACTCGCCTCGGCGTCGATCGCGCAAGTGCACCGCGCGCGCACTCACGCGGGCGAGCAGGTGGTGGTGAAGGTGCAGCGCCCACGCATCCGCCAGTGCGTCGAGGCGGACCTGTCCATCCTCCACCAGGTGGCGCGCCTGGTGGAGGCGGTGGTCGAGGAGACTGGCGTCTACACACCCACCGGGATCGCCGAGGAGTTCGATCGCGCCATCCACGAGGAGCTCGACTTCGGAAACGAGGCGCAGAACGCGCGCGCCATGGCCGAGGCGGCCAAGGATCGCCCGTTCCAGGTCATCCCGCGCGTCGTCCACGACCTCAGCTCGAGGACCATCCTCACGCTCGAGTACATCGAGGGCGTGAAGGTGAGCGACGTCACTCCCCAGGCTGGCTACGACCTCGAGCAGGTCGCGAAGAACATCATCGAGGCGGCGTTCCGACAGCTCTTCGAGGACGGCCTCTTTCACGGCGATCCGCATCCAGGAAACGTGCTGGTGCTGCCCGGGAACCGGATCGCGCTCCTCGACTTCGGCCTCGTGGGCCGGCTCACCCGGCCCATGCAGGAGGCGCTCGTCACGCTCATCATGGCCACCTCGCTGCGCGACCCGGACACGGTGGCGCGCGTGCTGAACCGGATCGGCGTCCCCGAGGAGCGCACGCCCATCACCGCCTTCCGGGCCGACATCGGGGCCATCCTCGATCGCTACCTCGGGCTCAAGCTCGAGGACATCCGCACCTCCACCCTGCTGCGCGACCTGCTCGACCTGGCCCTGAAGCACAAGATCCGCGTACCGAAGGAGTACGCGGTGCTCTCCAAGGCCTCCATCGCGGTCGAGGGCATCATCCGCAAGCTCTACCCCAAGCTCGACATCCTCGAGATCGGGCTCCCCTACGCGAAGGAGTTGCTGTTCGCGCGCTTCAACCCGAGCGACGTCTCGGGCACGTTGATGAAGTCCTTGCTGAAGCTGCAGACGCTGGCGGAGGACGTGCCGGCTCAGCTCCAGCAGATCCTGTTCGACCTCGAATCGGGCAAGTTCCGGGTCAACGTCCGATCGGAGGAGCTGAGTCGCATCGCCGTGAACGTGCGGACCCTCGGCCTGACCTCCTTCCTGGGGCTGGTGGCCTCAGGGCTGACCATCGGCGGCTTCGTCGTCTTCGCGCGAGATTTCGCAGGCTGGCGCGGCCTGCCCTTCCTCGGCGGCGCGGCTCTGGCGGTGGCGGGCATGCTGTTCGGATTGGGGCTCGCGCTCTATCTGCTGTCGGCCCCGCGGCGGAAGATCAAGTTGCGCCGTTTCCTGAAGCGAAGCGGCGACGAAGGACCGTAGGGGCCCGAAACTTGGTAGCGCGGGGCTTGTCCCCCGCCACCGACCCGCACCACGCCCTTCCCGCCGCGCTCAGGAAGCCCGGATTCTCGCAGGCGGCAATCAGTCCTGGCACGCCAGCGCCGCGACTGTCCCGAGCCGCCAGAGCTCGAGCAGCGCCGCCAGCGCCGCGCCGAGCACGGAGGCCATCAGGCGCGGTCCCAGGATGAGAAGCGCGGGCGCTCCCCGCGCCGTGCCCAGCGCAGCCGCCTCCATCGCCTGTGCCGAGCCGAGCAGCACGGCCGTCGCGACGCCGAGCGCCCACCCCGCCAGGAGGAAGGCGCCAGGGCGCTTCAGCACGCGCCGCATGCCCTCGGCGAGCGCAGGGGCGGGTCCGTCGTTCAGGAGCGCGGTCCGGGCCAGGGCGGCATCGGCGCCGAGCGAGGCGACCATCGGTGCCGCCACCGCGGTGGTGAGCGCAGCAGCTCCGAGCAGCGCGGCCAGCACCGGATGGCCGCCAGCGTGGTTGAAGGCGAGCAGCGCGGCCGCGAGGCAGACGGTCAGCGCGTAGAGTTGAGCCGCGAGCTCGAGGGCCAGGCCGAGGAACGCCGTCCCGAGGAGCGGGGCGAAGCCGAAGGCGAGCCCCTCGGCGAAGCGCGGCCGAGGATCGAGCGAGCGCGCCAGATCCTCTCCGAGCGTCGGCAGCGCACCCGACAGCCACGCGACGCGGAGCGCGCCCGAGGCGAGCTGCCCGGCCAGCCAGAGCCCCGCCAGGATGAAGAGCGAACGCGGTGCCGTGAGCACCTCGAACGCTCCCGCGATCGGGGAACCGGGATGCGTGAGGCCGCTCGAGGCGCGCGCCACGATCCCGGCGCGTGCGAGGCCAAGAGCGAAGAGCGGTGCCGGCCAGGCGAGCGCGGTTCGCAGAAAGGCGACGAGCAAGCCAGGGGCGACGAGCCAGGCGCTGCGCCCGGCTGCGCGCGCGCCCATCGAGAGCGCCTGCATCGTGGTCGGAACGGGCACGCGCCGCAACGTAGCGGCGCGCGTCCACGATGTCGAGCGACCCCCCTGCCAGACAGCGACCGGTTTTCTTGCTCCTGAACGCCAGGACAGTATACTGCCGTTCAGCGGGCGCTATGGCTATTCCGCAGGAGGCGTGCATGGCGACAGGGCTCACCGAACGGCAACTCGAGGTGCTCCACTTCATCACGAGCGAGATCGAGAAGCGTGGCTATCCGCCCACCATTCGCGAGATCGGCGAGGCGCTCGACATCGCCTCCACCAACGGGGTGAACGATCACCTCAAGGCACTCGAGAAGAAGGGCTACCTGCAGCGCGACCACGCGAAGTCACGCGCGCTCGTCCCCACCTCACAAGCGCGCGACGAGATCGGTGGCCACGCCGCGAGCAACGTCGTCTCGCTCGCCTCCCGGCGGGACGCCCGTGGGTCGGGGCGCCTGGTCGAGATCCCCATCCTCGGGCGCGTCGCCGCCGGCCAGCCCATCCTCGCGCAGGAACAGGTGGAGGACACCGTCCAGGTCGACAGCTTCTTCCTGGGTACGAGCAAGAAGGTCTATGGCCTGCGCGTGCAAGGCGATTCGATGATCGGCGACGGCATCCTGTCGGGTGACTACATCTTCGTGAGGAAGCAGCTACAGGCCGACGACGGCGAGATCGTGGTCGCGCTCATCGACGACGAGGCGACAGTGAAGCGCGTGCATTTCGAGGGGGATCGGGTCCGTTTCCAACCCTCGAACCCGCGCATGGCGCCCATCTACATCCGCCGGGAAGCCTTCCGCAACACGATGATCCTGGGCGTCGTGGTGGGCGTTTACCGAAAGCTGGGCTAGTTGGCGGATGGCACGCGGATGGCATAACGAGCCCAAGAGGACCCTGGTGCGGCGCTTACGGCCGCCGTGCACCATGCCTTACCTTGGTTGCGAGTAGGTGGTCTTTGGAGGGGGGTGACAAAATGGGGAAGACCAACACCTGGCTCGACGCGGCGCGCATGGCGTACCGGGAGGCGCTCGAGTCGGCGCGTGCGAGCCCGACCGCGGAGGCCTGGGGGAAGCTGCTTGCTGCCGGGAAGGCTCTGTCATCAGCAGAGGAGCCGAAGAGCCGCGGCGGTCGGCGTAGCCGGCGGGCCGCGATGCCGACATCTCGGGATCTCGAGGAGGACGCGTCGCGGGAATCCCCGGAACTGGAGTAGAAGCGGCACACCGGGTCTGACTCTCAGCTCCGGGTCTTGGCTTGCTTGATGTACCGGTCGAGGTCCTCGCGATCGATGAGAGAGAGGATCTCGATGGTGTTCTGCCGTTCGGTGCGCCGGTACAGCAGCCGCACGTCGGTGGCGACCCGCACCCGGAAGTAGCCCGGCAGGCCCTCCAGCGGCAGCGCGCGCAGGCTGGGGTGGCGGTGGTCCTGAGCGAGGAGCGCGGCCTGCTTGAAGGCGGCGCGCTGGATTCGCCTGTCCCAGCCCTCCAGGGACGCGTAGAACTCCCGCGTGTAGATCGGCATCAGCCAGGTGGCCGGCGCGTCCTCCGGTTCGGCCTCCGCCTCCGCGGTGGCCGGGCCGTGCTCCGGCGCTGCCACCTGGGAGGCTTCGCGCAAGCGCTCGACCTCTGTCTCGAGATCGCGCTCCCGCTCGCGCGCCCGCTCGAGCCGTGCCTCGAGCGCACCGGCTCGAGAGTCGAGGTCGCGTACCGTGGCTCGGAGCCGCTGGGCGTCGACCGCTGCGTCCTGTGCACGCGCCGCGGAGAGTTCGTTCTCCGCGCGCGTGAGCTCGCGCTGCAGCGCATCCGCCATCTCCTTCGCGCGTGCGCCCTCCTCGACAGCGTGCGCCTCGCGCGCGCGCGCCTCCTTGAGCCAGAACTGCAGCTTCTCGCGCGCCTCCTCGCCCTTCTTGCGCGCGCTCTCGCCTCGCGCCTCGGCGTGCTCGAGCTTGCGCCGCGCCTCCGCGAGCTGGCGCGCCAGATCCTTCGCCTCTCCGCGCGCAGCCTCGAGCGGATCCTCCGGCGCGGCACCGCGTGGCTGATTCTCCCCCTCCTTGGGGGCCGGGCCGTAGCACTGCTCGGCGAGGTGCTCCAGGACTGGGCGCGCCTCAGCGCGGATCTCCGGGGCGGGATCGCACAGGACCCGCCACAGCGCGAGCGGCAGCGCTCCCTCCCCCGCGCAGGCGTCGAGGAGGTCCACGGCAGCATCCGGCGCGAGCGGCCAGCCGGCGAGCACGGGTCGCTCCCATCCCTTGCGCAGGGCGGCCAGCACCGGCGCCCGAGCCCCTGGCTGGGCGCGGATCTCGTCGGCGAGCAGGTCACAGCGCTGGATGTCGCCGAGCGCCTCCTGTCGGAAGCCGGGTTGAGACAGGTCCAGCTCCTTCACCAGTTGCGCCGCCTCCTCGGGCAGCAGGGCCAGGAACAGAAAGACCGAGAGTGCGTCACGATCGAGCTCGTGCAGGGGCGCGTCGAAGCTCGCGTCCGGGAGCGCGGTTGCCAGCGCGGCTTCGTTCGAGCGGCGGGCGTTCTTGGGCTTGGCTGATCTCTTGCGAGGATGAGCCTCCGGCATGCGAGGGGGTGCGGGCTCGCTGTCGGGGCTCGGCGGCCTGTCGCCCTGCTCCACGCTCACCTCCGCGCCGGCTCCGGCTCCGGTGGCGCCTCGCGAGTCTCGGCCCGAAAGGCCTCACCAGGGTGGAGCTTCCATTCCTCCGCCACGGGCAGCTCCCAGCGGAACGCTGGCGAGAGCGCGGCTGAGGTCATGCCCTGAACTTGGAGACCGACCGACACTTCGACGCGAGCCGCCTCGCGAGGGAAGGGATCCACCCACCACGTCCCGAGCGCGACGCCGGGCTGTAGCTCGCCCGAAAAGCGCTCGGGATCTTTCAACAGGAGGTACGGTTCACCCGACCCGGACATCTCGCCGTAGGTCTTGCCGGCCGCGTCGACGAACCGGAAGGCCAGCTGGCGGAAGGCGATCGGTACGGACACGCGCGCTGCCGGGCGCTCGGACGGTCCCGACTCCCGTTCGATACGCCGCGGCGCGCCCCAGAGGGCAAAGTCGATGCGTATCGCCCGCTCGTGCGTCTCGGGATGCTCGCCGCTGCGCACGGCGAGCACGTCGAGGCGCAGGCCTTGGTCCACCGCGGAGAGCGCGGGAGCGTAGCCGGCGCGGAGCGCTTCCAGCCGATCCTGGGTGTAGCGGCGCCACACCTCCGCCGCGGCGTCCTTGTCCTT
>MEMX01000119.1:10484-10778 GCA_001768075.1 Anaeromyxobacter sp. RBG_16_69_14 | reverse complement strand
CTCCGGCACCACCGCCTGCTTCGGGTAGCGGTTGCGCAGCGACGCCATGCTGTCCTGCCACCAGCGTACGACCGCGCGCGCTTCCTCCACGCCTTGAGGCCCGCCCACCCCGCGTGCCACCGCCGCGCGCTCCACCGCCTCGCGCCGGAGGGCTTCACGCTCGAGGCGGAACGTCTCGGCCGCTCCGCGCGCTGCGTACTGCGAGATACCGAACACGATGACGATGCCGGCCAGGACGAAAGGCAGGAGTACCCGGAACGCCTTCATGGCTGGCAGGGATACCCGACCCCCAGG
>MEMX01000119.1:3429-10420 GCA_001768075.1 Anaeromyxobacter sp. RBG_16_69_14 | reverse complement strand
TCGTGCCTCCGGCCGACCCGTGACGGGGCGGGTGAATGGAGCAAGCGCTCTCAGGCCGGCGCGGCGACCAGCGCTGCGACGCCGTGCAGCCCGCTCCGGTCGAACTCGTGGACGAGCGCACGCGGCCGCCGCGCCGGCTCGTCGGCGACGCGCGACGCGGAACCTGAGCAGATCACGGGCGTCGTCCCCGACGGCCCCGGAAGGTCCAGCCGGAAGCTCGTGTGGCGATGGCCGTGCAGTACGGCCGCGATCGGCATCTCCGCGAGGAGCCGCACCACCTGGTAGGCGTCGGCGAGTGGCATGCGCGCCAGGCGCAGGTCGGACGGCACCCGCTCGGGCGGGATGACGAGGTGATGGTGCAGCGCCAGCACGACCGCGCGCCCCTGCTTGGTCGTCTCGCGCACTACCTCGCGCGTGGCTGCGAGCTGGTCGATCCCGAGGGCACCCGACGTGGTGAGCGGCGCCTCGCCGTGCCGGGCGCTGTCGAGGGCTACGAGCGTCACCTCCGGGGACAGGTCTACCGCCAACGGGTAGACCGCGACCGGCTTCTTCATGCCGCGGCCGTCCGCTCCGAGCTGGCGTAGGAAGCGCCAGCTCGCCGCGGATTCATAGCTCCACACGTCGTGGTTGCCGGGGATCACGGTGAGCCTCCCGGCCTCCGCCCACGGCGAGAGCAGCTCGGCCGCCCGCTCGAACTCGGAGGTCTCGCCGGAGAGCGTCACGTCACCGGTGACGACGAGGTGATCGACTGCCTCCTCCGCCAGTGCCTGCAAGATCTTCTTCAGCAACTTCACCGAATGGCGATCGCAGTCACGGGCTGCGATGCCATTTCGCGGGTAACGCGCGCGGTCGCCGATGTGGAGGTCGCTGATATGGCCGAGGCGGACGATGGGGCGGATGCTAATGGCGGCATCCGGGCCTGTCAAAGCTGCCCTGCCCGCTCCGCCGTGTCCCTCGGGCCGTGGGTAGTCGCGTGGCACCTCTCGAATCCCGTCCCCCGAACGGAGACGCGTGCAAGCCTCCCGGCATCCCAATCGAGTCCGACTCGCGCGGACGTGGACCCCTGAAAGGCCTCAACCCGCCGGCGAGAAGCTTTTTGTTGCCCCGATCATCTCGAGTGGGTATCCCTGATCGCCCGGCCCAAGAACCCACGCTCGTTCGCGCATCCAGAAGGCAAGGAGAACACCATGGCAGACAGGGACAAGAAGGCCGCCGGTGCGCAGGTGGCCCCAGCGATGGGCCCCCCGGGTCTCATCAACAAGGAGGACATACCTCAAGTCTTGCCCATCCTGCCGTTGCGCAACTCCGTCTTCTTCCCCGGCGGCGTGTTGCCGCTGGCAGTCGGTCGCCAGAAGACGATCGCGCTCATCAAGGACGCGGTTCGCGACGAGCAGGTCATCGGCGTCGTGACGCAGAGGCGGGCGGAGGAGGAGGACCCCGGCGCCGCCGACCTCTACACGGTCGGCACGGTCGCGCGTATCGTGAAGCTGCTCAAGATGGGCGAGGACAACTACTCGCTCGTCGTGCAGGGGCTGGCGCGCTTTCGCGTGCTCGATCTGGTCCAAGAGGCGCCCTACCTCAAGGCGCGCATCGATCCGGTGGAGGACAAGACCGCAGTAGACGACGTCGAGGTCGAGGCCCTCGCTATCAACTTGAAGAAGCTCGCTCGCGAGGTGATCGAGCTCATGCCGGAGCTGCCGGCGGCGGCGACCGAGCTGGTGGAGAGCATCACCCACCCCGGCCACCTCGCCGATCTCATCGCGGCCAACGTCGACGTCCCCATCGAGGAGAAGCAGCAGGTCCTCGAGACGGTGGACCTCAAGGCGCGGATGAAGCTGGTCTTGGAGCTCCTGAACCGCAAGCGCGAGATCCTGAAGCTCTCGAACAAGATCGACTCCGCCGTGAAGGGCGAGATGTCGAAGACGCAGCGCGAGTACTACCTTCGCCAGCAGCTCAAGGCCATCAAGGAGGAGCTGGGCGAGCTCGGCGAGGAGGAAGAGGAGCTCGACGAGCTGGCGGAGCGGCTCAAGAAGGCGGGCCTGCCGCCGGACGTCGAGAAGGTCTCGCAGAAGGAGCTCAACCGCCTGAAGAGCATCCCGACGGCGAGCTCCGAGTATACGGTCGCGCGCACCTACCTCGACTGGATTGCCGACCTCCCCTGGTCGAAGCGCAGCGACGACAACCTCGACATCGAGAACGCGCGCTCGATCTTGGACTCGGATCACTACGGCCTGCAGAAGATCAAGAAGCGCATCCTCGAATACCTCGCGGTCCGCAAGCTGAAGAACGACATGCGCGGACCGATCCTCTGCTTCGTCGGGCCTCCCGGCGTGGGCAAGACCTCGCTCGGCCAGTCCATCGCCAGGGCCATCGGCCGCAAGTTCGTGCGCCTGTCGCTCGGCGGAGTGCGCGACGAGGCCGAGATCCGCGGCCACCGGCGGACGTACGTGGGCGCCCTGCCCGGCCGCATCATCCAGTCGATGAAGAAGGCGGCCACGATCAACCCCGTGATGATGCTCGACGAGATCGACAAGCTCGGGGCCGACTTCCGCGGCGATCCGAGCGCGGCGCTGCTCGAGGTGCTCGACCCCGAGCAGAACCACGCGTTCTCCGACCACTACCTCGACCTCTCCTACGATCTCTCGAAGGTGATGTTCATCGGCACGGCCAACCTGCTCGATCCCATCCCCGGTCCGCTCAGGGACCGCATGGAGATCCTGGAGCTGCCCGGCTACACGTTCGAGGAGAAGGTCCACATCGCGCAGAACCACCTCGTCCCCAAGCAGCTCAGGGAGCACGGGCTCAGCGCGGACGCCATCGTCTTCGACGAGAAGGGGCTCATCAAGATCATCATGGCGTACACGCGCGAGGCCGGCGTCCGCAACCTCGAGCGGCGTCTCGCCGACGTGTGTCGCGCGGTGGCGGTCGAGGTAGCGAGCGGGAAGGTGGGGCCCGGGTCGAAGCGCACCGTGACCGAGGAGGACCTCGCCGAGATGCTCGGGCCGGAGAAGTTCTGGAACGAGACCGCCGAGCGAACCGAGATCCCTGGGGTCGCGACCGGCCTCGCCTGGACGGCAGCCGGTGGCGACATCCTCTTCATCGAGGCTACCAGGATGGCTGGCAAGGGGTCGCTCACCCTCACCGGCCAGCTCGGCGACGTGATGAAGGAGTCGGCCCAGGCCGCGCTCAGCTACCTGCGATCGAAGGCGGATAGCCTCGGCATCCCGGCCAACTTCCTCGAGAAGACGGACATCCACATCCACTTCCCGGCGGGCTCCATCCCGAAGGACGGACCGAGCGCGGGTGTCACGATCCTCACCGCCCTGGTCTCGCTCCTCACCGGCATCCGCGTCAGGTCCGACGTGGCGATGACGGGCGAGGTGACGCTTCGCGGTCTCGTCCTGCCCGTGGGCGGCATCAAGGAGAAGGTGCTCGCCGCACACCGCGCGGGCATCAAGCGCCTCATCATCCCTGCGCGCTGCGAGAAGGATCTGGTTGACGTGCCCGACCAGGCGCGCAAGGAGCTCGAGTTCGTCTTCGCGACCCAGGTGGACGAAGTCCTGAAGGCCGCGCTCGAGGAGAACCCGATCGGTCGGAAGCCACCGGTTGCGCCGCCAGAAGCAGATGGGACCAAGAAGGCAGAGATAAGGGCGTAGCGGGGGGGCCGGGACCCACGGGTCCCGGCGACACGGAGCCTCCTTCGGTGTCGTCTCCCTCTCCCCCGCCCAGCGGTCGGGAGAGGGGAGCGCCTCCGGCGTATTCGCTCGCTGGCGCGAGCGGGCCGCCGGCTTCGCCGTCTTTGGTTCCGGCCCCCCCTCCATGCGCCCTTTCGTTTCGCGGACCCGCTGTTACGATGGCCCCGTGTCGCGGATCGCACTCATCACGGGCTCGCCCGGCGGACGCCAGCAAGCGCTGGAGGCCGAGCTCGCCGGCGCGGGCTGGGAGGTGCGCAAGCTCGCCTTCGACGGGCTCGAGCTGCCCGATCTCATGGCCGCGGCCCATGGCGCCGAGGCCATCTTCCACGTCGGAGTGCGGACCTCGCGGGCCGAGAGCACCCCGGCGCGCGCCGATGCGGAGGCGGCCGCCGCCTACG
This sequence comes from Anaeromyxobacter sp. RBG_16_69_14, assembly GCA_001768075.1. Lineage (GTDB taxonomy): Bacteria > Myxococcota > Myxococcia > Myxococcales > Anaeromyxobacteraceae > Anaeromyxobacter_A. The sequence goes on along the minus strand of MEMX01000119.1, from coordinate 6,327 downwards.
CCGCTGGACGCGCCGCCATCGAGGCCCGCGCGCGCCGGTTCGTGCTCGTTTCGACGACGTCCGTCTACGGCCGGCCGCGGAACCTTCCTTGCCAGGAGGGCGCGATCAAGGCGCCGCGCACCGCCGCGGAGCGGGCGCGCTGGCGTGCTGAACAAGCGGCGTGGCTCGCATTCCGCCAGGGAGCGCCCCTCACCGTCCTCCGTCCGACCCTGGTGTACGGCCCGAACCTGCGAGGCGGCGCCATCCGCGCGCTCGCGCTCATCACGCTCTTCAACCAGGGACGGCGCCGCGTCCCGATACTGCGGCGCGGTCCCGTGACCCATCTCGTACACATCAAGGACCTGGCGCGAGCGGCGGTGCACGTGGCCGAGCACCAAGACGACGAGGCTGTGGTGGGGCGCGCATTCAACGTCGGCGATGACGCGCCGCTCCCGCTCGCCGAACACCTCGTCGCGGCGCTCTCCGCGATGGGCTACAGCGCGGGGCGCGTCCTGCCCTACTCCCCCCGGCTGACTGCCATGATGATCTGGCTCGTGCGCAACGTGCCGGATCGGGTGCTGGTGGACCCGGTGAACCGGTGGCTCGCGCGAGCCTGGGAACGGCTCACCGCGCGCAGTGGCGCAAGCGCCGCGCTCGTGCCGCGCATCGACCGCGAGTCCCTCCACTGGATGTCGGCCGACCACTACTACGACACCCAGCGATTGGCGTCCCTCGGATGGCGCCCCATTTATCCGATCTCGACCGCCGCGCTGCCCGAGACCATCCGCGCACTTCTCGTGAGCCGGCTACTGCCCGCGTGCGCGACGCCGCAGCTCCTGGATGGGGGGCCGAGCTGAAGGCGGAGCTGTCCGGTTAGCGCGCCTTCCGGGAGCACGCGAGGTCCAGCTATGCCGTCGAGTCGAGGTGGCTCGGATCTGGCACCCATGTCATAGTTTCTCGCCGCGGGCTGGGCAGCCGTGTCGTGGTGGCCTGGAGGGTGTGTGCTCAAGTGCGGGATGCGACACGGTCTCCGACAGGACAGCTCGCGACTGCTCTGCGTGCCGTTTCCGCACATACCGTGCTCCCTGGAGACACGAGCGTGATCCGGCGAGTGGATCGCTACGAGCTCATCGAGCAGGTCGGAAGCGGCGGCATGGCCGTCGTCTACCGCGGGCGTGACACGGCCCTCGACCGCGAGGTGGCAGTGAAGCTCCTGCATCCTCACCTCGCCACGCGAGCCGAGTCGCGCGCCCGCTTCTCGCGCGAGGCCCGAGCGGTGGCGCGCCTGAGCCATCCGAACATCGTCGAGATCTACGACTACGCCGGCGACGCGGCCATCGAGAGCTACCTCGTCACGGAGTTCGTCCGCGGCCGCACGCTGCGCTGCTTCGCCGAGGAGGAGGGCATCGGCTTTCCGGAGGTAGCCGCACTCTTCGCCCGCGCCCTCGCCGACGCGCTCGTGCACGCCCACTCGGCCGGCGTCATCCACCGCGACCTCAAGCCCGAGAACGTGCTCGTGCTCGAGGTGGGCGGCCGACGCGCAGTGAAGCTGGTCGACTTCGGAATCGCGCGCATCCTTGCCGCCGACGAGAGGATGACCATGACGGGTGCCCTCGTCGGCTCCCCCAACCACATGGCGCCCGAGATCATCGAGGGCCGAGAGGCCGACGCGCGGAGCGACGTCTTCTCGCTCGGCACGATCCTGTACTGGCTGGCCACCGGGAAGATGCCGTTCGAGGCCCCGAACCCCACTGCAACCCTCCGGCGCGTCATCGAGGGCGACCACGAAGATCCGCGCCAGGTCTCGCCGCTCGTCACCGACGCGCTGGCCGCCGTGATCGCGCAGGCGCTGGCGGCGGACCCCGCGCGACGCATCGCCACCGCCGCCGCGTTGCGCGACGAGCTCGACGCGGCGCTGGCGGCGTCGGGGCTCGAGGATCCCGAGGCGGAGCTGCAAGCCTTCCTCGCCGACCCCGCCGCGTACAAGCGCGCCCTGGCCGGGCAGCTGGTTGGCCATGCGCTCGCCGGCGCCGAGAGGGCTCTGAAGGCTGGTGAGACGGCGCGCGGCATGAGGCTGCTCAACCGCGTGCTGGCGCTCGAGCCCGACAATGTTCACGTGTCAGCGCGCCTCGATCGCATCGCGCTCGTCGCCCGCTGGAAGCGGCGTGTGCGGCGCGCGAGCGGCGCGGTCGCGGTCGCGGCCCTGCTCGCCGGGCTGACCTGGGGCATCGTCGCCTGGCGAGTGCGGCCGCCGCCGCCGGACGATTCGGTCAGACGAACGGAGGCCCAGCCGAGCGCGCCACCGCTCGCTGGGCAGAGCGCGACGGCCAGCGCGAACACCAGGGTAGATCCGGCCGCGACGCCTACCCCGGCTCCGCGCTCGACTCCGATCGCGAACAGCGCGTCAAGGGTCGTCCCGGGAGCGAGCGCTCAGCCCGTGGTGGTCTCGGTCCACGTGAGCCCTTACGCCCAGCGAGCCTTGCTCGACGGCGTCGAGGTCGCCCGCGGGGAGGGGCGCGTCACCTTCACGCTCGCGCCGGATGCACCGCACCGGATCCGGATCGAGCACGCCTGCTGCTTCCCGTTCGTCAAGGATTTCGCAGCTGGTGAAGTGGTGCCGCAGCCGCTCGAGCTCAAGGAGCGGCTCAAGCCTCGCCCCGCCCGCCTCAGGGTCGAGGGCGATCCCCAGGCGCGGGTCTACGTGGAGGGGAAGCTCGCCGGAAGCGCTGGCGAGTCGCAGCGAGCGCCGCTGCAGGTGCCGGTCCCGCCGACCGGCGACAGTCCCTACGACGCGCGGGCCGAGCTTCGGCTGGAGCGCGACGGCCATCCCTCCGTGCGAACCACGCTGCGGTTGCGCGCCGGTGCCGACGTGACGTTCGCCGCGCCCCAGCTCGAGCCGCCGGCGTCGCTCGGCGCCGA
>MEMX01000119.1:2434-3409 GCA_001768075.1 Anaeromyxobacter sp. RBG_16_69_14 | reverse complement strand
CGAGCCAGCGGGCGCGCGCACCGGGTCGGGAGAGCACTCCGTGATCGCGCTCCTCCTCGCCGTCGCGCTGTCGGCGACCCCGCAGAGCGGCGATCTCAAGCGCGCGCACGATCGCTTCGAGTTCGGCTCCTTCGCCGAAGCGGCCGGTACAGCCCGCGCCTGGCTTGCCGAGCACCCCGACGCGAGCGGCGACGACGCGATCGAGGCCTATCGCATCCTCGGCGTCTCCGAGGTGAAGCTGGGCGACCTGCCGCAGGCGCGGACCGCGTTCGTCTCGCTGCTCTCGCTCGATCCCGACTACGCGCTCGACCCCTTCCTGGTGGAGCCCAAGGTGGTCGAGTTCTTCGATCAGGTGAAGAAGGAGCACGAGCCCGCGCTCGCTCCGCTGCGTGAGCGGCAGCGCGCGCTGGAAGAACAGAAGCGCCTGGCCGACGAGGCCAAGAAGCGCTTGCTCTCCGAGGAGCAGGCGCGCTCCGGTCCGCCCACCAAGGTCATCCGCGTCCAGGAGAGACTGTACCTGTTCAACTGGATGCCGCTCGGCGCCGGCCAGTTCCAGAACGGCCACAGGGCCAAGGCCGTCGCCATCGCCGCTGCCGAGACCGTGCTCGCCGCCGTGAACCTGGGATCCATCCTGTTCCACAACCAGATCGCCCAGGATCCGAGCCGCCGCTGCTCGCCCTCGGCGGCCACCGGCTGCTCGCAGCCGCCGTTCCGAGATTCCGACCGGAAGCTCCTCTCCCGCATCGACGTGGTGAAGTACGCGTCGGCGGGTCTCTTCTGGGCGGTCTACGCCTACGGCGTCGTGGACGCCCACGTCTACTATGTCCCTCGCGTCGAGACGGAGCTGTCGCCCAGGGAGGCAGCCGTGAAGCTGAGCTGGAACTACTGATAGCGCATGCCACATGAACTGACGCTCGAGATGGGGGGCGCGGGGGGAGAGTTCTCCCCTCCGCTTGAGGCGCCGCAAGGCGCCGG
>MEMX01000119.1:243-2319 GCA_001768075.1 Anaeromyxobacter sp. RBG_16_69_14 | reverse complement strand
TTGAGGCGCCGCAAGGCGCCGGACATCAGCTCACAGCGGCGGCGGTGCCGCTGGAGAATCACATCAACTGGTCGCCGCTGTGAGTCAAACCGGGCGGAAACGCCCCTCCCACCGCGATCGAGCCGCATGCCTACCTTGCTCGTCCTCACTCCCGACGGCCGCGAGCGCACCGTCAACCTGGCGCGGCGAATCACCACGCTCGGCCGGAGCGCCGAGAACGACGTGGCGTTGCCGGACGCGGGACTGCCCGAGACGGCGCTGCACATCCACTTCGACGGCCGGGACTTCAACGCCGCCTGCCACAGCGGTGCCGAGATGCAGGTCAACGGCAGGCGCAAGGTGACGGCGCGGCTCGTCGAGGGCGATCGCATCCGCCTGGGCGCGAGCGAGCTCCTGTTCACCTTCCGCGATCAGGACCGGGCGCCGTTGGCCGCGGCCGCGACGTCCGGGCGCGTCGAGACCATGCAGGGCCTGGTCCGCTTCTCGGAGCGGCTCCTGGCCGCGCGCGACTTCTCGCGGCTACTCGACGAGCTGCTCGACGCGCTGCTCGAGGCGACGCACGCCGAGAAGGGCTTCCTCATCCTGCTCGAGGCCGGCCGGATGGAGGTGAAGGCGGCGCGCAACCTCGCGCGAGAGACCATCGAGAACGCTGTCTCGCGCGTGTCGGACTCCATCATCCAGCGCGTGGCGGCCACCCGGCGCCCGGTGGTGGTGGCCGACGCGCTCCACGACGCGCAGTGGTCGTCGTCGTCCTCGGTGGTGAACCTCAAGCTGTGCTCCGTCATGTGCGCGCCGCTCATGTGCCAGGGCGAGCCCTTCGGCGTCATCTACCTCGGCAACGACAGCGTCGTGAGCCTGTTCGACGAGGAGGACCTCGAGGCCCTGACCATCTTCACGGCGCAGGCCTCCTTGCTGGTGGAGAACGCCCGCCTCCTGCACGGGCTGCGCCTCGAGAACGAGGCGCTGCGCCAGACGGTGCAGCAGAACCAGTTCGGCGAGATCATCGGGGCGGGCGGGAGCATGCGCGAGGTCTTCCGTCGCATCGAGAAGGTGGCGGCGACCGACGTCTCGGTCCTGGTCACGGGCGAGACGGGGACCGGCAAGGAGCTCGTGGCGCGGGAGATCCACCGGCGTTCGCCGCGCTCCGGCGGGCCGTTCGTGGCGGTCAACTGCGGGGCCATCCCCGAGAACCTGCTCGAGAGCGAGCTCTTTGGCCACGTGCGCGGCGCCTTCACGGGCGCGATCGCGACCCGGGGCGGAAAGTTTCAGGCAGCCGACGGCGGGACGCTCTTCCTGGACGAGATCGGCGACATGCCTCCGCAACTCCAAGTGAAGCTCCTGCGCGTGCTCCAAGAGAGGACGGTCACGAAGGTCGGCGACGCGCGGGCCGAGCCGACCGACATCCGCGTCGTCGCTGCCACCAACAAGGTGCTGGAGGACGAGATCCAGGCTGGACGCTTTCGCGAGGACCTCTACTACCGGCTCAACGTGATCTCGATCCTGTTGCCGCCGCTGCGCGACCGGGGCGACGATCTGGTCGTCATCGCGCGCTTCTTCCTCCAGAAGTACGCGCGCGAGTTCTCCTCGCGCGCGCGCAGCTTCGCGCCGGCGGCGACCGTCGCGCTCCGCAAGTACCCTTGGCCGGGAAACATCCGCGAGCTCGAGAACAGGGTCAAGAAGGCGGTCGTGCTGACCGAGAAGCCGGTCGTCGGCCCGGAGGACCTCGACCTCGGCCCGGACAGCCTGGCCCCGGTCCTCCCGCTCCTGCAGGCCAAGGAGGAGTTCCAGAAGCGCTACATCAACGAGGTGCTGGACCGGAACGCGGGAAACCGAACCAAGACGGCGAAGGATCTCGGCGTCGATCCGCGCACCATCTTCCGGCACCTGGAAAGGCTCGAGGCGGAGCGCAGCGGGGTGAAGCCGCCCCCGGCTGGCCCTGGAGAAGAGGAGGCCTCGTGAGGCGCGCGGCCGCTCCGGTGCTCGCCGCGGCGTGCGCCGCGGCGCTAGGCCTCACCGCCTGCCCGCTGCCACAGCCGCTGGCCTCGGTCGGCCGCGAGGATGGGGGGACGATCACGC
>MEMX01000119.1:0-165 GCA_001768075.1 Anaeromyxobacter sp. RBG_16_69_14 | reverse complement strand
TCCTGGCCAGCGCGACCCTCGACGACCAAGACACGGACGAGCCCGTCGATGTGCGATGGTTCCTCGACTACGCGCCGCTCAACGCCGGGATCCTGAGCCTCGAGCAGCTCGCCGGGACCGAGACGGGGGAGACGCAACGCCAGGTGACGCCGTTCTGTGCGAGAC
>MEMX01000118.1:6802-11034 GCA_001768075.1 Anaeromyxobacter sp. RBG_16_69_14 | reverse complement strand
GGCACCCGCGCCCTCGGCCACATGGCCCTGGGCGAGGACGACCTGGCGCCGGCGTGGGCCGAGCGGGCGGCGCGCTCGCCGGGCGCGCACGTGATCATCGCCATGATCGCCACCGCGGCCCATGCTCTGGCGGGCGACGAGGCCCGCGCCGCGGCCTGGGCGGCCAACGTGCGCGAGCGCGGCCCGGAGCTCACGTGCGCCGACTTCTTCCGGTCGCTGCCGATGCGGTCCGAGGCGGCGCGGGCGCGGATCTCGTCGGCGCTGGCGCGCCACGGGATCCGGGCGGGCTAAACCGGCGGCCGCCGAGACGCGCAGGGATTGTGGCCCTCCGCGCAACGCGAACGCCGCTAGCAGCCAGACACCGTGTGGCACTAGGGAATGCGGGCCAATCCAAGGGGGAGATTGCTTGTTTGCACCCTCCGTCCATACTGGCCGGGTCCGCGACCAGGAGGCGCCATGTCGAACGTTCCACGCGCTGCCGCATGGACGGTCTGTCTGTCGCTGTGGGCGGGGGTGGCGTGGGCCAAGGCGCCGACCACTCGTTCGTCCGAGACAGCCAGAGCCACGAAGATGTCCCGCTCCCCGACCGACGCGGCGGACGGCTGCCGGCCGGGCCCGGACTTCATCGGCACGGCCGAGTACAACTTTGAAGACGAGTTCGATCTCACGCCTGCGGGGTCCACGACGCCTGCCTACCCCGGGGTGGACGTCCGAGCCGTTGTGCGGTACCCCGCGAAGGCGGCGGGAGCGGGGCAGCCGGTGGCCGGAGGGAGGCACCCTCTCGTCGTCCTTCTCCATGGCAACCACGTCACCTGTCCCTGCTCATGCAGCCACACCTGCGCGCCTGCGAGCCGCATTCCCAACCATCTCGGCTACAACTACCTGCTCGACGTCCTGGCCAGCTGGGGGTTCATCGCCGTTTCCATCGACGGCTTCGACGTCACCTGCGCTGGCAGCATCGCCATGTCCGACTACGAGGCGCGCGGCAGGCTCGTCCTGCGGCACCTCGCGAAGTGGAAGGACTGGCACACTGCGGGTGGGGCTCCGTGGGGCAAGCTGTTCAAGGGGCGGGTGGACCTGTCGCACATCGGCCTATCCGGTCATTCACGCGGAGGCGAGGGGGTGGTGGCGGCCGAGTTCATCAACCGCGCGGAAGGGCTCGGGTTCCAGATCGAGGCTGTGAACGCGATCGCGCCGACCGATCAGGACCCCAACGTGCGTTTCGTGCCCCAGGTCCCGTACTTCCTGTTGCTCGCGGCAAGCGACGGCGACGTCTCGAACCTGCAGGGCCTGCGGACCTACGACCGCACCTCTCTCGGTGGCGCGCCGGTGCAGTCCGAGAAGGCGATGCTCTGGGTCTACGGCGCGAACCACAACTTCTTCAACACCGTCTGGACGCCGTCCTTCGGCGTCGCCTGCGCCTCCGACGACGGTTTCGGCGACGGTAGGGTGAGCGAGCAGCTGCAGCGGCTGGTCGCCTGCCAGAGCGTCGTGCCCTTCTTCCGGATGCAGTTGCAGGACGCAAGCGACTTCGGCCCGCTCTTCCGCGGCGAAGTGGTGGCGCAGGGGTTGGGCGGCGTCAGGATGTACTGGGCGCGGCAGGACGCCGTGCGCAAGGAGATCGACAACTTCGACACGGGCGACGACAGGACGACCAACAGCCTGGGCGGGGCGGTGACGGCGTCGGGCGGGCTCGTCACCTTCGACGAGTTCGAGCTGAAGGCGTCCGGGCCGGACCTGTTCAACCCGTCGTTCCGCGGGTTCACCCACGGGCTCGTCCTGGGGTGGAGTTCGCCGCAGACCTACGAGAGCGCGCTGCCTGCGGCGCAGCGCAACGTCTCCGGTTACTCCGCGCTGGCGCTGCGAATCGGGCAGATTCTGGAAACCGCGAACCCGGTCGACACGCCTCGCTCGCTGCGCGTCAAGCTGAAGACCGGAGCAGGCGTGGTGTCGAGCGTGGGCTTCGATCTCTCGGGCGTCGAGAGCGTGCCCTACCCATACGAGAGCAACGGTGGAAAGACCGTCCTGACTACCGTGAGGATACCGCTCGCCGACTTCCGCAAAGGGAACGCCGCGCTGCCTCTCCTGGACATCCAGTCGGTGATCCTCGAGTTCCACGGGACCGGCCTCGTCGCCATCGACGACATCCAGTTCACGAAGTAGGAGGCACGACATGCGGACGACCATGCTCGCCTGCCTGTTCCTCGCTGTCGGAGCCTCGAAGGAGGCGCCGATGGACGGCGGGCTGCACCCTTATCAGCAACCCCCCAAGGCGCGCGACTTCTCCGCCGAGGCTGTCGTGATCCCCTCGCAGGCCATCGGCAAGACGGTGATCCGCGCCCAGCCGTCGCTGGGGGTGGAGATCAAGGTTCGGGTCGAGGACTACCTGCCCCGAGGCAGGGAGCCGACGCTCCTCATCGGTGGCGTCCCCGTGGAGGGCCGCTCCTGGGTCTCGGGCACGGAAGGCAACGTCACGACCTTGAGCTTCCTCGTCGAGAAGCCGGAGCTGTTGAAGGAAGGAGCCGAGGTGACGCTCCAGACAGCCGACGAGGCGACCAGAGTTCGCGTCCCGGGCAAACTCCAACTGGGGCAGATCAAGCCGCTACAGCCCGAGGAAGAGAAGCGCCAAGGCTTGCCTCCGCTTCAGGGGTGGCTGAAGCAGGGGCGCTGAGGAGGGAAGGGCTGCAAGACCGGGCGCAGGTAGGAGACCGCGTAGAACGTGAGCACGGGCTGTAGGGGGCCGCGCAGCCCGAGCACGAGGTGCGCGGGCGAGACCCGGTTCAGGACCGCCGAGGCCACGCCTACACCGACGTGGCCGCATACGGCGCGGTGCTCCCGATAGAGCGCCCGCAGGTCCTGGCCGCTGCCCGGATTCTCGATGACCTCGCCCGACCCCAAAGGCGAGCGAGGTCCTCGGTCACCGCGATCCCGGCCCGTAGGCCGTCACCACGCCGGTGGTAGCGTGCTCGAGCCGGAGCAGGCGGGGGCGCGGGCGTCGAAGCGCGCGCGCTTCCAGAGCGTCGGCTGGGCGAATCGCGTGAGGCCCGCCCAGTCGAACTGCCGCAGGACGCCGTCGAGGTCGAGGTCGTTGTTCGCAAGGTCGATGCCCATCTCTGCCCCGGTGGCCGGAGCCACGACACCGAGCGCGGACCAGGGGATGGCCATCTCGATCGAGTAGCTGCCGGGCGCGCCTGTCACGGCCACCGCGGTGTTCGAGGTCCAGCTCCGGTCCCATGCGCCCGCGTTTCCGCGCTCGTCGGTAAGATCGCCGCTCGCGTTCACGAGGAGGTGGCGATCGTCGGCGTCGGGCGCGGAGGAGCGGGTCAGGCGGGGGTCGAGCATGAGCTCGACGCCGTCGCCGTTCCAGACCTCTCCGTCGCGGCCGCCCTGGGCGATCCGGAGCGAGGCGTCCTGCACCTTGAGCGCGACGTAGAGGTTGGTCGCGTCGTAGAGGAGCCGGGCCGAGGCGCGGTTGTCCGACCGTGCTGCGCTGGCGGACGCGTCGAGCACGACGGCAGGGGCGCGGGCGTACTCGGAGAGGTTGCCGTCGACGGTCATGGATCCGCTCGCCCGCTGCACGAGATAGACGTCGCCCGCGACCGTCGGGGAGAGGGAGAGCGTGCCCCAGCGGTTCGGCTGCGCGAACCGCGAGAGCCCTGCCCAGTCGAAGGGCTGCGGCGAAGCCCCGGCCCGGTCCACGTCGTTCACCGCGGCGTCGATCCCGATCGCGCTGCCGGCGCAGGGCGCCACACCCAGGGTCGACCATGGAACCTTCAGCTCGACCGTGTAGCCCGCGGCTGTACGTGTCACCGCCGAGACCGCGCCCGACGACCAGCTCCGGTTCCACGCCCCGGCGTTGCCGCGCTCGTCGGTGAGATCGCCGTTCGCGTTCACGAGGATGTGAAAGTGGTTCGTGCCGAGCGCCGTCGCCTTGTCGTTGGCGGCGTCGAGCATGAGCTCGACGGAGTCGCCGTTCCACACCTCGCCGTCGCGCCCGCCCTGGTTCACCACGATGGCCGCGTCCCGCACCGCCCAGCTCGCGTAGAGGTAGTCGTCGTCGTGGGCGAGGCGGACATCGGCGGTGTTGTCCGAGCCGACCGCCGCACCGGAGAGCGCGATGGACGGCCCCTTGAACTCGGCCGGGTCGCCGTTCACGGCGATCCCCGGGGTGTACGGGGCGGCGTAGGAGAGGGCCGGCGCCGGAGGCGGTGCGGGCGGGGGTGGGGGCGGGG
>MEMX01000118.1:0-6776 GCA_001768075.1 Anaeromyxobacter sp. RBG_16_69_14 | reverse complement strand
CGGGCGATCCGGTCGCGCGCGGCCATGAGCGCGTCCGGGTTCGCCTCCGTCTGGTACGCGGAGGGGAAGAGCGCCTGCGCCTCGCGCTCCGCCATGGCGCGGTCGCCGAGGTCGGAGAGGGCCTTGAGGTACTCGTAGTCCTCCATGCCCTCCCGGATCATCTTGAGCCGGATGGACGCGACGGGGATGTGCGTGGACCCGCCGATCCGCGCGGGGGTGCCCGGGTAGAAGAGGGTGCCGTCGCCGTTGCCGGAGAAGTCCCACTGATTCGACCAGGCGTCGTGGCTGAACGCGAAGGTGGTCTCGTAGTAGAGCTCGCCCGTCACGTGGTAGAGGAAGTCGAGCCACTGCATGGCGCGGTTGCGGATCGCGCTCGCGTCGATCATGTAGCTCGGCCAGCCGGTGAAGTAGGAGCTGGTTCCCCCGCAGCCGTGGCTCATGCAGCTCTGGTAGGTCCAGAGCTCCTTGCGCGGCCCGCTCGCGACGAAGCTCGAGTAGCTCTGCCACTGCGGCCCGGCGAACCGGTTGCCCGTGCGATCGTACAGGTAGTTGATGACGGGCACGACGATCTCGAGGTCCTTGACGATGCTGATCCCGTACTGCGCCTCCGCGTCCCGGATCTCGGGGAGGCTGGTGGTGAGGAGCGTCCGGTAGGCAGGGTTCGCCGCCTTGGCCGCGCGGAGCCGGGTCGGGATGTCGGTCCAGCTGCACGTGGCGGGCGGCTCGTCGCACGTGTACTGGAAGAGGCGCTCTCCCCATCCCTTCGCGGTGAAGTGGTCGTACCAGTTCTTCATGTCGGTAGTGCTGGTCAGGTTCCCGACGAACTGGACGTTGGAGAGCGCCGCGTTCGGGGTCTGCGTCGGCGCGGTGCCGCTCACGTACGGGCCGTACACCGCGTCGAAGTGCGCGATCGACAGGTCGCCGTCGTCGTGCGACGAGAGCGAGACGCGGTGGTCGAGCGCGAGCCGATCGTAGCCCGCCCGCAGCGCCGGGAACGCCGTGCCGGCGGTGGAGATGCCATGGCCGCTGGGGATCCCGCCGTACGAGAGGCCGAAGGCGCTCTTGAGCGACGCCCTCTCGGGGAGCGAGAAGTCGTACACGGTGAGCGTGACCGGCACGACCGCGGAGCCCTCGGCGAACCGGACCGTCACCGATCCCGTGTACGCGCCGGCCGAGGCGTTGGCGGGGACCCGCACCTCGCCCCAGATGGCGCGCGTCTCGCCCGCCGCGACGTTGAAGCCGGTGAACGCGTTCCTCTTCTCCCCGTACATCTCGTCGGTGTCGGGGACGAGCGCGTCGGGCAGCAGGTCGCCCGCGGTGACGATCGCGTCGGGTGCGGACTGGTTGGCGATGCGGATGAGTTCCTCGCGATAGAGCCGGACGGGGCCGATCTGGGCCGACCCGTTCGAGAGCGCGGAGGCGGTCGCCGTCACGCCCGTGGCCGGGCCGGTGACGAGGATCTGGAACGGCTCGAACTCGTTCCGCGCAGCGGAGATGGTGACGCTGCGTGGGGTGAGGGGTGTCTGGCTACGGCGCACCTTGACGGTGGCGCCGGCAACCGAGACGGTCGCTGCCTCCACTGGCAGAGGGGCAGCCGCCCAGAGGAGGAAGGAGCAGGTGATCGCAAGGCGCATCGAGGGGTCCCGGGGCGAGAGAGAGGACCCTATCTTTGCACCAAAACTGGGCTATTGAAAAAAGGCTATACCGTGACCGTGTGACACCAATGTGAGGCAATGTGGGGTGCAATAGTGCAAGTGTGCGACCCGCGCCGACGTGCGCCGACGCAGCCCTACACGCGCCAGTGGATGCGCTCGAAGTCCTCGTCGGGCACCGACAGCGCGACGTAGCCGAAGCGGGGCAGGCGCTCCATTTCCACGTCGCCTCTCAGCACGTGGAGCGCGAGCGCGAGCCGGTCGCCGTGCGCGAGCCCGAGCCCCGCGAAGGGGATCGCCATCTCGAGCACGCGCGCGAAGGCGCCGCGGCCGGTGTCGGCACCGGCGTGCCGGCCGGGGCGGTCGGTGCCGTCCGGACGGACCTCGAAGTCGATCTGCGCCTGCAGGTTGGCGGCGACCACCTCGACGCGGACGGTGCTGCACAGCTCGCCGGTGCGCTGCGGGGCTTCCGCCGGGTCGAGGCGCAGGTAGAGGTGCTGGAGGTCGAAGCCGTACCGCAGGGCCTGGAACGCCAGGGCGCCGCCGAACATCGCGCCGCGTATCTGTCCAGGCCGGTAGAGACCGCCGCCCTGCCACTCGAAGTAGGTGGTGTCCCGGCCGTCGATGGTGGGCGTGATGAGGAAAGTCGGTTCGCGCAGCGGTTTCGCCTCGCCAGCTCCGGGCGCGCCCACCCGCTTGATGGGCTCGAGCGCCTCGATCGGCAGCGGGGCGCCGATGAGGCGGCAGGCGGAGACGACCAGCGATCGGAACAGCCCGTCGAACTCCAGGGCCAGCTCGGTGTGGAAATCGTCACCGTACCACCAGTACCAGTCCGATCCCTCGGCGGCATAGAGGTGCCGCTGCGCCAGCGCGATCGCGTCCTCCGCGAGTCCGGGCGGCGGCGCCGCCTCGACGCGGGCGAGCGCCTCGCGGGCGCGGCCGAGCGCGGTCCAGGCGCGCCGGTCCTCCTCGTGGCCCATCCAGATTCGGTAAGACGCCTCGATCCAGGATCCGGAGTGAATGCGCGGGATGGCCGGGCCGGACGCGCCAGCGGTGGCAGCGTCCATGGTCACCGTTTGCACGTCCGGGGAGGCCTCCAGGCGGCGATAGAGCATCTCCAGGAAGTCGCGCCCCGAGCCCTGGAAGTGCTCCCATGGGTTCTCGCCGTCGAGGAAGACGCCCACCGTGGCCGGCCCGCCCTGGCCGTCGTCCTCCCACGCATCACCGATGGCCTCGAGGTGCGAGACGAAGTCGGCAGCGGCGTCCGCGGCCGACGTGCGCGCGTAGCTGAACCCGATGAGGTCGGAAAGGCCGCGGTCGCGGAACAGCAGGGCGATCTCGCCCGCTCCGGCGTGGACGTGCCACGGCCGGTAGAGGGCCCGCAGCCTCCTCGTCTCGGGTGGCAGGGAATGGAGCAGCACCCCCTCGTCGGTGGCCGCCCAGCGCACACCCTCGCTGGCCAGGACGTCCAGCGCCTCCGGCGAGACGGACCCCTCCGCGGGCCACATGCCCACCGCGGGGCGGCCGAAGTGGCGTGCGTGCGAGGCGAGCGCCTCGCGGACGTGCCATCGCGCGTCCTGTGGCCACGAGAAGCGGGGCGGCAGCGCCGCCCCAGGGAGCGCGCGCCGGGCGGAGTCGGTGTCGCAGACGAGGGGTAGGATCGGGTGGTAGTAGGGCGTGGTGGAGAGCTCGACCTGCCCGCGTTCGGCGAGCGCCCGCCAGCGCGGCACGATCTCGCCCACGACGCGGCGCTGCGCCTCGAGGACGTACTCTAGATCTCCTTCCGTGAAAGAGCGGCCCTTCTTCACGAGCGCATGGAGCCCGTCGTCGTCCTCCACCGCCCCGAAGCCGAACCAGGCCAGGTTGAACAGCACCTGGAGGTCCGCGATCTCGGCGTCGGTGAACTCGCTCGCGACGCGCGCCAGGTCGAGGTACCGCACGTCGAGGCCGCGCTTCTGCAAGAGCTCCCAGTAGCGCGGGAGCGGCTTCACGGCCGTCTCCCAGTCGATCATGAAGAACGAGCGCAGGATGGCCTGTCGCTCCTCCGGGAGGAGGTCGCGCGCGCGCTTGCTGGAGACCTCGAGGAAGCGGTCGCGGGCCTCGCCACGCGCGTAGGTCTCGAGCTGCTCCATCAGCACCGGTGTGAAGTTGACCGTGCAGCTGATCCCGGGATGTCGCTCCAGCATCCACGCCATGTCGTAGTACGCGCGAGTGGCGTGCAGGCGCACCCAGGGCAAGAGGAACTCGCCGGTGTCCGGCTCCCGGTAGAGGGGCTGGTGCATGTGCCACAGGAAAGCGAGACGGACCTTGGCCATGGCACCGGGACGTTAGTATCTGAGCGAGCCGAGGTCCAGCCGGAGGAGGCTCATACCGGAGCGAGTGAGGGGGGGGCTGGGGCCAGAGTAGCGTCCAAGTCCAGGTCCAGGGAGGTCTCCGAAGCCAGCTCGCCCGTTGCCACGGCGAGCTGTGCGGCGGCTGTGGCCTCAAGGGCCCCGCCCGTCCAGCATCGACGCGTGGTGGATGACCTGCACGACCAGGCCCTCCGGCCCCTCGAGGTAGAGAGACCGTGCGCCGTCGCGGTGGGTGCGCGGTCTCGCGATGAGCCTGGCGCCGCGCACCTCGAGCCAGGCAGCCCAGGCATCGACGTCCTCCGCCCGCGCCACCAGCAACCCGATGTGATCGAGCATCCCGGGACCGGGCGCTTCGGCAACGCGGTGAAGCGCGACGTTGTCGCCCTGCCGGGCGAGGTAGACGTTCTCCACGTCGGGGCGCCACTCTAGCCGATATCCGAGCACTTCCACGAAGAAGCGTTCGGCGGCTTCCAGATCGCGCACTCGCAGTGCGACATGGCGTACGCCGAGCGTTGGCGGCGGAGCAGCGAGGGCCACCCGTCACGTGTAACGGCATACGGGGACGGTCGCACGAGCCCCGCTCACCTACGCCCCGGCCACGCAGCCCATCTTCCTACGGGTTCTCGACTCGGCGACCCACAGGGGGGAACGCGAATTCCGATTCCGACATCCTCAATCGCTATCGAAAGAGCTTCCCCAGCCCCTTCGACTTGAGCTCTCCCATCTCCTTCGCCAGCCGCCCCAGCCGATCGGTCTTGTCCGCGACCTCCCGCTGCAGGCGAGAGATGCGCATGTCGCGCTCGCCCACCTGCGTCTGCAAGACACCCCGCTCCTGGACCAGCTGCCGCAGCCGGTCGGCCGCCTCGCCTCCCGGCGCGTTCGGCTCGCTGAGCGCAACCTGCGCGAGGGCCTCGGCGTCGGCGAGGCGCCGCAGCGCCTCCGCGAGCTTCGTCTCGGCCTCCTTCGCGCGAGCCTCGGGGCTCCCGGACGGCGCCTCCCTGGCCTGGAGGTCCGACAGCTGACTCGCCAGCGTCGCCAGCTCCGCAGCGCGGCTCTCGGCCTCGCCGCGCAGCTCCGCCACCTCTGTCGCGCGCGCAGCGAGCTCCTCGCGCAGGCGCGCCACCTCGCCTGCCGATGGGGCTGCGCCCGATGCCTGCGCTGCCTTGAGCCGGGCCTCGATCTCGTCCTTCTCCCAGCGCACCGCTTGCAGCTCCGCGTCGATCGCCGCCGCCTGGGCCTCGGCGCTCTCCGCCAGGTTCCGCTGCGCCTCGACGTCCGCGCGAGCCGCCGCCAGCGCTTCGGAGAGCTCGCCGCTGGAGGACTCCTTCGCATCCCGTGCCCGCTCTGCCTCGGCGCGAGCCGCCTCTTCGCGGGCCGCCAGCGCCTCGGCCTCCTCACGGACGGTCGCGGTCTCGCTGCGTGCCGCCTCGGCCTCGTCGCGCGCGATCCGTGCACCTTCGCGCGCTTCCTCTGCCGCCGCGCGGGCCGCCTCGGCCTCGCGCTCGAGCCGCTCCGCCCGCTCGCGCAGCCGCTCGCGCTCCTCCTCCACTTCCCCGATGCGTGCCGCCAGCGCTTCTCGCGCGCTGGAGAGCTCGGATCGCAGCCTCGCCGCGGCTGCGCTCTCCTCGCCCCGAGCGATCCCGGCCGCACCCGCGCGACGCTCGGCCTCGTCGCCCCGCGCGGTGGCCTGGGCCAGGCGCGCCGTGGCCTCCTTCAGCCGCTCGGCCAGCATGTCGGCCTCTGCGTGACCGCGCGCCGTGGCTCCCTCGGCTTCGGCGAGCCGCAGCTTCCCCTCGGCGAGCTGCGGCTCGACCTCGGCCAGGCGCGCCGTGACCTCGGCCAGCTTCGCCTCGACTCCATCCGCGCGTTCGCGTACCCGGGCAGCCTCGGTCTCCGCGGCCCCGGCCCGCGCCCGCTCGTCGCCGGCCATTCCGTGCGCGCTGTCCGCGCGGACCTTCTCCTCGGTGAGAGCGGCTTGCAACTCCGCCACCCGGGTGCGCTCCCCATCGTGGCGCGTGACGGCCTCGCTCAGGTCGCGCTCGAGCGACGCGCTGCGCGTCTCGGCTGCCGCCGCCTGCGCTGCGAGGGTGGCCGCCTCGGAGGCACGATCGCGCAGCGCGCCAACCTCCGAGGCGAGCTCTCCAAGCCGAGCGTCCAGCTCGGCCACACGACCTTCGCCGACTTCGGCGCGGGCGCGCCACTGCTCAACCTCGCCGCGCAGCGTCTCGTGCTCGGTCTCCCGAGCGAGCAGCTCTCGCGACGCATCGGCGACCCGGCCCTCGACCGCCGATCGCTCGCGCTCGGCCGCACCGAGCGCCTCGCGTGCTTCGAGCAGCTCTGCCTGCTTCTCCTCGAGCTCGCTGCGAGCACGCACGAGCTCGCTCTCGTCTTCCTCGGCCCGCGACTGCGCCGCGATGAGCGCCTCGCGTGCCTCGTCCAGGGCGGCTCGCCCCTCGTCCAGAGCGGGCTCCAGATCCGCTACGCGGGCCTCCGCCGCCTCCAGGCCAGAGCGCAGCAGCGCGAGCTGCGCCTGCTCTGCCGCCACCTCGCCGCGCGCCGCCGTGGCTTCCTCCCGCGCCAGCTCTCCGTCGCGCCGTGCCGCCTCCACCTCGGCCCGCGCGGTGTCGGCCACCACGCGCGCGTCCTGAACGTCCCGCCGAGCCATGTCCCGCTCGCGCAGTGCCAGCTCCGCCTCGCCGCGGGCCGCCCCAGCTTCGGCGCGCGCGGCGAGTGCCTCGCCCTGTGCCGCTTCGTTCGCCTCGCGCGAGGCCGT
>MEMX01000117.1:35460-46783 GCA_001768075.1 Anaeromyxobacter sp. RBG_16_69_14 | reverse complement strand
CTACACGTACGCGAACGCCTCGCGCGTCGAGAGCTACGGCCTCAACGCCGACTGGGAGGGCAGCGGCCTTCGCCAGCGGCTGCGATACGGCACGGGTCTCACGCTCGCCCACTCGCGGCAGGTCGGGAACGTGGACAGCGCGCTCCTCCCCGCCGCGGCCCAGGCCTTCGGCAACGTGCGGGTCTCGTACGAGCTGGGCGGGCGCCTGCCGGTGCTGGCGCTCGCCGCGCGGGTCGTGGGTCCCCGGCCCGTGTCCGGCGCCGCCTTCGCGCCCGCCCCGGACGCGAAGCCGCAGCTCGAGCTCCGCGGCGCCGTGAGCGGTCCCATCTCGGGTGGGCTCTCCTACCGGCTCTCGGCGGGCTGGGCGGTCACCGGCGCGTCCGCTTACGCAGTGGGTCCGGTCCGAGACCCACAGCCCGGCTCCGGGGCGCCGGCGCTCCTCCCGGTTCCGCGCTTCCAGTTCCTGGCGGGCTTGCGCTACGACAGGTAAGTTCCCGAATTCGCTTCGGCTGGACTGTGGATCCCGGAGGGCAGCATGGGCGTGGAGGCTGTGGTTTTCGACGTGGGGCAGGTTCTCGTGCAATGGGACCCTCGCCATCTCTACCGCACGCTGTTCCCTGATCCGGACAGGATGGAATTCTTCCTCTCGGAAGTCTGCACGCCCGCCTGGAACCTGGAACTGGACCGCGGGATGGATTGGGATGAGGCGCTCTCGGAGCGCATCGCGCGCTACCCGAGCTTCGAACGAGAGATCCGAGCCTTCTGGGAGCGCTGGGACGAGATGGTGCCCGGCGCGATCGAGGGGACGGTGCGCCTGCTCGAAGCCCTGGCCGCGGATGGCATGCCCCTCTTCGCTCTCACCAACTTCAACGCCCATACCTTCGCTAGGACCCGCGCACGGTTCCCCTTCTTCCGCCACCTGCGCGGTGCGGTGGTCAGCGGCGAGGAAGGGATCGTGAAGCCCGATCCCCGCATCTATCGACTGCTGACGACGCGCTACGGCCTCGATCCGCCGCAGACGCTCTTCATCGACGATGTTCACGCCAACGTCGAAGCCGCGCAGGAGTGCGGATGGCAGGGCCTGCGGTTCACGGACCCCGCGGCCCTGCGCGAGGACCTCGCGCGCCTCGGTCTGATCTGCGCCGGGGTCGCCCCGTAGCCAGCGAAACCGGGTCCAGGAGGACTGCGAAGATCCTACTTGGGCAGAAGCGCAGCATTCTTCGAGCGAGGATGGGTCTTCCTCAATGCCTGCCGAAGAGCCTGTCCCAGAAGCTGCGGCGTTTCTCGGCTTCGCCGGGCTTGAGGCAGCGGTACTCCCCGGTATCGACATTTCGTACGGCTTCGACCACGACAGGTTGGCCCTGGTCGTCACGGCGGAGACAGAACTCCGTCATGTACTTCCTGTCATGGCCCCGCGAGGGAGGGATCGTGCAGGCCAGGAAGACACTGTACGGAATGTCTAAGGCGAGCGCACGCGGTTCGACCTTTGTCACCGCTCCGGGTGGCGCCACGCCGTATTCGATGCACTTCTCGGCGCTGTCGGGGTTGGCCGGGTATACCGCCGATTTGTCGGGCACGTACGCATCCCATATCGGCTCAGGCCGGTCCGCGACGTAGACATGGACAAACCCGAAATAGTACTTGAAGTGCTTGGTCGCCGGGTCCTCCGGAGAGGAGAAGCACGCGTGGCCGTTGCGCAGATGGATGGTAACGAGCCCGTCGCGAATCGACGACATCGCGCGCGCGCCCAGAGGCCATGCACACAGGAGGACGGCGAAGACCCTACTTGGGCAGGAGCGCAGCATTCTTCGGATTCCTCAGGAAATCCGCCAGCACCTGCCGAAGGAACGCGAGATCGCCCTCGTGGTAGCTATGCTGCAAGGCTGTCGTGGCGAAGTAGTCTGCGATGAGCTTTCCCTGCTGTTCCATGTTGAAGTCGGACAGGGTCTTGCCGGCATCCTTGACAGCATCGTAGTCATATGTTGCTCGCTGGTTGTCACGGTTGTAGCCTCCCCCTATCGTCAGCAGCAGTCCCTTGAAGGTGACCGGATATCCGAGTTGGTGTTGCCACACGTGTACCATCTCGTGCATGAACCACTGCTTGTAGTCGTCGTTCCCGAGCGAATAGTCCTCCTTGAAACTCGTCGGGTTGAAATACATCTCCCCGTTGGGCGTCATGGCCGTTTCGTCGTCCTGCACGCCGAAGGGAAGATACTCCTGCTTGTGCACCTTCACCCTGGAGTAGTCGATCGAACGGCCGAAGATCTGCTGGGCCATCGTGATCTCGCCATGCGTGAGGCCGCGCGCCTCGCCGTCCAAGGTGACGGTGGCGACGGAGCGCCCCAGGCCCGTGGCGTTGGTGGTCGTGTCGTCAAGGGGGACGCTCCGTGCCGGCTGGCCTGCTTCGGCGCGTCGCACGGTCTCTTCGAGACTGCACCGCAGGGCCCGGTCGATGCGCTTCGCTTCCTCTTCCGGACTTCGTGGGGCGTCGTGGGGAGCGCCGTCCTGACCACAGGGACGGCTCGGGGCCGCGAGAGGGAACAGCTCCACTCGCTTGATGACCTGAGGCTGGGCGGTCTTGATCCTCTGAGTTCGCCCGTCAGAGTCGGTCTTCCCGCTGACCGTCTCGCCGCTGCCGAGCGTCAGGCGATACCGGGTCTGCGAGAGCGGCACGCCCTCCCCGGACACCAAGCGGATCTGCTCGTCGAACTTGCGGCAGCTACACGATCAGTTCCAGTGGAGCCGATCCCCGAGCTCGCAGCCGTTCTTGACGTCCCGAAGACTCGCGCCCTTCACGAGCTTGCCGGTGCCTGGACACATGAAATTCAGGTCGTCGAATCTGTCCCCGAACGACTCCTTGAACTTGGAGAAAACGCGAAACTGGATCTCGCAGTGTAAGGTGTCTAGGTCCGTCATTCCCTCGCTCCCGCCGGAGGGCCGCGGCCAATCGACCGATCCGATCGGCTCCGTGGGCTGCGCGCGACACTCGGTTCAATCCGATTGTAGCAATCTGGGCGTAAGGAGCTGAAGGATCCCTCACTCCCACGATCACGGGATGAGCTGTAGATGTGGGGTGTGGGTGTGTAGGGCTGTATAGGTGGGCAAGAGCCTCCCGGACAGGGGGTAGGACTTTTGCCTGTAGCTGTGGTCCGGTAAGGAGGGAGTGATAGGCTCGTGCCGTGGCCACTCCGAGTCCCGCCCCCAGGCCGCCCGCGCCGCCCGCCTTCGTGCGCGAGCTCGACACGCTCATCCGCGCGCGTTACCCGCTCCTCTACCTCGTCTCGTTCGAGGAGGCGCGGCTCGACACCATCCTGCAGGACCTGGCGCGGGCTCACGGGAAGCAGCTCCTCGGCTGGTCGGTGACGAAAGGGCTCCGCCTCGTCGGATCCGCGCCGCCCGCCGCCGCCGAGGCTGCGCGCGAGCCG
Organism: Anaeromyxobacter sp. RBG_16_69_14; assembly: GCA_001768075.1. Classification (GTDB taxonomy): domain Bacteria; phylum Myxococcota; class Myxococcia; order Myxococcales; family Anaeromyxobacteraceae; genus Anaeromyxobacter_A. The sequence continues at coordinate 43,358 of MEMX01000117.1, read as the reverse complement.
CTCGAGGCGCTGGCCGCGATCGAGAAGCTGGCCGAGCCGTCGCTCGTGGTCCTGAAGGACTTCCACCCTTTCTTCGCCGACCCGACCGTCGTGCGCGCGCTGAGGGAGCTCGCGCAGGGGCTCAAGTCCACCTACACCACGGTCATCCTCCTCTCGCCCACCCTCGTCATCCCGCCGGAGCTGGAGAAGGAGATCTCCGTCCTGGACGTACCGCTCCCCACGTCCGCCGATCTCGTCGCGCTGCTGAAAGAGATCGTCACGGTCGTGCGCGAGGGGCATCGCGCCGTCGTGGACCTCACCCGAGGTGACGCCGAGCAGCTGGTGAAGGCGGCGCTCGGGCTCACGCTGTCCGAGGCCGAGAACGCCTTCGCGAAGGCCATCGCGTGGAACGGCCGCCTCGACGAGGACGACATCCGGATCGTGCTCGAGGAGAAGCGGCAGGTCATCCGGAAGAGCGGACTGCTCGAGTATCACCCCGCCGACGGGAGGCTCGACGACGTGGGCGGGCTCGACTGCCTCAAGACCTGGCTCGCGCGGCGGCAGAGCGCGTTCGGCGAGGCGGCGCGGCGCTTCGGTCTGCCGGAACCGCGCGGACTCCTCCTGCTCGGCGTGCAGGGCTGCGGGAAGAGCCTCACCGCCAAGGCCATCGCGGGCGCGTGGCGGCTGCCGCTCCTGCGCCTCGACATGGGCCGCATCTTCAGCGGCCTCATCGGCTCCTCGGAGGAGAACCTGCGCCGCGCCATCCGCGTGGCCGAGAGCGTCGCGCCGGTGGTACTGTGGGTGGACGAGATCGAGAAGGCGCTCTCGGGCAGCGCCTCCTCCGGCATGTCCGACGGGGGGGTCGGGGCGCGGGTCTTCGGCGCGCTCCTCACCTGGCTGTCGGAGAAGACCGCGCCCGTCTTCGTGGTTGCCACCGCCAACCGCATCGACCAGCTGCCGCCCGAGCTCTTGCGCAAGGGGCGCTTCGACGAGATCTTCTTCGTGGACTTGCCGGCAGCGCCCGAGCGACGCGACATCTTCGGTATCCACCTCCGGCGCCGGAACCGCCGGCCCGAGGCTTTCGACCTCGACCGGCTGGCCGCGCTGGCCGACGGTTTCAGCGGCGCGGAGATCGAGCAGGCGGTGGTCTCGGCGCTCTACGACGCCTTCGCTGAGCAGACCGACCTGGCGCAGTCGCACGTCGAGCGCGCCGTGAGGGAGTCGTTCCCGCTCGCCACCACCATGCGGGAGGAGATCGAGCGCGTCCGCGACTGGTGCAGGGCGCGTACGCGGGCCGCCTCGTCGCCGCCCCCTTCGGTCGGTTGATCGTGGCCGGTTCGCTCCGCCGCTTCCTCCATCTCGAGCGCCCGCGCAGGGACGCGGTCCCCTCCGCCAGTCTGGACGCGCGCGGTCGCTTCGACGCGGTCGAGATCGGCCCGACGCTGGCGGAGGGCGCAACCCCGGTGCCTGCCTCGGCCACGGACCGCTTCCGCGAGCCCCAGGGGAGTGGCCTCGCGCTCGACCTCGCGCCGGACGGGGAGCAGCCCTTCGTGCGCTGCGCCGCGTGTGAGGCGGACCACGCCCGCCATGCGCTCCGCTGTGATCGCTGCGGTGCCGCCCTCGACACGCCCGAGCAACGCGCCTTCAACGAGCGCCTGTGGGCGGCGCGGAGGCGCGACGCAGACGAGGAAGAGCGCGCGGGCGATGCCCGTCTCGAGGCCCTGGGCCGCGACGCCGAGCAGGCCGCACTCGCCCGGCGCGCCCTGGCCGAGGCGATGGGAGACGAGATCCTGCGGCGCGAGCGGGAGCGCCTCGGGCATCTCTGGGGCTTTCGGTTCCTGGCGCGCCTGCAGGCGTTCTTCTCGCGAGCGAGGCCGGGTCCTGACGGCTCCTGATCCGGGCGGGACCGCCCGGGCCCCTTGATCTCCTTGCCTGGGCGGGCGATCTTGCTCAACTTTCGGCGGGGGACAAGCCCCCGCCCTACGGTATGGATGATCGGCGGGGGACAAGCTCCGCCCTGCGGAATCGACGACGTCGGAGGATTCTACGTGCCCAACGCGAGCCCCGAGCTCACTGCCAAGTGCGTCAACACCATCCGCATGCTCGCAGCCGATGCGGTCCAGCAGGCGAACAGCGGCCACCCCGGCCTGCCCATGGGAGCGGCGGACATGGCCCACGTCCTCTGGACGCGCTATCTCCGCTTCGATCCGCAGGAGCCGCGCTGGCTCGGCCGCGACCGCTTCATCCTCTCGGCGGGGCACGGATCGATGCTGCTCTACGGGCTCCTCCACCTGTCCGGTTTCGACCTCGGTATCGAGGATCTGAAGAGGTTCCGCCAGCTCCACTCGCGCACGCCTGGCCATCCCGAGTTCCGACACACCGCCGGCGTGGAGGTGACGAGCGGCCCGCTGGGTCAAGGGTTCGGAAATGGCGTCGGCTTCGCGCTCGGCCAGGCGATGCTCTCGGCCAAGCTCGGCCCGGGCAATCCGGTCGAGGACCACTTCGTCTACGCCATCTGCAGCGACGGCGATCTGATGGAGGGCGTCAGCGCCGAGGCAGCCAGCTTCGCCGGCCACCACCAGCTCGGTCGGCTCGTCTACCTGTACGACGACAACGGCATCACCATCGACGGCAAGACGAGCATCACCTTCAGCGAGGACGTGTCGAAGCGCTTCGAGGCCTACGGCTGGCACGTGCAGTCGGTGGACGGGCGCGCGCACGAGGGCATCGGGCGCGCGCTCGACATCGCCAGAGCGGAGCTCTCGCGCCCGAGCCTCATTCGAGTCCGCACGACGATCGGCTTCGGCGCGCCCAGGAAGGCGGGCACGTCCGGCGTGCACGGGGCCGCGCTGGGAGAGGAGGAGCTCCTCGCGACCAGGAAGAACCTCGGCTGGCCGCTCGAGCCGCGCTTCCTCGTGCCCGACGACGTGCGCGCTTACTGGAACGGGGTGCAGGCCGAGAAACGGGCCGCTCGCGCGGCATGGGACGGCAGGACGGCGGCCTGGCGCGAGGCGAACGCCGAGAAGGCCGCGCTCCTGGACGCGCACGTGTCGCGCGCCGTCCCGCCCGATCTGAGGCAGAAGCTCCTCATGGGCGCCGACGCCGCCGACGCGACGCGCAAGCTCTCGCAGGCGACCATCCAGAAGATGGCGGCGCTCGTGCCCTCCGTGGTGGGTGGCTCGGCCGACCTCGCCGAGTCCAACAACACCGACATCAAGGGCGGCGGGTCGGTCGCGGCGGGCAGCTTCGGCGGCCGCAACGTCCACTATGGCATCCGCGAGCACGCCATGGGTAGCATCGCGAACGGCCTCGCCTACGACGGGCTCTTCATCCCGTTCTCGGGCACCTTCCTCATCTTCTCCGACTACATGCGCCCGGCGGTGCGGCTCGCCGCGCTCTCGGGCCTGCAGTCGATCTACGTCTGGACGCACGACTCGATCTTCCTCGGCGAGGACGGGCCGACGCACGAGCCCATCGAGCACCTCACCGCGCTGCGCGCCATCCCCAACCTACACGTGGTGCGGCCAGCCGACGGCCTCGAGACGGCGGCCGCCTGGGCGCACGCGCTCGAGCGGCGCGACGGGCCGACGGGGCTCGTCCTCACCCGCCAGAAGCTCGCCAAGCTGAACCGCTCCGCACTCGATCAGGCCGACCTGGCGCGGGGCGGCTACGTGGTGCACGAGGTGCCCGGCGCCATCGTGACGGTCATCGCCACGGGGTCGGAGGTCGGGACGGCGCAGGCCGCGCTGGCGCTCCTCGCCGGCAAGGGGATAAGGGCGCGGCTCGTCTCCATGCCCTGCCTCGAGTGCTTCGACGCGCAGCCCGCCGACTACCGCGAAAGGGTGTTACCCAGCTCACACCGGATCGCCGCGGTGGAAGCCGCGCGCGGCCTGGAGTGGTGGCGGCTCGTCGGCAAGGAGGGCATCGTGATCGGCATCGACCGCTTCGGCGCCAGCGCGCCGGAGAAGGTGCTCGCCGAGGAGTACGGCTTCACGCCGGCCAAGATCGCGGAGCGCATCGAGCGCTGGCTGGGGCATGAGAGTACCTAGGCCGGCGGGGGACTCCTGCGGCGGTCAGGCGTGCGCATACCGGAGGCGCAAGGGGCTGGTCGATTCTCGCGGCGTCTTGGGTCTTCGTCCGCCAGTGAACGCAGCGTCGCTTTCCCGCGGCGTGGCCGCGGGAAAGCAGACTCTGAATCGATCGTGAGCGCGGAAAGCGCGAAATCGGCCGAGCCCACCCAGACCCCTACCGGGGCGTCGATCGCCCGGTTTTCGGTTCCGTTGCTACGAGACCCCGACCCAAGCTAGCGCGCGAGCACAGCCGGCTGCGGCGCTGGCGTTGGTGCAGCCGCAGCCGATGGCTGAGCAGGAGCGACGACAGGGCGCGGCTCGACCCGCTCGCCCTTGGCGAGCATCTTGAGCGACAGGGACAGCAGGCTGGCCAGCAGCTCACCGGAGCCGGGCACGTCGAGCTTGCGGTAGATCCTCTTCCGCCGAGCCCTGATGGTCTCGGGAGACACTCCGGCCGCCGCCGCGGAGTCCTTGCAGGCAAACCCCTGGGCGATGCGGAGCACCTCGGCGCGCTCTGCTGGTGTGAGGGCGGTACCCTCGAGGAACTTCGCGGCGAATGGCGTCAGGATCTCGATATCGATCTGTGGCATGTCTGTTCTCCCCGGCATGGGCCCCCGCAGGGGCCTCTAGAGCCTATCCACCCTTTATGTGGCTGCTGGCGCGTGGTCCCGTGACGCGCCCCTTCTCGGTCATGTCTGGCACTCGCCAGGATGATAACGCCCCCCACGGTTGCCAACCCCCTTCCCGGCTTTTTAGATAAGACCCTAAAAAGACGGCATTTTGTCCCAGATGTGACATCTTGCCTTGAAAGGGTATCCATATGGCCCCATACGGAGCGCCATATGGCCATGTGGGGCCTGATGCCCCATCTGAACCCCTTGAAACCGTGACTGCGGCCCCTCTGGGGCGTCAGCGGCCATCCGGTGCTGAAGCAGGAGAACGACCCCGCGGCGCGTCGTTGGCTACCGGTGCGGCCGCAGGGGGCGCCTCGAGGTCCTCGGCGTCGAAGTCGATCGACTGCAGGGCCTCCCGCTGCTCTCCTCGCCGGCTGCGGATCCTCGCAGCGCTCGCCGCGAGCGAAGCCCGCGCCTCGGACCCGGTCCGGGCCTGCACCTCGGCTTCGCGAAAGGCGAGCACCGCCGCGAGTTGCTTCCAGAGCGCGTCGTAGAGCCGCTGCCCCGGATCGCGCAGCATCGCATCCAGGGACCCCCACGGGATCTCCCTGTCACCGAAGCGGGGCGGCAGGACGAGTGCAGTGGGCTGGGCGAGGTCGCCGTCGCGATCGACGAGCGCGGCCTGCACGGCCGCCGTGAGCGGAAACTGGCTGTCGAGCAGCTCGAACCGGATGGCGTCACTCTCGCGGTCCACGCGCACGGCGCTGTCCGCGAAGGGCATGAGGAACGGCTCCGGTGCAGCGCGCAGCCGCGCCAGGAGCGCCTTGCGGTCGAGCCGATCGACCGCGATCTCACGGCGGCTCGGCTCGAGCGTCTCCAGGACCTCGCGCAGCTGATCCACCGCCACCACCACGTTGAGGCCCTGGGCGTCCTTGTAGCCGGCGTGGTAGACGCCGACCAGCTCGAGCTCACCCGTCTTGCACGAGATGGCGAAGACGGGGCTCCCCGAATTGCCCGAGTTGAGGAGCGCGTCGATCGCGAAGTCCTCGTGCTCCCAGCCGTGGTCGTGATCGAGCTGGCCGGTGCCGATGACCCGGCCGGTGTTGGAAGCCGCGAAGACGCCCAGTGGATACCCGCGCACCTGCACCGCGTTGCCCACTCGCAGCGCAGAGGAGCGCCCGATCTTGTACGGCATCACCTTGAGCGGGTGCCGGGTCTTCAGCACGGCCAGGTCGAGCACCTCGTCGGCCAGTACCTTCGTGAGCGGTACCTGCGACGCGCTGTCGTCGTCGCCCTCGTTCTTCACGATGCGGATGGTCTCGCGGACCTTGCGCGATCCGGCCGGGACGCCGTCCACGTCGGTGTCCGTCTCGGTGACGATCGGGTGCTCCGCCACGTGCTCATTGGTGGCGACCAGCCACTCGCCGTCCTTCGCCCTGTAGGCGAAGCCCGTGCCGTGCCGGACGTGGCGTACGAACCGGCGCACGAGCTTGCCGCCCTTCCCGTAGTAGAGGTTCTCGTACGTGGCCGTGGTGCGGATGCAGTACGTGTAGCTCGCGTCCGCGGACGCCTCGAAGGAGCGTGTCTGGCGGTTCATGGAGGTGAGGAAATCGGCGTAATCGCCGCTGCAGAAGGGCGTGAGCAGCCGCTCCGGGCGAGCTGACGCCTTCTGCGTGGGCGGGGTCTGTTTGGGTGCTGCCCTTCGCGGCCACTTTTCATTCACTGCCAGCGCGCCCAGCGGCAACAGAGCGGCGCAGAGGACGGCGGCGCGACGAGCATGCATGGTTCTCTCCAGCAGCACGTCAGGAACCTAGGGCTGCGCGCCAGCGCGTCGCAGCATGAAAAAGGGGCGACGCCGCCGCCCTTGCCGCGGGGCAGGGGGACTGGCCTTCGCTTTTCGGCCTGCGCACGGCGGCGGATGGTGGCATGCTTCCCCCGTGCAACCTCGCAGGATCGCGCTCGCGCAGGTGAACACCACGGTGGGGGACTTCGCCGGCAACGCCGCGAAGATCCGCGACGCCACCCAGCTCGCCCGCGCCGCGGGCGCGTCCCTGGTCGTCTTCCCCGAGCTCTCCGTCTGCGGCTACCCGCCTCGCGACTTCCTCGACATGCCGGAGTTCCTGGATCGCGCGGCCCGCACGCTGGCGGAACTCGCTCAGCCGGCTGACTGGTCGCGCGGTCTGTCGATCGTGCTGGGCTTCCCGGAGGCGGTGGACGGGGCGCCGCCGCCCGGTCTCTACAACGCTGCGGCGCTCATCGAGGGCGGTCGCGTGGCGGCGATCGGCCGCAAGTCTCTCCTCCCCACCTACGACGTCTTCGACGAGACGCGCTACTTCGTCGCCGCTCCCGAGAGCACGGCCGCGCTGGCCGAGGGAGTAGGGCTGCGGCTCGGGCTCTCCATCTGCGAGGACATCTGGAACGACAAGCGTTTCTGGGTGAAGCCCCGCTACGAGCGCGATCCGATCGCCGAGCTGCGCGCGGCCGGGGCCGACCTGGTGGTGAACATCTCTGCCTCGCCGTACGGCATCGGCAAGCCGGCGCTGCGCGAGCGGATGGTGGGCGCGTCGGCGGCGCGGCAGGGCGCGCCCATCGCCTACGTGAACCAGGTTGGCGCGAACGACGCGCTCGTATTCGACGGCGGCTCCATGCTGATCGGCGCGGATGGTGTGGTGCTGGCGCGCGCGCCGCTCTTCGAGGAGGCGGTGGTGGTGACCGGGGAGGACGGCTCCGCGCTCGAGGTGCGCCACTTCGCGGCCGCCGCGCTCCTCGCCGCGCACGCCGGCCCGGACGCCGAGGCCGACGAGGTGTACCGGGCGCTTGTCCTGGGCCTGCGCGACTACGCGCGCAAGTGCGGATTCCAGAGCGCCGTCATCGGGCTCTCGGGCGGCATCGACAGTGCGCTCACCGCCTGCGTCGCCGCTGACGCGCTCGGTGCCGACCACGTCTTCGGCGTGGCCATGCCCTCGCGCTACTCGTCTTCGCACTCGCGCGAGGACGCGGCCGAGCTTGTGCGGAACCTCGGACTGCGCTTCCGCGAGATCTCCATAGAGCCGATGCACGCGGCCTACCTCGACCAGCTCGGCACGGCGCTCGGCCACCCGCTCTGCGACCTCGCCGCCCAGAACGTCCAGGCGCGCATCCGCGGGCAGATCCTGATGGCCATCTCCAACGAGGAGGGCTCGCTCTGTCTCTCCACCGGCAACAAGAGCGAGCTCGCCGTGGGCTACTGCACGCT
>MEMX01000117.1:28037-35425 GCA_001768075.1 Anaeromyxobacter sp. RBG_16_69_14 | reverse complement strand
GCGACCTGCCCAAGACGCTCGTTTACCGTGTGGCGCGCGCCGCCAATGCGCGCGCCGGCAGGGCGCTCATCCCGGAGCGGACCTTCACCAAGCCGCCGTCGGCAGAGCTCCGGCCCGACCAGACCGACCAGGACACGCTCCCAGCTTACGAGGAGCTCGACGACATCCTGGCAGCCTACATCGAGGAGCGCCTGCCCTTCGAAGCCATCGCGGCGCGCCACGAGCCCGAGATGGTGCGGCGGGTGCTGCGCATGATCATCGCGAGCGAATACAAGCGGCGCCAGGCGGCGCCGGTGTTGAAGGTGACCGCCAAGGCCTTCGGAGAAGGGCGACGGCTCCCCATCGCGCACGGCTACCGGTACTAGCCCCCGCGGGCGGCCGGCGACGGGCGAGGAACACGAGGGTCTATCGCGACGCGGGGTAAGCTGCTCCCTCGTCCCCCCGCTGCCGGGCCTCAGCAACCCCCACAGGCCCGGCTCGCGATGATCTTATCCGTGAGCCGGTCGATCTCCCGCAGGAGATCCTCGATCAGAACGAGGCGACATGCTGGAGAGCATGCCTGCGCGTCGGCCGGCAACGTGCCCAGTCCCAGAGGCTTGCGCTTCAGGGCCGCTTCGAGGGAATTCGTGCCGCAGGCTTCGCAGGACCACCGCACCATCGTGCGCACCATCGCGTTCGCTCCCAAGGAGAGCCTATAGCGCACTGCGTCATCGCGTCGAGCGACATGCTGGGTTCCCTCCCCCGCCCTGGTCCGCACGGAGAGCAACGTGCGGGGGACGGGACCTGGGGATCAGATCTCGAACGTGCGGCCGACGAGAGTCACGTCGCTCTCCATCGCAGGCGCCAGGCCCTTCGGGCGCGGCGGGACCGGCGCGCCGTGGATCGCAGGCAGCCCCTCGTGCTCCTCGACGACGCGCAGCTTCACGGGCGCACCGACCGCCGCGTTCAGCGTGAGCTCGAGCGCGTCTTGGTCGAGGACGCAGTGAACGGCGTGCCACACGCGGGACGTCGAGTCACCGGTCATCGCCCGTAGAGCGACCTCGTCCATCGGGGGTGAGATGCGGAAGAAGTCCCGGACGGGCGCGCCGCCCATCTCCGGCGCCCACCGGATGCGCGCCCCACCCGCGTCCCAGAGCCGCACGCAGCGGGGGTGGCCTGGTGAGCGCAGGCGCAGCGCCAGGGTTCGAGTGCCACCCTTGGTCGTGTCCGAGCGCACCTCGAGCTCGGGTGGCGGGAGCGCGAGGTGCGGCGCGAGCGCGCTCTTCAGGGCGCGATCGGAGCGCGTGAACCCCGGCAGCGGGCCGTTCGACGCGCCGCGCGGCACGCGTGCGGCGACCCATGGATCCGGCGCATCGTCGTACGTGACCCAGCGCGCGTCACTCGAGTCGTGGTCGAGCACGTAGACGAGCGAGTCGACCCGCGGCTCTTCTTCACCGTAGCGCGCACCGAGCACGCCGACGGCGGCCGCCACCACCGAGCCGCCCAGCGAGCCCCACGCGAGGAGAGAGCGCGCGCTCGGCGTGGCGTCGGCCCATGCCGGGATCGACAACCCGGCGAGGAGCGCGAAGAGCAGCACCGGCGCGAACGGCGCCATGGCCCCCGCCGCGACGAACACGGCGTAGACGAGGTTGGCGAACGTCACCACAGCGGGGACGAGACCGAGGTAGATCGCGAAGGTGGGTCCGCGCTGCCACACCACAAAGCCTAGCAGTGAAAAGAGGAGCGGCCAGGTGAGCGGCGCGGTGATGGAGGGCGCCACGATCGCCGCGGTCGCGAGGAGCGCGCCCCACGGAAGCATCGCGCCCGCCGCGAGATCCCGGGGGCCGTTGCGCCGCAGGCTGCGCGCGAAGAGCGCCACGATCACCGCCGCGCCCAGAAACAGCGCGTGCCAAGCGAAGATCCTCGATCGCGCGAGCAGCATCCATCCGTCCACGACCCGCCCCAGCAGCACCTGCGTCGCGGTGACGGCGAGGCTGGCGGCGAACGCTGCGACGAGCTGCAGCCCGGCTCCCTTCGCGATGCCTCGCCCGGTGAGGCGTCGCGCGTGGATGCCACGCGCGACCACGACGAAGAGCAGCGCCAGCGTCAGGGCGGCGAAGGCGCGCGCGGCCGAGACCGGATAGACCACCACCGCACGCCCGAACAGGTCGAAGTAGACCACTTCGGGTGCACGCAGGTCTGCGAGGTCGCGCTCCCCGAAGCGGCGCGCCAGCGCGAGCGCGTACGACCCGTGGTGCTGCACGCTGCCGAGATCGACGCGATCGACCGAGTCGGTGGTGCGGTGGTAGTGCTCGAGGCCGTTGGCGAAGGCGAAGCCGAGCACGGCGAACCCTGACCGCTTGAAGACGAGCGAGTCGGTTCCGTTCGGCAGCGCTTGAGCGAGCGCGGTGACGGGCGCGCTGAGCGTCGGATAGGGGGCCGCGTCCGCGACCTCGCGCAAGAGCGTGCCGCTCGCGGTCGACGTCTCGAACATGACCGAGGGGCCACCGTTGCCGCGCGCTTCGAAGTTCATCACGAGCGCCGCCCCCTTCAGGAGTTCGGGGTCCTCGACCGCCGCCTGGGCGCCCCGCATGGCCATCTCCTCGCCGTCGGTGAACAGAACGAGCACGTCGTTCGCCATCGGCGGACCGGCGCGGAGCGCGCGCACTGTCTCGAGGAGCGCGGCGACGGCGGCGCCGTCGTCGCTCGCGCCAGGGCTCTGCGGCACCGTGTCGTAGTGCGCCGCGAGGATGAGGGCGCGGCCGCCACCCCGCGTGCCCCGCAGCCGCCCGAGGACGTTGACAGCGCGCAGGCTCCACACCGTGCCTGCCATGCGCGCCGCCGCCTGCGCTGCATGTACGCGCGGCTCGAGACCGAGGCGCTCGAGCTCTTGAATGAGGTACGCGCGCACCGCAGCGTGCGAGCGCGAGCCCGGGGGGTGTGGCTCCTTCGCGATCACCGCCAGGTGCGCCATCGCGCGCGCCGCGGAAAACTCGTCCGCCGGCGAGTCGGTCGGCCGGGGTGCAGGCGGAGCGATCGAAGCGACCGTGGCGGTCGCGACCAGCGCCAGGAGCGCGCCACCGGCGAGGGTACGCTGTGCGGGGACCAAGGCAGCCTCACTGTAGGGGTGATGTTCCCCCGCCGTGTGAACTCTTGAGCAGGCTCGCCACGTCTACCCGGCGCGCCCCGGCGCTGATCGGGCATCGCGGCGAGTGACCGGTCGCGTCGTGCGTTTCGCAATGGGCGCCGGGGCCAGGCGTTGCAGAATACAACCCGCCCCGCCTGCGGCGCCCGTGCATACGTGCGGAAGCACGCCCGCTGGTCGATGGCATGCGTCATGCTCGGCGGACCGTACATGACGGCGCCGCCATCGGGCGAACTGCGCGTCCTCCGCAGTGGAGGCGCGCGCGATGCCCGAGCCAGCGCTTGGCTCAGGCCGGGTGTCGTGGCACTGAGCGTCGCCATAGCCATCGCCGTCGCTGCTGCGAGCGGTTCATGGAAGCGGCGGGACGTGGCGAGGCTTCCGGACGACCAGCGCCTCGCGCTGTATGCGCGCACGATCGAAGAGCTTCGGGAGTTCTGTGGCGAGCGGCGGCCCGACGCGTTGAGGGACCACTGTCGAGAGCTCGCCTCGTTCGCCGAAGGGTTCACGGAGTGCCGCAACGACTGCCGCGCGCTCACGGGCAAGCAACTCGTCAGGGCGCCGGCGCGCTGAAGGGTCGCGCGGATCGCGCCTCGAGACTGGAGCTCAGGTTGAAACGTTCCGCAACGGGCGCGATGCCGCCAGCGAATCCCGAGCCACCGCCGCCTCCGGCGCCGCTCTCGGCGTGGTCACGCGTCCGTCGCCTGCTCATCGGCGCGCCGCGGAACATCCGCGACCCGAACGTCTATCAGCACATCTCGCTCATCGCCTTCCTGGCGTGGGTCGGCCTCGGCGCAGATGGGCTCTCCTCGTCAGCCTACGGACCGGAGGAGACCTTTCGGGCGATCGGCGAGCACCATTACCTCGCGGTCGCCCTCGCCGCCGCGATGATGACGACCATCCTCGTCATCTCCATCGCATACTCCCAGATCATCAAGCGGTTTCCGTTTGGCGGCGGCGGATACGTCGTCGCGACGAAGCTCCTCGGCTCGCGCTGGGGCGTCGTCTCGGGGTCGGCGTTGCTGGTGGACTATGTCCTCACGATCTCGGTCTCCATCGCGAGCGGCGCGGATCAGATCTTCAGCGTACTGCCGCAGAGCTGGGCTCCCTGGAAGCTGACCGTCGATGCGATCGTCATCGGCATGCTCCTCGTCATGAACCTGCGCGGCGTGAAGGAGTCGGTGACGACGCTCATGCCCATCTTCCTCGTGTTCGTCCTGACGCACGCATTCCTCATCGTGGGCGGCATCGCCTCCCACGCGTTCGAGGTGCCGCGGGTGATCGGCGAGGTGAGGACCGGCTTCTCGCACGGGCTCGGCACGATCGGCCTCACAGGTATGTTCGCCCTGGTGGTGCGCGCCTACTCCATGGGAGCCGGTACCTACACCGGCATCGAGGCCGTCTCGAATGGTCTCCAGATCATGCGCGAGCCCAAGGTCCACACCGCACGCAGGACGATGACGTACATGGGGATCTCGTTGGCCTTCACCGCGACCGGAATCCTCCTCCTGTACATGCTGTTCCACATCACGCCAGAGGAGGGGAAGACGATGAACGCCTCCCTGGTCGAGCGCTTCGCACAGGGCTTCCCCGGGCCGCTGCGCAACGGGTACGTCTGGATCACTCTCGCCGCCGAATCGGCGCTCCTGTTCGTGGCGGCACAGGCCGGTTTCATCGACGGTCCTCGCGTCATGTCGAACATGGCGAGCGATTCCTGGCTCCCGCACCGCTTCGCGCAGCTCTCGGATCGTCTCTCGATGCAGAACGGCGTGCTGCTCATGGGCATCGCCTCGATCGCGACGCTCTTCTACACGCGCGGCAACGTCAAGGCGCTCGTCACGATGTACGCCATCAATGTCTTCGTGACGTTCTCGCTGTCACAGGCGTCCATGCTGCGCTACTGGCTCGGCCGCAGGAGTGAACCCGGGTTCAAGCGCGGCCTCGCGATCCACGGCGTGGCATTCGCGCTGTGCGTCGGCATCCTCGTCGGCAACGTCTACGAGAAGTTCGAGCAAGGAGCCTGGGTCACGGTCGCCGTGACGAGCGTCGTGATCGGGCTCTGCCTCGTCATCCGTCGTCACTACCATAGTGTGGAATTGAACCTGAGGCGGCTCAACGAGATCATGAACACGTTGCCGTCGCATCCGGTCACGGTGCGCGGGGCGGTCAACCCCAAGCATCCCACCGCGGTGCTCCTGGTCGGATCGTACTCCGGCCTCGGCATTCACCAGCTCCTCACGATCCAACGGCTGTTCCCCGGCTACTACAAGGACTTCGCTTTCCTGTCCGTGGGCGTGATCGACTCCGCGACGATGAAGGGCGTCGAGGAAGTGGAGCAAGTGCGGGTGAGTACCGAGGAGAGCCTGAGGCGCTACGTCGATCTCGCTGCTCGCCTCGGCCTGAACGCGGACTACCGGATGTCCGTCGGGACGGAAGCCGTCGCCGAGGCGGAGAAGCTCTGCATCGAGGTGGCGAAGGAGTTTCCGCGTGCCATCTTCTTCGCAGGCAAGCTCGTCTTCGAGCAGGAGAAGTGGTACCAGCGTCTCTTGCACAACGAGACCGCCTCCCAGCTCCAGCGGCGGCTTCAGTTCGCCGGGCTCAACACGATGGTGCTCCCGGTACGCGTCATGGAGCCTGCGGCGGCAGCCTAGCCATTCAGCGTTCGCTTGGCCCACGGCGCGGCGGACAAGCCCCCGCCTTACGACAAGCCGCCCTGCGATGAGAAGACCGGGTAGCTGGAGCGCGAGGCGGCGCCTCGATGCAGGGCGGCGCCTGCTCCCTCGATCAGCTCGGAAGTCCAGGGGAAGTCCCCGAACAGGCACACGGTGCGGCCTGGCCAGGGCGTTTGACTAACTGGCCGCTATCGCACGCGACGGGCGGCTGTCCCATCTGGAGGTTGTCCCGCCTACACCAACGATTAGTCCTAGTAACAGCAGTGAGGTCTCGAGCGGGAGAGAGGACACAGACACATGAAGCGCTCATTACTCAGTGCCATGACCAGGGCCGGTCTCGCCTGCGTCGTGATGGCAGCGGGCGGCGCCAGCGCAGAAGACACTCAGGCGCCTTCCAGCGGGGACACCGCGGAGACGAGAGCCGTCTCCGGCGAGGTCAAGATGGTCGACAGCGTGAACAACGCCCTGGAGCTTTCCAACGGCGAGCAACTGGTGCTCGGCCCAGGCACACCGATCACGAAGGACGGCCAGATCGCGTCCCTGAAGGACATCGAGCAGGGCGATGACGTCTGGGCAAGCTTCGCGCCGGGTAGCACCAGCACGGTTGACGAGATCGCCGCCAGCACTCCCCCGCGCCAAATCGTGGATGGCATCCCGCAGTCGGCCGAGCAGGACTTCCTGCACGATCTCTGGACGAGTGGCGGGGGTTGAGCGTCGCCGACACGAGCGTTCGCCTGCCGCCCTTGGCAAACAGGCGAACGCGGTCGAGGCCGTCTGCCCGCGAGAGCTACCGTTCCCCGAAGCTGCGCTCGAAGAGCGCGTGGATGGCTGTCGTGCCCTCGTCCGACAGGGATCGGGTGCCGGTGCCGGCGAACCGCTCTCGCGTGATGACGGGCGGTTGCTCCTCCGCCCAGTCGCGGTCCTTCCAGACGAACCATCGCTTCCTCTCTTGGTCAAACATGTGAACCGGCTTGCCCCAGTGGCGCGCCAGCTCGACCGCCCACCCCGTTCCGCCGTGCGCGGTCCTGTCTGGCATGATCGTGCCGACCGAGAAGACCTCGCCCGCGGTGCTCACCTGGTGCCAGATGGCCTGGAGCACGCGCCTGAAGGCTGGGGTGTCCGGGTAGGACCGGTGCATGTGAGCCTTGAGATAGGCCGAGCTCACCTCGCCCAGCTTGAGCTCGTCCTCGGAGAGCTCAATCTGGCCGCGGCTGCGGGCGATCTCGTCGCGCCCCCTGAACGTGAAGTTCACCTCGTGCAGCCCCCAGCGCTCGGCGCAAGCCCCGAACTCCGCCTCGGCGCCAGCGGAACCGGTCGCGAGCAGCGTGTACGATCGGGCCGGGAGCCCGACCGAGGCCGCAGGCTCACCGTCCTTCACCAACCGCAAAGTGTCGCTGTGCAAGGAGAGGTGGACGTCGGGAGGGGAGAGATCGTCGAAATCCTTCACTAGCCGCACCTTGACGTGGCTCCCGTGCGGCTCGAGCAAGAGGCCCACGTCGATGAGCTGAGCGCAGTTCTCGCAGGGCGGGGTGATGGTCCGCGGCTGCCGGACGTCGTAGCCGCGCGGGGTCTGCGCGGTCATCCACAGCTCGGCG
>MEMX01000117.1:24948-28011 GCA_001768075.1 Anaeromyxobacter sp. RBG_16_69_14 | reverse complement strand
CCTTGATCTCCTCGAGCGCCGTGGAGCAGCCCGGCCGTTTCCAGTCGAAGCCGTCGACGAGGACGGCCGAGGGCTCGACCTGGAGGTGCGTCTCGAAGGCCGCCAGCGCCTCGTCGAGCCCCTGCGGGCTGAAGGCGCCCTCCACGAACGCCTTGATCAGCCGGCGGTGTCCGATGCTCTCGCGCACACCCCCGCGATCCACCAGGGCGACCAGCTCGGCCAGGTCGTCGAAGAGCGCGTCGTACCAGGCCGAGACGTGCTCCACCGTCTGGCCGACGGCGATGTGAAGGACGGCCTTCTCCCGCATCAGGTCGTCGAGGCCAATCTGTACCAGGCAGGCGGACTTGCCCACGCCGGCCGGTGCCATGACCACTCCCAGGTTCCCCCTGCCCAGTCCGCCCCGGATCGACTGCTCGAGGATCCGCAGCGGGCTCTGGGTATTCACTTCCTTCCGGTACATGCGCCCTCCTTGCGGTGTGGTGGGACCGGCCTGCCTCGACTCCGCGCCCGATTCGCAAACGCTCCGCTCAGCGCGAACGGCTCCCTACTTCTTGCCAGCCTGGGTGGACTTCCCCTTGCCCTGCCCCTTCGCGATGAGCTCCTCGGAGGTTGCCGCCGGGACCGGGAGGTAGCGGGAGAACTCCATGCTGAACTCGGCCTTGCCCTGCGTCGAGGAGCGGAGGGTCGTGGAGTAACCGAACATCTCGGCCAGGGGCACCTCGGCTTCGATCCGGGCCAGCCCGCCGTCCTCCTGCGAACCGATGATCATCGCGCGCCGCTGCATGAGCGTGCCCAGGATGCCGCCCGAGAACTCGGCCGGGCCCTCGACCACGACCTTCATGATCGGCTCGAGGAGCCTCGGCTTGGCGCGATCGAACCCATCGCGCCAGGCTCCACGCGCGGCCTCCTGGAAGGCGATGTCGGAGGAGTCGACCGCGTGGCTCGCGCCGTCGTTGACCACCACCCGCACGTTCACCACCGGGAAGCCGAGTAGCCTGCCCTTGCCCCGGCACGAGCGGAAGCCCTTCTCCACCGCGCCGATGAACTCGCGCGGGATGGCGCCGCCCACCACGTCGTCCACGAACTCGAAGTCCTGCTCACACGGCTCGAGGGAGCCGCACACCCTGCCGAACTGGCCCGAGCCGCCGGTCTGCTTCTTGTGCGTGTAGGCGAAATCGGCGCGCTGGCTCACCGTCTCGCGGTAGGCGACCTGCGGTTGCGAGACCTCGACCACCGCGTTGTACTCCCGCTTCATCCGCTCGATGTAGACGTCGAGGTGCAGCTCGCCCATCCCGCGGATGATGGTCTGGCTGCTCTCCTCGTCGATGCCGGCGCGGAAGGTCGGATCCTCGCGGGTGAAGCGCCTGAGCGCCTTGGCCATGTTGGTCTCGCTCTTGTTGTCGACCGGCTTGATCGACAGCGAGATCACAGGCTCGGGCACGTGCATGGAGGTCATGTTCAGCTTGACCTTCCCGTCGGTGAACGTGTCGCCCGAGTTGCACTCGATGCCGAACATCGCCACGATGTCACCCGATCCGGCAGCGTCGATGTCCTCCATCTCGTCGGCGTGCATGCGCGCCAGCCGTCCGATCCGGTGGTCCTTGCCCGTGCGCATGTTGGTGATGAACATGTCGCGGGACAGCTTACCCTGGTAGATGCGCAGGTAGGTGAGCTGACCGTAGCGGCCGTCCTCGAGCTTGAAGGCGAGCGCCACGGGGGGCTTGGCGTTGTCGATCGAGAGCACGACCTTCCGCTCGTCGTCGGTCAGATCGTGGGCCTCGTTGACCACCTGGGTCGGGTCGGGCAGGAAGTCGACCACGCCGTCGAGCAGCTTCTGGACCGCCTTGTTCTTGTAGGCCGAACCCATGAACACCGGGGTCAGCTTGAGGTCGATGGTCCCCTTGCGGATCGCCGCCTTGACGAGCTCCTCGGTCACCCGCTCCTCGAGGATCGCCTCGGTCAGGTCGTCGGAGTACATCGACGCGGCGTCGAGCATCTCCTCGCGCGCCTTGTGCGCGTCGGCCTCCATCTCGGCCGGGATCTCCGACTCGACGATGACCTCGCCGTCCTTTCCGCTGAACCGGAAGGCCTTCATCCTGACGAGATCGACGACGCCCTCGAACTTGTCCTCGATGCCGATGGGGAGCTGCATCAGCACGGGATTGTGCAAGAGCTTCTCGCGGAGCTGGTCTCGCACGCGCAGGGGGTTCGCGCCGGTCCGATCGCACTTGTTGACGAAGGCCAGGCGCGGCACCTTGTAGCGGCGCATCTGGCGATCGACGGTGAGCGACTGGCTCTGCACGCCGGCCACCGCGCACAGGACCAGGATGGCACCGTCCAGCACCCGCAGGGAACGCTCGACCTCGATGGTGAAGTCGACGTGTCCGGGGGTGTCGATGATGTTGAAGTGGAGCCCCTTCCACTCACAGTGGGTGGCGGCCGAGGCGATGGTGATGCCGCGCTCCCGCTCGAGCTCCATCGAGTCCATCTTGGCGCCGACACCGTCCTTGCCCTTGACCTCGTGGATGGCGTGGATCCGGTCGGTGTAGAAGAGGACCCGCTCCGTCAGCGTGGTCTTGCCGCTGTCGATGTGGGCCGAGATTCCGATGTTCCGAAGCTTCGAGAAGTCCGTGTACACCTCGTACCTCCGCCTGCGGGGCACGCATTGTAGGCGAGCCCGGTCGTCTAAGGGAATTCCGTTGCCGGCGCCACTTCACCCGGCTTCCCGCGCTCAGCATGGACTCTGCTCATGACGATCGTGTGGCGCCCAGCCGCCAGCCAGGCGAGGGTCGGAGACGATCAGATCCACCCCAGCGCCGCCGCCACGAAGAGCCACACCGGCGCGCCGACGAGCAGGATCAGGATCCAGATGATGTCGTAGAGGCGGCGGCGCCGGGGATCGGCGCTGCGGCGACCGAGCACCTGGACGAAGCCAGCCGTGGCTCCCAGGAGGAGCAGAGGGAGGTACAGGCGCAAGGCGTACGCGACAGCGTGTTCCCGTTGGACAAGACGCTCACAGCGGCGACCAGTTGATGTGATTCTCCAGCGGCACCGCCGCCGCTG
>MEMX01000117.1:23300-24939 GCA_001768075.1 Anaeromyxobacter sp. RBG_16_69_14 | reverse complement strand
GCTGTGAGCTGATGTCCGGCGCCTTGCGGCGCCTCAAGCGGAGGGGAGAACTCTCCCCCCGCGCCCCCCATCTCGAGCGTCAGTGCATGTGGCATGCTCTATCAGGTGTGCGCGGCGACATCACACCTGCATCACTTCTTTCTCCTTGGCCGCGACCATCTCGTCGATCCGCTTCACCCCTTCGTCGGTCTCCTTCTGCACCTTCTCCATCGTCTTCTTGGCCTCGTCGGCGGCGACGTCGCCGTCCTTCTCCGCCTGCTCGATGAGCTCCTTGGCGTCCCGGCGCTCGTTGCGGATGGCGAGCTTCTGCTCCTCGCCCTTGTGCCTCACCTGCTTCACGATCTCCTTGCGCCGCTCCTCGGTGAGCGCCGGCACGGGGACCCGGACGAGGTCCTTGTCGCTCATGGGGTTCAAACCGAGGTTGGCGTCGCGGATCGCCTTCTCGATCACGGGGATGAGGTTCTTCTCCCACGGCTTCACGGTGAGGAGCCGGGCGTCGGCCGCGGTGAGCGTCGCCACGTTGCTGAGCGGCGTGGGCGAGCCGTAGTAGTCGACGCGGACGCCGTCCAGCAGGTGGAGCGACGCGCGCCCGGTGCGCACGGCCATCAGCTCGTTCCGGAAGTGGTCGAGCGTCTTCTGGATGCGCGCATGCTGATCCTTGAGGATGTCGTCGGCGACGCTCATGTGAGCCCTCCCTAACTTGCGGCGCGGGTGTGGTTCTTGCCGACCGTCGTGCCGATGTCCTCGCCCAGGACCACGCGGCGGATGTTGCCGCGGTGCGTGAGGTCGAACACGATGATCGGAAGGTCGTTGTCCATGCAGAGGCTGATGGCGGTCGAGTCCATCACCTTCAGGTTCTTCTTCAGGACGTCGATGTACGAGAGCGTCCGGAACTTGATGGCTGTCTGGTTCTTCCTGGGGTCGTCGGAGTAGACGCCGTCCACCTTCGTCGCCTTGAGCAGGACATCGGCGTGGATCTCCATGGCGCGGAGCGAGGCGGCGGTGTCGGTGGTGAAATAGGGATTGCCGGTGCCCGCGGCGAAGATGACGACCCGTCCCTTCTCGAGGTGCCTGATGGCGCGCCGGCGAATGTACGGCTCCGCCACCTGGTGCATCTCGATGGCCGACTGGACGCGCGTCTGCACGCCCATCTTCTCGAGGGCGTCCTGCAGCGCCATCGAGTTGATGACCGTCGCGAGCATGCCCATGTAGTCGGCGCTGGAGCGGTCCATGCCTTCGGTGGCGCCCGACACACCGCGGAAGATGTTCCCTCCGCCGATGGTGAGCGCGACCTCCACACCCAGCTCGACCACGTCCTTCACTTCTTGTGCGATGGTGGAGAGCGTCTTGGGCGAGATGCCGTACTTGCCATCGCCCACCAGCGCCTCCCCGGACAGCTTGAGCAGGATGCGCTTGTACCGGGCCTTCTTCTCGGCTCTCTCGCTGGACATGGCTGGGCGCGTTCTACATAAGGGCGCGTGAGCGGTCAAGGCGCGCCGGCGAGCTGGAATCCTCCGCGAGCGGCCCGGAGTTCCCCGCGCCCGGGCGTCATCACGCCTGGGTGAGCGGACCCTCTCCGGCGCTCCCTCCGCGGCGTCGGCGTCGGCGGCCCCCGCGGTGGCGGCGCCGCTTGCCGAGG
>MEMX01000117.1:20466-23284 GCA_001768075.1 Anaeromyxobacter sp. RBG_16_69_14 | reverse complement strand
CGCTGCCGGTAGCGGCCGCGACGGCGCCGGCCGGTGCGGTCGGCGCCGTCGGCGCGGGAGCCCTGTGGGGGCGCGGCCTTTTCGCGTGCCCTCGCTCGAGCGAGATCTCCTCACTACTCCGGACCGTGTCGTCGGTGGCGTGGTCTCGCTCGTGTCCGTCGCCGGCCTGCCAGCGCTCGAGCAGTTCCGCGCCCTCTCCGGTGGCGTTCACCGTGATCTGGAGGAGTTGCATGGCGTCGGCGAAGTAGGCCTGGGATGCCGCGCCACGCTTGCGGCGCCGCGACTGGCTACGGGAGGCGCGCTGCGACGCCAGCGCGAGTCGCGTCCGCTCGGCGATGCGGCGTGGCAGGCGGGCAGTGGCGACCAGCTCGGCGAGCAGGCGATCGCGCTCGTTCGGCACGCCCCGGTCGGCGCCCGGCAGGTGGAGGAGGAGAGCGCCGAGGAGCACGGCCTCGCTCGGGTCCTCGCCCGCGCGGACGATGGCGTCCAGGGCAGAGAGGTTGGCCAGGAAACGGCGGCGGATCTCCTCGCTCGCGCTGTCGCAGAAGGATGCGAGCGCCGGCAGGAGGACCGGTAGCGCCCCGGACGTACGCAAGAGCTCGAACGCCCTGGCCGAGGCACCACAGCGCAGGATCTTGAACGTCTCCTCGAGCAGCCGCGGCGGCGCGCAGCGGCCGAGCTCGCCCCCGTGCCGGCGCATGGCGGCGAAGGTCTCGGGCTCGATGGTGAAGCCGAGTCGTGACGCGAACCGGATGGCGCGCAGCGCGCGGACCGGGTCCTCCCGCATCCGGATCTCGGGATCGCCGATGGTCGCGATGCGGTGCGCGTCCAGATCTGCGCGGCCGCCCACGTAGTCGATTACCTCTCCCGCGAAGACGTCGTAAAAGAGGCCGTTCACGGTGAAGTCACGGCGGCGCGCGTCCTCGTCGGCGGTGCCGAACACGTTGTCGCGCGTGATGAGGAGGTCGCTCTCCGGCAGGTCCTCGGCAGCGTCGGTGGGGTTCTTGCGGAAGGTGGCGACCTCGATCACCTTGCCGCCGCGAAAGTAGACATGCGCCAGCCGGAATCGGCGGCCGATGAGGCGGCAGTTGCGGAAGGTGGCGCGTACCTCGCCTGGATGCGCGCTCGTCGCAACGTCGAAGTCCTTGGGCGTGTGGCCGAGGAGCACGTCGCGCACACAACCGCCCACGAAGTAGGCCTGGTGACCGGTGTGCCGAAGCCGCGCGATGACCCTGATGGCCTCGGGGTCGAGGCGATCCTCCGGGATTTCGGGTTCGTGGGAAGGCGACGGTTGGGGCGCGTCGAGGAGGGGCCCACGCGCAGGATCTCGGCCGTGCTCGCGGGTGCGGCCGCGGTGCGGGGCGTCGAAATCGTGGCGGGGGCGTTCGCCGGTTGCGAGGGAGGTGTGGGAACGTTGGTGTTCTGTCATCGGTTCGCCGGATCGGGGGGCGCCGTCGGGCGGCTCATTCCGCCTCGCGACCGGTCGCACCGACACCGTCGGGCTCTATCCTGACTACCACTCTTATCCTTGCGAAACACCTACGTCAAATAGACCGGTCCTCGACCTCGAAGAGATTCAGCTGCCGGGGCTCGAGCCCGAGCGCCTGGCGAATGGGCGCGAAGCTCCGGCGATGGAGGGCGCAAACTCCCAGTTCCTCGATCGCGGCGAAGTGCTGGGCGGTCGGGTAGCCCTTGTGGCGCGCGAACCCATAGCCGGGATGCTGCCGGTCGCACTCCGTCATGATGGCGTCGCGCGTCGTCTTTGCGATGATGCTCGCGGCGGCGATGGTGAGGCTGAGCGCGTCTCCGTGGACGATCCCGTTCTGCGGGATCTTCAGCTCCGGCAGGCGCCGGGCGTCGATAAGGATGTGCTCGGGGCGAATCGCCAGCCCCTCGACGGCGCGCTGCATGGCGAGGAGCCCGGCGCGGTAGATGTTGATGGCGTCGATCTCCTCGATGGTGGTGATGCCCACCGCCCAGCAGGTCGCGGACCGCTTGATCTCGACGGCCAGCCGCTCCCGCTCGGGTGCATTCACCTGCTTCGAGTCGTCGATGCCGCGCGGCCGGAACTCGCGCGGTAGGATCACCGCCGCCGCCACCACGGGGCCGGCGAGCGGCGCCATGCCCGCCTCGTCCACCCCCGCGATGCAGGTGAGGCCCTTCTCCCAGAGCGGTGTCTCGTACCTGAGCAGGTTCCGGAGCCGCTGCCCCTCGCCGCGGTTGTCCTTGCGTCGGCGGAGGACCGCTTCGTGGACCGCGCGCGCGCCTGCCCGAGCGTCGCACCGGAGCACCTCTTCGCAGTCGGCTGGCAGCGCGCGACACTTCTCGACGAATTGCTCACGGAGCTCGGAGACGCTCATCCGGCCGATGTCTTCGGGGCGCATCCGCGCCGCATCATGGCACCGGCGAAGGGCGACAGGCAACGGCTGAACGCGGCCGGTGGCGCAGCCCTTCGACAACCTCTTCAGTCCTGGCACCTGGGGCAGAAGAAAGTGGAGCGCTGGCCCTGCACGATACGCCGGATGGTGTCGCGCCGGCAGCGCGGACACCTCTCGCCCTCGCGGCCGTAGACGAGGAAGGGGTTCTCGGTCCCGGGCTCCTCGACATAGGCCACTTCCGGTCCCTCCTCGCGTGCGATGGTCTCCTTCACCAAGGCGAGTACCGCCTCGGCGAGCCGCCTCACCTCGACGCGTGTGAGCGTGTTTGCCCTGCGGCGCGGATCGAGCCGGGCGCGAAAGAGCCCCTCGCTCGCCAGGATGTTGCCGACGCCGGGGAGCAGCGCCTGGTCGAGCATCGCCACCTTGACCGCGACCTTTCG
>MEMX01000117.1:17777-20451 GCA_001768075.1 Anaeromyxobacter sp. RBG_16_69_14 | reverse complement strand
GCGAACGCGGCGGCCAGCCGCGCGGGGTCGATGCCCTGGTCGAGCGGATCGGGGCCGAGCGCTGCCACCTCCGGGACGTCCTCGAAGCGCGCTCCGGGTACGATGCGGAGCCGGCCGAAGAGGCGAGGGTCGCGGTAGTGGAGCGTGACGCCGTCGTCCAGGTGGAGCCGGGCCCTCGAGTGGCTGGGCGTGTCCTCGCCCCCGTCGCGGCGCAGCCACTTGCCCGTCATCCCCAGGTGCGAGACGAGGCCGAGCGGCCTCGCGCTGTCGCTCGGGTCGTCGAGTCGCACCAGGAGCTGCTTGCCGACGCGGCGCACCTCCGTCACGCGGCGGCCGGCGAGCGCGGCCGCGAATGTCCTGGGCCGCCCCGGTCGGAAGATGCGCTTCGCCTGCTCCTCCACCTCGGCGCGTTCGATGCGCCGGCCGAGCGCCCAGGCGCGCAGGTTCCGCGCGGTGATCTCGACCTCCGGGAGCTCAGGCATGGGTGGAGGCTATCATTCTCACAGCGGCGACCTCTCAAAAGCTAGCCCCCGCTCCCACGTGGATCGAATGGACGTCCGCGATGTCCTTGATCCGCCAGTACTCGTAGGCGCCCTTTACGTAGAACGCGCTGACGGGTGTCACCATTGCACCAGCAGTATACCGGGTCATGCGGGCGTCGGGCCCGATCGCCTCGAGCATCCCCGGCGTCGGGATGCCTCTCCTCTCCAGCAGATCGAGGCGCGCGACGCCCTTCACCCATCTTCCAAGAGGGCTCTCCGCCTCCAGATACCATCCCCGCTTGTCGAAGTGCGGATCGACGATGATGAACCGATAACCGGAGGCATTGGTGTCGATATCCGTGCGCCGGGCGGCGTACTCGCCGCGGAGGGTGACCGGGCCGAGCCGCGCCTGTGCATCGGCTCCCCACGCGTGGTAGCCGAGCGCACCGGCCGAGTCGTAGCGGCCTCCCGTGTACGATCCGCCGATGCTCACGTCCCCCATCCAGGACGACGGGTCCTGCTGCGAATAGGTGAGCGCGAGGCGTCCGCCGCCGGCGGGGACCGTGTTGTTGTCGGTGTAGTAGGCCGACCGCATCGAGACGAAGTCGAGGTCGTTCGCCCCCCGGAAGCCAGCCACGGCGTAGCCGCCGTACCAGACCTGCACCCGCTGCCCCAGCCAGGTCTGACCGTACGCCACGATCCCGGTGTCGACGTAGGGCAGCATGACGACGCCTTCGTTGAATCCGGTGGAGCCGTAGTAGGGCATCCGGCCCATGTCGAAGACGAGCGGAGCGTCCGGGGTGGTGTGGCTCGAGGAGTCCACCCGGTTCGAGTACTCGCCGAAGGGAACGACCACGCGTCCGGCCGACACGTTGAAATACGGCCTGGGCGTGTACTCGAGGCTGATGTGCTCCATCTCCAGGCCGTGGCAGCTGAAGCAGCCCTTGGCGGAGACCGCGAGCACGTCGTGAACGTCCACCTCCACCTTCAGCGCTCCATCGGGAGTCAGCGTCCCGGCAGTGCTGCGGGCCGCTGCCTTGTTGGACAGCTGCCAATCGTCGACGTAGACGGATCCGGAGACGTTGACGCTGGATCTGGCCCGGGCTTCTCCTGGGGTGAGCAGGAGCGATCCGACCAAGGCGCCGACCAGAGCGCCGACGCCGGCGCTGACCAGGCCGTTGACGACAGGGCGGGTGGCCGCGGGCAGCAGGGGTCTCTCAATCATTGGGGGCTCCAGCGTGAATCCAGCTCTCGATGTCTGCGATGTCATCGCCGGGCAGCGGCGGTCCGTTGAGCGGCATGCGCGTGGCGACGCCGCCCACCGTTGCGGCGGTTCCCCTGAGCTTCGACACGAGGTAGCTGTTCCCGGGGTTGCCGGGGTCGATGATCGGCATCGCCGATACTTGTAGTGAAGGCTTTCCGACGAGGTCGTAGGCGAGCGCGGTATCGAAGGAGTCCGGCGCCCTCACCGGCGGATCCCCGGTGTGGCATCCCGAGGTCGCGCAGCTCACCGCGAAGATGGTGCCGGCGATCGCGGAGTACTTCGCGGCGCGGCCCGGGCTCGCGCCGGATCCCGCGTCGGGTGCGAGGCCGCCGACCTGTGGGGACCCACAACCAGCGAAGGCCGCCAGGAGCGAAGCGAGCGTCGCGATCGTGCGCGTCATTGGAGCGGGAACTGCGCGTCGTCGGGGTCGCCGGTGACGAGCGGCCGCGAGAGCTCGAGGCTCCAGATGCCATTCACCCACCGTCCCTTCGCCTTCACCTCCATGCGACGTGCGCTCGGGAGCTTGAGCGCGGCACCTGGGATGGTCGATCCGTCGAGCGGCACGGAGGCGGGCGAGAAGGGAACGGCAGCGGATGAGCCGCGTTCACCGAGGAGCCCGGAGGGATCCGAGCCCACCAGGAAGAGCTGCAGGGGATCCATGTCCACACCCTGCGCTCCCATGTAGAGCGGGGCCGGCTGCACCGCCCCGTCGCTGTTGTCGGCGTAGGGAGCGGCGCTGCATGGCGGCGCCTCTCCGTTCGCACACGTCGTGGCGCAGGCCGGCGGGTCGTCGCAGTCGAACCGGGCCGTGATCTCGTCGAGATACCCGTCCTCGGCGATCTCGAGTGGATCCGTTCGACCCGCCCGCCAGACCCATGCGTCGAGGCGCTGTCCGGGGCCCCCGGTGTGCATCTTGAATCGGTAGGCG
>MEMX01000117.1:0-17768 GCA_001768075.1 Anaeromyxobacter sp. RBG_16_69_14 | reverse complement strand
GACGTCGGTGGGCGAGGTCGATCCGAGCCGCTCGTTCACGTGGCAGGCGGCAGCGCATCCCGAGGACCTGTACGCGGGGGTCGAATCACCGATGTCGAACGAGAGGTAGACCCGATCCTCGTCCCGTCTGGTGCGCGCAAAGACGCCGCCCTGCGCCACCCAGTCCTCCCGCGCCGCGCCGAGGGTGGGGTCGGCCCACTGCAGCAGCAGGTAGATGGTCTGGTCGTCGAAGGCGACCTTGGCGCGCACATCGCGGGTGCCATGGTCCCTCACCTGCAAGTAGCCCATCGCGGCGAGGAACTCGGCGCCGAGCTCGTCGTCGGTCATCCCGATCGCCTCGCCGGGTGGGACGAGCAGCACATTGCTCCCGGCGATGTCCGCCCAGCACGGATCGGAGGCGTCGCCGTCGACGGTGGGCGGCGTGCTCACGCGGGACGCGACGACGGTGAAGGGCCCGGGAGAACCTCCGGTGAACTTGAGGTTCACCTTCGACGCGGCCTGGGGCGGGCCGCCGTTCGCGGGCTGGCCGCCCGTGATGGGCAGACCGGGGTTCCCGTCGACGACACCGATGCTCATGACCCGGTCGGCGGGCGCGCGTTGCACGCGCGGCGGCGAGCAGGCCGCCGAGGCCGCGGCGCCTACCAGGATCATCCCGAGTGCGGGCAGCCGCGTGCCACGTCCGCTCATGGCGTCACCTCCTCGATGCCGTGCGCGACGGAGAGCGCGCTGGTGCCGTCCTTGCCGTGGCAGGGGAGGCATCCCTCGACGCCCTCGATGGTCGTGTACTGGCTGGAGTGGGTCGCGTTGGCGCGCGTGTTGTGGCAGGCGCTGCACGCCGCCTGGATGGGCGGCGTGGAAGGCTCGCGCGCGGCGTGGACGGCGGTGCCGCCGTGAAGGCGATTGCCGGTCTCGTTCGCGAACGTCGGCTGCTGGAGGCCCGGCAGGATGTTCTCGATCTCGAACGTCGTCCCGTCGTGGCAGATGGCGCAGTTGTCCACGCCCCTCGGCAGCGTGATCTCGTCGAAGAAGAACGCCTTGTCCTGGCCACCCGGCCATCCGTAGGCCGTGAACGGCCGGGAGAGACCCAGCGACGCGCTCCCGATCCGGGCGCCGGTGTGGATCCGGTGGATGAGCACCTTGAGGTGGACGCTGCGCTCCTCGATCCCGTCGTAGGTGCCAAAGGAATCCGGCGAGAGGACCTGCGAGAGGTTGGTGTTCCCGGAAGCGTCCTTGGGCCGGCGGTTCCAGTCGGTGGTCCCGCCCGCGTGGCACATCACGCAGAGCTCCAGACTGGTGCGCCCGTCGTGGAACGCCCTGCGATCGTGGCACCTGTTGCACCTGTCGAAGTCGACCACCTTGCGGCGGGGGACGGGGTTGCCTTCGCCCAGCCTCCCCGCGGCGAGATCGACGTACGCGACGACGTCGGGAGCGGTCTCCATCACCGGCTCGCCGGTGTACGGCCAGAGGAACCTGTCCGTCGTCCGATCATAGAGCTGGGTGGGCGTGTCCTGGCCCTCGGGTGTGTCCTCGTTGCGCGCGATGTGGATCCCGACCGCCCAGGTGCCGCTCGCGTCGGGCGGGATCGCGGCGACGAAGGTGTAGGTGAAGGCCCCGTCCGCGTCCGCCGTGATGCCCCACCACACGTACTCCCAGGACGGCGCGGTATCCGCGTAGGGCCAAACGCCGAGCGGCCCGCGGAAATCGAACCCGCTCGCCGCGAAACGTTCTTCGCCGAAGTTGTTCCTCGTCTGGTACTCGTGCGAAGGACCGGAGAGCACGAACCCCATCCGATCGAGGCGCCGCGGGATCCCGCTCACGGCGTCCACGGAAGGGGAGGGCGCGTACATCGACCGGATCGGGCCGTTTCGGTCGCTCACCCGGAACCGCACCGTCGGACGCATGCCCGGCTTCACGTCCTCGATCGTCAGGAGCTCGATCTGGAGCGGGGAGTAGCTCGAGCTCCTGTAGGGCGGGACGTGCACCTCCGCGATCGGCACCTGGAGGTTCGGCCCCGCGACGTGGCAATCCGCGCACCGCGTGTCGTCGGGCTGTGGCCCGCCCGCGTGCGGGAAGTGGTTCTCGTCCGTGCCGCCCTCCCCATACCAGACGTCCGGGTGACAGCCCTGGCAGGATGGCCGGGAGGCGACGGTGACGGTGTCGCTCTCCAGCGCCGCGTTCGCGTGGCAGGCGCGGCAGTTGCGGTAGTCCTGGGGGTAGTGGACGAGGCCGGACGGCACCGGCAGGGGAGGCTGCCCGTTCCCGCCGAGCTCGGCGATGGCTCCGAAGACCACCTCGCCCATGCCGTTCAGGTCGTCGACGACCGAGAACTTGCGGCCCGGCAGCGGCGCGTTGCGCATGGGCATGCCCGGGTATGGGGGGCTGAACGGCAGGGGGATCGGCCCGACGATGGGGCGCGCCGGAGCCGGCTCGGTCCAGCTCGAGCGGTAGAGCGTCGGCAGCCTGCCGCCGCGGTGGACGCGGGGGATGAGCCGCCCGAACTCGAGCGGGTTCGGGTCCGTCGCGGGCGTCGCGCCCGCCATGGCCGCGGGATCGACCGTGTCGGCGTCCGCGTTCTGGTACGTGTGGCAGGTCACGCACACCTTCCAGCCGGTGCGCGACGCATCGTGGCCCTGGCGGAGCCCGTGGCACGAGCTGCAGTTCTCGTCCATCACCAGCTCGCGGGCCTGCGGTGGGCCGCTACCCGGGACGAAATCGAAGGTCGAGGTGGTCTGCTCCGTCCCCGGCGTCACGCCCCGCAGCCACACGCCGACGCGCAGTGTCTGGCTCGTGTCGTAGCCTTCGGGCAGCGCCTTCGCGTAGGTGTAGGTGAAGTTCCCGCGCTCCAGGTCGCGCACCAGACCGCCGTCCTCGTACCAGGGCTGCCGGGCGTCACGGAGCACGAACGGATCCGGCGTGCCGGGCCCCGCCACCGGTACCCTGGGCAACACGTCGGCGCCGAACAGCAAGTAGCTCTTCCAGGTCGGCAGCTCCGTGATGGGGTGGACGGCGAGCCCGGCGAGCGTCCACGCTGGCTGCGCAGCGCGCACGCCGTCGAGCGGGACCCCCGACCCGCCCCTCGTGACCGTGAAGGTCACGACGACGTGGCGGCCGGCGTCCACCGACGCGCCCGTGATGACGATGCTGGCGGGTGACGAGGATCGCGGGCCTGTGGTTGGCGCGGCGCACGCCCACCCCATGGACGCCAGGCAGAGGGCGAACGCGGCGCGCCGGCAGACTCGCCTTTGGCCGTCTCGCGTGCTCATCCACCGCGGGCGCCGCGCGTTCACTCGAGCTCGACCTCGTTCGGCGCGAAGCAGGACAGGGCGAGCAGGCTGGTACGCTGCCACCTGCGCTGCGGGCTGGTGACGAATCTGAGCCGGTATCGGCCGGTCTCGCCCACCTCCTGGAG
Source organism: Anaeromyxobacter sp. RBG_16_69_14 (assembly GCA_001768075.1). Classification (GTDB taxonomy): domain Bacteria; phylum Myxococcota; class Myxococcia; order Myxococcales; family Anaeromyxobacteraceae; genus Anaeromyxobacter_A. The sequence goes on along the minus strand of MEMX01000117.1, from coordinate 14,359 downwards.
GCGCTCGATCCAGTGGATGAACGCCTTGAACCCGGAGGAGTTGCAGAACTCCAGCTCCCGAAAATCCACGATGACAGCCGGTGCGCAGGTCTTCACGAGCTCTTCGTGGACGGAGTCGACGAACGGATTGAGCAGGACGGCCGGGCTATGCGTGCTGATGGTCCCCCGGAACCGCACGACCGGCCCCTCGAGCTCGTTCACCAGCTCCGCGGAGTACTTCTGATCGCCCACCCGGACGCCGGTAGCGCTGGCGGCTTGCTTGGCCTTCGCCTCAGACATTGGACACCCTCGACTCATTGGCATTCGGCAGGGCGAGCTTCCCGGCGGCCTGCACGGTGACGTGCCCGGCTTCGAAGAAGACCTCCAGGCCGAGCTGCGATTCGAAGTGGATGCGCGCGAGACCGAGTCCGCCGCGCTCGGAGGGCGAGGTCCCGGCCATGGCTGCCAGGTAGTGCTTCAGCGCGTCCGGCTCCTGGCGCATGCGATCGACCCGCTCCTGGAGCGCCGCCGCCTGCTCCGGCGTGCAGGCATTCGTCACCTGGATCGAGACGCGGTCGGAGGCCGAGTCGATCTCCAGCGAGAGCTCGACCGGCTGGCTGCCGGAGCACGCCACGGCGTTCTGCATGAGCTCGTGGACCGCAAGCGCCAGGTACTCCTCGCGATCCAGACCCGGGGAGGCGCAGGCGCAGAACGACTTCACGAAGCGCCTGATCTCGTCGATGAAGACCCAGGGTGATGCCATCCGCATGAAGAGCATGACCGGGTCACGCGTGGCGCCGCTGTCAATGTGCATGGAGCTTCCGGTGAATGACGATGGCGGTCATGTCGTCGGCCTGGGCCGCGGCGAATTCCTCGACCGACGCGAAGATCTCCGACAGGGTCTGCGCGGCGTCGCGGGGCCGAGAGGTGCCGGCGAGGACCAGGGCGAGCCGCTCCTCGCCGAACAGTTCCTCGAGGCCATCCCTCGCCTCGACGATGCCATCCGTGATGAGGCACAGCGAGTCCCCCTGCTCGAGGTGGAAGCCGTACTCGACCAGGTACGGCGCGACCTCCTGCACGACGCCGACCCATGGCCCGGCGGGCTCGACGACCTCCACCCCGCTGCCGCGGCGCGCGATGAAGATCGGCTGGTGCGCGCCGGCGGCCTCGAAGCGTCCGTCGCCGAGGTGGCGCGCCGCCATGAGCGTGACGTAGTCGTCGCGGTTCATGCGCCGGCGAACGTTCTCGTGGATCACGCGGTTGACGGTCGCGATCACGTCTCGCGGCTGCCGCAGCGGGTCCTCGGTGATGGCCGCGTACGCCGCCGCCTGCGCCATCATCATCACCAGCCCCGAGTTGATGCCGTGGCCGGAGACGTCGCCGATCAGGATCCAGAAGGTGTCCTCGAAGGCGAGGATGTCGTAGAGATCGCCGCCGACGTCGTCGGCCATTTTCATCCGGGCTGCGATGTCGAAGCCGGGGACCGACGGTTTCGCCGGCAGGATGGCCGTCTGGATCTGCTGGGCGATCTGCATCTCCTTCTGCAGCGCCTCGGTCCGTTTCAGCTCCTCGCGCGAGCGTGCGACCTCGGTGACCATGACGTTGAAAGAGCGCACCAGATGGCCGAGGTCGTCCGCGTAGACCTCCGGAAGGCGCGTGGTCAGGTCGCCGCCCGAGACGCGCGCCATCGAAGCCGACACGTCGCTCAGCGGCTTCGCGGCGCGGCGCAGGGCCACCACGCTCGCCAGCGCCGCGGCCCCGAGCACGAGGACGAAGAACCCGGCCAGGAATCGACGCAGCGCCCGCAGGGCATCGTAGGCCTCTCGTTCGTCCACGAACATGACGGCTCGCCATCCGGGAGGCGCCAAGGCGGCCGAGGTGCGGACCAGCAGGACGGGCTCGCCGTCCCCGTCGGTACGGCGCTCCAGTCCGCCCTCTCGCCCCGCCAGGACGAGGGGCGCGATCCGGCCACGTCGCACGCCAGGCAGGCTCAGCACCACCTGCCCCGTGCCATCAGCCACCACGGGCAGGTAGCGCCGGTCCTCGCCCCCGATCTCGGAGAGAAGGCGCGACAGCGCGGCCGGGGGGACCCCCGCGACCACCGCGCCCACCACGTCGCCGGCGAAGTCCTTCACGGGCACCGCCACGAACAGCGTGACGCCGTCCGTATCCGAAGGGTCGAGCGCGCTGCCGGGAGCGAGCGCCACCGAGAGCGGCTGACCCTGCAGCACCAGCGCCACCGGCTCAAGCCCCACGACTGACCGCCCGCGCAGCTGCTCCAGGGCGTCGCCACGGCGCATCCCCTCGCCCGCGATACGGACGGCGGCCCGGATCTGCGCGCGCGTGTCGAGGAGCGCGGCGGTGGCAAATCCGCCGCCCTGGTCCTGGATGGTCCGGCGGAGATAGTCCTCCGCAAACTTCGGATCGCCGGTGTCGAGCGTGCCCTGCATGGCGTCGGCTTCGGCCCAGTTGCGCACCGCGGTGCAGCGTTCCGCCTGGAACCGGGAGGTCGCGTCGAGCACCTCGTGTGCCCGGGCGGCCAGGTGATTGCCGACGGCCTCCAGGATCACCTTCCGGGCGGAGCGCTCGAACCCGACGGCGGCGATCGCGAGCGCCAGCGCCACGAGCAACACCGTGACCGCGAGGTGCCGGGCTCGCAGCGAGCGCTGCGCAAGGTGGGAGACGGAGAACCGCATTCAGATTCGTCTTTGGAGCCTATTCGTGCTTGCGCCTCGCTTCCGAGGCGAGTCTGAGCAATTCCCCACCGGAACCGGAACCGCGTTATAGGAAGGGCAAGACACGGGTCAGATCCCCAGGGGCTATCGCGACGACTTCCCGAGGCTCCGCGGACCACCGCGCGAGGCGTAGCTCTTGAGGAACTCGTAGATCTCGGCCGCCTGTTCCTCATTGGTCCCGGAGTTGGGGCGGCGAATCATCTTCTTCATGTAGCGTTTCCACTGGGTGGCGTCGAAGTCGGAATTGACTGCTCGTGACACGGGATGGCACTTCACGCACTTCGCCTCGAACATGCGGTACCGCTTCTGCTGCTCCGCTGGATAGGTGGACACGTCGATCGTGGACGGGCCCTCGTCGCGCGGATCCCACTTGAGCTCCTCGGGCTTGCCGACGAGCAGGAGCGCGACCGCGAGCGCGAGCGCGCCTCCGATGGCGGCGGCGCTCACAGCGGCGACCAGTTGATGTGATTCTCCAGCGGCACCGCCGCCGCTGTGAGCTGATGTCCGGCGCCTTGCGGCGCCTCAAGCGGAGGGGAGAACTCTCCCCCCGCGCCCCCCATCTCGAGCGTCAGTTCATGTGGCATGCGCTGTCAGACCGCGCCTCCGGCCGCGTCAGGCTTCCGGGGCAATGAGCCTCCGGAGGTGATCCATGTCGACCGGTTTCTGGAGCAAGGCACCCGTCCAGGTGGCCGCGAAGCTCTGGATGGCCGGGGTGAACGCGCCGCCGGTCATGAAGATCACGCGATCGGCGATGGCCGGCCAGCGGCGCTTCAGCTCCGCGTGGAACATGGGGCCGCTCATGTCCGGCATCGCGAGGTCGCAGAGCACGTGCTGGAACCGATCCGTGGCCAGCCGCGCCAGCGCGCTGCTCGCACTCGTCGCCGTGACGACGCGGAACTCCGATCCGAGCGCCCGCTCGAACGCCTTGCCCACGAGCGCCTCGTCGTCCACCACCAGCAGGCTGGTGGTCCCGCACCCTCGAGCCGGCGGCGCGGCTGGCTTCTCCGCCGGGACGGCTGTCTCGGGGGCGGGAGGCAGGATCACGCGGAAGGTGCTACCTCGCCCGACCTCGCTCTCAACCTCGATCCGGCCTCCCAGGGCCCTGACGATGCCCTGCGAGATCGAGAGCCCGAGTCCCGTGCCGACACCAGCTGGCTTGGTCGTGAAGAAGGCCTGGAAGAGCTTCTCGCGGTTCTCGGGCGCGATACCGGATCCCGTGTCCTGCACCTCCACGACGGCGCTGCCGTCGGTGCCGGTGCGGGTCGAGGCGGTGACGGTGTGCCGATCCGAGGCGCCCTCGGGGAGGGCGTCGGCCGCGTTGATGAGCAGGTTCAGGAACACCTGCGCCAGGCGCACCTCGCTCGCGTCCACGGGCGGGGTCTCGCCGAACAGTCGAACGAGCCTGGCGCGCTGCCTGATCTCTCCGGCGGCCATGGCGATGGCAGCCTCGAGCGGTGTCGTGACGTGCAGCCGCTCCCTGCGCCCGTCGTCGTCCCGCGAGAAGCTCTTGAGCCCGTGGACGATCTGGCGGATGCGATCGGCGCCCTGGCATGCTTCGGCCAGCGCCTGCTTGACCCGTTCGAGCGAGTCCTCGCGTCCACCCGGCTCGTCGCCAGCTGCCCGAGGCTGGACGAGCGGCGTGAGCGAGCTCGCGATGAACTCGAGATTCGCCCTCACGTAGGCGAGGGGATTGTTGACCTCGTGTGCGACCCCGGCGGCTAGGCGGCCCACGCTGACGCGCCGGTCGGCCACGACGAGCTGCTCCTGGGTCCGCCTCAGCTCCGCCAGCTGCTCGCCGAGCTGGGCGTTCTTGCGCGCGAGGACCAGCTGCTGCTCGTAGAGGCGTGCCAGCATGGACTCGAAGGCGCGTGCCAGCGCCCCGGCCTCGTCGCGCCGGGACGTCTGGAGGTCATTGGAGGCAGTGAAGTCCCCGCTTGCGATCCGCTCGGCCACGTCGGTCGCCTGCCGCAGAGGTCGAGCGACGATGGTGCCGATCAAGTACGCCGCCGCGATCCCGATGAGCAGCGCGAGGCCAGCGCCGGTCGTCATCCACAACAGCGTCTCGCGCGGTCGGGCCCGAAGCTCCGCGGGATCGAAGGCCAGCGCCAGCGTTCCGTTCTGCTCCGTCCGTCCTCTGACCGGAACACGGACCACGATGGCTCCGCCCTGGTGCTCGACCCGCTCTTCCCCGGGGTGGAACGGAACGAGGTCTCCGGGGGGATCGTTCCAGCGCGCGAGCGGACTGCCGTCGGGTCGGAGAAGGGCGGCCCAGAGCACCCCGTGGGCGGAGCCGAGATTCCGGAGGAGGGCCTCCGCCTCGACCTGATCGTCCGTGTCCAGCGCTATCCAGGCCCTCGCGGCCTGAAGCCTGGCGATGCCGATGAGCCTGCGGTCGGCCCAGCGCTGCGAGAGGCCGTCCATCTTCGCGGGGAGCAGGACGAGCAACGGTGCGGCCAGGGCGACGACGAGCAACCCGACGAACACCACGAGCCGGGCGCGCAATGACGTCGAGAAGGACCAGGTGGCCACAGCCCGCTCGGATGATGCAGGCCACGCGCCATGCCTGACTGGCCGCCCAGGTGGACTCAAGCCGGCGTTTGGCGGGCGGTTTCGAGGCCAACGCGGGAACGGTCGTCGGTCGGACGCCGGGGCCGAGCTACCCTGGGTCAATTTCGGGGAGTGGCTGTCCCCGGCTGTCTTCCATGACGGGAAGAGTGCGATGCGCGCGGCGATGTGAGGCGGCGCGGCGGCGATGTGTGGGACGTGCCCCCGGTGCTGCCGCCGACCGCCAAGCTATCATGCGGTCGGGTCGCCCTGGATCCCTCGTCGCGGATCGCAGTCCTCGTCCTGGAGCCAGTCCGGAATGGCAGCATGAGGGCACATAAACCACTCGTTCCACCCTCGTGGCTCTGGCTGCTCGGCGGACTGCTGGTGAGCCTGCCGCTCGATGCCACCGCCCGGGAGTGCGTCGCCTGCTGGACCGATCGCTGCCCCGAGCTGGCCAGAGAACACCCGAGGTGCGCCGAGAAGCCCGGAGCGACCCCGCGAAAGAAGACCGCACGCGCGTCGATCTCCGCACGAAAGGGCTGCTCGAAAGGGATGGTGCTGATGCCGGGGGCGGCGTACACGGTGAAGAGGAGGGGTTACCCTCAACGGATCTCGGTGAAGTCCTTCTGCCTCGACGCCCTCGACGTCACGGTCGCTTCTTACTCGCGGTGCGTGAAGAAGGGGAAGTGCAAGGTCGCTCACGCCACCGTGCATTGGCCGGACGGCGAGGGCAATCGTCCGGGCGGCGCTTCGCAGCTATGCAATACTGACAGGAAGGACAGGCAGAGCCACCCCGTGAACTGCGTGACCTTCGCCCAGGCGGCAGGGTATTGCGAGTCCCTCGGGAAGCGGCTGCCGACGGAGGACGAGTACGAGTGGGCGGCGCGAGGAACCCGGAATTCGACCTACCCCTGGGGTCGAGCGGAGCCAGGCAGCCGGCTCTGCTGGAACGGCGAAGGAAACGACGTCGGAAAGGGCAAGCGCCGGGGCACGTGCCCGGTGGGCCAGTTCTCCAGCGGGAACAGTCGTCGGGGGGTCAAGGACCTGGCAGGGAACGTCCTCAACTGGACGTCCTCGCGGTACAGTGGCCCTCTCGCGACCTATGACTGTTCCGGGTTGTCGGCGTGCCGCATCCTTCGCGGGAGCGCCTGGTGGGCCGACGAGCCGGCGCAGGTCTCGGCCGCCTCGCGTGGAGCAGTCGGGGCGATGAACCCGCTGTACCGTGGGGCCGGAGTTGGTTTTCGCTGTGCCGCAACTCCGTGACGCAGGGTTGACTCGCATTGCGCCTCTTTCCCCACGGACTTCGAGTCAAGGCCGACCTGGGGTCGAGCGAACCCTCGGTGCCACGCTGCGGGCGGGCGCGTCAACACGGTCCTGTGTTCGCCTTCGGCGCGGCCGGGGTCTTGCACAGGCTCGAGCGAGCTGGCCATGCGCGACTACACCACATACCCGTCGATCCCGCTGGGACTCGCGCTCACCGCAGTCCTGTCTGGATGTGCGCCGGAGATCGGGGCGCGGGTCGCGGCGAACGCGGCCGCCGCCGCGGGATCGCGGTCGGAGATCGAGCTGCGGATCCTGGTGCCCCGTTGCGCCACCGCCGGCTGCCACTCCGGGAACCCGCCGGCGGTCTTCCCCAGGCTGGAGGAGGGTGCCTCCTGGGACGCCATGGTCGGCGTGTCCTCGGAGGAGCTGCCCTCCATGGACCTCGTCGAGCCGGGTGACCCGGAGCGCAGTTACCTCGTCCTCAAGCTGCGCGGGACCGCGGGAGCGCAGGGCGGGAGCGGTCTCCGCATGCCGCCGTCAGCTGCTCCCCTCGACGAGGCCGAGCTGACCGGGATCGAGGCCTGGATCACGGGCGGAGCGCCCAATGATTGAGAGGGTACCGCGCCGCTTCGGGCGCGCCGCCGGTCTATGCGCGACGGTTGCCGTCCTGGTCAGCGCGAGCGCCGCGTTCGCGGGCCAGAGCGTCCTCTTCTCGGGGTCGGTCTACGCCGACTACTGGGGCATCCCTGACAAGGCGGTCGCCACCCGATCACCTTCGGGACTGGTGCCCGAGGCCGCGGTCAAGCTCAGCATCGACCTCAGCGACACGTTCTCCTTCTCGGCCAAGGCCTGCGCATCCTGCCACGGTGTCGAGCTCGACCACCTGATGCTCGAGTACATGCCGAGCGTCCATCTCAACGTCCAGGTCGGCCGGCTCTCCATCCCGTTCGGCGAGTACTCGAGCCGGGTCGATCCCTCCGCCCACAAGACCGTCTCCGCGCCCCTCATCTACGACATGGGGCGCATGGCCTACGGCGAGCGCAGCGCGATGAACCTGGGCGTGGTCCCGCTCCCCTACGTGGACAGCGGCGCGATGGTCTACGGTCAGTGGTTCCCCGTTCCCATGCTGGTGGCCTGGTATGCCGTCTACGTCACGGCGGGGATGCGCGGCAGCAACGACCTCGACTGGACCGCCATGCGCAGCGCGCCCTATCGCGACAACAACGGCGTGCCTGCAGTCGGCGGCCGCGTCGCGCTCAACCTGATCACCGAACCGGGCCGCCTGCTGCGGGACCTCGGGGCCGGGGCCTCCTTCACGGCTGGGCGCTACGATCCTGGCGGAGAGCTCGACTACCGGGCGTGGGCCCTGAGCGCCTCGACGCGGCTCTCGATCTTCACCTTGCGCGGCGAGTATGCCTACCGCCGCACCGAGCTGGTCAGAGGCCAGGCGTACGCGTTCGAGCTGGCCGACGACTGGTTCCGCAAGGACGGCTGGTACGCGGAGCTGGAACACCCGCTCACGAGCTGGGTCGCCGCCGTCTACCGGCTGGAGGAGCTCCGGCGCACCGGCGTCCCGATCCCCGGATCGACGGTATCCGCGACGAGCTCGATCTCCCGTGCCACCGCCGGGCTCCACGTCACCCCCCTGGATTCACTCTTTGCAAAATTGAGCTACGAGTACTGGTCGGCCAGGGATTTCGACGATTTTCACTCCATCCACCTGGGACTCGGAGGGGCGTTCTGATGACTCCACTCGCCGTCGCTCTCGTGCTCGCGGCAGCGCTCGCGGCCCAGCCCACTACCCCGCCGGACCTACGCGACAAGGGGCCCAACCACGTCGACGTCTCGGAGTACCCCGCCGAGCAGCAAGAGCACTACGTGCTGTTCGTCGACAAGTGCTCGAAGTGCCACACCGTCGCGCGCCCCATCAACTCCAGATTCAACGCACAGGAGTGGAAGGTCTACTTGAAGCGCATGCTGCGGCGCCCCGACTGCAACACCAGCGTGGAGCAGGCGCGCCAGATCTACAGCTTCCTGAAGTTCTACTCCGAGCGCCAGGGGCAATAGGCGGGAACCGCGTCGAGGAGCCGCTGGCATGTCCTTCAGTTCCCTCCGCAAAGGTGCCGTCCGCGTCGCCGCGTGGGCCCTCCTGGCTGCGGTGGCGTGCGCGCCCAAGATGGGTGAGCGGGTCACGACCGAGAGCGCGGCCCCGCCAACGGTCGCGATCCAGTGCGCCGAGGTGAACTCAGAGCGCAAGGTCGTCGTCACCTACCGGCTCACCGCGGGCGACGCCGGGATCACCGCCGGCACCGCCGTCGGGCTCCGGCCCGCGTTCACGCTCGCTGCTCTCTCGACGGATCCGGTGAGCGGGATCGCCGCGTGGAAGAGCCACCTGCTCTCGGGCCGGCAGACGTTGGCCCGGCTCCCCGTCTCCGGCCCCGGCACACCGGCCGAGCAGGTGCTCGTGGACACCAGGCAGCCCGGAACCGACTCCGGCGGCGAAGTGGAGGACCTTGGCTCCGGGCGCTACCGTTACACCTTCGGCGCCGCCCTCGCCGCCCTCCATGATCCGAAGGAGCCGAACGATCCGAGCGAGACCCTGCGCGTCGGAATGTGGCTCGACGGCGTGACCGGCGCCGCCGGGACCAGCTCGACCTTCGACTTCGTTCCGGCGGGCGGGCCGCCGCAAGCCCGCGACCTCGTCCTCGACGAGCAGTGCACCGCCTGTCATGCGGGACCGAAGCGCTATCACGGTGGCGTCCGGGTCGGCGTCCGGCTGTGCGTCACCTGTCACACGCTCCAGAACGCCGATCCCGATACTGTCGACCCGGCCGCGATGACGGGCGCGACCGGCGCGACCGACCCGAACCCCCTCGACCTCGGTCGGCTGCTCCACCGCGTCCACCGCGGCCGCAAGCTCCCCACCCTCTACCAGTCGTCGAGCACGCAGCCGGCGCCGCCGCTCGGCTCGGGCCCCCTCCCGCTCCCGTACTTCCCGGGCCGGAACGCGGCCGTCGCAGGGAGCCGCTACGCGTTCGTCGGCGACCAGAGCCGCACGTTCACCGCGGGCGCCATCGTGAGCCGCACCGACAACGGGATGCCGGCGAAGACCGTCGCCACGGGGATCCGCTACCCACGCGACCTGCGGGATTGCGACGCCTGCCATGGTGCTGCGCCGCAAGCGAGCGCGGTGACAGAGGTCGTGTCGCGGCGGGTGTGTGCGGGTTGCCATCCCGACGTCTGGTTCGGGAGCGGCGCCACCGACACGTCCCACCTTGCCCATCCGGGCGGCCCGCAGGCCGACGACTCGGCCTGCGCCTCGTGCCACGTGCAGGGCGACAGGGTGTACGCTCCGATCGCGCAGGCGCACGTCCCGCCCTACCTGCACCCGAACTACAGCGCCATCACCGCTCGGATTGCCTCGGTGACCGGCATGCTCCCCGGCGCGCAGCCGACGGTGACCTTCACGCTCGCGGACCGCAACGGCCCCATCACCTCGCTCGCCGCTCCGAGTCCGGCAGGCGACGCCCTCTCGCCCGTGCCGCGAAAGCTCACCAAGGTGGCGATCACGGTCGCCGGCCCCACCGCACCCGACTACGCGAGCGGCAATGTTCCGCTCACCGAGGTCGTCCCGCTGACGCTCGTTCCCGACGCGAGCGGCGCCTTCAGCTACACCTTCTCGACGGCGCTACCCGAGATCGCCAGTGGAACGTGGGCGGTGGCTCTCGAGGCGCGGCGGACCGGCCCGACGGTGCACTACACCCCGGCGAGCGAGGCCTTCGGTTGGCCCTACACCGGCGAAGCGGTGACCGAGACCGCGGACAACCCGGTGGTCCAGGTGGACACGGCGACCGGCGTAGGGCCGGGAGACCCGGCGCTGGCGCGCCGCGCCGTCGTGGACGTCGAGACGAAGTGCAACGCGTGCCACGGGAAGCTGACCGAGCACCTCGCGCGCAACCAGACGGAATACTGCGTCATGTGCCACACCGCGGACCAGACCGACTGGGGAGCGCGGCCCAAGACGGCGAGCGGTGACGTGAACCTCGCGACGGTGTTCTCCCAGACGTCCTACGGCACCTACGACGACGTCGAGGAGCGCTCCCTCCATTTCAACCTCCTCGTTCACCGGATCCACACGGGCGCCCGGAGAGGATCAGCGCAGCTCGATCTGGTGGGACCGTTCGTCATGTACAGCAGCTACGACGGGGCGGTCTTCTTCGACGACACGATCTTTCCGGGCGACCTCGCCCGTTGCACCACCTGCCACCTCGGGAAGAGCTACCAGATCGAGGCCCTCCCCGCGGGCTCCTCGCCGACGATCGCCAACGAGACGGCGACGATCCGGCACGGCGGCACGGCCGCGCACGGCGCCGAGGAGCCGAGGCTCCTCCCGGTGACCGCGAGCTGCGTCGGCTGCCACGGCACGGGGACGGCCGCGCTACATGCGTCGAAGCACGTGGACGCGGGCATCGAGGCCTGCGCGACCTGTCACGGCGCCAAGGGCAGCCTCTCGGTGCGCGCGGTCCACGGCCTACCGGACGAGTGACGCGCTGCGCCTACGAACTCGACGACCGCAGGACAGCAAGGAAGTCGCCCGGCGTCACGAACCGCACGCCCTCGTGAGCTCCGAGCGCCAGCATGTGCCGCCGATCGAGCGTCACGACGTAAGCGGCTCCGCCCCCGAGCGCCGCGGCGACGTACTTGTCGTCCTTCGGGTCCTTCTCGACGACATGCACATCCGCCGCTGGCTCGACCCGCTCGGCAACGCCGACAAGGGCTTCTATGATGCTCGCAGCGATGCGATGCGCGCCGGCCGGGGCCCCACGCCGAAGCTTGTCGCGCCCGAGCACGTCGCGATACTCGGCTTCGATCTCGTCGGTGATGACCGGCTCGAAGGCACCGGCGCCCGCCGCCTCGATCACGATGCGCGAAGCGGAACGAGGGTTCTTGGTCCAGACCGCGGCGACGATGAGGCTTGCGTCGTGGATCGCCCTCACCCGGGCTCCCCCACCTCGTGCCGCACCTCGTCCGCCAAGCGCTCGGCCTCCTCGTCGCTGAGGTTGCCGGGCGGCAACTCGGCTAGCAGGCGCTTCAGGCGGGCGCGCTCGTGCTCACGGATCACCTGCTTGGCATTCTCCTCGGCCGCCTGCCGTAGAAACTCCGATGGCCGCTTCTGCTCGAGCTTCGCGGCCCGCCTTCGCCGGTTTCGCGAGCGCGGTGGACGCGGCTCAGGAGGAACCCATCGCCTTCCAGCGGTCGAACCCGGGATAGGAGGCACCCGGCGCTTGATCACGCCGTCGAGGACGCTCGCGGAGTCGTCACGTGAGGTGCGCCTGCCGGCCTCGGGAACGTCAGGTAGCGAACAGCTGTCCGAACCACGCGACGCTGTCCCCTGGCCTCTCGGTTGTCGTCGGCCTTTGTCCCTCGGCCTTTGTCCCTGGGAAGACGCCCGCGTCCTCGAGGCCCGTCTCTTGCGATGCGGGCCGCAGTGCCCGCCCCTCCCGACGCGCCTGGAACCTGGGAGCGCCATGCGGGAGCCGCCTGCGCACCGCTCCGTGGCTACCGCCGGAGGGAGCCCGAGAAGACCCTCCTCCACCGGGTCGTGCGAGAGCGCCAGATCGACCTCCGCCGGCTGGATGACGCCCAGGAACGCGCGCGCGACCGCCGCGTCGATGTGCTTGGTCGACACCATCCAGCAGCCGCCCGACACGCCCTCCTTGTACTTGGGCCCGTTGCATTTGTAGTGTGGACGCTGTCCATTGGAGCTGGAGTACTGCGTGTGCATGCAGTGGCCGCAGCGCCCGCAGAGCACGAGCCCTTGCAGCAGAGCCTTCCCTTCGCGCGGAGCCCCACGCGAGCTCGGCTCCTTGGGCCGTTCGCCTGTCCAGTGGTCGCGCAGCTTCTTCTGGTTGGCCATGAATTCCTAGTGCGCCGAGCAGGAGATTGGCGATGAGCCTAACACCCGAAGTAACCTGGCACTCCTGGCGAACTCCCCATGAGATGGGTTGAGCGTGACGTGGGGCGATTTGCACCCATTTGCATGGAGAGACAAGCTGCTGGCATGAACGACGTGGCGGCGCGGTCAGCGCGAGGCTGGCCAAGGGCTCATCCACGAGGAGGGCAGGAATGGCCTGGCGTTACTCACAAGCGACTGGTGAGCTCCGATACAATGGAGCGTTCTTCGAAAGAGGTTACTCTGGCAAGGGCATTAGCCCTGCGTCGGGACGAAACAATTCCCTCCTGCAGGGGCTCCCAGATACCGGGCCGATTCCCGTCGGTTGGTACCAGATAGGTCCAGCCTATCAGCACCCGCATCTTCCCGGTGACCATGAATCTCACTCCCATTGGTCACAACGCTCTGAGTAGAACTGCCTTCAGGATTCACGGCAACAACCAGGCGAACAACGCTTCTACAGGTTGCATCATCCTGGACCTGCATTTCCGACAACAGATCGCGGCCAGCAGCGACCGCACGCTCGAGGTAGTGGCATGGTGAGCGCTCTGCGATTCGCCGCTCTGGTCAGCGTCGTCTGTGCCGGCCTGGCGTGCCATGCGGCAGCCGATACACGCCTCCAGTTGCAGGAGGTCGAGGCTTTTCTGGCCCGCGAGGGCGGAAAGGCCACCCTCGAGAAATACTTCTGCGGCGAATACGAAAACGCCACCATCGCGGCGATCTCTAGCGGGTCCCCCCGCTGGGCAGCTCTCGCGGTGAAAATGCTCAAGTACTCCGACGCCGGTTGTACCACGTCGCTGCTGGCATCCCTCGGGAAGGCCATGCAACAGAACCCGGTCAAAACCTTGCCCTACCTGGGCACCGAGGTGGCGAAGGAACAGGGCACGACCTGGATGCTGGACACGTCGATGATTTGCCTCCCTTTCATCTCGGACGAGCTGCCGGTGGCCGAGCAGCTGCGGCAGCTTCGCGCCTCGAAGGAGGCAATCTCGCGCGTGCGCGACAGCAAGCTCGCAGAGCAGCGGAAGGCTTGCCTCGACTTCATCGACCAATGCGAACGTAGGGCGAACGAGAAGCCATCCAAGTGACCGCGCGAGTCCGGCTCGCCTCGCCGTCCTTCCTGTCCCCGCGCCAGCTCACCCGCCCCGATCCCTACGCCGCGGCGGTCGTGTGCCGCCAAGGTCGGCGGCGCGGCGTTCGTGGTCGTGCCGTCCCTGCGCGTCTTGGTCTCGACCCTCGCGTCGTCGGCAAACGCGTCGAGTTTTTCCCGTAGGTACTCGAGATCCGCGTTCGCGACATCGAGTACGACGGTGCCTGTCTCGGGAACGACACCGACGAGCCTCGCATCGGAACGAGCGTCGTCGAGCTGGTCCGGCGCGAGCCGCGTGTTCGGCGCAGGCCGCACGGCGACCGCCTCGACGGGATTGATCGGGACGATCGGATAGCGCGCATAGAGCGTATCGAGCTCGCCACGCAGGAACCGGCCCTTCGCATCATCAGCAAGGACGGGCCCCTGCACAATCCGGCGGACCGAGATCATTGCCTGCAGTACATGGTCGCGGTGGCTCTCCTTCACGGCGCAATCACGGCGGAGTGCTACCAGGACGAGTTCGCTCGCGACCCCCGCATCGACGCGCTGCGCGCCAAGATGAGGGTGACCGAGGAGCCGCGCTTCACGGCGGAGTATTACGACCCCGAGAAGCGCGCTGTCGGCAACTCCGTGCAGGTGTTTTTCGAGGACGGAACCGCCACCGAGAAGGCGTCCATCGACTACCCTGTGGGCCACTGTAGACGGCGGCGAGTCTCCGTCGAAAAGTGACAGTCGACCTGTCGACGTGGAACGAGCGTCGGCATAGGGGTCAGCGCTTCTTCGCGGGGCGGC
>MEMX01000116.1:13603-14817 GCA_001768075.1 Anaeromyxobacter sp. RBG_16_69_14 | reverse complement strand
ACGCCCCCCACCTGTGCACGACGTTCTTTCCTAGAGGCGCAGCCGTAGGTTCTCCGCTGCCTCGACCAGGCCCTGCCAGATGCCGAGGTGCCGGGCATCGCGGGGGAGAAGGCGTTCGGGGTGCCATTGGACGCCGACCGCGAAGGGGACCTCGGGGAGCTCGATCGCCTCCACCACGCCGTCGGCCGCTCGCGCGGAGACGAGCACCCCTGCGCCCACTTTTCGCACCGCCTGGTGATGCGTCGAGTTCACGGGCAGCGGGTGTGTCCCCAGGAGCCGCGCCAGGAGCGAATCGGGTGTGATCTCGACCTGGTGGCTCGCCGCGTCCCTGGGCGGTGGCTGCTCGTGCGTGGACACCCCGAGGTCAACGCCAAGATCCTGGTAGAGCGTTCCACCGCGCACCACGTTCATGAGCTGCATCCCGCCGCACACGCCCAGGAGCGGTGTTCGACCTGCCAGCGCCGTTTCGCAAAGCGCCCATTCGAAAGCGGTGCGCTCCGCCTTGTCCGGACCGCAGCAGGTACGGCGAGCCTCGCCGTAGCGCTCGGGCGGAATGTCGAAGTCGCCGCCGGTGATCACGATACCCTGGCAGAACGCCAGGTAGGCGGCCGCGGTGGCCTCGTCGCGGCAAGCGATGAGCACCGGCAGGCCGCCGGCCGCCAGGACAGCGTCGGCGTAGGCGCGCGCGAGTCGGTACTCGTCGCGCGCTTCTTCGACGTCGACCGTGAGTCCGATGCGGGGTCTCAAGGAGGGCGCTCTCCGGCACCGCGCGCGAAGGCCCCCGCCAGCGCCTCCGCGCGCGCGCGGGGGTCGCCGCGGTCGAAGAGATCGCCGATCACCGCTGCCGCCGCCGCTCCCGCGCGAGCCACCGCGCCCACGTTCTCGAGAGTGATGCCGCTGATCGCCACCACGGGCGCGGGCACTGCCGCGCAGGTGGCGGCGAGCACCGCGAGGCCGCACGGCGCGACGTCGAGGACCTTCGTGAAGCTCGTGAACACGGGCCCATAGCCGACGTGATCCGCGCCGGCCGCGAGGGCCGCCCGCGCGCCGTCGGCGCTGCGGACGGTGCGCCCCACGAGGAGCTCCTCCCCCATGATGGCGCGTGCCTCGGGGACGGGGAGGTCGTCGTCGCCGAGGTGCACGCCGTCGGCACCCGACAGGAGCGCCAGGTCGGGGCGGTCGTTCACGAGGACGAGGGCGCGCCCCCGCGCCAT
>MEMX01000116.1:5977-13551 GCA_001768075.1 Anaeromyxobacter sp. RBG_16_69_14 | reverse complement strand
TTCATGCGCAGCTGCACCACGCGCGCGCCGCCCGCCATCACCGCCTCGGCCCGGCCCACCGGATCGAGGTCGCCGACGATGGCGTAGAGCCCGCGAAGCCGCGCGAGCCGGTCGGCGCGCGCCTGCCGGGGATCCAAGCTCACGGCGGGTTCGGTAACATGCGCTTGACGCGCCCGCAAGCACATGCATATTTCGTCGGCCTTTTCCTTGCATCCTCCATGCATCAAGGCGTCAAGGTGACCATGCCGGACGAAATCGATCGCAAGCTCATCGACAAGCGGGTCGTGCAGCGCTACCTCGAGAAGGGCCGACTCGACGACAAGGAGTACGAGAAGTACATGAAGTCCCTGCCCGATCTTGCCGAGCAGGCCGTGCCGATCGAATCCGCTTTCGACGGCGACCTCGACGACGAGCCGGAGGACGAAGGCAGCCAGGCCGCCGAGGGGGAGAAGCAGTCCTAGCCTGCTTCGCACGAGTCGTGAGCCAGCTCCGCTCCCTGCTCACCTTCGCCTCTGCCCTCGCCGTCGCTGCGCTGCCCCACCACGCGGACGCGAGCGTCCTCCCCTCCGCGCCACCCACCAGCGTCGCCGCCCGCCGCACCCCGGTGGTAGCGGCGGTGGAGCGGGTGCGGGGGGCGGTCGTCAACGTCGCGACAGAGCAACTGGTGCGCATTCGCGTTCCGTCCCGCGGCGGCGACTCGATGGCGGAGATGCTCTTTGGCGACCTGTTCGAGCGCCCCCGTTACAGGCGCGGATACCAGGTCACCTCCTTGGGCTCGGGCGTCGTCGTCTCGCCCGAGGGCCATGTCCTCACCAACAACCACGTCGTGGAGCGGGGGGTGCGCTTTCGCGTTCAGCTGGTGGACGGCCGCGAGCTCGGTGCCAAGGTGGTCGGGACCGATCCGTCCTCGGACCTCGCTGTGCTGAAGCTCGAGTCGCAGGAGCGGATACCCTTCGTCCCGCCCGGTCGCTCCGACGACCTGTTCATCGGCGAGACCGTCATCGCCATCGGCAACCCCTTCGGCCTCGCCAACACCGTCACCACGGGCGTCGTCTCGGCTGTACACCGCAATTTCAAGACGGAGGATCGCACACTCTTCGACTTCATCCAGACCGACGCTTCCATCAACCCAGGCAACTCGGGTGGCCCGCTCCTCAACATCGAGGGGCAGCTCATCGGCGTGAACACCGCCATCCTGGGCGAGCGGAACGCCGGGATCGGCTTCGCCATACCGATCGATCGCGCCAAGCGCATCGCGGAGGACCTCATCCAGCACGGCGAGGTACGCGAGGGCTACACCGGTCTCGAGGTGCAAGACCTGGCTGCTTCCGAGGGCAGCGACGCCAGGAAGGGTCCGCGCGGCGTGTCGGTGGCAGAGGTCGAGTCCGGCTCGCCTGCTGCGGTGGCAGGCTTCCACCGCGGTGACGTGCTGGAGGCCGTGGACGGGCAGCCCGTCGACAGCGCCGAGGAGTACCGCTTCCGCGTGCGCGATCTTCCCATCGGCAGCGTGGCACGGGTGGAGGTGCTGCGCGGTAAGGAACGCCTCACGCTCCCGCTACGCGCGGTCAACATCTCGCCGACGAAGCTCGAGGAGCTCGTCGCGCGGCTCACCGGGATCCAGGTGGGCGAGGCGCGGATCGGTGGCGATCGATACGTGGTGGCCAAGGCCATCCGGCGCGGTAGCCCGGCGGCGCGCGCCGGTATGGCCACGGGCGACCTCATCCGCGAGGTGAACTCGCGCGAGGTCTCGAGCGTGACCGAATTCCGCAAGCTCGCCGGAAAGGCGCGCCGCTCGGGGCAGCTCGTCCTCCTCGTACAGCGCGGCTACGTCGCCGAGCGCATCGCCTTCGGACTCGATTAGCAAGGCGGGGCTGGTACCCCGCCACCCCACGGAGAAAGCCATGGCCGACGAGAAGAAGGGACCGCCGCAGCAGATCGACTTCTACACGTTCTGCCTCTCGCTCGGGTCCTCAGCCTTCGTGCACCTCGGCGACGCGCCACACCCCGAGTCCGGCGAGGCACGAACCAGCCTCGTCCTCGCGCAGCAGACCATCGACATTCTCGGGATGCTCCAGGAGAAGACGAAGGGAAACCTGACGGAGGAGGAGGCCAGGTTCCTCGACAACCTGCTCGTCGATCTGAAGCTCCGCTTTGTGGCGAGGAAGAGCGGAAAGGGGGGGTAGATTCGTATTTCGCCCTTCCCGTCAGGCGAGATAGCTGGACGGTGGGGGTCTGGGGGGAGCGGCGGTCGCTCCCCCCGGTTGAGGGACTGCTGCGCGAAGCGCAGCGGGCCCGGGAATCGCTCTGACTCGCCTCTGAACCGCGCGACGAGCAGCAAAGACAGCGAAGGCGAGTCAGAGCCCCGCCCGCACCATGGTCTCCGCGAGGCGGCGGATCAGCTCGCGGCGGAGGACGCTGCGGATGCGCGCGAGCGCGTCGGGATCGCAGCGGCGCTCCCGGCTCTGGCGGCGCGCCACCTCCACCACCCAGGCGATGCGGCGGCTGTCCAGATGTGGCCCGCGGCCTGGGGACGACTTCACGAAGAAACCGAGGCCGCGTTCGGAGAGGACGCGGTGGAGCGCCCGGCGCGCCTCCGCGCAGAGGGAGAGATCGACGAGGTTGGGCACGGAACGATCTGTAGGGCCGATCCGGGCAATGATCCATTTTCCGACCGCGCGGCCTAGAACTGGACTTCGCGAGAAAGCTCCTCCGCGATGAGGCGCTCGCGCGCGGCCTGCTCACGCTCGAAGGGCAGGGTCGCCAGCACGCGCACGCCGGTGAGTCGCTCGATCTCGGCGGCGTTGTGAGGCTCCGACGGATCGTGGTCGCGGGAGGTGCGGTTGAGCACGATGCCGCGGGCGACGAGCGCGCGCGCCCGCAGCGCCTCGCAGGTGAGCGCAACGTGGTTCACGGTACCGAGACCAGCGCGCGCGACCACCAGCACGGGCAGTCCGAACGCGACCGCGAGATCGGCGAAGGTTTCACGATCCGTGAGCGGAGTCATGAGCCCTCCCGCGCCCTCGATCACCAGGGCGGCGTGGCGAGCCGCCAGCGTGCGCGCGGCCTCCAGGATGACCGAGAGCGAGAGGGACTTCCCTTCCAGCCGCGCTGCCACCGCCGGCGCCAACGGAGCTCCGAGCCTGTAGGGGCAGACGAGCTCGACCGCGTCGGTCCCGCCCGCTGCCGCGCGCAGCCGGTCGGCATCGGAGAGTTCGCCTGGATGGTGCCCCGACTGTGCAGGCTTCATGGCGCCCACGTCGAGCCCCCGCGCCCGATGCCCGCGCACGAGCCCGCAGGCGACCTCCGTCTTGCCCACGCCGGTGTCGGTACCCGTGATGAACAGGCCTCTCAGGCTCGCCTCTCGGTACGCCGTGTGCTCACCCACGTCTCCGAGGCGAGCCTGAGGGATTTCCGGGCTCGCCGCGCTTCGCGCAGCTCACCCTCGAAGTGGGGGGAGCGACCGCCGCTCCCCCCACACCCCCCACCGGGAGTCCGGCGTGCTGCGCGCTCACCACGTACGGTGGGGTGCCTCGGAAGTGCGGGTTGCGACGCGTCGAATGGAATTGATGACGCGCCGCGGCGAGTTCCTTCCGGGAAAACCTCCAGGCGCTTCGGCGCCTGCCTGACGCTAACGACGCGCCCCCAGGATGTCCAGCGCGAGGCGCGCGCCGCTCCGGGAGGCAGCAGGGCAAGGGGCAGACTGGCGTGAAGTCGGAGGTGCGCGGTGGCTTCCACACATCAGGAGGAGGGGATCGAGTGGGGCACGGCGGTTTCTCGCTGGCGCGAGGCCGCGGTATCATCCGCGAGGACGCAGTGTCGCGTTCCTCCTCTCTCGGTCAATGAACCATGTCCGATTCCGCGAGCCAAGTGAACGAGCTCCGCCTCCTCGAGCAGAAGCGGCTGACGGCGGGGCTAGCGCCGGAGGAGGAGGCGCGTCGGGCTGCCCTCTCCGGAGCTGTCGGCACGCCGGCGCCCACGCGCGGCTTCGACGTCAAGGCGGCCGCGGCGCAGGTGCGCGCGCTGCTCGATCCGGCGGCTACGCCGCGCGCCACCTTTGCCGCGCGGGCGCCTGATGCTCGCCTTCCCGCACCTGCCACGCCGCCCGCGCCCGCAGTCGCCGATCCGGTACTCCCGAGCGCAGGTGCGCTGGACCTCGACCTGGGTGCCCCGGGTGCTGGCTGGGATGACGATGCGGTCGCGGTGGCCGCGCCCGTCTACGATGCGGCTGCGCCCGTCTACGATGCGGCTGCGCCCGTCTACGATGCGGCTGCGCCCGTCTACGATGCGGCCGCGCCCATCTACGATGCGGCCGCGTACGGTCTCGATCCGAACGACCCGAACGACGCTGCCTGGGCAGCGTGGTATGCGGAACAAGGCTGGGATCCCGCCACTGCCTACGCGTATGCGCTGCAGCTGAGCGCGCAGGGAGGCGGAGTCGATCCAGACGACCCCAACGCCGTTCACGCCGATCCGGGAACCGACCCGCAGGACACTGCTCCCGCCGTCCAGGACTTCGGTGTTGGCGAAGCCTCCTTCCCGGTCTTCGGGGCTCCGGGATGCGAGCCTGAGGCCGTGCCGGAGCTGTCACCCGAGGCCGTGCCGGAGCTGTCACCCGAGGCCGTGCCGGAGCTGCCACCCGAGGCCGTGCCGGACCTACCACCGATGGAGCTCGGAGCGCTCGACGTTCCGATCGCGGAGGCGGTGCCCCTCGATGCCCTGGAGCCCGAGCCCGACTACCCCGCCGATCCCCTCCTCGCGTTCGAGCCAGAGGTCGCTCGCACCGACAAGGGCGACCTGCCGTTCCCCGAGGTCACGTGGGCCGAGATCGCGGTGCCAGCGAACGATCAGCCCGTGGATTTCACCGCCTTCGACGCGGAGCCGCACATCGGCCACGCGAAGGAAGAGCAGCGCGGAGCGGAGACCACCGCGCTATGGGAGCTCCCGACAGGCTCGCAACCGCAGTTGCCCGCCCTCGACCTGTCCGCAGGCGAGCCCCGTCGAAGCAGCGGATCCGACTTCTCTGTCCCGGGCCTCCCAGGGGATGAGCCCGATGGACTCGGCGGAGTCGCCGCCCCGGTGGGCGAAGCCCCCTTGGAGGGCGAGCTGATCGAGCTCCTCGACGAAGACATCATCCAGGTCACCGAAGAGGTCGTCGACGTCGCGACGCCGGCATCCCCGGACTCCATGGAGCTCCTGGCGCCGGTCGAGGACTCGCTCCCGCAGGGCGTGGCACCGCTTGCTACCGGTGGTCTCGCGGCGGGGAGTGCGATGAACGCGGTCGACACGCCGGAGGTCTTGGCCCCGCTGTCCCCCGAGTCGTCGCTCGCCTTCGAAGCGCTGCCCGCGGCCGAGCCACCGCGAGTTCTCGAGCACACCTCGCTCGCTCCCGCGGATGAGGCGGCTGTCGAGTCGTCGCCCATGACCGCGGCGGAGGAGGAGCGTGCGGAGATCCCGGTTCCGACGAGCTATGTCCGCGGCACGCACCGCGTCGTCATCCACACCGCCGACGGACAAGTGAAGCGCGGCACGGTGAGCGATCTCGCGCTCGACGCGGGGGAAGTGCTCCTCACCTGTCAGGCGGGCGGCGCCGCAGAATCGGTTCCGGTCGAGCACGTCAAGGCCATCTTCTTCATGCTCTCCGCTGGCGAGTCGCCCCCGCAACCCGAGGGCAAGAAGGTGCGCGTCACTTTTCGCGACGGCCGCCAGGTTGCCGGGTACAGCGTGGACTACGCTCCCGAGCGCGTCGGCTTCTTCATGGTGCCCGCCGACGCGCGGACGCACACCGCGCGAATCTGGGTGTACCGGACGGCGGTCAGGCAGGTCTCGGTGAGCTAGTCTATTACCTCTGATGAGAATCGTCGCGCCGCGCGGCGATTTCGTCGGGGGGTCGCCGCGGGAAGGGGCGTGCTTCGTGCGAGTCGGGCCACCGAGGATGGCCATCCGGCGGTGCCGCCGCTGGGGAAGATAGGCCCCGCCGCAGGCGTTGTCCCTGGCGTCCTCCTCATGTATGCAACACTTCCCTCCTCGCTCCCCGACGCCAGGACCGCCACTCCGCACATGCGCCAGGCTGGCTGCCTCATCCCACTGTTCTCGATCCGCACCTCCACCGGCTGGGGTCTCGGCGAGGTCCCCGATCTCGTCCCCTTCGCGCGCTGGGCCTCCTCCGCCGGGTTCTCGGTGGTGCAGGTGCTCCCGGTCCACGAGGCCTCACGGGGGCAGTCCAGCCCCTACGCAGCGCTCTCCGCGTTCGCGCTCGACCCCGTCTACCTCGCGGTGGACGCGCTCGAGGACTTCCACGCGGCAGGCGGCCGTGACGCGCTCTCGCCCGAGGAGCAGGAAGAGCTAGCCTATCTGCCCGGCGCGCTTGCGGTGCCCTGGCCACGCGTGCGCGCACTCAAGACCCGGGCGCTGGAGCTCGCCTTCCGGGCCTTCCTTGACGCAGAGTGGAAGAACCGCTCCAGCCGCGCGCGCCAGATGGAGGACTACGCCCGGGAGCACGCCAGCTGGCTCGACGACTACGTGCTCTTCGTCACCCTGCACGACGATCGCTATGGCGGGAAGCCCTGGACCGAGTGGGATGCTCCACTCCGCGAGAAGCAGCCGCGCGCGCTCGCCGCCGCGCGCGCCGAGCGCTCGGAGCGGCTCCTCTACCACGTGTGGTTGCAGTGGCAGCTCGATCAGCAGTGGCACGCCGCGCGCCGCGCGTGCAACGCCGTCGGCGTCGAGCTCATGGGCGACGTCCCCTTCATGGTTGCGACCGACTCCGCCGACGTCTGGTCCCGACCGTTCGACTTCAGGCTCGACGCGCGCGTGGGCGTGCCACCGGACGCCTTCAGCGACACCGGCCAGGACTGGGGCCTGCCCGTGTACCGCTGGGACGTGATGGCGAAGAACGGCTTCCACTGGATGACCGAGCGCGCCCGGCGAAGCGGCGACCTGTACGGACTCTACCGCGTCGATCACGTGGTCGGTCTCTACCGGACCTACTACAGGACGAACGACGGTGGGAAGCCGGCCTTCATCCCCGATACGGAGCCGGCTCAGATCGAGAACGGCGAGAAGATGCTGGAGATCTTCTCCCAGGGTGCGCGCGTCATCGCCGAGGATCTCGGGACGGTGCCCGACTTCGTGCGCGCTTCGCTCACTCGCTGCGAGGTGCCGGGTTACCGCATCCTGCGCTGGGAGCGGGAGTGGGAGGAGGAGGGTTCCCCGTTTCGCGACCCGGAGCGATGGCCGGCGCTCTCGGTCGGCACTACCGGGACGCACGACACCGACTCCGTCGCCGACTGGTACGACGCGATGCTGGACGCCGAGCGCGAGGCGTTCTTGCGGATCCCCGCCCTCGCCCGGCTGCGCGAACGCGCGCCGCAGCGCTTCGACCACGACGTGCGCGACGCGATGCTGGAGCTGGTCTACAGATCGGGGTCGGATCTCATACTCCTGCCTTTCCAGGATGCGCTCGGGTCGCGCGAGCGTGTGAACGTGCCCGGGACGGTCAACGACGCGAACTGGTCGTACCGCATGCCGACGGGGATGGCGGCGCTCATGGACGCCGTCGGCACCGCGGAGCGCCT
>MEMX01000116.1:2409-5968 GCA_001768075.1 Anaeromyxobacter sp. RBG_16_69_14 | reverse complement strand
TGCCGCCCGCTCCGGCCGCATCGTTCCATGATGGATGGGACCCCCCGAGCCAGTGTAGCCGCGAGATCGCCGCCGGACAGGTGGTCACACCCCCTCGTTCCGATCCGCACGGACCGACCCGGCACCTCGGGCGCGCGCTGCATCTCGAATCCGAGGTATGGCTGACGTTGCGACGCCTCGCGCCCCATGGCACCCTGTGCCTGGTTCGCACTCGGAGGAAAACCGATGAAAGTGGTCTTCAGGGAAATGGCGAAACTCCTGCGGGACGGTCAGAACTTCGTGGTGGCGACGATCTTCGACAAGACGGGATCCGCTCCGCGTACCGCTGGCGCGAAGATGGTGGTGCGGCCCGACGGCTCGATCTCCGGGACCATCGGCGGGGGGCGGCTGGAAGCTGACGCGATGAAGCTCGCCCGCGAGGCGATGGAGTCGCGGCGGACGACCATCCAGTCCTTCAACCTCAGCAGCGCGGACGGCGCCGCCATGGACATGATCTGCGGCGGCAAGGGCGAGATCCTCATCGACTTCGTCGACGCGGCCGACGAGAGCAACCGGGCGGTCTGCCAGGCGGCGGTCGAGATCCTGGAGAGCAAGGAGAAGGCGTGGCTCGTCACCACCTTCGGTAATGGCCCGGCGAGCAGGCAGCAGTGCCTGGTGCGGCGCGACGGTACCCTCGTCGGCAGACTCGACGCCGATCCGACGTTCCTCGCGAAGCTCACGGCCGGGCCGGCCAAGATCTCCATCCACGCGGAGGCGCTGGACGGTCCGCGGTTCCTGGTGGAGCCCATCCGGCGGGCGGGGACGGCCTACATCTTCGGCGCGGGTCACGTGTCTCAGCGGATCGCGCCCCTCTGTGAGACGGTCGGCTTCCGCACGGTCGTGCTGGACGACCGGCCGGAGTACGCTAGCCACGAGAGGTTCCCCCCGCCCACCGAGCTCGTCGTGCTGAAGGGGTTCGATCCGCTCCCGGAGCTCCCCGTTGACGAGGACAGCTATCTCGTCATCGTGACCCGTGGTCACCTCCACGACCGGACCGTCCTCGAGCAGGCGCTGCGGACGAAGGCGGGCTACATCGGCATGATCGGTAGCAAGCGCAAGCGCGACATGCTGTACCAGGCGCTCCTGGAGCAGGGCTACCGCAGGGAGGACCTGGCCCGCGTGTGCTCGCCCATCGGCGTCGAGATCCTGGCGGAGACGCCGGAGGAGATCGCGGTCAGCATCGTGGGGGAGATGATCAAGGTGCGGGCGCGGCTGGAAGCAGCCAAGTAAGCCAGCCCTTCTCGCGCGTAGCAGATTCAGCGCGAGGTGAGCGCCCGCGAGATCTCGTGCTGGCTCAGCAGGCGGTACAGCGTCGTGCGATTGATGCCGAGTCGCTGCGCCGCGTGCACGAAGTTCCATCCGCAGGCGTCGAGTGCTTCGAGGAGGACCTTGCGCTCTGCCTTGAGCACCGCTTCCCGGAGCGTCTCTCTCTCCGCCCTGGAGGCCTTGCCTGCCGGCTTGGATCCGCCTGTCTCGAGGAGGAGGTCGCGAGCGGCGACCTCCGATTGCGGAGCCGTCGCGGCCGCCCGCGAGATGACGTTCTTCAGCTCGCGGACGTTCCCGGGCCAGTCATGGTCTCGAAGCGCGTCGAGGGCGTCGGCGGTAAGCGTGAGGTTGCGCCGCCCCACGTCGGCCTCTGCCTCGGCCAGGAACCCCTGGGCGAGGAGCGGGATGTCGTCGTCTCTGTCACGCAGGGACGGTACCGAGATCGAGAAGACGTTTAACCGATAGTACAGGTCACGGCGGAATCGCTTCGCGCGCATCTCCTCGCCGAGCGGCTTGTTGGTCGCCGCGACGATCCGGACGTCCAGGCGGCGCGACATGCAGCCCCCCAGGCGAACGACCTCCTTCTCCTGAAGAAGGCGCAGAAGCGCCACCTGGGCCTGGTGCGGCAGCTCGCTCACCTCATCCAGGAACAGCGTGCCTCCGTCGGCGTCCTCGAAGCGGCCGGGACTGCCCCCTGGCTTGGCCCCCGTGAAGGTGCCTGCCTCGTAGCCAAAGAGCTCCGCCTCGACGAGTTGTTCCGGGATGCAACCGCAGTTCACCACCACGAAGGGCCCGGCCTGGCGACCGCTGGCGGCGTGGATCGAGTGCGCGAACAGCTCCTTGCCGGTTCCGGACTCGCCGGACAGGACGACCGGCAGGTCGTTGCGCGCCGCCGTCCTGGCGAGCTCGACAGCCTGGCGCAGGGGTTCCGACCGACCCAGAATCAAGCTGAAGTCGTACCGAGCCGAAGGGTGCCGCCGCGAGCGGGAGAGGTGCGCCCCGTTCGCCTTCGTGGCGAAGCGCAGGATGGCGCCGACCGCCGAGCCCTCGTGCCGTACCTCCGACACGACGTAGGCTGGGCCATCCGGTGATGCGCGGCGCACCTCGCCGTCGGAGCTGCGCGACCGCGAGAGGAGGACCTCGGCGACCGCTCCCCTCATCGGGAGCGGCAGCGACCCCGCTTCCACGACTCTCCGACGAGCGGCCGCGTCGTTCACGGCGATGACGCGTCCGCGGGCATCGACCGCCACCAGGGCATCTCCGGCCTCGTGCGCCGCGCGAAACGCGTGACGCACGACCTCGTCCCGCACGCTGGAGGCCGCCCGCACTCGCTCTTCGATGGTCCGGGCGATCGCCTTGGCGACGAGCAGCGCCTTGCGCGACTGCAGCTCCCAGGGCCCCGTGACGTCGATGAGCCCGACCGGCTCCTGTTCGCCGGGCATCCGGATCGGGGCGGCCGCGCAGCTCCAGGGATGCCATGCCGCCACGAAGTGCTCGGAGGCAAACACCTCGACTGGCTTCCCCAGGGCAAGGGCGGTGCCCGGGCCGTTCGTGCCTGCGCACTCCTCCGTCCATTTCACCCCAGGGCGAAAATCGATCTGCTCGACGCGATCGGCGATCCGCCGATCTCCGTCGATGGAGAGCATCCAGCCTTCGCGGTCGAAGAAGGCCAGGACATGGTCCGAGAGTGCCAGGTGGCTCAAGAAATCCCGAAGGATGGGCGCGGCGAGACGCAGCACGTCATCGCGTTCGCACCGTCTCGTCAGGGCCTCCGGGGAGAGGACCCGGGGCAGGTGGGTGAGTCCGGGATCGATCTGATAGGACATCCGTGCGCGTCGCCAGGATCGCGAGATTTCCTCGCTGATCCCGGCCGGCTCGATCGCGTCCTCGATGAAGCGCCGCCACGCGCGGTCGATTTGGCGCCGCCGCGCTAGGCGCATGGACGCCCGAACTGAAAGCCGCATACGAACCGATCTAAGATCCAGGGTAGCAGCCCCGAGGGGCCCCATTCAACTTGGACCTGTGGCCCTAGTCGTGCAAATGCATGCGATGAGCCCGGCCGTCGCGGTCGCGGTCGTGGCGAGGCGTTCCGCGCCCAGGTAGGGGCGGTCCCGGCCCAAGCGAAGGCGACCTCGAGCGCCCGGTGCGATGGCGTGAGGCCCCAGGAGACAGGCGCGCCAGCGGGGCCTTGCCGCCCGCTCCGGCAGCCTCACCCTGTAGGAGGTGAAACAGGAGACAGGGGAGAGCGCCCTGG
>MEMX01000116.1:333-2396 GCA_001768075.1 Anaeromyxobacter sp. RBG_16_69_14 | reverse complement strand
GGACTCGCCGAGGCGTACGGCGAGCTCCGCACGGCCGTCCGGGAGGGGCGCGCCGCCACGCGGAGGCCTGCCTCCACCTACCGGATCCAGTTGACGAGGGATTTCGGGTTCGAGCAGGCGGCGTCCCTCGCCCCGTACCTGCACGAGCTCGGCGTGACGGACGTCTACCTGTCACCCATCCTGGCGGCCGCCCCCGGGTCCACCCACGGCTACGACGTCGTCGATCACGGCCACATCAACCCGGAGCTGGGCGGGGAGGCCGGATACGTCAAGCTATGCGAGGCCCTGGCCAGGAACGGCTTGGGCCAAGTCCTCGACTTCGTCCCGAACCACATGGGCGTCGGGCCCCAGAACGCCTGGTGGCTGGAGGTGCTCGAGAACGGTCCCAGCTCGCGCTACGCCTACTTCTTCGACATCGACTGGCGACCCGTCAAGAGCGAGCTCGAGAACAAGGTCCTCATCCCCGTCCTCGGGGATCAGTACGGGGTCGTGCTCGAGAAGGGCGAGCTCAGGCTCGCGCGCGAGGGAGGGAGCTTCCTCGTCGCCTACTACCACCATCGCTTCCCGGTCGCGCCGCGTTCGGTGCCCCAGGTCTTGCGCCATCGGCTGGAGGAGCTGCGACAGAAGCTCGGGCCCGAGGAGCCGAGCGTCTGGGAGCTGGAGAGCATCTGCACCTCGCTCGAGAAGCTTGCGCCGCGCCCGGAGGCCGATCCGGAGAAAGTGGAGGAGCGCGCCAGGGAGAAGGAGGTGGCGAAGCGGCGTCTGCACATGCTCTGCGACGCCTCCCCGGCGGTGCTCGAGCACATCGACCACAACGTGGCGCTCTTCAACGGGCGCCCCGGCGATCCGCGTAGCTTCGACCTCCTCGATCGCCTCCTCGACTCCCAGGCCTACCGCCTGGCACATTGGCGGGTGGCGGGAGAGGAGATCAACTACCGGCGCTTCTTCGACGTCAACGGGCTCGCGGCCATCCGCATGGAAGACGAGCGCGTCTTCGAGGAGGCGCACCGGCTCGTCCTCCGGCTGGTGCGCGAGGGCCGGGTGATCGGGCTGCGCATCGACCACCCGGACGGCCTCTACGACCCGACCACGTACTTCCTGCGCCTGCAGGCCTCGGCGCTGGTGGAGCGGGCGGAGGCGCTCGTGGCGGAGCGCGGCAAGAGGCCTCACGGGGCAGGCGGTGGAGGACAAGCGACCGCCTTGCCGAACGCGACCAAGGTGGCCCTGCGCGCACGCCTCGAGGCAGCTCTCGCCGCGGATGAGCTCCCGGCGCGTCCGCTCTACGTCATCGCCGAGAAGATCCTCTCCCCCCACGAGCGCATGCCCGAGTCCTGGGCGATCGACGGCACCACCGGCTACGAGTTCCTGGCCGCCGCGAGCGGACTGTTCGTGGACTCCTCGGTCGAGGAGAGCTTCACCGAAGGGTACCGAAAGCTCACCGGGGTATCGCAGAGCTTCCGCGACCTCGCCTACCAGGCCAAGCGCGTCATCACCTCCTCCTCCATGGCGAGCGAGATCAACATGCTCGCCCGCCGCCTGAACCTGATCAGCGAGACGAACCGCCGCACGCGCGACTTCACGTTGAACGAGCTGCGGCGCGCCCTGGTGGAGTTCGTCTCCAACTTCCCCATCTACCGCACCTACGTGACGCCGCAGGGCGACGTGGACGAGCGCGACCGCCGCTACGTGGAGGCGACCCTCCTGCGCGCGCGGCGCCGGAGCCCGGTCACCGAGCCGTCCATCTACGACTTCCTGCGGGACGTCATCCTGCTGCGCTACCCCGACGGCCTCTCCGACGGGGAGAAGGCGAAGTGGCTCGAGTTCACCTTGAAGCTCCAGCAGGTGACGGGGCCGGTGGCGGCCAAGGCGGTCGAGGACACCGCGTTCTACGTGTACGCGCGGCTGCTCTCGCTCAACGAGGTGGGCGGCGACCCGCGCGAGTTCGGCACCAGCGTGAAGGCGTTCCACGAGCTCAACCAGGCGCGGCGAGAGCGATGGTCCGGATCGCTCGCGGCCACATCCACCCACGACACGAAGCGCAGCGAGGACGTGCGGGTCCGGAT
>MEMX01000116.1:0-301 GCA_001768075.1 Anaeromyxobacter sp. RBG_16_69_14 | reverse complement strand
TGAACAGGAAGTTTCGCTCCGAGGTGGACGGCGAGCCGGCGCCGGACCGGAACGACGAGCTGCTGCTCTACCAGACGCTGGTGGGCACCTTCCCCGACCCGGCGCCCAAGTCCGGCACCGAGGCCTGGACGGCGTACACGGGCCGCATCATCGCTTACGTGCAGAAGGCGCTCCGCGAGGCGAAGGTCCACACCAGCTGGACCAACGTCCACGAAGAGTACGAGCAGGCCGCGGCGCGGTTCGCCGACGCGGTCCTCTCCTCCGCGGAGTTCCAGGAGGGGTTCGCCCCCTTCGCGCGGCG
>MEMX01000115.1:1497-12876 GCA_001768075.1 Anaeromyxobacter sp. RBG_16_69_14 | reverse complement strand
CTGTGAGGGCGGCCTTGTCTCCCCCCGCGCCACCAGCGCTCGTTTGCCAGAGCCCATCCCCCCAGACCCAGCCGACCGACGATGCCATACTACGAGAGCTGTAAACTCCGTCTGCACTACGTGCGCCGCGTCGCGCAACCCGCGGCCTCTCCCGATTGGCTGCTGTTCCAGCACGGCATCGGCGGTGACGTTCGACAGCCCGGTCGCTTCCTGGTCCCGGAGCACACCGCCGTTCCGCTGGAGGAGTTGAGCATCCTCCACGCCGACTTCCGCGGCCACGGACAGAGCGATCTAGGCCCGGTGGAGTGCCTCTCCATCCGGACGCTGGCTCGCGACCTGGCGGCGCTCCTCGATCATCTCGGAGTAGAGCGCGCCATGGTCGGGGGCATCTCGATGGGTGCGGCCGCTGCTCTCCGGCTGGCGGTCCAACAGCCGGAACGATGCCGAGCCCTCATCCTCTGTCGGCCTGCGTGGGCGGACGGGCCCATGAGCGCGCAGGCGAGGCAGGCGCTCGGACTGGTGGCCGAGCTGCTGGCGGCGAAGGACTGGCGGACGTCCGCTGCGAAGGCGCTGGAGGAGAGCGCGATCCTGAACGCCATCGAGGAGGTGTCCCCTGACGCCGCGAAGAGCATTCGGGGACACATCAAGTCCGTGCTCGATCACCCGCAGGATCGGGAGCGCGCGATAGCGCGGCTGAGACACCTGCCGCTCTCGCGGGGCCTGGACGGTGTGGGACAGGCTCTGGCGGCCGTCCAGTGTCCGACCTTGATCCTGGCGGCGGAGGGAGATCCGGTTCATCCGTTCGAGTACGCCCAGCAGCTCGCCCAGTCCCTGCCACACTGCGAGCTCGTGCGGATCGCCCCGAAATCGGCGCTCGATGACAGGCCGCACTTGCAGGAAGTGGATCGAGCGATCGGTGAGTTTCTCCGGCGCCGCTGCCGCTCTCTGCGTCGGGGATGAGCTTGATAGCGTCGAGCTCTGCCGGAGCCAGGCCCAATGCCCTCTCGGGCTCCGGCCCTTCAGGGCCGGGCCTTCGCTCTTGGGAGCGGGAGAGGTATGGCCAACCCGACCCAAAGAGCAGAGAGGAATCGCACAATGCCCAGGAAGCTTCCTTGCTTGGTTGGACTCGTCGCCGCGATGGCGGTGTACGCGCCGCTCGCTCGCCCTGCAGACCGCGCCGAGCCAGACATCGCGCAGCGTGTCGCCGACCTGGAAGCGTACGTAGGGAACGCGGCCCGCGGAGCCGACGCCGTCGATTCCAAGGTCGGGTCCAAGCTCGCCGACGTGCCGGGGCCGGGCCACAACGGCTGGATGATGGCGAGTACCGCGCTCGTGCTGTTCATGACGCTGCCGGGTCTGGCCCTGTTCTACGGCGGTTTGGTGCGCCGCAAGAACGTCCTCTCGGTGCTCGCCCAGTGCCTGGGGATCGCGGGCCTCGTCACCATCCTGTGGTGGCTGTGCGGCTACAGCCTCGTGTTCGCGGACGACGGCGGGTCCATCATAGGCAGCCTCAAGCACGCGTTCCTGCGTGGCGTCGACTCGAAGCCCAACGGCAACTACGCGTACTGGGTGTCGCACAACGTGTTCTCGATGTACCAGATGATGTTCGCGATCATCACCCCGGCGCTCATCATCGGCGCGATCGCCGAGCGGATGAAGTACGCCGCGATCCTGCTGTTCGTGGGGTTCTGGATGTTCCTCGTGTACTTCCCGCTCGCGCACATGGTGTGGGGCATCACGGGGCTCATGAACGGCGTGTGGAACGCGAAGGCCACCATCAAGGCCGTCGACTTCGCGGGCGGCACCGTGGTGCACATGTCGTCCGGCTGGTCGGCCCTGATCCTTTGCCTCATCCTCGGCAAGCGTCTCGGCTTCCCCAAGGAGCCGATGCCCCCACACAGCATGGTCCTCTGCATGGTCGGTACCGGCATGCTCTGGGTGGGCTGGTACGGCTTCAACGCAGGGAGCGCCGTGGCCGCAGACGGCGTCGCCGCAAACGCCTTCGCGACCACGACGCTGGCGGCGGCCATCGCGTCGTTCACATGGGCCATGGCGGAGTACGTGATCAGGCGAAAGCCGAGCGTGCTGGGCTTCTGCTCAGGCGCGGTGGCCGGGCTCGTCGTGGTGACGCCAGCCGCCGGGTTTGTCAACACCACGGGCGCGGTCGTCATCGGGGTCCTGGCGGGCCTGATCCCGTTCCTGGCGTGCTACAAGCTCAAGGGCTGGCTCGGCTACGACGACGCGCTCGACACCTTCGGCGTTCATGCCGTGGGCGGCACGCTAGGGGCGTTCCTCACCGGAGTCCTCGCCACGAACGACGTGAACGCCAACCTGGCGACGAACCTCAAGGACGTGGTCGGCAAGACGCTGTGGCGCCATCAGCTGGCCGCGATGGCGCTCACGGTGGTCCTGTCGGTCGCCATGACGACGCTGATTGCCTACGTCGTGAAGGCCGTCGTGGGCCTGCGTCCGGCCGAGGAAATCGAGACGGCCGGGCTGGACCTCGCCGAGCATGGCGAGGAGGGATATCATTCGACGAGCGCGGCTTCGCTCTAGCTGCCAGGGTCTAAAGTGCCACCAGATCGGCAGCCCAGAAGGGCTTCTCGAGCGTGCGGACGCGATGGCGTGTGGCCGCGCGGTCGAGGAGCTCGCGGTGAGGTCCGGTCGCGACGATGAGGGCGCACGCGGAGGCCGCGAGCTGTCCCAGGAACTCGTCGGCGCCGCGCAGCAACGAGTCCACCAGCACCATCGTGAACGGGAGGATGGCCAGGGCTCGCTGCGCGTCCTTCACGCTCGCCGCGACCCGGACATCGAAGCCGTCGAGGCGCAGCGCTATGGCGAGCGCCTCTCGGAAGTTGCGGTCACCATCTACGATGAGGAACGGTGCCACGCGGCCGATCCCGACGAGCGGATGAAGGGGAGGCCCGGCGCACGCAGCGGGAAGGGTTCGGGGGGGATACCACTCTCGGCCCGCGCCGAGCCTCCGTGCAGCGACCCAGCAGGCCGCGTGCCAACTTGGAAGAGCAGAAGGCTTGCCGCCCTGCAAGACGTAAACGTTGATATTACCACGGCTTGCAGCGCAGGCGCCCCGCGCGCGGCCGTGCGCACAAGCGGTTCTATTTCAATCGTGCAACGCCGCTTTCAGAAGTGAAAGGCGGGAGCTTTCATGGCCCGCCGTTCCTCCTGCCGTCCGCCGCTTGGGTCACGGGCCGCAGGCCAGGGCCCGTGTAACCGTAGCCCGGAGTCCGTAGCCTGCAGCCCTTGCTCCGAGCTCAGCGCCTGCCCCACCCCCGGTTGCCGCTCGCCCGCAGATCGACACGCATCAGGAGGCTCCCGCTCTCCGCGTCCACGTAGGAGCGCCAATCCCCGGGCGGACGCGCCGCGCTGAAGTCGATGCGCCAGACCGGGCGGATGGAGTCGCCGAAGGCCCTCCAGCCGCGCTCGGCGCGCGAAGCCGACGCGCCCTCCAGGCCGGGGAGCGCCGCCCTGGCGGCGCGGATCGCGCCCCTCCGGGAGATCTTGGCCCGCCCCGTGACCTGGGCTGGGACGTCGGCGCTGTTCACCAAGGTGACGGCGTTCCCGGCGTCGAGCCCCACGACCACGTCACCGTCGAAGAGCGGTAGCCCGTCGATGCGACGCTCGAAGGGCAGCGCCTGCGGCCGGCCGGACTGACCGTGCGTACGGGCCACCAGCTCTTCACGTGCCGTGACCCCGAAGCAGGCGGCGTACCTGGACAAGAAAGAGCGTGCCGCCGACTCCGGCGTGTCGCCGAGGTCCGGCGCCGTGAAGCCGGAGGCGTGGACGAGGCGCCCCCCCGCCTTGGACTCCAGGGCAGAGGCCTTGGGAAAGTCCGCCTTGAAGCTCGCGACACCACCCGATCCGAGCGCGGCCGCGAAGAGCAGCGCCGGGATCATCCGTTCTTGCCGCTCGCCCGTCGGGCGCCCGTCGAGAGCCGGGTCAGGAGCGCCGCGAGGGCGAGCGCGAGGGCTGGCATGCCGCCACTGCCCGTGCCACAGCCCGGCAACCAGGAGCCGGATCCCGAGTCGGATTGGCCCGCGGGGACCTTGACGTCGCGCGTGGCCGTGCCGCCGACGGAATCGGTCACGTTCACGACGTCCGTCACACTGCCTGTCGAGCCGGCAGTATAGACGCCGTCATCCGCGATGATGGATCCCCCCGAGGGGCTGCTCGCGAGCGACCAGGCGTACCCGGTCCCGGATCCGCCGGAGGCGGTGAAGGTGAGGCTTCCTCCGGGCGCCACCTCGGCAGGGTCGGGAGAGATCGTGATGGGGGTGGTGGTGAGCGAGCAGGTCGTCGGGGCCGGCGGGGTCGGGCGCGTGGCCATCCCGGCGGTGCCGACATCGACCTTGTAGATGTCGTAGCCCGGGTACATTGCTCCGGGAGAGTCGAAGAGCAGGTACCAGGTACCTGCGTCGTCGGCCCCGAAATCGACGCGAACACTCCCGCTTCCTCCGCTGTAGCAGCCTTGGGCAAAGTCCACCTGGCGGTCGTGGGCAATGGTGAAGTCTTCGCTTCTGGGATCACTCGAGGGCGAAAGCTGCACCGGCTGGCCCTTTCGCAGGTACAACCTGGTCTGTGTCCCCATGGCGCTACACAGGTCGAGCTGGCCCGGGCCGACGTTCTGGATCACGATCTGAAACGGTGAGTATTGCAGGGTCACGTACTGGAGCTTCGTCTCGTCGGCGTAGACGGGGACCGTCCGGTCGCAGGTGTCGAGCTCGTGTCGCTTCGCCACGCACTCGACATAGCTCGCCACTTCGGTCGACGGGAAGAGCGTAGCGGCCGCCGACCTCATGGTTTGCCAGTAGCTGGCGAACGTCGGCAGCGTACCGCCTGCGAGCTGCAGCGTGAGGTACTGGATGGCCGGACCCGCCTCGCAGTCGCCGGAGCAGGCCTTGACGCCCGCGGCCTTGAGCCCCTGGTATACCTCCCAGTAGAACCCGTTCCAGATCTCGCCGTCGTCGTGTGGCTCCCCGTCGAGCCCGTTGATCGAGCTTTCGCCGAGCGTGGTGACCTGGCTCCCGTCGCCCTGACAGGTGTGCAAGATGTTCGGGTCGTCCATGTCGCGGATGTAAGCGGCAGGGGGGCTGTACGTCCCGGCGACGAAGGACCCGAGCTGGCTGCGGCCGGTCTCGGACGCCGCCATGGCGTCGGCGGTCCCTTCGTTGAGGGCCATGGGCTCGAACAGAGTCCCCATCGCGTCCCATGCCACATCGAAGTCGCCCCAGGCGCTCACGACGCCGTGCGTGAGCTCGTGGTACACGATGGTCGCGTCATAGGCGAAGTCGGCGGTCGAGCCCTGCCCAAACAGCACGGCGTCGAGATAGGGGGAGAAGTACGCATTGTCGAGGGGCGCGCCGTTCTCGAAGGCGTTGACCAGCGCAGGGAGGCTGCCACTCAGCGCCAGGCCGCTCCCGGTGGGTGGAGTCGGATCGAGACTCTTGAAGAAGCTCGTGTGCTTGTCCACGTGGTAGTAGGCCATCGCGGCGGCGAAGTCGTCCGTCGTGGATTGATAGGTCGGGTCCACTTCGAAGTTGAACCCCCCATCCGCGGCTTCGACGGCCGTGCAAGAGCCGCCGGCCATGGGGTCCCTCCCCTCGCAGTTGTAGACGCTGGCCTGCGTGCCGATGAGGTCCGCGCCTGTGGTGAGGTTCTGGAACGTGACCGGTACCGGGGTGGCGCAGGTCTCGTATGTGCCGCTGGGATCCAAGGGACACTGCTTGTCCGCATCCTCGACGGGAGAGACCTCGAAGACCGTCCCAGGCGCCGACGCATGGCGACGCAGGTCTTGCCGGAAGAGGACCGCGCCCGTATCGCCGTCCACGAAGACGCGCCAGTCGCCGGGCGGATCCGCCGAGATGAAGTCCACGCGGTAGACGGCGCGCACCTCGCCCCTGAGGGGACGCCATCCCGCGGCGACGCGGGCCGAGCCCGCGTCTCGCGCGCCGCCCTCGAACCCCGGTGTCATTCCGGCGATCGCGGCAGCCCTCGCCGCCGCCTCGCCGAGCGTGTGGCTGCCCGAGACGACGGGGGGGACGTCTCCGCCGTTGACGGCGAAGACCCGGTTCCGCCCGTCCACCCCGAGTGCTATGTCGCCGCCGAACACCGGAAGGCCGTCGATCGATCGCTCGAAGCGCACCGCTCCCACCTGGCCCACGGGAGGCGCCGTCTTCACCGCGAGAGACTGGCGCGAGGTCAGTCCGAAGGCCGCTCCGCGCAGGCTCAGGAAACCGAAAGCGGCGTCCTCGGGAAGGCGTGCGCCCGCGTCGTCGGTGAAACCGCTGGCGTGTACGAGCCGCTGCTCGTCTGCGCTGGCCACCGTGGCGCTGTCGGGAAACTTGCGGGTGAAGTCGCGCCTGGGCCCGACGGCCCCGAGACTGTCGGCCACAGAGGTGGCGGTGGCGCTTCGGTTCGCTGCGGTGGCCGCGAGCCTGGAAACGCCGTGGGCCGAGCTGCTCGTGTCGTCCCCGGGACGGCCACTGCAGGCGAACGCAGCCGCTGCGAACGCCGTCAAGAAAACGGCTCTCCTCGAGTGCATGGCTCCCCCCAAGCCAAGCGTGTGACCTATTTTACGCACGGTGCGGAAGCGAGACGGTGCGGAAAGCTGGGTTGACGTTCAGCAAAACCCACTCTTCATCATGCCGCAGTCAGGCGATCGCTGACAAGCGTCTTGGACTCGAGTTCTCGATTCGTGACCGTTGCGACGTCCCTCACTCGGGCTCGCTGTCGCGTCCGCCGAGGCCCAGGCGCTTCATCTTGCGCCATAGCGTCGTGGACGACACCGCGAGCTCGCGCGCGGCGCGCGCGTGCTCGCCGCCACAGCTGGCGAGGGCGACCTCGATGGCGTGGCGCTCGGCGGCGTCGACCGCCTCCGCCAAGGTCTGAACGGCGCCCGCGCCCCGGGGGGCGGCGACCTCGAAGCGGATGTCCGCCTCGGAGAGCACGGCTTGCGGCGCGAGGGCGGCCGCCTGCTCGATCATGTTCTCGAGCTCGCGCACGTTGCCCGGCCAGGGGTGCTCGAAGAGCTTCTGGAGCGCGGCCGGCGAGAGCGTCTTTCGCTCTCCACTGCGCTTCGCGTACCTCTCGAGGAAGTGCTGCGCCAGGAAGGGCACGTCCTCGCGGCGCTCGCGGAGCGGCGGGACGCGCAGCGGCACGACGTTCAGTCGGTAGAAGAGGTCCTCGCGGAAGCGCTTCTCCGAGACCGCGACCTTGAGGTTCTGGTTCGTGGCGGCGATGACGCGCACGTTCACCTTCACCGGGAGCGACTCGCCCACCCGGCGGATCTCGCCCTCCTGGATGGCGCGCAGGAGCTTCGCCTGGGATCCGGGCGTGGTGTCGCCGATCTCGTCGACGAAGAGCGTGCCGCCGCTCGCCTCCTCGAAGAGGCCGCGGCGCGCCCGGGTGGCGCCGGTGAAGGCGCCGCGCGCGTGGCCGAAGAGCTCCGACTCGAGGAGCGTCTCGGTGATGGCGGCGCAGTTCACCGGGATGAAGGGCTTATCGGAGCGCCGCGAGGCTGCGTGGAGCGCCCGGGCGATGAGCTCCTTGCCGGTGCCCGACTCGCCGCTGACGAGGACGGTCGCGTCGCTCGGGGCGACGCGCACTACCCGGTCGAGGAGCTCGCGCAGGCTCGCCGATCGCCCCACGATGTGGTCGAGGCCGTAGCGCGCCTGGAAGTCGCTCCGCAAGAGGCTCACCTCGCGGACCAGCCGGCGCTTCTCGACCGCCTTCGCGACGCGCAGGAGGAGCTCGTCCTCCTTGAACGGCTTCGCGATGTAGTCGTACGCGCCGCGCCGGATCGCCTCCACCGCGGACTCGATCGTGCCGTAGGCGGTCATGACGATGACCTGCGTCGTGGGCGCCGCCTCCAGCGTCGCGCGCAGAACCTCCATCCCGTCCACCGCGCCCATCCGGACATCGGTGAGCACGACGTCGAAGAGCTCCCTCGCCACGCACTGCACGGCGGCCGCCCCGTCCTCGGCCTCGGCGACCGTGTAGCCGGCGTCGCGCAACACGATGGCCGTCGTCGCGCGCATGTTGCGCTGGTCGTCGACCACGAGGACCTTGGCCGCCGCGCCCGCGGACGAGGCGAGCTGCGGGTCGCCGGTAGCCATGCCCGCCGCCGCTTCGCTCATGGCGCCATCCTCGGCGCGGACGCCGCGCTTTTCAACTCGGGCTGGCTCTTGCGCTCGAGCGGGAGGTGCAAGGCGAAGAGGGTACCGCCCGCCGCCACCGCGCGCACCTCCACGCGCCCGCGGTGGTCGTCGAGGATGCGCTTCACCACCGCCAGCCCGAGCCCGGTGCCGGTCGCCTTGGTGGTGAAGAACGGCTCGAAGACGCGGTGGCGGACCTCGTCCGGGATTCCCTCGCCCGTGTCGGCCAGCTCCATCACCACCCCGTCCCCGCCGAGCCGCGCGCGCACCGAGAGCGTCCCGCCCTCCGGCATCGCCTGCACCGCGTTCACCGCCACGTTCAGGATGGCCTGCCGCATGAGCCGGGCGTCCATGGGGACGAGCGGCAGTCCGTCCGGGATGTCGCGCACGACGGCGATCCGGCCGCCAGCGTCCGCGAGCGCGGCCCCCACCGCGTCGTCGAGCACGCGGTCGAGCGGCTCGGCGCTCAACGTGGCCGGGGAGGGCTTCGCGAAGTCGAGCAGGTCGCCCACGATCCGGTTCAGGCGATCCGCCTCCTCGCCGACGATGTCGAAGAGCATCTTGGCGTCGCCTTTCGGCTGCACCAGGCGGCGCAGCGAGCCGAGGGAGTTGAAGATGACCCCGAGGGGGTTACGCACCTCGTGCGCGACCACCGCAGCCAGCTCGCCCAGCGCCGCCAGGCGCTCCTGGCGCACAAGCTGGTCCTGCGTGTGCGCCAGCTCCGCGTTGAGGGCGCGCAGCTCGCCGTTGCGCGTGGAGAGCGCCCGTATGGAGCGGGCAGCGTCGAGCGCGGCCGAGATCTGCGACCCGAAGAGCCGGAAGGCGGGGAGGTCCTCGGGGCGCAGCCACTCCCCGATGGCGACGAGCAGGGCGGTCGGCCGCCGGCCCCGCACGTCGATGCGCACCATGGCGGCCGAGAGCTTCGCCGCGGCGGCAGCCTCCAGCTCGGGCAGCTCGCCGGGAGAAATGCGGCGCGCCTCCGCCAGCCAGTCGTCGGCGAAGGCGGCGCCTTGCCCCCACGCCTGGCGCGCCATGGGCGTCCACGGGACGCGAGAGCCCACCGGGCGCACGCCGTAGACCGTCTTCGGGCATGCTGTCCGGCCGTCCTCGAGCAGTGTCTCCTCCACCCGGAGCTCGCCCCCGTCCGGCCGGACCAGCACGCCCTCGAGCTCGAGCGAGGCAAACGCGTCGCGCACGGCGCGCCGAACGTCCTCGTCGCGCAGCTCCCGCTGCACCAGCGCGCCCAGCCGGGCCAGGCTGGCCAGGCGCGTGCGTCGGACCGCCTCGCCGGTGACGTCGATGAACTGCACCACCACGTCCTCGCCGGCGACGGCGGCATGCACCTGCACCGACCGCCGCTCCCCGCCGGAGGAGAGCGTCGTGACGTACACGCTCGGCGCGTGATCGCCGCGCAGGCGGCGCGCCTGTCGGTCCGCCACCCGCTCCAGCTCGTCGGGCGCGACGAAGTCGGAGTAGAGCCGGCCCAGGACTTCGTCGCGCGACGCGCGGTAGAGGCCGACGGCGGCGTCGTTCGCGTAGACGATCCTGCGATCGCGGAGGACGATGGTGGGGATGGGGGCGGCGTCGAGCGCGGAGTGGTTCACGGCTGGACCCTTCACTTTCCGCTACTTCCCCTCGCCGCGTAGCACCCGCTTTTCGCCGACGCGCAGCGTGACCTTCTCGCGGTCGAAGTACTCCGCCAGCGGGATGACGTGCTTGCGCGTCGCGCCGACGAGCTCCTTGAACTCCTGCGTCGTGACCGCGCGCTTCGCCTGGAGCTGCTTCACGAGCCGCTCGCGCAGCCCCCACACCGCGGCCGCGTCGAAGTAGAGCTCGGCCGAGACCCGCACCGCACGCCCCTCCGCCACGAGCAGCTTCAGCACCGCCGCGACCTGGTCGAGCGGCGCCTTCACGGCCTCGGGCAGCTCCGAGAGCCAGGGCGGAGTCAGCCTACCTCGGGCGAGGACGGACTCCAGCTCGGCCTTGAGGGCTCCCCCGGCGGCTCCGCTGGCGGCGCGGTGCGATGGCACGCGCACGTGATCGCCCTCGGTGACGAGCTCGCCCTTCTCCACCAGCTGGGTGAGCAGCCGCGCGAACAGGCGAGGGTCGGTCACGGACGGAAGCCTCCCGCGCAGCTCCTCGCGGGAGATGCCGGCAGCGAGCGGCTTCGCCTGGTGAAAGGCCTTCACCGCGTCGAATAGCCGCGCCGCCAGCCCGCGCGCCACCTCGCCCGCCACGTAAGCGCGGTGTTCGCGGTCGAAGAGGAGGGCGCCGCCCCTCGCTCCGAGCCGCTCGAGCGCGGCCTGGAGCGCCCTGGGCGCCAGCGCGGTGCGGCCCACCAGCGCGTGAGAAGCCAGACCCGCGGGGCCCGCGATGGCGAGCACGGCCGCGATGCGCGCCTCTGCGTCGCCGCGCGCGAGCACCTCGAGCTGAGCCAGCTCGGCAGGGCGGCCACGCTTGCGCCGCCGCGCGGCCACCGCCAGCACGCGCCCACCGGCGACGGTCTTGCCCCGCCCCTCCAGCACCGCGAACCCACGCAGGATGAAGCGCTGGCCGGTCAGCGCGGCGGCGGGGGCGCCAAGGCGCAGCTGGGCGAGCGTGGTGGCCCCCGGCGCGAGCTCGCCCCGATCGAGGAGGGAGACCGAGGTCGGAACCTGTGCCGTTCCCAGGTGGAGGAGGAGCTTGGCGCGGTGCCGCAGGGGCTTGGGCGCCGCCGCGAGCAGGGTGAGCTCCACGTCGAGCGCCTGGCTCACCGGGACGACGCCGGCGTGTACCAGCACCTGCCCCCGCGAGATGGCCTGGGCCTCGACGCCCGGGAGGTTCACCGCCGTGCGCTGCCCGGCCAGGGCGCGCGGGACGGCCTTCCCGTGTACCTGTACCGATCGGACGCGCAACGGGCCCTGTCCCTGCGCCGGCGGTGAGAGCACCACCGCGTCCTCCTCGGTCACGGCGCCGGAGAGGATGGTCCCGGTGGCGACCGTACCGAAGCCCTTCAGCGAGAAGGCGCGGTCCACGGGCAGGAAGAGCGGGCCGTCGGCGGGGCGCTCCGGCACATCGCGCGCCAGCGCCCCGATGGCATCGACGAGAGCGCCGAGCCCCTCGCCGCTGCGCGAGGAGACGGGCACCACGGGCGCGCCCTCGAGGAAGGTGCCCTGGGTGGCGGTGCGGATGTCTTGCTCGAGGAGCGGCAGCCAGTCCTGGCCCAGCT
>MEMX01000115.1:0-1368 GCA_001768075.1 Anaeromyxobacter sp. RBG_16_69_14 | reverse complement strand
CCGGCGCCCGCTGCCATGGCACGGACGAAGCGCTCGTGGCCGGGGACGTCGACCACGCCCGCCACCGTCCCGTCGGGCAGCGCGAGGTGCGCGAACCCGAGCTCGATGGTGATGCCGCGCCGCTTCTCCTCGCTCAGGCGATCGGTGTCGATGCCCGTGAGCGCCTTCACGAGCGCCGTCTTGCCGTGGTCGATGTGGCCGGCGGTTCCGA
Source organism: Anaeromyxobacter sp. RBG_16_69_14 (assembly GCA_001768075.1). GTDB lineage: Bacteria > Myxococcota > Myxococcia > Myxococcales > Anaeromyxobacteraceae > Anaeromyxobacter_A. Next base: position 1,157 of record MEMX01000115.1, on the reverse strand, counting down.
GGACGATTCGCTTCATGGTCCTCGCGTCACACGCCGACCTCGCCGGGGTCGCTGGAGCCCGAGGGGCCGCTGTGGAGCTGGTAGTCCCAGCCGAAGACGACGAGGTCTTTCGTCTCGAGCGCGTAGAAGTCGGGGTGGTTGCCGTTCGGGCGCACCACCAGCGTGGCGGTGCGTGTCTCGCCCGCGCCCGCCTTGCGGGCGGCAGCGCAGGCGGCGGCGAGCGTCTTCCCGCTCACCGTGACGTCGTCGACCACCAGCACCGACTTCCCGGAGAGCGCGCCGAGGGGCTCGGCGATCGACCGCTTGCCGAGCTTCTCGACCCGGACGGAGTGGAACTCCGCCCGGAGCGGCCCCGCCAGGGCGCCACCCAGGAAGACGCCGCCGTTCACGACTCCGACGATGACGTCCGGCTGGAACTCGCGGCCGATGCGCTCCGACAGCTCGCGGGCGAGATCGCCGAACTTGGCCCAGCCCACCTCGCGCACGCCTTGTTCCTGACTGGCGGTCGTGGACTGGGGCGGCACGTTGAGCCGTCTCAGCGCGAACACGTCCGCCACGCCCACGCCGAGCGGCTGCTCGGCGCGGCGGCGGGGCCGGTCGAGCTTGGCGGGCCGTGGTCTCGGATTGGCTTTGGGGGTGGGAGGCCGCTCGTTCGACCGGCGCCTCGGCTTGGCCTTCTGGACGGGATGGGGCTTGGCGACAGAGCTCGCTCGGCTCTTCTTGGTGCGCGGAATGGCTCGCCTCCGGGGTTGGGCGCGGAGCGCCGCAGCGGGATGGAACGATCTAGCACGGGCAGGCGCCCTTTCGTCAGCTTCCAGGCCCCTCCGCTTCCTCGAGGCGGCGGACCATGTCGCGCAGATCCTCCTCGCGCACCACGTACCGCTGGCGACAGAACTCGCAGGTGACGACCGCCTCACCCTCGCTCTCGAGGACGTCGAGGATGCCCTGCCGGCCCAGCGCCGAGACGGCCATGCGCGCCCTCTCCAGGCTGCAGCCGCAGCGATAGGCCACCTCCAGGTCGGCGAGCAGTTCGAACCCCTCGCCGGCCACCGCTGCGATCGCGGCCTGCGCTCTGCAGCCGCAGCGATAGGCCACCTCCAGGTCGGCGAGCAGTTCGAACCCCTCGCCGGCCACCGCTGCGATCGCGGCCTGCGCTC
>MEMX01000114.1:2931-6421 GCA_001768075.1 Anaeromyxobacter sp. RBG_16_69_14 | reverse complement strand
GATGGTGGCCGACACGCTCCTGGTCGAGCCGGACGACAGCCGATTCTCCATCACCTTCCGCGCCGGCAAGGCGCTCGAGGACCCCCGGGAACTGCGTTCGGTCATATATCAGCAGGGGCGGGCTGCACCGACGGATACGAGCCGCGGGCATATGCCCCGCCCGACATGACGGCACCCTGACGAAATCTGAGGTCGTGGCTCAGCGCACGAATCGCAACTGCGGCGAGAGGCGACGCGCGAGCGGCAAGGAGCTCAAGATCACCGCCGCGCGCTCGAGGCGCTGGGTCCCGAAGCCGTCGGCTGCGTCGTACGCGGCAGAGATGAGGTCGCCGAGGGTCGTGACGACGCGCTTCGGCAGCCTTGCGACGGCGTTGCTTCGGCTCTTCTTCATGGGTCGTCCCCTTCCTTCGTTCACTGTGCGGTACGTTCTAGCCTAGCAATTGCCTTGCCCTCTTCCACTCCACGCATTTCCAGGGGCTTGCCCGATCCGTAGCCCTTCCTGGCTTACCTTTTTTCAGCCGGCGACCCTGAAAAGCCGACAGTACCCTTCCGGGATGAAGCCGACGGGCGAGTCGTCCCGATACAGGGCTCCGCCGCCGGCCGTTTCCACGGTACCCCGAAACGTCACCCATGCATGGGAATCCCGCGGGAGGGTGTTAGAAGACGCGCCATGCCGAGCCAGCCCTCGAAGAGCCTCGAGACCTTTCCCAACCCGAATCCGGCGCGCCCGTACGTGATCGCGATGGAGTGCCCGGAGTTCACCTGCCTCTGTCCGATGACGGGTCAGCCCGACTTCGCGACCATCCGCTTGCGCTACGCCCCGGCTCAGCGGTGCGTCGAACTGAAGAGCCTCAAGCTCTATCTGTGGAGCTACCGGAGCGAGGGCGCCTTCCACGAAGCGGTCACCAACAAGATCTGCGATGACCTGGTGACCGCCCTCGACCCCCGGTGGATCGAGGTCACGGGCGACTTCAGGATCCGCGGCGGCATCCACACCTCGGTGATCGTGCGCCACGGCGAGAAGCCTCCGTCGATCGAGTAGGTTTGGCTCCCGAGTAGTACTTGAGCCTGTAGGTTCGTCTCCCCCACTCCCACGCCAGCCGAAGCCCAGCGAGAGCCGCTACCGGCCCGCGCGTAGGCCCCGTTTTTCCACCGATCGGCCCACCGCCCGTTCGCTCGGCTGGCGCTAGCCCTCTCCTGGTCTACCCCATGTGAGTGAGCAGCCCAGCAGGCGAGCGCACGCGTAGAGGGGCGTCCGAAAGGCGCGCCAGACATCTGCTATTCCCCGTCATGACGCAGCGCGTCCAGCGCAATCGACCCGTGTGGGAGATGTGCCGCCTGCTAGGACGCCAGCGTACATCGCCAACGAAAAACCCACACTCCTACGAGGGAATTCGCGCGAAGCGCTCGGTCCCTCGCCTATGGTACACGCAGCGGCCGCCGTGCCAGAAAGGTGGGCGGGTGCCCGAAAGGGGAACGCTGCTGCCGGGCGCCCCCACGACCACAAGGAGGAGAACCGCTTGTCCAACGCCCACCTTTGCCGTCCCGCGTCACGAACCTCGCTCTCTCGCACGATCCTCGTCCTCCTGCTCTCCTTGCCGCTGAGCGCACGGGCAGCCCAGGTATGGGTCACGAGCTCGAGCGAGAAGGTACGACCCAGCGCCAGCGCGCGGGTGCTGTCGCCTGCCGCGCTGAGCTCGGCGAAGAACGAGTTCGAGGCCTTCCAGGTGGCGGTGACGGCGAACGCTGGGGCGATCTCGGACGCGACCGTGACGGCGACGGCGCTCACGGGCCCGCAGACGATCCCCGCGCCGCGGCTCTTCCGCGAGGCGATCATCACCCTCGCCAACCCATCCTCGAACGACGGCGCCACGGGCGACTTCCCCGACGCCATGGTGCCGGACGTGGACGACGTCGTCGGCGAGAAGCGCAACGCCTTTCCGTTCGACGTGCCCGCCAACCAGACCCGGGTCGTCTGGGTGGAGATCCACGTCCCTGCCGACGCGCAGCCGGGGGTCTACCAGGGCAGCGTGACCGTGAGCGCGAACGGCTCGGCGCTGGCGACCGTGCCGGTCACCCTCACCGTGTGGGACTTCGCGCTTCCCTCGACGTCGTCGCTGAAGAGCCACTTCGCGGTGTACTACAGCGATCTGCCGGCGCGCCACGACGGCGTGTCGGGCGACGCCTTGTCCACGCTTCGCGCCCGCTACGCCCAGCTCGGGCTCGATCACCGCATCAGCATGGGCGGGGTGGACGACGGCAACGGAGACCTCGACCATTTCGCGCAGTTCTACGGCCCGCTCATCGACGGCACCGCGCCCACGCAACTCGAGGGTGCGAAGCTCACCTCGGTGCAGTTCATGGGCTCGCGCTCGACCAGCTCCTACGCGACGTGGGCGAGCTTCTTCAAGGCGCGAGGCTGGTTCGACCGTCTCTTTGACTACACGTGCGATGAGCCGCCCGCCACCTGCGCCTGGAGCGACATCCCGGCTCGCAACGCCCTCATGAAGGCGGCCGACCCGGGCTTCCGCAGCCTGGTGACGACCTCCTCCTCCGAGGCGACAGCCAACGGAGTCCTCTCCTCGATCGACATCCTGACGCCCGTCGTCAACTTCCTGGACGGCAAGGCGGCCGGCGACCTCGGGGGATGGGACGATCAGTACTCGGGCCTCCAGACCGCGGAGTACGCGGGCTTCCTCGGCGCCGGCCCTCAGAAGGAGCTCTGGATGTACCAGAGCTGCATGAGCCACGGCTGCGGCGGCACCAGCGACTATTTCAATGGCTGGCCGAGCTACATGATCGACACCGCCTCGGTCCGGTCGCGGGCGATGGAGTGGCTCTCCTTCGCCTGGGGCGTGACGGGCGAGCTCTACTGGGAGACGACCTGGGCGTACGGGTTCGGGGACCCCTGGACCGACCAGTGGCAGTTCAGCGGCAACGGCGACGGAAACATCCTCTACCCGGGGACCCCTGCCAAGATCGGTGGCCAGACGCAGATCCCGGTGGCTTCGCTGCGGCTCAAGATGCTGCGCGAGGGCATGGAGGACTTCGAGTATCTGAAGCTCCTCTCCCACGCCGGCGACCCCGCGCTCGCCCATGAGCTCGCTACCACGCTCTTCCCCAACGCCTGGACCGAGCCCTCGATCGCCGATCTGCTCGCCGCGCGCGAGCGCATCGCCAACCGCATCGTCGAGCTGACTGGCGGCTCCGCACCAGCCTTGGCTCCGGACGCGGGGGCCGGGTCGGGCTCGGAGTCCGGGGCTGGGTCGGGCTCGTCCAGCGGCACCGGCACCGGTAGCGCCGGCGACACCAGCGCGGCGCAGCAGTCCGCCGCGAGCGGCACCGGCTGCTCCACCGGCGCCGGCGAGGTCTTCGCCGGCGTGGGCCTGCTCGCAGCGCTCGCGATGCGCCGCCGGCGGCGCTGAAGCTGCCCAAGCGGGCGCTTCCTCGCCCGTGGACAAATCGGGACCTATCCAGGACCAATCGACCG
>MEMX01000114.1:928-2893 GCA_001768075.1 Anaeromyxobacter sp. RBG_16_69_14 | reverse complement strand
CGTCTTTCCCCTTCCCAGCTGCGAAATGGCGAGCGGGCGAGCTCCTGCAAGGAGAGCTCGACCGACATATCGGGTGGAGTGCCGAGGTGTGAGCGGAAGCACGTCCTGCACCCGCACCGTCCCCTGGCCGGAGGGAACAGGCCTGGTTGGTCAGTCGTTCGGGGAGTGAAGTCCGAACTACCCGAAAGGAGCCAGTTTGCTGACGACCCGCCGAGCAGCCCTCACCCTCGCCGCGCTCGTGGGGACCCTCCCTGCAGCCGCGCGCGCCGTGACCGTCTGGACCGCCGTGGCGAGCGAGAAGATCCGCCCCGAGGAAGCGCCCCGCGCGGAGCGCAGCGCCATCCTCGCGGCGGCGAAGAACGAGTTCGAGGCCTTCCAGGTGATCGTGACCGGCCCGGCGACGGGCGTCTCGGCCAGCGCGTCGGAGCTCCGAGGAGGAGCTGCCGGCCCGAGCAAGATCGGGGCGCCGAAGCTCTTCCGCGAGGCCCTCATGAACATCGAGCACCCCTCGTCCGCCGACGGCTCGGCCGGACGCTTTCCCGACGCGCTCGTCCCCGACGTCGACGAGGTGGTGGGCGAGAAGCGCAACGCGTTCCCTTTCGACGTGCCCGCCAACGAGAGCCGCGCCATCTGGGTGGACTTCCACGTGCCCGCGGACGCGCTGCCTGGCGTCTACAGGGGCACCGTGACCGTCCACAGCGCCGAGGGTGACACGCCGGTATCCGTGCAGCTCACGGTCTGGGACTTCGCGCTCCCCTCGACGTCGTCGCTGAAGACGGCGTTCGCCATGACCCAGGGCGGCCTGCAGAAGGCCCATGGCCTCTCCGGCGAGGCGCTCACCGCGCTCCGCCAGAGGTACGCACAGCTCGCGCTCGATCACCGCATCTCGATCTCCGATCTGTGGGACGACGGTCGTGGCGGCGACTGGTCGCACTTCGACAGCGCGTACGGCGCGTTCCTCGACGGCAGCGCCTCGACGCGGCTCGAGGGCGCCAAGCTCACGTCGGTGAAGTCGGGAGCACGCCTGGGCAGCGCCGCGGAGCACTCCGACTGGGCGTCGCACTTCAGAGCCCGTGGCTGGTTCGATCGGCTGTTCCAGTACACCTGCGACGAGCCCCCGATCACGTGCTCGTGGAGCGACATCGCCTCACGCGCGCAGCTCGCCAAGCAGGCCGACCCGGCATTCCGCACGCTCGTGACGACCGACGTGGACCAGGCCGAGAGCCACGGCACGCTGTCGTCCGTGGACGTGATGGTCCCCCTCGTCAACTTCATGGACGACCGCCCAGAGACCGCCTACGGCTTCACCGACGGCGGCGAGAAGGCGCCGGCGTATGGCACCTTCCTCCAGTCGGGGCAGGAGAAAGAGCTCTGGCTCTACGAGAGCTGCATGAGCCACGGCTGCGGCGGGACCGTCGACATCGGCAACCCGAGCGCGGAGCAGCTCTACTTCACGGGCTGGCCGAGCTACATGATCGACGCGAGCGCCACCCGCGCGCGCGCCCTCGAGTGGTTCTCGTTCCTCTACGGCGCGACCGGCGAGCTCTACTACGAGACGACGCAGGCGTACTACGCGCACGACGCCTGGAAAAGCCAGTGGGACTTCAACGGCAACGGCGACGGCACGCTCTTCTACCCCGGTACCGCCGACAAGGTCGGTGGGGACACCGATATCCCGGTGGCATCCCTGCGCATGAAGATGATCCGCGAGGGCATGGAGGACTTCGAGTATCTGAAGGCCCTCTCGGATGCGGGAGGCGCGGCGGCCGCGAAGCAGATCGCGCAGGGCCTCTTCCCGCACGCGTACCAGGCCGACGTGAAGCCCAGCGAGCTGATGGCCGCGCGCGAGGCCATCGCCAGGGAGATCCTCTCGCTCACCGGCAAGCCGGTGACGCCGCCGGGCGCCTCCGCACCGTCGAGCGCAGCGAACCTCGAATCGGCCACCGGCGGCTCGGGTTGCGGCTC
>MEMX01000114.1:0-920 GCA_001768075.1 Anaeromyxobacter sp. RBG_16_69_14 | reverse complement strand
CCAGCGCGCGGGGCTCCTCTCCTTTCTGCTCGTGCCCGTCGGCCTCGTGTTTCGCCGCCGGTACAGGTGACCGTGAACCAGGTGACCGCGCCCGCTGCCGAGGCGCGCACCTGCTCGCCACGCACGTCGCCGTCGATGACAGCCTCGACGCTCACGAATGCGCTCGCCTCCTCGGTCCCTCGCCACCGCGTTGCGCACCCCAGGACGCATCTCGGTCGCGACCGCGCCACGCAGAGTTAGGATCTCCCCGCTCGTGCTCCCCACGCCGACCACCTTTCGCCCGGAGTCACTCGTCGGGATGACCCTCGACGGGCGCTACCTGCTCGTGTCGCACATCGCGAGCGGGGGGATGGGCGCGATCTTCCGCGCTCGCCACGTGTACATGAAGAACGAGCTGGCACTGAAAGTGCTCCGGCCCGACCTCTCGTCCCTACCCGACCTCGCAGAGCGATTCCGGCGCGAGGCCGAGATCGCGGCCGCGCTCGAGCACGACAACATCGTCCGGGTGACCGACTTCGCCCGCAGCCCCGATGGCTGGCTCTTCCTCGCCATGGAGCTCCTCGAGGGCGAGAGCCTGTTCGACCGGCTCCGCCGTGGCCCGCTCCCACCGGAGGAGGCGATCCGCATCCTTGTGCAGGTGTGCCGCGGGCTGGAGGCGGCGCACGCGCGCGGCGTCGTCCACCGCGACCTCAAGCCCGAGAACGTCTTCCTCGCCGAACGCCCCCCTGGGCTGGTGAAGCTCCTCGACTTCGGCATCGCGAAGCTCACGGATCAGGCAACGGCGGGCGCTGCGCAGGACGGCGTCGCGAGACTCACGGGTCCGGCAGCGGCGAGCGAGACGCAGGACGGGGTGGTGGTGGGTACGCCGGAGTACCTCTCACCCGAGCAAGCCAGGGGCAGCGCCGTGGACGGCCGCGCGG
>MEMX01000113.1:25533-36924 GCA_001768075.1 Anaeromyxobacter sp. RBG_16_69_14 | reverse complement strand
CGAGGAGCTTCGCCGCGACCAGCGGCGCCCTCGCCGCTCCGGCAAGGCTCTGCCACCACAGCGCCGCCACGCCCGCGACGTGCGGCGTCGCCATGCTCGTGCCGTTCATCGCCACGAGCCCACCGCCCATTTTCGCGGAGCTGATCGCCACGCCCGGTGCGCTGATCTCCGGGTGCGTGTTGGAGAACCTGGCAACGCCAAGGCCACCTTGGCCCTCCTCGAGCGCGCCGACGGAGAGGACGCCGGCGGCGGCGGCGGGGATGGACACCGAGATCTCGTAGTCGGGGTCCTTGTCCCGCTTGCTCTCGTTCCCCGCGGCGGCGACGACCACGGCTCCGCCGTCCATCGCGACCTTCGCCTCGGCCATCTGCATGATGGCGTCGAACATCCGGAGGTTGCCGCGGTACGCCTCCAGCGCGAGCGACGTGGCGAAGTCTATCGGGTACCCGCTGCTGTCGACGAGATCCTTGACGAGCCCGGGGAAGTCGAAGCCGAGCGACATCGAGATGACGCGCGCCCCGTTCTGCAGCGCCCACGTCATCCCCTGATAGAGCGCGTCGGAACTGCCGCCGCCGTCGTCTCCGAGCACCTTGCCGATGAGCGCCCTCGTGACTCCGCGCGCCACCCCGATGCGCGCTCCCCCGACGTCACGCCCGAAGACCGTCCCGGCGCAGTGCGTCCCGTGCCCCATCTTGTCGCCGTTCCCCGATCCGCTGAAGTCCTGTTGAACGAGGGTCACGCCAGCGAACGCCGGATGCTGGGCGTCGATCCCGGTGTCCAGGATGGCGACGACGACGCCTGTCCCATCGAAGTTGCTCTTGTCGGCCCCGACCGCGGCGACGCCCCATGAGGTGGTGTTCGCGGCGCGGGTTGCGCCCACGGGCTCGATGAGCCTCGTCGGCATCGACGGTGCCACGACCGCCACGGAGGGATCGCGCACCAGGTCGGCGACCTCACGCGGGGTCAGCTCCGCCGCGTCGAGTCGAACGTCGGCCGCGTCGACACCCGCTGCCCGCGCGAAGGGCGCGGCGGCACCCGTGAAGCTCTCGTGTTCGCGCATTGCCTTGGCCCCGGTCGGCTTCTTCGATCGCATGATCGTGCACTTGCGATTCATTCGACATCTCCTTTCAACTCAACCTGCTCTGCGGTCCGTTGGCACCGTCCCGCGCAGGGGTAGGGATACGCCTGGACATCTCCGTATCGAGGAGACGCAGCCTCGGCGTACGTGACCGTCAACACCCGAATTGCGCGACCGAGGAAGCCCGAGGGGGCTGCGCTCCGCAGCTCATCCTGCTCTCCTGGGTCGCGGAGGGAGCCTGGGCGGGAGCCGCAGGCGGCACAGGTGGCGGCGCGCCGAGCCGACGTCAGCGGATGGTGGTCTGGCTGCCGCTCGACTCGGAGGGGCTGAAGAACAGCACGAGGTCGTCGAGGTACGGCACGAAGAAGCGGATGGGGTCGTCCTGGTGGCCCGAGAGGCTCGTGCGGTCGTACGAGAAGACGCCCGACGGCAGCGCGCCGCCGGTGTTCGGCTGGCGGAACGTCGCCGACAGGCCCGTCTGCGTCGTGAACACGACCCCGGCTCCGCGCACGAGCGGCGGGGTCGGGTTGGCCGGATCGGGCACCGTGGGCGGCACGACCCCGACCCGGAAGCGGATGACGGGCCCCGGGGCGAACGGCTCGGAGAGACGCGGGAACCCGGTATAGCAGCCAACCTGAAGGGTGCCCTGGCTCCCGGCGGTCGCGCCTGGGATCGGACAGGGCCCGTCGGACGGATAGTACAGGCGGCGCGCCTTGCGCGCGATGGCGAGGCGCTCGGGGGCGAGGGGGTCGGTGGTGTCCTGGGCGAGCGCGGTCTCGTCGCTCCACGCCACGGCAAAGACCTGGTCCTCCGGGTCCGCCGTCGTCCCGATGCCCGGGCGTCCCAGATAGCCGAGCCTGTCGTTGGCGAGCACGAGTCCGGCAGCGCGTAGCGTGATGGTGGTGGCCTGGAACTGGCCGGCCCCGAGCGTCGGAAGGCAAGTCGCCGGCGCGATCTGAACGGCGCCACCCGGGGCGGCGACTCCAACTGTCGCCCCCGTCGCGTCCGGCGGGACGACCGCCGCCACCGTCGTCTCGCAGCCCAAGTCGGAGAGGACCACGATGTCCCCGGCTCGCACCCCGAGCCCGGGGTCAGACAGCTTCGCACCCACCGCCCAGCGCGCGCTGGAGGTCGGGAGCGCGGTCCCGCCGATATCGCTCTGGATGGCGGCGTAGACGTTGCCCGCCGACGCCGCCAAGACGCCAGGCCGCGCGGAGAGACTCGGCAGCGCGCCCTGGTAGACGACGCTCCACGCGCCGGTGTCGGTGAAGCCCGGCCAGACGTCGATGGTGCCGGGCAGGACCGCGGAATCCACCGTCACCGAGGGCGTGAACGAAGAGGCCCCGAAGGGCGGAGCGTCGTTCCACAGGCCGAAACGGAAGTCGGTGCTGGCGACCGCGATGGAGCTCGCGGCGGTCACGGCAACGCGCGTGCTGCCCTTCATCGTCGAGACGTCGCTCATCGGGCCAAATCGCGAGAGGTCGAGCCAGTAGACACGGCCGTCGATGGAGGTGACCATGGCCACCGCGCTCGTGTACCGCTGACCGGTGCCGGGCGCGATCTTGAGCAGGGGCGACAGTGCGCTCGAGCTCGTGGGGCAGGCCGTGCTCGGGATTTTCGAGTCCGTGAAGACCCGCTGCGCGCCGGTGGCTGGCGCCTTGCCGATCGCGATGTGGGTCGGGTTCCCCGGAACGGGCATGGGCGCGCGGTAGTCCTGGGCGGGGACGGGCGTGGGGTTGCCGCCCGCAGGAGCCGTCGCGGGAGGTGGGACGGGCCTCGCCGGGTCGGCGGCGAGCTGTGTCGTCGCTCCGACCCTGGCAGGGTCGATCGTCACGATCCCGCAGTCAATGGGCTTGTCGGAGCCGCAGGCGCTCTCGTCGAGCGCCGCGTAGACGAAGAGGGACGGCACGCCTCCGAAGCGGTCCGGGCTGCACGGATCGCTGGAATCGACCAGCCGATCGTCGACGAATCCCGCCGCCACGGCGACGGTGGGCGCGAGCGCGTTGAGCGGCGCCGGGACCCAGGTCTGCGGGGCGCCGGTGGAGGTGTCGAGCTGGGCGACCCCGAACACCCCCGCGGCACCGATGGGATCGCGGGTGGCGATATAGAGATGGGTCCCGGGCACCGTGCTGCCGTCCGGCTGGATGGCGGCTGGTTCGACCGCGATGTCGAGCGGTGCGAAACCGAGCTGGTTCACGCTGGCGGCGGTCAGCGCCTGCGCCACCACGGCCCCCGTGCCGTCCGTGGCCCGAGCGAACTCGACGGCGGCGAGCTGTCCCCCGGAGGCGCCGATCGCACCGACCAGGATGCGGGCGGCGACGCCAGGGCTAGCCTGCACGCCGGCCAGGGCAATGATCTCGGAGCCCGCGCCGAGCACGCCCTCGAGTGGCACGTCGTAGGCCACCCGGTTCGTCGGGCTCCAGGTCTCGATGACCTGGAGCGACGGCCCGCTCCCAGCGCTGAAGAACGGGCTTCCCACGCCGCTCACCGCGACCAGCACGTCCGCCTGCCCGTCGCCGAGCGAGGCTGCGGCGAGGAGGAGCGGGCGCGGCGCGGTGGGGATCGACAGCGGGAAGGCGACACCGGGGCTGAGCACCGGTTCCAGGTCGGACGGGTCGAGGATGCGCAGCTCGTCGCCTCGGGTCGAGGCAACCGCGACGTAGCTGCCGATCCCGGTGGCCTTCCCCGTGAACCCGGTGAAGGAAACAGCCGCCGCAGGGCCATCGAAACGCGACCCCACCGAGGACGAGCTCGAGCAGGCCAACGCGAGTGCAAGGAGCGCGATGGGACGCTTCGTGGTCACTGTCGCTCCGGGCCGATCCGCGCCCACGCCACGGGCGCAGCCGAAGGTTGCAGCGGGTCGATCTCGATGACGTTCACCCAGGATCGGTCGAAGGAGCCGACGTACAGGCGCGCGTGCCCGTTCGCGAGGGCCTCGACCGCGAGGCCGAAGGGTTGCTTCCCGACGAGCGGATCGCCGGGATCGCAAGGCGGAGGCGCGCCCGCATCCCCCGCGTCCGAAGAGATGGCGTCGCAGATGTCGAATACCCTGGCGACCACGCCGATCTCGTCGTCATAGAGCGCGACCGTTCCGTCGTCGGTGCAGGTGACGGCGACGAGGTCGCGCTTCGGCCTGCCGAGCACGGGATCGACCCTCGGCTTCCTGGTGGTCGGGTCGAGGTCGCGCGGGACGACGCGGATCTCGGTGGCGCCGCGGTCCATCGGGACGACGTTCAGGATGCGGGTGGAAGGCTGGCCGTCTGGGCTTTCCTGAAGATCCATCACCGCCAGCGCGCCAGCGAGGTCATCGCTCGGACGCACCCCGGTGGACGTCGCCTGATCCACGTCGTAGATGCGCAGCGCCAGGTAGGCGCGAGAGGGCGGGACCCCGGGGGCCGAGTCGCTGGAGAGCGCCATCCCGCGCAGCTCCGAGCCGCGGATGACGTCGAAGATGTTCCTCGCCGCCACGTTTCCCGGCGCGGCGAGCGTGATCCAGCGCAGGGGCGTGTACCCGATGGCGGCGAAGCGCTCGGTCACGTAGAGCCGCGTCGAGACCGGATCGAAGACGGCGCTGTGCGTGGGCACGGTCAAGAGGTCGACCAGGGTGCGAGGGTTGTCGGCAGCGGCGAGGTCGATCCGCGAGAGGAAGCCCTCCGAGTTCGGCGCCCTGAGATACGTGACGAAGGCGAGCGACTGCGCGACGGGAGTACCACCGGCGGCGGGCGGGAACGTGCCGCACGCCACCGCGACGCCGTACGGATCACCGAGCGCCGCCTCGAGCGGGACGCGGCAGCCGGCCCCGCACGTCAGGCTGCCCTGCGCGTCGATGTTCACGCGGTAGAGCGCGTTCTGCGAGCGCGACGCCACGAGCGCCTGCGCCGCCTTGCCGAGGGTCGTCTGCCAGCCCGGGCACGAGTCCTCGTCGACGATCGCCAGCGCCCCGCCGAAGCTGCCGATGCGCGCAACGCCCAGCAACGCGGGCGCCACGAGCGGCGCGAGAGGTGTCGCGAGCGCCTTGTCCACGTCCACCGCGATGACCGTCCCGCCCGTCGCTGGGTCGTAGCGCAGGTCGAAGTTGGACGAGGCGACGAGGAGCTGGGTCTGGCAGCTCGCCGACCCTCCGACGCAGCCCAGCCCCGTGGTCAGGTCGACGTGACGGATCGCCAGCCCGGTCGGATAGTAGAACCGGTCGGTGGCTGGCGGGGACGACACCACCGTGTCGCTGCACGCCGCGACGAGGAGCAGCGCAAAGGCGGCGAAGAGTCTCGAGACGCGGGTAGCCAAGGGCGCGAACCGTAACCGCCCGATCTGCCAGCGGTCAAGGGAGAAGCTCCTGTCGCCGCGAGTGGCCGCCCGAGCGGTTCACCATCGATCGCGCGGTGCACAGCTTGATCCCGTAGGGCTCGGGCTCGTGCCCGCCGCATGCCGCTCGCGACTGCAGATGTTCGCCTCGACGGAGGGGATGTGCGTGCCTACCTGCCCGCCACCACCGCCTGCACCGGCGCGGCACCGGGTGGCAGGTCCGCCTGGATCCTGCGGAAGTCGGCCACGTCGGCGAAGAGATCGGCGACGCGCTTCATCAGGGCGAGGCGATTGTTCCGAAGCACCGGATCGTCGGCCATGACGAGGACCTCGTCGAAGAACCGATCGACCGCGGGCTTGAGCTCCGCCACGGCCCTGAGGACGGCCACGTAGTCGCGCCGGCCTCGCGAGGAGGCCACCTCACCCTCGACGCGCGCGAGCTCCGAGGCGAGGTGGCGCTCGGCGCCGTCCTGCAGGAGCGCGACGTCGAGCGAGGTCGCGCTGGCGCCCTGCGCCTTCTCCTGGATGTTGGCGACGCGCTTGAATGCCACCGCCAGCGGCACGAAGTCGGGCCGGCGCTTGATCTCCGCCAGCGCTTCCAGGCGCCGGCGCGCGTCCAGCACATCGTCGAAGCCCGCCGCCAGCACCGCCTCCACCAGGTCGCCGTCGAACTCGTCGCTGAAGAGGGCCTTCACGCGCCCGCGCAGGAAGTCGAGCACCTGCTTCTTCACGGTTCCAGCGTCGACGGCCAGCTTCCCCTGGAGCTGCGAGAGCGCCGCGTCGACACCAGCGCCGATCGAGAGGTGATACCCACGGTCCTGCACGATGCGGAGGACGCCGATGGCGGCTCGCCGGAGGCCAAAAGGATCGGCAGCGCCGGTGGCCTTCTCCCCCACCCCGATGATGCCGACGAGCTGGTGGAACCTGTCGGCGAGCCCGACCAGCGCCCCCAGGTCACCGCGCGGCATCTCCTCCGATGCTCCGATGGGCTTGTAGTGGTCCCCGATGGCATCGGCGATCTCGCCCGGCTCCCCGTCCAGCCGCGCGTAGTGACCTCCCATGATGCCCTGCAGATCGGGGAACTCCCCCACCATGCCGGTGTTGAGGTCCGCCTTGCACAGGCGCGCGACGCGCCGCACGGCATCGCCCTGCGCAGCCAGGCCGACGGCGTCGGCCAGCGACACGGCGATCTCCTCGATCCGCTGCACGCGCTCGAGCTCGCTGCCCAGCTTGGCCTGATAGGTGCGGCGGCCGAGATCCTGCACGCGCTCCTCGAGGCGGCGCTTCCGATCCTCCTCGAAGAAAAAGCGCGCGTCGGCGAGGCGAGCTCGCAGCACGCGCTCGTAGCCGCGGCGGATGACCTTGGGATCTCTCACCGGGGTACCGGACACGGCGATGAACCTGTTCGTGAGCGCGCCCGCCCCGTCCACCACCGCGAAGTAGCGCTGGTGGTTGCGCTGCTCGGAGACGACCACCTCGGGGGGCAGCTCCAGGTTCGACCTCTCGAACTCGCCCACCACGGCCGTTGGATGCTCCACCAGGAAGGTGACCTGCTCCAGGAGCGATTCGTCCGGCCGGACCTGGCCTCCCGCCTTCTTCGCCGCGGCAGCGAGCTGCTTCGCGATCTCGGCGCGCCGCTCGGCCGGGTCGGCCAGGACGAACGCCTTGCGCAGCTTCGCGATGTAGTCCTCGGGCGTCCCCTTGAGCGGGATCGCCTTCGGCGCCTTGAAACGATGGCCAAAAGTGGCGGCGCCGGAGGCGACGTTCCCGTAGCGGAGCTTCACCACCTTGCCGCCGTAGAGCGCCGTCATCCAGCGCATGGGTCGGGCGAAGCTGACCGTCTCGTCGCCCCACCGCATGGCCTTTTTGAAGCGGAGCGAAGCGACGAGCGCCGCCAGGAGGCCGGGCAGCACCTTCTCGGCGCGCTCCCCCTTCTGCACCTTCTCGGCGGCGAGCCGCTCGCCCTTCGGCGTCTCCACCCGCTTCAGCTGGGCCACCTCGAGCCCCTGGCTCTTCGCGAACCCGAGGGCGGCCTGGGTCGGCTTCCCCTCTGCGTCGAACGCTGCCGGCACGCCCGGGCCGAGCACCTCGCTGCGGGCGGTGGGTTGCTTCGAGGCCACGTCGCGCGCCCAGACGCAGAGGCGCCGCGGGGTCCCCACCGCCTTCACCTCGCCGTGCGCGAGGCGCGCGTCGTCGAGCGCCTTTCCCAGATCGTGCGCGAGCTGCTCCAGCACGGGCTGGATGAAGCCCGCCGGGATCTCCTCGCTGCCGATCTCGAACAGTAAGTCTGCCATGCTCCTCGGTCCTCAAGGCGGGGGGAGCGCCGCCCCCCCGACGAAATCGTCGCGCGGCTCGATGATTCTCGGAGGTGGTAGCTTAACGCGTCGTCGCCCCGTTCACGCAGCCTGCTTCTTGCCCTTCGTCTTCTCTGCCGCCTTGAGCAGCGGGAATCCCAGCTCCTCGCGCATCTTCAAGTACCCCTCCGCGCAACCCCGGGCGAGCGCGCGAACCCGCCCCATGTAAGCGGCGCGCTCGGTCACGCTGATGGCGCCGCGCGCGTCGAGCAGGTTGAACGTGTGCGAGCACTTGAGGCAGTAGTCGTACGCCGGGAGCGGGAGCTTGATCTCGAGGAGCCGCTTGCACTCCGTCTCGTAAGTGGAGAAGAGCCCGAACAGCATCTGCGGGTCGCTGGCCCGCATGCTGTACTCGCTCATCTCCACCTCGTTGCGGTGGAACACCTCCCGGTACTTCACGCCCTTCACGAACTCGATATCGTAGACGTTCTCGACGTCCTGCAGGTACATGGCGATGCGCTCGAGGCCGTAGGTCAGCTCGCACGCGACCGGCTTCACCTCGAACCCGCCCGCCTGCTGGAAGTACGTGTACTGGGTGATCTCCATCCCGTCGCACCACACCTCCCAGCCAAGGCCCCAGGCCCCCAGCGTGGGGCTCTCCCAGTCGTCCTCGACGAAGCGGATGTCGTGCTCGAGCGGGTCGATGCCGATCGCGCGGAGCGATCCGAGGTAGACGTCCTGCACGTCGGGCGGGTGCGGCTTCAGGATCACCTGAAACTGGTGGTGCTGGTACAAGCGGTTCGGGTTCTCGCCGAAGCGACCGTCCGCGGGCCGCCGGGAGGGCTCGACGTACGCCACGTTCCACGGCTCCGGGCCGAGCACCCGCAGGAAGGTGGCCGGGTTCATCGTCCCGGCGCCGACCTCCTGATCGTAGCCCTGGGCGAGGATGCAGCCTCGGCTCGACCAGTACGATTGGAGCTTCAAGATGAGCTCTTGGAAGTTCACGAAAGCCTCCGCGGCCTGGCGCGGGCGCCCGGCCGGATCGGGCACGGTAGGTCGCGTACCTCTCCGGTGTCAAACGGTTCTACGCGCGCCGGCTAACCCAGCAGCGGCCCGATCTCGTCGAGGAACTTGCGGCTGGCCAGCCTCCTGCCGAGGTGGTGCTCGATGAAGCGCGAGAGCGCCTCGCGCGCCTCGACGCCTTCACCGGGGGACATGGGATGCGCGGCGGCGGCGGCGAGGCCACCCGCCTGCAGGCGCGCCAGCGCATCGGCGGTGGCGCGCGCCAGGCGCGGGGCGCCAGCGCCAGGTGGCGCCGCGCTCGCGCAGGCTTCGCAAAGGGCTCCGCCCTCCGCTGGGTCGAAGGTTAGCCGCCCGCTGCCACTGGCTCCCAGCGCTCCACCGCACCTCGCGCAATTCGAGAAGCGGGGCATGAGCCCGGCCGCCTGCAGCGCCCCCAGCTCGTAGGCGCGGAGCTGGGTTGGTCGTGCGGGCTCGATGTCGAGCCGTCCCAGGATCTCGACGAGGAGTGCCATCAGCTGCGGGTGGGGCTCGGCGTCGCGCACCAGCGCGCGGGCCAGGTCGCAAGCGTAGCTGGCGCAGGCGATGCGGGCGAGATCGCCGCGAATGCCACCGAAGCCGCGCACGACGCTCACGCTCTCCAGGGCGAGCAGATCGGCGCTGCGCCGCTCCCTCGCCTCGGCCCGCAGCAGCGTGAACGGTTCGAGCGCGCCGCCGAAACGCCGGCGGGAGGCGCGCGCGCCGCGCGCGAAGGCGGAGACCTTTCCACGCTCCTCCGTGAAGAGCGCGACCACGCGGTCCGACTCGCCATAGTCCACGGTGCGCAGGACGACGCCGGTGAGCTTCAGCGGATCGGACACCGCCGTCACCGGCCCGCAGGTGGATAGGGGGCGCGCTCCATCGGGGCCGCCTTTCGCAGGTGGAGTGACGGCCGCTCGCGCGCAGGTGGGAACAGCGCCCGGGCCAGGGCAATCACCACCAAGGCGATCGCCAGGGCGATCGCGACGAGGATCCTCGCGGGTGGCCAGCGGGGCTGCTCGACCACGCTCTCCTCCGGCCCAACCACCTCCTGCCAGCGCAGCACGACGTCATCCGCGTCGAGCCCGACGACGCCCGCGTAGGTGCGTAGGTAGCCGAACACGTAGGCCTTGGGCGGCATGCGGTCGGGATCACCCGACTCGAGCGCCTCCACCACGGCCGGCGCGAGCTTGGTCAGTCTCACCACCTCGCGGCGGGGGAGACCGCGCAGCTCGCGCTCCTGGAGCAACCAGCGCCCGAAGAAGCCCGCCGCCGCCAGCACGGTGGCCTCGGACTCCTCTTCGCGCGCGTTCATTGCAGCGCCTTGACCGCCCGCCGACATTCTTCCCTGACAGGGTCCTCGCCCGCCAGGCTCTCGCACTTGTCGAACGCCTCGCGCGCCTTGTCCGGATCGCCGGCTTTCATCTCGGCCAGGCCGACCTGGAACCAGGCGTCGGCCGACTTGCCGCAGAGCTCGGCGTAGCGTCCGAGCGACTCGAGCGCCTCCTTCACCCGGCCCTGCGCGAGCTCGATGCGCCCCAGCTCGCGATGGCCTCGGCAGTAGCGCGGCGCGAGCCCGAGACAGGTCTTCAGCTCCTTGACGCCCTCGTCGCGACGCCCGAGGTGGTAGAGCGCCGCCCCCTTGTTGCAGCGCGCCACGTACGCTTCGCGGTAGAGCATGTCCTCGAGCGCCAGGTCGAACTCCGACAACGCCTGCTCGAGCCGGTTCGTCAGGGCCAGCAGCTGACCGAGCGCGTTGTGCGCGTCGGAGAAGCGCGGGTCGAGCTCGATGGCCCGCCGGTAGTCGCGTTCAGCCTCTTCGAGCTTGCCGAAGTACTGGTAGGCGATGCCGCGTCCAAGGTGAGCGGCCGCGTGCCGCTCGTCGGAGCGAAGGGCCTCGTCGAACTCGCGCATCGCGTCTTCGCGACGGCCCGCCTGCAGGGCCTCCGCACCGAGCTGGTAGTGGATCTCGGCCGCGTCGCGCTCCCTGCCGGACGGTGCGTGGGCACAGGCCAGTGCGGTGGCCAGCGCAAGAGGGACGGTCAGGACGGAGAGGCGGTGCATGTTCATCGGACTCGCCTTTCGCTGTTCTGCGCCTGCTCGCCTTTCGCTGTTCTGCGTGCTTCCCCATCGCTTCCGAGGCGAGTCACCGGTCAAAAGCTCGCCAGGAACCTGGCCAGCGCGGTCAGCCGCTGCGGGCTGGCCACCGCGGGCTCTGGCGCCGCTGCGCTTGCCCTCGGCCTCGGCTTCGGCGGCGTGAAGAGCGGCGCGCGTTTGAAGATGCTTTCCTGAAGTTCGGCGGCGAGGTTCCGGAAGTTCAGGTTGTCGAGCATGAAACCCATCGACTCGAGGAAGTGCACCCCCTCCGCCTCGGCGGCGAGGTACTCCTCGAGCGGGAACTCGCGCGGCTCGTGTGCGTAGACCACGTTCTCGGCGCTCTGCGTCAGGTGGAGGGATACGTAGACGGAGAAGCCGTTCGCGCAACGCAGACCGCAGAGGTGTCCCTGGGCGACCTGCGGCAGCTTTCCCGGGATCGAGATCTGCGGCTGGTTGATGCTCTCGATGAGCGCGACCACCTGCTCCCGCGCCGCGGAGACGAAGGCGATGCTGGGATCGGGGCGGAACACTCGACGTTCGTAGCCCCGCATAGCGTGAGGCGTCAAGTTGCCGGCCGCGCTC
>MEMX01000113.1:25199-25440 GCA_001768075.1 Anaeromyxobacter sp. RBG_16_69_14 | reverse complement strand
CGCGCGCCCGCATGCGCGGGTGCGCGCGCGGTCCCCGGCGCGCCGTCCCGGCGGCCGGCCGCGCTCACACACCCCTCGCGTCCGCCCCCCAGATGATCTTGTGCAGCTGGAGGTTCATTCGCGCGGCGACCCCACTCTCCAGGATCCAGCGCGCCACGTCCTTGGCCTCGACCGCCCCGTGGACCGGCGAGACCAGGATCGCCACCCGACCCTCGAGGCGGTGGCGCTGGATGACCTCGAG
>MEMX01000113.1:24687-25079 GCA_001768075.1 Anaeromyxobacter sp. RBG_16_69_14 | reverse complement strand
GGTCTTCCCGTCCACGATGCGCACCCCCTCCCTCGGCAGCGCGTCGAGCGGGCGCTGGCCGTGCGTCTCGACGCTCACCTGGTAACCACGGGCGAGGAGCTCGCGCGCCAGGTCGGGCAGCTCCCGCTGGAGCAGGGGCTCACCGCCGGTCAGGAGGACGAGCTTGCACGGGTGGTGCGCTACCTCGGTCAGGATGTCGGTACGCGAGAGATCGCGCCCACCGTGAAAAGCATATGCGGTGTCGCAGTAATCGCACCGCAGGTCGCAGCCGGTGAAGCGGACGAACACGCAGGGGAGTCCCGCCCGCGTCCCCTCGCCCTGGATGCTGTAGAAGATCTCCGTGACCCGCATGGCGGGCGAGTTCTAACGCGTCGCGGACCCTAGCGCGACGG
>MEMX01000113.1:19634-24617 GCA_001768075.1 Anaeromyxobacter sp. RBG_16_69_14 | reverse complement strand
GGCTGGAACGCGATCGCGTTTCAGCCGCCCCAGCTCGCGGTGGATGCGCCGCGGGTAGGCCTGGAACCGGTCGGGGAGGGCGCCCTCCTCCATGTAGCGAAGGATCCGGTTCGGGCCCGCGTTGTAGGCCATGAGCGCGAGGTCCGTCGAGCCGAACGCGCGCATGAGGCGCCCGAAGTAACGGACGCCAGCGCGCACGTTGAGGACGGGGTCGTCGGGGTCGTCACCAGACAGCTTCGATCGCGCGGCCTCGTGCCGGAGCGTGGACGGCCGGAGTTGCATGAGACCCCTGGCGCCGGCGCCGCTCTCGGCGAGGTGGTCGAACCTCGACTCCACGGCGATGACCGCGAGGACGAAGAGCGGGTCGAGCGACGCCGCTCTGGCCTCCTCGTAAATGACCTCCGCGAGGCGGGTTCGATCGCTCTCGGGCAAGCGAGGCATCCGCTCGGCGAGCAGCGTCTCCAGTTCGCCGAGCCACCTGAGGCTTTCCGCCGAGGGGCAGGGCGAAGTCCCGCCGCACGCGGCCGAGATGAAGGTCTCGATGAGAGGCGAGGCCGGCAGCTCGCCCATCGTGCCGGGCACGGCCACCCCGATGGCCAACGCGGCGATCGCCACGAGCGCACCCGCACACCCTCTGACTCGTGTTTCGCTCTTCTCGCTGGCGGTTGGCCACCTCACGTGGCTGAGCCCTGGTCCTCCTCCTTCGCCTCAGGCTTCGCTTCAGCTCCCTCGACCTCCGCCTCCGCGGTCACCTTGTCTTCGGTCTTCGCCATCTCGTCCACGCGGGCAGCGATGGCGTCCACCCGCTGTCGAAGCCCGTCGAGCTCCTCGCGCGAGGGCAGCTTGAAACGGCTGGTGGCGCGCTTCACCGCGTCGTCGATCGTCCTCTCGATCTCCTTGCGCTGGATCTGCAGCCGCTCCCCGAACTCCCGGGCGTGGCGGCGAACGTCCTCTGGCGTGAAGCCGGCCGCGTCGGCGATCTTGGTGATCACCTTCTCGGCTTCCTGCTCGGCGGCATTGAGACCCACCAGCGCCTGCGACCAGGCCTCCTTGAACGTCTCGCGAACGTCGGGCATGGCTTACACCTCCGCCGTCTGGCGCTTGGCGCCCTTGCGGGTCTTGCGGACCTTGTCCGCCTTGTCGAGTCGGCGCGACAAGCGCTCCAGCTCTTTCGACAGCTCCTCGACCTGCTCGCGGGTGGCGACGCCCAGGAAGGCAACCGCCTTCGTCTGCAGCTCCTCCAGCTTCTCGGTCGCTTCCGAGCGGAAGCTCTCCGCACGTCCACGCAACTCCTGCGCACGTTCCATACCTTGATCGCGGAGCTTCGTCACGCGGTCTCGCAGCTCATTCATGTGCCAGTCCTGCCTGGAGAGGCGTTGCACGAGCACCGTGACGTCCTTGCGGCTCTCCTTGCCCTTCTGCACGAGATCCTTGAGGACCTTCTGAGCCTCCACCTCGATCTCGACGAGGCGCGCCTGCGCGGCTTCGAGCGGCTCGCGCAGAAACTCAGGGACCTTCATGCTGCTGTTCTTGTCGGCCATAGGGATCACCTCTCATCCGGATCGGCGCATGCCTGGGCTCTCCCGGTTCGAGCCCTCTCCATACGTTGACGCTAACGCGTCGCGTCATCCAGGTCAATACGGGATCAGCGCCGGGATCGACCGCTTGGCCGCTTGGAGTTGCTCCTGAGGTGTTTCCTCCCTGCCGAGCCGGCAACCCCCTATCGGGGCTTTTCCCGGCCAACGAGCGTTCCTCGTCCGCTCCTTCCGCTCGTGCAACTCGATGGCCATCGGATCACGCACCGCGGCGAACGTCAGCGCCAACAGCGTCACAAATGCTTGAAAATCCGTCCCTTTTTAGCAGTCTCTCGAGGCCTGCCAGCACCCCTGCAACGAAGCCCGGGCCAGCATAGATGTAGCCAGTGTATGCTTGAACCAGGGTTGCCCCTGACCTGACCCGGGCGTAAGCGTCTTCGGCGTTCATCACCCCGCCCACGCCCACGATGGGTATACGTCCCCCTGCGCGGGCATAGACGCGTCGCAGCGCGAATGTGGCGAGGGCTGCCAGGGGCTCGCCGGAGAGCCCACCTGTCTCGGCGGCGCGCGGGTGGGATGCAACCGCACCTGGTCGCTGGATCGTGGTGTTCGTCGCCACGATCCCGGAGGCGCCGACCGCGAGTGCCACGTCGACCGCCTCGTCCAGGGCCTCGCCCGAGAGATCCGGGGCGAGCTTCACCAGGAGCGGCTTCGGGACAGGCAGGGATCGGGCCCGATCGACGCAGACCCGGAGGAGCCGCTCGAGAGCATCACGCTGCTGGAGCTCGCGCAGGCCGGGCGTGTTGGGGGACGAGATGTTCACCACCAGGTAGTCGGCGGACGCGTGCAACCGGTCGATACAGGCGAGGTAGTCGTCCCCGGCGCGGTCGTTCGGGGTGGTCTTGTTCTTGCCGACGTTCACGCCCACCACGCCGGGTCGGCGGGCAGGGGCGAGCCTCGCGAGCCGCTCGGCGCAGGCCTCGGCGCCGTCGTTGTTGAACCCCATGCGATTCAGGAGCGCGCGGTGCTCCGGCAGCCGGAACAGGCGCGGGCGCGGGTTGCCTGCCTGCGGGCGCGGCGTGAGCGTGCCGATCTCGACGTGCGAGAAGCCGAGCGCGAACAGCCCGGGCGCGATCACCTCTCCCTTGTCGAACCCCGCGGCGAGGCCGAGCGGATGATCGAAATGGAGCCCGAGCGTCTCGACCGCCAGTGACGGAGCGGCCCGCGGCCGGACCCGGCGCGCCAGCGGGCACCAGCCGAGTGCGCGCAGCGCCGCCACCGCGAGGCGGTGGATGAGCTCGGGGTCGAAGCGAAACAGGATCCATCGGAGCGCGCGCCAGATCATGCGGGGTCGGGGTTTCTACACCGTTCGCGGCGCGCATGTCATCGGGTCACAGTTTCTCCCGGAAATGCCTCATCACCCGCTCCCACTGGCGCTCCACGACCAGTGGCTCGGGCACCATGTGCGTGAGCCCGGAGAGCGGCAGCAGCTCGTGGGGCCGGCCTGCGCGGAAGAGCGCGTTCGACAGCTTGAGCGCGTGCGAGAAGAGGACGTTGTCGTCGGCCGTCCCGTGCATGATGAGCAGCGGGCGGTCGAGCTGCGGAGCCCATTCGAGGAGCGAGCTGCGGTCATAGGAGGTCGGGCTCTCCTGCGGCAGGCCCAAATAGCGCTCCGTGTAGAAGGTGTCGTAGTCGCGCCAGTCGGCCACGGGCGCACCGGACACCGCCGCCTTGAAGACGTCGGGGCGCTTCATCACCGCCAGCGCCGACAGGTAGCCGCCGAAGGACCAGCCGGTGACGCCGACGCGCGCCAGGTCGAGCTCCGGTACCGCGGCGGCGAGCGCGCGCAGCGCGGCCACCTGGTCGTCGAGGTTCACGCCGCCGAGATCGTCCTTCAGCGCCCGTTCCCACGCGTGACCACGCCGGGGCGTTCCGCGCCCGTCGAAGGCGACCACGAGGTAGCCTTGGTCCGCGATCCACTGCGCGATGAGCTTCGGCGAGCGCGTCACGTGCTGGTGACACGGCCCTCCGTACACGTCCACGATGACGGGCAGCTTCTTCCCCGCCGTGAACTGACGTGGCCGGAGCAGCGAGGCCCAGATCCCCTCCCCTGCCCCCACCTTCTCGATGGTGGTGGTAGAGGCGAAGGGCGGCTCGACGGCGACCGAGGGCAACTCGGCGATGCGCGCACCGATCCCCGCTCCGTCGAACCCGTACACCGCGGTGCGCGGCATCTCGGTCGCGGTCGTACGCGTCACGAGGAGGCGCGAGCCGTCCCTCGAGATCGCGACCGCGAGCGTCGCGAGACCATCTCCCGTCGCGACGCGCTCGGGCAGCGCTCCGTCTTTCACCACGAAGAGGTCGTCGGCAGTGGGATCGGCGCCGCCCGTGAACCAGAGGTAGCGCCGTCTCTCGTCGAAGCCTACCAGCGCCGCGAAGCCGTGCTCTGGCCTCACCCACGATCCTCGCAGTTCGCCGTCGGGCCCCCGCAGCTCCACCTCGGGGGCGCCATTCCGCTCGGTCCACCAGAAGAAGCCGCTCCCGTCCTCGAGGAAGCGCGGGAAGCTCTGCGCCAGGTTGAGCCAGGCCGGCTCGCGCTCCTCGAGGAGCGCGCGGGTCGCGCCGGTGGCTGGATCGGCGACGAGGAGAACCTCCTCCGATTGCGCCCGGTTCATGACGAGCAGCACCAGCGGGCCTCCCTGCTGCCAGGCGACGGTGCAGAGGTACGGGTAGCGCGCTGCGTCCCAGCTCACCCACACCACCGGTCCGCCCGCGACAGGCACGACGCCCAGCCGAACCCTGGCGTTCTCGTGGCCCGCGCGCGGATAGGCGAAGGCAGCGGCGCCGCGCTCCGGGTACATCGGATCGACGAGGGCGAGCTTCTCGACCGGGCGGTGGTCCGCCTCCTCGAATGCGATGAAGCGCCCGTCGGGCGACCACCAGTACCCGGCGAACCTGCTCATCTCCTCCTGCGCCACGAACTCGGCCAGACCGTGCGTCACGTCCTCGCTGCCACCTGTCGTGACTCGGCGCTCCTCGCCAGACGCGAGGTCCAGCACGCGCAGGTCGTTCTGGCAAACGTAGCCAAGCCGCTCTCCGTCGGGCGAGAGACGCGCGTCGAGCGGCGCGGGGCCCGTACGCAGCGTCCTCACGGCGCCTGTCGTGCGCTCGACGAGGCAGAGGGTTCCCGAGAGCCCGAGCACGACGCGACGCCCGTCGCGCGACAGCTCGAACCGCGTGAACCCGCGCGCCGCGACGCGCTGTCGCTCGAGCTGCGCCCGCTCCTCCGCGGTCAGCGACTGCGCGGCGCCGGCCAGGATCTCCTCCGGGTCGAGCAACTGGCGCGTCTGCCCGGTGCGCAGGTCGGTCTCGAAGAGCGCCTGGACCTCGGAGCGCGGCCTCGATCGCAGGAACAGCACGGCCGAGCTGTCGGGGCTGAGCTCGGCGG
>MEMX01000113.1:14780-19613 GCA_001768075.1 Anaeromyxobacter sp. RBG_16_69_14 | reverse complement strand
GCCCCGCCATGAAGCGGCGCGTCTCGGCATAGTCGCGGAGGAATGAGTCGGGGACAGGGGCTGGCGCAGTCATGAGGTGTGGCGATCACAGGTCCATCACCATCACTATCGCGTCCTCGCCCTCATCGGCGTAGTAGTTGGGCCGGATTCCGACCTGCCGGTAGCCGAGGTCGCGATAGAGGGCCAGGGCGGCGGCGTTCGAGCGCCGCACCTCCAACGTGGCCAGCACGGCGCCCGCCTTGCGGGCTCGCGCCGCCGCCTCGTCCATGAGGGCGCGACCGACCCCGCGCCGCCGCTCTTCCACGGCGGTCGCGATGTTGAGGACGTGGAGCTCGTCGTGTACGAGCCAGTACACGACGAACCCGGCGATGACCTCGCTCGGAGAGCCGGCTGGACCGCGGCGCGTCGCGGTAGCGACCAGGATCGTGGACCAGTCGTGCACCATCTCGCGCCTCAGGAGATCCATCGACCACGGGTGCGCGAAGCCGTCCCTCTCGATCTCCATCACGCGCTCGAGATCCTGGAGCGCCATCCGTCGAAAATCCAGAGGCGGAGGCGGCGGCGGCATGCTCGGCCGCGTGGTGTCGGGTGGCCGCCGCATCAGTTCGCTCCGGAGCGCGCAGCGGACGGCGCAAGGCCCTCGACGTCGCCGAGGAGGCGCACCTCCGCGCGCGAGCGGAGATCGCGTGCGAGCGCCTTCACCTCGTCCACCGTCCGCTCCTCGATGAGGCGGGCGCGCACCGCCGGCCGATCGTCGGCGCCCAGCTCCGCACGGTGCCGGGCGAGCCAGGCGGTCACCTCGCCCTCCGGCACCTCGGCTGCCTGGGAGGCGCGGCTCTCCACGTAGCGCTTCACGCGGAGCGTGCGCCGGAGGACGGCCTCGAGCTCGCCCTCGGAGAGGTCCCAGCGGGCCAGGAACTCGTCGTATTCAGACAGCCGCGCGAAGTGCGCCCTGAAGCGCGCCAGCTCGGCGACCGCGTCCGCACGGTCGATCTCGAAGACATGGAGACGCGCCGCCTCTTCGCCGAGGAGCGTCTGGTCGACGAGGTACTCGAGACCCGCCTTCAGCGCTGCCCCGTCGAGCGGCTGGGTGGCAGCGAGCACGGCGCCACGCGACACGAGCGCGATGCGCGCCTCCTCCTCGACCTTGCTGAGCGTGACGACGTTCGACTCGGTGGCGGTCGGCGAACGGATCACGGCCACCACCCGTTCGACTTCTTCGCCAGGAGGCGAGCCGGAGGCGGTGGTTGCCAGCGCGAGAGCGAAGCCCACGGCAAGCACTGCCGACGCGTGGAACACGCGGAACATGGTCGCATTCTAGCCGTCGTGCCCTGGCCGGGCGAGAGCCCCGGGATCGAGGCATCCACGAGGGCGTAGCTGGTTGGACCTCGCGCCTTCTCCGAGGCCTGTAATCCACCGCCCATGCGAGTGTAGGTCCGGCCGGATGAGGCTGGACCGCAGTGAGCGGGGGGTCTGGGGGGGCTTTCTGGGCCCCCCCAGCATAATTGACTCGCCCTTCCACGGCGTTACCTTCCCTCCGTGCCCGAACGAGACCTGTACGACATCCTGGGGGTGCCACGCGCCGCCACCGCGGACGAGATCAAGAAAGCGTACCGCCGGCTGGCGAAGAAGTACCACCCCGACGTGAACCCCGGCGACAAGGCCTCCGAGGAGAGGTTCAAGGAGGTCACCGCCGCCGCCGAGGTGCTGAGCGACCCGAAGAAGCGCGCGTTCTACGACGAGTTCGGCGCCGATTCGCTGCGGAGCGGCTTCGACGCCAGCAAGGCGGACGCCTACCGGCAGTGGAAGCGACAGGGTGCTCCCCCGGGGGGCATGCCCTTCGACTTCGGCGGCTTCCAGGAGGTGAATGTCGGGGACTTCGGCACCTTCGACTTCGGATCCGTCTTCGAGGATCTCTTCGGGGGCCGCACCGGGCGGGGGCGGGCACGGGCCGCACAGGCACAGCACGGGGCGCACGCCGAGGCGGAGATCTCGGTCGACCTGCGCGACGCGGTGCTCGGTGCGGAGCGCGACGTCCGGGTGGGCGGCAAGACGCTACGGGTGAAGATCCCGAAAGGCGTGGCGGACGGCTCGTCGGTCCGCCTCTCGGGACAGGGCGCGCCGGGACGGCACGGGGGCAAGGCGGGAGACCTGTACCTTCGGGTCAAGTTGCGCGAGCACCCCTGGATCCACCGGGACGGCAAGGACCTCTACCTCGACCTGCCCGTGACCGTACCGGAGGCCGTACTCGGCGGGGAGGTGATGCTCCCTACCTTCGAGGGGCCGGTGCGGCTACAAATCCCGCCAGGCACCCAGAGCGGCAAGAAGCTGCGCCTGCGCGGAAAGGG
This sequence comes from Anaeromyxobacter sp. RBG_16_69_14, assembly GCA_001768075.1. Classification (GTDB taxonomy): domain Bacteria; phylum Myxococcota; class Myxococcia; order Myxococcales; family Anaeromyxobacteraceae; genus Anaeromyxobacter_A. The sequence continues at coordinate 17,265 of MEMX01000113.1, read as the reverse complement.
TATGCCCGACCTGCGCGGCGGCGACCGCGGCGACCTGTACGCGACGGTGAGGATCGTCCTTCCGGAACGTTCGGCTGGCCTCGAGAAAGCGGTGAAGCCGCTCGAAGATCTTTACAAAGCCGACCCGCGCGCCGAGATCTCGTTGTAAGAACCGATCGCGATCGGGGGCCAGAGCCCCGATCGGGGGGAGCATGATAGCCTCCCGATACGGAGACCGTCTTGGGGATCTTCGACTTCTTCGGCTCGAAGGGCGGGGGCAAGGCCGGACTCCGCAAGCAGGCGCAGAAGGTCACCGTGAAGTACGGTCCGCCGGAGAACCGGCAAAAGGTGATCGATCAGCTCGCGGACATGGACACGCCCGAGGCGCTCGCCGTGCTTTGCTTGCGTTTCACCATCCGCGCCGACCCCGGCATCACCGACGACGAGGAAAAGGAACACGTCCGCCAGATCCTGGTCAGCGCCGGCGAGAAGGCGGTCGGCCCGGTGAAGGAATTCCTCGAGGCGCAGGTGTCGGGGGTCTCCTGGGGGCTGCGCGTCCTGGCGGAGCTGCGGCCGCCGGAGGACGTGGTGGGGACGGGGCTCAAGCTCCTCCACAGGCTGGGCCGCGAGTACTCGCGCGACCCCGAGAAGAAGCTGGTGCTCCTGTCCTGGCTCGCCGAGCACCACGGCGATCTCACGTCGCTCACGCATGCGGCCGTGGCGAGCACGCCGGCGAGCGCGGCCGCGGTCGAGGCGTCGTCCGGGAGCGTCGAGGGCGGTGCGCCGGGCGTGGAGGACACGCTCCTGGCGCTGCTCGAGGACTTCTCCGACGACGTCCGCATCGCGGCCCTGCGCGTCGTCGCGCGACAGTCGCTGACGGAGCGGACGCGGGAGGCGCTCGTGGAGCTCCTGCTTCGGGACAAGGACAACGCACGGGTCCGCGGCGAGGTGCTGCAGGCGCTCGCCGACCTCGGCGCCGACGTGAAGGGTTATCGCCCGAGCGTCGAGGCATTGCTCGTCGAGCCTTACTCCCTCGACAGGGAAGGCAAGGTGAAGAAGGGGCGGTGAAGGAGCGCCCTACGAGCCCGCATCGGCGCGCCCGACGCCGTGGTAGGTGAACCCGGCCGCGCGCGCCTTGGCCGCGTCCCACACGTTCCGACCGTCAAAGAGCACGCTCCCGCGCATGAGGCGCTTCAGGCGCTCGAAATCCGGTGAGCGGAACTCGTTCCACTCCGTGACGAGGAAGAGCGCGTCCGCACCTTCCGCCGCGGCGTACGGCTCCTCGACCAGCTTCACCTGCGAACCGACAAGCCTGCGCGCTACCTCGGCCGCGACCGGGTCGTGCGCCGCCACCTCGGCGCCCGCGCCGGTGAGGAGCTGGATGAGCGTGAGCGCGGGGGCCTCGCGCATGTCATCGGTCTTGGGCTTGAAAGCGAGCCCCCACATCCCGAAGCGCTTGCCGGCGAGCGAACCGAACACCTTCCTCGCCTTGTCGAAGAGGAGCCGCTTCTGGCGCTCGTTCACGCGCTCGACTGCGCGCAGGAGGTCGAAGTCGAGACCCAGCTGGCGCGCCATGGTCATGACCGCCCGGACGTCCTTCGGGAAGCAGTTGTGGACGACCAGGCCGCCGGTCGTCACGAAGGTCTCGGCCCCGGGGACCTCGAGCGAGTAGACCGAGCCGCGGTACGGTCGGCGCTCGACACCGGTCACGCGTACGAGCACTCCCTGGCCGCACCTCACATAGCCGGTGGGCGCGATGCGCTTCGACTGCCGCGCGAGGGAGGCCTCGATGCCGCGGCGGTCGCCGGGGGGCACGAGGTCGAGGAGCCGCTCCACCTGATCCGCGCCGGCGATGACAACCCAGTGATTGTCGACGGTCGATTTCGCGGTACGGCCGACCTTCAGCCGGCCCACCACGCCGAGATCGCCGAGGAGCCGCAAGACGCCGTCCGCGAGTTCCGGGCTCGCGGTACCCCACTCCAGCACCACGCTGGACCCGCCGCCCACGAGCGCCCACGAACCGTCGCCGAGCCAGAGGCCGGCGAGGAGCGCCCGCTTGTGCGCGGCGGACCGGCTCCAGGCCAGGTCGGGGATGCGATGAGTGTAACAGTCTGCGCCGACCTCGAGGACGTCGAGCCAGAAGCTGGCGAGGAGGCGCGAGGAGATCGAGACTCTCATCGCCGTGGCGGTGCGGCGCACGTCGACCTTCACACCCTGGCCGCGCCAGTAGTCGGCGACCTCGTCCACGAGCGGCATCTCGTCGGTCGGGTGGAACGACCAGTACAGGCGGCGACGCCGGCCATCCTGCGTGCAATGGCCCTCCGCGAGGTACAGGCCGACGATGCGCCAGAAGGCGTCGTCGGCGACGAGAGAGACGGGAACGCGCGTGCCGTTCTTCACGGTCGCGACGGACGCCCCTTCGGCGGGGAGGCCTGTCATGCACAGCTCGTCGAGACGCAATGCGCCGACGCGCAAGACGTCGTGCGTGCGCGCGCTGCCGCGCGGA
>MEMX01000113.1:13247-14748 GCA_001768075.1 Anaeromyxobacter sp. RBG_16_69_14 | reverse complement strand
CGCCGCACCGAGCGACGCGAGCTGCTCGCCGACCCCCGCCGAGGGGTACACGATGACGTTCGCGGCCTCGAGTCCCGCCGCCTCGACGCCCGCCAGCACGTCGAGCGTCGCGTGTTCCTCACCTCTGGCGCTCGCCGCGCCTTGCGCGAGCGGCACCCAGTCCGATGTGCAGAGCTCGTCGGCCCGCTTCATCGCGAACAGCGCCCCATCCTTGCCCGAGACGACGAAGGGGTGGTCTGGCGTGCAGAGCAGGCGGCGGCCCATCTTCGCCCGCACCGCGACGGCCTCGCCCTCGAACGGCCTGCGGGTCACGGCGGCCACCGGCAGGTACTCCGGCGCGGCGGCACCCGGCCGCCACGACAGCACCTCGAGCCCCGCAGGCTGGAGCGCCGCTGCATCGCCCACGGGTTCGGGCGCGGCCGCGGCCAGTGCCTCGAAGAGGTGCTTCAGCGCCACGAGTCGGCTGCGGCCGTCCTGGCGAACCAGCACCGTCTCGTGCCCAGCGAGGCAGGACCCACCGAAGCCGACACCCGGAAAGAGGAACGGATAACCGATTCGCTTGTCCGAGCCCATGCCACGCCGGACCTGGTCCACGTCGCAGCCAAGCCGGTCGCACAGCGACGCCACCTCGTTCATGAACGAGATGCGGGTGGCGAGCATGGCGTTGGCGGCGTACTTGGTCAGCTCCGCGGAGCGCCGATCCATGAAGAGGACGGGCTGCTCGGTGCGGACGAAGGGTGCGTACAGCTCCCCCATGATGGCGCGGGCGCGCTCGGAGGCGACGCCGACGACCACTCGGTCGGGGCGCATGAAGTCGTCGATGGCCGAGCCCTCCTTGAGGAACTCGGGGTTGGAGACGACGTCGAAGGGCGCCTGCGCTACCTTGGCCACGACCTCGGCAACCCTCTCCGCACTGCCCACCGGCACGGTGCTCTTGTTCACCACCACGGTGTAGCGGCGCAGGTTCCTGCCGATCTCCTCGGCAGCGGACAGCACGTAGGACAGGTCGGCCTCGCCGGTCTCCCCGGGTGGCGTGCCCACAGCTATGAAGGCGACCTCGGTGTCCAGCATGGATTCCGCGAGCGAGGTGGTGAAGGCGAGGCGGCTCTCGCGCGCGTTGCGTTTCACCAACTCCTCGAGGCCCGGCTCGTAGATGGGGATCCCACCCGCGTTGAGGGTCGCGATCTTCCCGGGATCGACGTCCACGCAGGTGACGTGGTTGCCCGCCTCGGCGAGGCAGGTTCCTGTGACAAGGCCGACGTAGCCGGTTCCGATGACGGTGATCTTCACGCGTACCCCCGATTCGAGCGCCGCAAACTAGCACAGGAACCAGGGCACATGGCAGGGGTGAAACGCGCGCGGCAGAGCCCTCGGGCGAGCCCCTCGGAGAGGTGGTGAGGGCCCCTTCCTCAGGAGGGGTTCCGCCGCCCTGCGGCCACGGCGGGCGGGGGACAAGCCCCCGCCCTACGGGATAGCAGGAAGACCGGGGCAACAGCTTCGC
>MEMX01000113.1:0-13206 GCA_001768075.1 Anaeromyxobacter sp. RBG_16_69_14 | reverse complement strand
ATAGCGCATGCCACATGAACTGACGCTCGAGATGGGGGGCGCGGGGGGAGAGTTCTCCCCTCCGCTTGAGGCGCCGCAAGGCGCCGGACATCGGCTCACAGCGGCGGCGGTGCCGCTGGAGAATCACATCAACTGGTCGCCGGACTCTGATAGCGCATGCCACATGAACTGACGCTCGAGATGGGGGGCGCGGGGGGAGAGTTCTCCCCTCCGCTTGAGGCGCCGCAAGGCGCCGGACATCGGCTCACAGCGGCGGCGGTGCCGCTGGAGAATCACATCAACTGGTCGCCGGACTCTGATAGCGCATGCCACATGAACTGACGCTCGAGATGGGGGGCGCGGGGGGAGAGTTCTCCCCTCCGCTTGAGGCGCCGCAAGGCGCCGGACATCGGCTCACAGCGGCGGCGGTGCCGCTGGAGAATCACATCAACTGGTCGCCGCTGTGAGCCCCGCAAGCGGATACACTCCGGCGGGTGATCGACCGGCCCACCTCCCGAGCGGCAACAGATCACGTATCGGCTCGCCGTAGCCTCCTCGACCGCTGGTTCCGCCCCGTCCGCGTACCGCTCGAGATGCAACACGACCTCACGGACCTCGCACGCAGCGGCAGCATCGTGTTCGTGATGCGGTCGGCGGGCGTGCTGAACTTCCTCTTCCTCGCGTGGCTCATGCGCCAGATGAGCCTGCCGCCGCTCCGGGCGGCGCTCGGCCTCACCGGCTTCATGCCCTGGCTCGCGCGTGTGCGGCCGACGCGCGGGGCGCTCGAGGATGCGCTCGAGCGTGGAGAGAGCTCGGTCGTCTTCCTCGGCCGCGCCAGCGGTCCCGATCCCTTCCCGCTCCTCGTCGCGGCCCAGCGCCGGCTCGCGCGACCCATCCTTCTCGTGCCTGCCCTCCTCGTCTGGACGCGGCGACCGCAGAAACTGAAGCCCACACTGGGCGAGATCCTCTTCGGAACGCCCGACGCGCCGAGCCGCTTCGCCAACGCCATCGGATTCGTCCTCAACCACCGCCGCGCGGTACTGCGTCTCGGCCGCCCGTCCGACCTCGGGGGCTTCGTCGCGGAGCGGGCCGCGGAGCCCGATTCCGTGCTCGGTCGCAAGACGCGTGGCGCGCTCCACCTCCACCTCGCGCGCGAGGTCCGCGCGGTGGTGGGGCCGCCGCTCAAGACGGCCTCGCGCATGCGCGGGCAGGTGCTGCGGGACAAGGGCCTCCGGCGGGCGCTGGAGCTGGAAGCGCGCGAGACTGGCCGACACCTCCCGGAGCTCGAAGGCGAGGCCGAGCGCGACCTGCGCGAGATCGCGAGCCGCTACTCGCCCGCCTTCATCGAGCTCGTGCGGCCCCTTTTGGCATGGCTCTTCCGCCGCCTGTACGACGCAGTGGACGTCGACGAGGAGGGCCTCGCGCGCGTGAAGCGGGCCGCCGGAGACGCCCCCATCGTCCTTTGCCCGAGCCACAAGAGCTACATCGACTTCCTCGTCCTCTCCTGGATCTTCTACGAGTACGGCATGACCCCGCCGCACATCGCGGCTGGCATCAACCTCTCCTTCTGGCCGTTCGGCGCTATCGCCCGGCACGGAGGCGCCTTCTTCATCCGCCGAACCCTCAAGGGCGACCGAGTCTACACCGCCACCCTGCGCGCCTACGTGAAGCAGCTCCTGCGCGACAGGTTCCCTCAGGAGTTCTACCTGGAGGGCGGGCGCAGCCGCTCCGGCAAGCTCCTCTTCCCGAAGACCGGTCTCTTCTCGATGGAGGTGGACGCCTGGCTCGAGCAGGCGGCAGAGGACGTCCTCTTCGTTCCCGTCGCCATCGACTACGAGCGGCTCATGGAAGGCAGAAGCTACGCGAGGGAGCTGGCCGGCGGCGCCAAGCCGAAGGAGGACCTGCGTGGGCTGCTCCGCGCGCGCAAGGTGCTGGGCCGCCGCTACGGCCGGCTCACCGTCCAGTTCGAGGAGCCCATCTCGCTGCGGGCCTTCGCCGCGCAGCGCCTCGGCGATCGCGCTCGGTCCCTCACTCTCGACGAGGTGATGCCTCCCCTGGATGCGCCGGTCGGGAGCGGCGTTGCGGGAGACGGCAGGGAGAGGGGGAGAACGTCGAAGCGTGAGCTGGTCCAGGCGCTGGCGAACCGCGTCGCGTATGGCATCAACCGCGCCATCACGATGACTCCGGTCGGCCTCGTCGCGGCCTCGCTGCTCGCCCACGTGCGGCGGGGACTGCCCGCCGAGGAGGTGGCGCGCCGGGTGGAGTTGCTCCGCTACATCGCAGGCGACGCCGGCGCGCGCTTCTCGCGGGGGCTTGCCGGAGCGCCCTCCGATCCGCGGCTGCCGGGACCCGTGGCAGACGCGGTGACGCGCCTCACCGAGGAGGGGCTCGTCCGGGTTGAGAGAGCGGCCGGCGAGACCATCTACCAGGTGGTGGAGGAGCGCAGGACGCTGCTCGACTACCACAAGAACGCGGTCATCCACCGGTACGTGTCCGTCGCGCTCATCGCGACCGCCCTGCGGGCGAGCCGCCTCGACGCTCCCGCCGATGACGTCAAGGCTGGCACCCGCTGGCTCTCCCGTCTGCTCAAGCTCGAGTTCATGTACCGGGTCGAGGCGAGCTTCGACGAGATCTTCGAGGAAAACGCGGCGTTCCTGCGGCGCCTCGGCATCATCGAGGAGTCGGCCGGGCGGCTGTGCGCGGGGGCGGAGCGGGCGACGCTCGATTTCCTCGCGGGACTCCTGCGCCCCTACCTCGAGGCCTACGGTGTGGTGGCCGAGGCACTCCTCGAGCTGGACCGCGCGAGTCCCGGCGCCCACGTCGACCGGCAGGGGCTCGTGAAAGCGGCGATGGAGCGCGGCCGCGCTGCATACGCTTCAGGCCGTGTCACCTCGCGGGAGTCCCTCTCCAAGGCGACGTTTGAGAACGCTGCGGAGTGGCTCGCGCAGCAGCGCGCGCTCGAGCCGCAAGGTGGCCACACTCGGCTAGCCGCGGGGTGGCGAGAAGGGCGACTGCCGGAGACCGTCCGCAAGATTCGAGACTGCCTGGGACCTTGAGCTCCGGCTGGGCTCGCGGCGGGGGACAGCCCCGCCCTGCAGCCCGACCTCACCCTGCCGACCCGCGACGGATTCGACCGGAGAAGTACGCGACCGTTCGCTCCAGTCCGATATCGAGATCCAGCTGCGGCTTCCAGCCCAGCTTCGCAACGGCCAGCGCGATGTCCGGGCGCCGCTGCTTCGGGTCGTCCTGCGGCAGCGGCTTGAAGACGATCCTCGACCTCGAGCCCGTGAGGGCGATGATCCGCTCCGCGAACTGGAGGATGGTGTTCTCCACCGGGTTACCGAGGTTGACCGGTCCGATGAACTCCTCGGCGCCCATCATCCGGATCATCCCCTCCACCATGTCGTCCACGTAGCAGAAGGAGCGGGTCTGGGCGCCGTCACCGTAGACGGTGATGTCCTCGTTCCTCAGCGCCTGGAGGATGAAGTTCGAGACCACCCGCCCGTCGTGCTCCGCCATGCGGGGACCGTAGGTGTTGAAGATGCGGATGATGCGGATGTCCACGTCGTTCTGCCGGTGGTAGTCCATCATCAGGGTCTCGGCCACCCGCTTGCCCTCGTCGTAGCAACTGCGGATGCCGATGGGATTCACGTTTCCCCAGTACGCCTCGGTCTGGGGATGCTCGCGAGGGTCCCCGTAGATCTCCGAGGTGGAGGCCTGCAAGATCCGGGCGCTGACCCGCTTGGCCAGGCCGAGCATGTTGAGGGTGCCGATCACGTTGGTCTTGATCGTCTTGACCGGATTGTACTGATAGTAAACAGGAGAGGCCGGGCATGCCAGGTTGTAGATCTGGTCGACCTCCAGGAGGATGGGCTCGATGACGTCGTGACGGACCAGCTCGAAGCGGTGGCTGTCCATCAGGTGGATGATGTTGTCCTTGCTGCCGGTGAAGAAGTTGTCCAGGCAGATGACGTCGTGCCCCGCGTGGAGCAGGCGCTCGCAAAGGTGAGATCCGATGAATCCGGCTCCGCCGGTGACCAAGATGCGCATGGGCTGCTCTGCCTCCCGAAGTCCCTGTTGGTGGTGACCAGCGCGCCTGTCCGACCATCCGGGCCCACCGATCGGCGCCAACCTCCAATGAAGAGCTCACCCAGGCCGGGTTGGCAAGCTCGGCGACGAGGGGAAGTCGCAGACCGCGATGTCCAGCGACCCGGATCAGCTTCCGATGGAACGAGGTCGCCGCCATGGGATGTCGCGCTGAGAGGCGGGGTCGAGTTAAGTTCCGCCCATGCCCACCCTCGATCTCGACCTCGCTCTCGCCACCGCTCGACGTGCCGTCGAGGCGGCGTCGCGAGCGAGCCTGGCGCACTACCGCCGCGGCGTGCGCGTGGAGCTGAAGCCCGACCGATCGCCAGTGACGGTCGCCGACCGCGAGTCCGAGGCCGCCGTGCTGGAGGTGATCCGCTGCGCCTTCCCCGAGCACGGCGTGCTGGGCGAGGAAACTGGGGCGCACGTCGGCGCCGACGGGACGCGCTGGATCGTGGACCCGCTCGACGGCACGCGCGGCTTCACCCGCGGCGGCAGCTTCTGGGGCCCGCTCGTGGCGCTTGAGCACGAAGGCGAGATCGTCGCCGGCGCCATGGCGCTGCCGGCGCTCGGCGAGATCTACTGGGCCGCGCGCGGCTCCGGCACATTCCTGTCAGTGAATGGCGGCGAATCCGCGCGCATGGCCGTCTCCGGCGTGACCGCCTGGGAGGACGCGACGCTGTCCCTCGGCGAGCCGAGGATCCTACTCGCTCCGCCGCTCGCCGGTCCGGTTGGGCACCTCGCGACGAGCTGTGCGGTCGCGCGCTGCTATGGCGACCTCGCCGGCTGCGCACTCGTTCTCACCGGGCGGGCCGAAGCATGGATCGAGGCGGGCGTGCAGATCTGGGACCTGGCGCCGCTCAAGATCCTGGTGGAGGAAGCCGGCGGCCGGTTCACCGATCTCTCGGGCAACCCGACCGTCGCCTCCGGGAACTGCATCGCGTCGAACGGGCGGGTGCACGCGCACGTGTTGCGCTCGCTGGCCAGGCTGGACTGATGGCACGGCCCTGGCTCGGCCCTACGGCCGGCCGGTTTGCGAGTCCATGGGATCGTCGAACTTCTTCGCCGCGCTCTCAAAAAACGGCGATCCTGCTGCTTCGCAAATGACGGGGTCAATCCCGTGATTAAGGGACAAACGCTTAATCGACCAAAGCAGTCAGGGCGGCCGTCCTTCCGGGCGAAAAACGCCACAAGTAATAGCTGGACGGGGAATTCCCTCGCGGCTTAGATGGGCTGCGCGTCGTGGACCTGAGCTGAAGCGGAGAGCGGGGGCTGCGACGGAGAGCGGGTCGACCCCATCGAGGAGGGGCGGGGGGGGTGCCGAGATCACGGGACAGCCGGGTCATTGTCTAGTCACGAATAGCGTACGCATCTCGTCGATAGGTCCGAGAGCCTCCGGGCTGGCGCGCATCATGCGCTGTCCGGAGATCGTAACAGGACTTCGCGAGTAGCGCCCCTAAACCAGGTAATCTCCAAATTCCGTTTCGCGGCTCGGTTCAGTGCGCGTGGCTCTTGCTGCGTCCAGCGCAGATGTGACGTCCCACGACCCACGGACAAGTCCTCGGGGTCATGTCGAGCGCGGGGTACGCATCATCACGAGTCATGTCAATTCGGTACACCCGGAACTCCAGATAAGCACATGCAATCACAAAGGCGCATGCTAACCTTCCGCTCACCAATCTGTGAGTGAGGGAAGTCCGATGTCAGAGAACAGGTCGAACTCGTCAGCTGTCTTCTCGGCGTGCAGCACCCCCTGAGCCGAGGCCACCATGCTGCGAGTTTCGAACGAAGTAGTCCTTGTAGCCTCGATGGGGGCGCTGTTGCTCACGGGCGCATCTCTCCTTCTCCACGCTTTCCAGTCACGGCGCCGTGCCCCCCCGCTGTACGCGAACCTGGGCCTGCTCTTCAGGGACGCTCGGGCGGTTGAGGGCCAGCGAATACCCGTCGCGATTACGGGCCCCAACCGGGCTGCGAGGCTCTGCCCGTCCGCGAGCTCGCGCCGGTACTGCCTCGTCACACCCTGCCGTGATGAAGCCAGATATGCGCGGCGAACGCTCGAGGCCATCACCCAGCAGACCGAGCCGCCGGCGCTGTGGATCATCGTGGACGACGGATCGACGGATGCGACGCCACAGATCCTGGAGGAGTACGCGGCCCGATTTCCCTTCATCAAGGTCGTCCGCCGGCCCGACCGCGGCATCCGCAAGGTCGGCGGTGGCGTGATCGAGGCGTTCTACGCGGGCTACGACACGATCGACCCCTCCAAGTTCGACTACGTCTGCAAGCTCGACCTGGACCTCGACATCCCGAAGCGCTACTTCGAGCTCGCGATGGACTGGATGGAGCGCTATCCGCGCATCGGCACCTGTTCGGGGAAGCCGTATTTCTTCCCCGCCGGAGCAGGCGACGTCTCGGTGCGGTTTCCGCTGAACGACACCTCCGGTCTCGTCTCCGAGATGTGCGGGGACGAGCACTCGGTAGGGATGATCAAGCTTTACCGCACCGAGTGCTTCCGCCAGATCGGTGGGTTCGCGCGCGAGGTGATGTGGGACGGCATCGACGGGCACCGCTGCCGGCAGCGGGGCTGGATCGCGGTGTCCTCGGACTATCCCCAGCTGCGCTTCATCCACCTGCGGCCGATGGGAACGAGCCACAAGAGCTGGTGGACGGGTCGCGTGCGGCACGGCTATGGGCAGTACTTCATGGGGACGGCGCCCATATACATGCTAGCGAGCGCACTTTTCCGGATGACGCGCCCACCCGTCGTGGTGGGAGGCGTCGCCATGATGCACGGCTACTTCAAGAGCACGCTCGAGCGAGCGCCGCGGTATGGCGACGCCACGTTCCGCGACTTCCTGCGGCGCTACCAGTGGGCCTGCCTGATCAAGGGCAAGGCGGCCGCGACCGCGGAGCTGAACGCCAGGGTCGCACCGCGCTGGCACCCGGCAAAGTCGACCGCCGCCCCCGTCGCGGTAGGGCCACGCCTCGGCGAGATCCTCGTGCAGAGCTCCGCCCTCGCGCTCGACAAGCTCGAGGCGGCTCTCGTCGCCCAACACGGTGAGCGCGCCGGCACACGACTCGGGGAGATCCTCGTCCGCATGAAGGCGCTTTCCGAGGAGGAGGTGCTGCGCGGGCTGGCCATCCAGCTCGGCACTGGCACTGGCACTAGCACCGCCACTGGCGTCGGCGTCGGCGGCACTGGAAGGCGCCGCAAGGTTTTTGTCGATCAAGCCAGCGCGGGGATGTGAAGCTTGCGGTGATCGGGCCCCAGAGCCGGGAGGCGGAGCGCGTACGGACGCTGGCTGGCCAACTGGCCGCCAGCGGCATCGGGAGCGACGACCGGGTCCTCTTGGCGCTGCCCAACACGCCCGCCACGGCCGTCGCAGGGCTCGCCCTGAACACCCCGACGGTGGAGGCGAACCGCGAGTGGGGCACCGAGGTGCCCGCCGCCATCGTGGTGGGCCGCCCTGGCCACAGGCCGCGCGACGACGAGCTGCCGCCTCTGCCAGGAACAGATGCCGTCCTGGAAGGTACCGGTGAAGTTCACATGGGTGGAGGCGCTACCCCGGAACGACGCCGGGAAGTTGCTCACAGCGGCGACCAGTTGATGTGATTCTCCAGCGTCACCGCCGCCGCTGTGAGCTGATGTCCGGCGCCTTGCGGCGCCTCAAGCGGAGGGGAGAACTCTCCCCCCGCGCCCCCCATCTCGAGCGTCACTTCATGTGGCATGCGCTATCATACTCGTGTTTTGGCGCATGAACGAAGGACCCACGAACGCGATGTCAACTTCAGCCGGGTACGACGACGTTCGCCCGATCATCGTCGCGGAGCACGCGTCCGCCAGCTTCGGCGGCGAAGCCATCCTGCCCCTGCATTACTTCCGATTCCTGCGCAAGCGCGGGATCGAGACCTGGCTCGTCGTCCACGAGCGGACGAGGCGCGAGCTCGACACCGTGCTGGCCGACGAGCGCGATCGGGTGTTCTACGTCCCCGATCGCCTGCTACAGAAGGTCTGCTGGCAACTCGGGAAGGGACTGCCCGATCGCGTCGCGCACGCGACCTTCGGCGCCGTGACGCATGCGGTGACGCAACTCGCCGAGCGAAGCGTGGTCCGTGAGCTCGTTGCGCGCGTCCGCGCCACCGTGGTGCACGAGCCCATACCCGTCTCGCCGCGCACCCCATCGATGATGTTCGACGTAGGTGCGCCGGTGATCATCGGCCCCATGAACGGCAACATGTCGTTTCCGCCGGGCATGAGGCATGGTCAGGGATGGTTCGAGCAGACGTTCGTGAGAGCCGCTCGCGAGACGTCGATGATTGCGAACGCCCTCGTTCCCGGCAAGCGCAAGGCTGCGACGTTGCTCGTCGCGAACGCACGGACGCGGGAAGCCCTCCCGGCTGGAACGTGCTCCCACGTTATCGAGCTCACGGAGAACGGGGTCGATCTGGGCGTGTTCCGTCCCGCCGCCGCATCGGGCCCGGCCCGCGCCAGGGCGCGCTTCTCCTTCGTCGGCCGCCTCGTGGGGTGGAAGGCGGTCGATCTCCTCCTCGATGCGATGGCGAAGGCCCGTGTCGAGGTCGACCTGGAGTTGCAAGTGATCGGCGACGGTCCCGAACGGCAGGCGCTGCAAGCGCGCGCGAACCGGCTACACCTAGCTGAACGGGTCGTGTTTCGCGGGCACGTCCCTCAGGTGCGGTGCGCCGCGGTGCTTGCGGATAGCGACGCGCTGGTCCTGCCGAGCCTCTGCGAGTGTGGTGGAGCAGTCGTCCTCGAGGGCATGGCGATAGGTCTCCCGGTGATAGCGGCCCGCTGGGGCGGGCCGGCGGACTACCTCGACGACAACACCGGAGTACTCGTCGATCCCGTCAACCGGGCACATTTCGTCGAAGCGCTCGCTTCCGCCCTCGTTCGGCTGGCGCGCTCGCCAGAACTGCGCAAGAGGCTCGGAACCGCGGGCCGGCAGCGCGTCATCGAGGTGTTCGACTGGGAACGCAAGATCGACCGCATCATCGACGTGTACCGCGAAGCTCAGCGCGAGGCTACCCGATGACCAACGAGATCGTTTCCGCGGGACCTTACTCCTCGATGAGGTAGTAGACGGTCCTCGGCCGCAAGCCGATACGATCCGCGGTGCCCGCCTGCACTGACGGCAAGCCGTTCAAGTCGAGCGCGGTCACACGCAGGCGTGTGGCGTCGGCGCGCTTGAAGCTCACCGTGCCCGCGAGCTCCTTCACGAGCCAGGGATCGGTTCCCAGGTCGGTGATGCGTCTCGTCCCGTCCGATTCCCCCTCTGTCCGAAATCCGGTCGCCTTCTCCTCCGACATCGCCTGCATGAGCATCCGGCGCGAGCGTGCTAGCGGTAGATCGTCGAGCGAGACGACCACGATGTGGGCGAGGTCGAGGGGCGACGAGATCAACAGATCCTTGGTCTGGACGGAGCCGGCGGCCTGCAAGTTCCCGCTGACGCCCTGAGCCCGGGCGCCGTCGATCTTCAAGGCGCCCTTGCCGTAGTCGAGCTCCAGCTCGCCGGTCGCGCTGGCGACCCGCCGGGTGGCCCGATCGATGAGAGATCCCACGTTGCTCTGCCTGACCTGGCTGGGGCTATTAGTGAATTCCAGCTCGACGATGCCCGTGTAGTGTAGCAGTGGGTCGAGCCGCTGCCCTGGCCGCGACGGAGCACCGCGTGGAATGTCCCTCAAGCGCAGCTCGTCGAGCGAGGCATCCTGCGGTAGCGGCGTTCCCTCAAGGCGGAGAAGACCCTCGCGCTCCAGATTCACCTCTGCCACCACGGGTCCGGCGGTCACCAGGCCACGGCGGAACACCAAGGCGGCGGCGGGGAATTGACCCATCATGGCGGGGCTCATCAAGGTCCAGGGCTGCATGAAGGTCTCTGGCTTCACCGTCCACCGGCAGCTGTCGAGCGCGAAGTGCACGATCGCGTCGCTGTGCTGAAGCGCGCCGTACACGGCGTAGTAGAGAGGAGCCTCGGAGCGGAACCGGTTGGGCCGGGTCCAGGTGGTCTCCGAGATCGTCGACGGCTTCCCGCCGTAGTGAGGATCCATCGCCGGATGGACGAACTGCCTCACGGCTCCCGGCTCGTCAGCGTCGAAGCGCAGTGCGCTGCGGTCCGAGTAGGTGTGGCCGACGCGGATCGACCATTCGCTCTCTGGCCCCTTGGCGTTCGCGCCGAAGTAGCCGTGGCGATCCACGAAGTCGCCCTCCGTGTAGCTGAGCTTCTCGAGCGGGCCGAGAACGTCCGGGCTGGCGGTGATCCAGTTCGAGGCCGTGATCGACCCCCGGAACCCGACCTGTCGCAAGAACGCGAGGGTCTCGCGGTAGAACCGCGTCTGCGTCTCGAACAGGAAGCGGGCCGTGTCCTGGTCCCGACGCGTGCGCTCCCCGACCATTCGCGAGAGCGGTCGAAACCCGAGACGCCCCTCCGTGGGTGCGTCGCGCCTTGCCTCCACGCCCTCCCAGGCGCCGAGCGCCGCCGCGGCCGACCCGTACCTCGACGACGCCCATTCACCGAACGCGTGCTCCAGCAGGCGCGCCTGCGCGTCGGGCATCGTCTGCGTATCGAACGTCCAGAAGAAGAGCGAGTCCTCGTTGATAATCTCGAGCGCCGCGACCGCGGGCTCGTCCACCAGCCGTCGCCCGGTGATCGAGCTCGGCGTCGTGAGGAGCGCGGTCCACCACTTCCGATACTGCGCCTGGAAGTCGCGGTTGAAGAACAGCGTCGCGAAGGGATAGCTGTGCCCGTCGTACCCCCGCAGCCACGGAGTGGCCGGCGCAGGTCTGAGCCAAAGGGGGAAGTAGATCGAGAAGAGGGTGTAGATGCCCTCGGCCTTCATGGCCTCCACGATGGCGTGGGAGTACCGCACGCGCGCCAGGTCCACCTCGCCAGACGCGTCGAAGTAGCCCCCGTGTATTCGAACCAGGTTCACCCCGTACTTCGCCAGCAAGCGAGCACACCGGCGCAGCTCATTTCCGTCGAGCCCGGTAGGCGGGCCGTTGACGCCCCAGAACCGGATCGGCTGTCCGTCCGCGGCCCGCACGAACTCACCCCTGCGCACGACGATGAATCCGTGCGCACCGGCGAACCGTTCGTTGAGGAATCGGAGGTCGATGGCGCTGCCCGAGGAGGCCGGGTCCCCCCCCGGCTCGAAGGGGAACCAGGCGCCGCCCTCGGCGGTGGCGGCGCGGTCCGCACGCTCGCCCGGCCGGAGCACCGCCGAGGAAACGGCGACGACGAGCCCGCTAGCCGTGAACGCTGCGATCCAGATCCGGCGGCGCCGGGCGATGTGCTCCGCGAGTCGCGAGATCACCGATAGATCCCGTGGCGGTGGCACCACCGCACGAGAACGTAGATAGCCCATATCCGCGACCAATACAGGCCCGGGGCCGAGTCCTGGAACGCCTGCCACAACTGAGCGACGACCTCCGGGGCGAGCCCGGTCTGCGCGACCAGCACCGGATCGCGAAGGGTCTCGTCCATCACGCGGCCCAGCGAGCGCCGGATCCACCGATCGAACGGGAGCACGAAGCCTCGCTTCGGCCGCTCGAAGAGCGCGGGGGCGAGTCCGGCGAGCCCGATGCGTCTGAGGACGGCCTTGCGGCCCAGGGGCGCGTACCGCGCGGCGTCCGGCATACGATCCACGTGCTCGAACAGCACCTGGTCCACGAGGGGGAGGCGCAGCTCGATGGAGGCCGCCATGCTAGCGGCATCGCTGTCGCGCAGCAGGCGCTCTCCGAGGAAGAGTCGCTGTTCCAGGATGCTGACCGCCGAGAGTGCGGAGCGATCGCGGGTCTCCACCTGCAGACGAGCGCGCAGCGGAGCGGTGAGACCGTGCACGACGACTCTGTCGAACCCACCGGCTACCAGCCGGTCCTGAAAGTCCGGTAGGAACAACGCGTAGGCGAGCTGGTAGAGACCGAGGAGATCGTCGTCGAGCCCAACCATGTCCGGCAGCTTCGCCCACCGGGTCTGGGGCGGGACGGCACCGCGCCCTGGCGCCAGCGCGGCGGCGACTAGCCGCGCCGCGCTGACGCGCACCGCGCGCGGCGCGAAGCGGGAGAACCGAGCGCATGCGCGGATCACCGGCAGATCGCGGAACGACGTGTATCCGCCGAAGAGCTCGTCCCCGCCGGTCCCCACGAGGGCCACCTTGAACCCCGCCTCCCGGACGGCGCGGGACATGTAGTACGAGTTGAGGCCGTCGAAGGTCGGCTGGTCCAGCGAGTCGAGGGCGACGTCGAGCTGCTCGACGAACCGCGATTCGCTTAGCGTCTCCTCGCGGTGCCGCGTGCCGATGGCCCGCGCGATCTCCCTGGAGATATCGCCCTCGTTGAGCTCGGGGTCCTCGAAGGCGAGGGTGAACGTGTCGATGGGCTGGGTGGAGGACCTCCTGGCCAGGCGGGCGACGGCCGACGAGTCGACGCCGCTGGAGAGGAACACGCCGAGTGGGACGTCCGAGGCAAGGTGGAGGCGAACGCTCTCCTGGAGGACTTCAGCGAGTTCGCGCTCTGCCACGGGCTCTGCGTCCGGTTTGCGTCGCGCGGACCAGAAGAACTCGGAGTGCGTCTCGCTCCCCCCGCCGTCGAACAGGCGAAGCTCCCCGGGCAGGAGCGACTCGATGCCAGCGACCGCGGAGCCCGGCCCTGCGACGAAACCGTTCCAGACCATCGAGGCGACGGCGGCCGGGTCGAGCCTGGGCGAGGCGAGGAGACCGGACGCCAGCAGCGTCCGGACCTCCGACGCAAACGCGACGGACCAGTCGCCTTGCCGATCCGGGTTGCGGGCGAGGTAGAGCGGCTTGATGCCGAGCGGATCGCGGGCGAGGAGGAGCGACCCTGTCCGCGGGTCGTGGTAGGCGAACGCGAACATCCCGCGGAACGACGCGACGGATCGGATCCCCTCGAGCGAGAGGGCGCGCAGGATCACCGCGGTGTCGCCCGAGGACTGGAATTGCTGGCCGCCCGTCGCCAAGCGCTGCCGCAGCGCCTGGTAGTTGTATACCTCGCCATTGAAGACGATGACGCCGCCCGTGACCGGGTCGACCATGGGCTGGGCACCGGCGGACGACAGATCCAGGATCGACAGGCGGCGGTGGCCGAGGAGGACACCTTGACCGCGCGCGTCC
>MEMX01000112.1:51655-52155 GCA_001768075.1 Anaeromyxobacter sp. RBG_16_69_14 | reverse complement strand
TGAGGCGCCGCAAGGCGCCGGACATCAGCTCACAGCGGCGGCGGTGCCGCTGGAGATCACATCGACTGGTCGCCGCTGTGAGAGGTCGTCGAAGCATTCGGCGTCACCGGCTTGACCGGTTTTGCGTCACTGGCACGGAAACGTACAGGCGGCACTCGGTGTTTTCGGGCTCTTGCGCGCGGGAACCCTGCGGCACGGGAATGGCATCATCGCTTTCCTGACGGTGCGCGGCGCGTCGGGGATTGGGCCCGAGCGTGGCGCTCCAGCGACGAACGGGAGCGAGTCATGATCGACCGGGATAAGTGCCCGATGTGCGCCGATGGTGAGGTCACGAGGAGTGAGGGCCGGCTCGACCAGTCCGGGGCCACCTATCTCCCCACGAACGTGTGGACCTGCAAGGTCTGCGGGTACGTCCGCTTCGACCCGGCCACGACCACCCAGTGGCTCCCGCTGTTCGGCGACGAGGACGCCACACGCGTGCAGAGTTTGGAGCGGTGGGC
>MEMX01000112.1:42305-51649 GCA_001768075.1 Anaeromyxobacter sp. RBG_16_69_14 | reverse complement strand
GCCCCGAGGATCGTCGAGCCGCTGACGATTTCGTCTGGGGGGAGCGGACCGGACGTCCGGACATCCTCATGGGGTTCCGAGGTCCTTCCCGCCGGAGCGCAGGAGTGCGCACCACTGCTGAAACGCACGGCGCTCGTCGAGGAGCGAGGCGACTCGCGACCCGGGCTGGGGCATCGTGGGCGGCTGTGATGAAAAGGTCGCCCCGCGGAAGCTGTCGTTCACCCTGCTGGCCTGTGCCTCCCGGCGGTCCAGGCGAGCTGCCCCGGCCAGCGCCGAGTCATCGAGCCACGCGGGCAGGACGCCATTCCAGCAGGCGCGAACCTCTGCCTGTCGGCGCTTGCCGACGTCGTGCGGCGGCTGCTCCGGTCGTACCTCGTAGACGCATCCTGCGAGCAGGCACGCGAGCGCGAGAGCCGCTTTCGATCCC
This sequence comes from Anaeromyxobacter sp. RBG_16_69_14, assembly GCA_001768075.1. Classification (GTDB taxonomy): domain Bacteria; phylum Myxococcota; class Myxococcia; order Myxococcales; family Anaeromyxobacteraceae; genus Anaeromyxobacter_A. Next base: position 51,222 of record MEMX01000112.1, on the reverse strand, counting down.
AATGCAGGGCAAGAGTCCATTGCAGGCCCGCGAGCCTAGCATGGTCGGCGAGGGCGGGCCGCGCGTGCGCACGGCTGCAAGCGCGCTCGAGCCCGGTAGCGACGATGGTACCCCCCATTCCAGCGGATGGGGACGAGCTGCCGCCCTACGGGGCTCGGACGAAGCCCTGTGATTCCTCCGGCGACCAGCGGGTCCCGGTCGGGGGGCGGTGCGCACGCGCCTCCTCCTGCGTGGTAGGTACGACGGTCGAGGAGAGGCGACCATTGAAGCGCGTGCTCGTCATCGAAGATGACCCTGACACCTGTGCCTGCCTGGCCTTGGCGCTCGTACTCGAAGGGTACGCCGTGTCGCAAGCCCAGGATGGCCGGGAGGGACTCCGGGAGGCGGCCGAGCATCGGCCCGACCTCATCCTGCTCGACCTCATGATGCCCAAGATGAACGGCTGGCAGTTCAGGGCTGCGCAGAAGAAGGATCCCGCGCTGGCCGACATCCCCGTCATCATCACCTCGGCAGTCGCCGTGGAACGGTGGGCCGACCTGGAGGACGTGGCGGCCCGGTTCCCGAAGCCGTTTGACATCCTGGCGCTGCTCGAGGCGATACGGCACTACTTCGCGTCCAGGGGTGAGAGCTTCGCCGACGCTCCGGAATGACGACACTTGGGGCCTGCGCGGAGCGAGCTCGAAAAGTAGAACACCCACGGATCGAACGCAGGGAGTAATCCGTGGGTACGAAGGCCGCGAAGCAGCAGCGCACGCCGGAAGGTCCGGCGCGCCTTCCGACGCCGACCGCTCCGGAGCACGCGGAGCACCGAAGCTACGCCGCGGCAGAGATCGCGCGCGTGCTGGCCGAGAGGGAGGCCTGGTCGCGCGAGGAGCTGGCGGAGGCGCTGTCCAGGCTCCCGCGCCGCAGGGAGGTGTTCACCACCGACTCCGGGATCCCGATCCCCGACGTGCTCGACCCCGCGAGCCGGCGCGACGCCGACTACGCGCGGGACGTGGGTTACCCCGGCCGCTACCCGTTCACGCGCGGCCCACAACCCACCATGTACCGCGGACGGCTCTGGACCGTGCGCCAGTTTGCCGGCTTTGGCTCGCCCGAGGACACCAACAGGCGGTTCAAGTACCTGCTCCAGCACGGAATGACCGGGCTCTCCACCGCCTTCGACATGCCTGCGCTCATGGGCTACGACCCCGACCACCCCATGAGCCGCGGTGAGGTCGGGAAGGAGGGCGTCTCGGTCGCGACGCTCCGGGATTTCGAGGTCCTCTTCGACGGGATCCCGCTCGGCGAGGTCACCACCTCCATGACCATCAACGCGAGCGCCGTGGTCGCGCTGGCGATGTACGTCGCGGTCGGCGAGCAGCAGGGCGTCCCGCGCGCCAGGCTGGGCGGCACCATCCAGGCCGACATGCTGAAGGAGTACATCGCGCAGAAGGAGTGGATCGTCCCGCCTCGGCCGGCGGTGAAGCTCGTCTGCGACATGATCGAGTTCTGCGCGAAGGAGATGCCGCGCTGGAACCCGGTCTCGATCAGCGGCTACCATATTCGAGAGGCTGGCGCGACGGCCGTCCAGGAGCTGGCGTTCACTCTGGCGGACGGCCTGGAGTACGTGCAGCAATGTGTGGACCGCGGGCTCGACGTGGACGCCTTCGCCCCGCGCCTCTCGTTCTTCTGGGACGTCCACAACGATTTCTTCGAGGAGGCGGCGAAGTTCCGCGCCGCGCGCCGCATCTGGGCGCGCGCCATGAAGGAGCGATTCGGCGCGAAGAAGCGGGAGTCGCTCTTGCTCCGCACCCACGCCCAGACGGCGGGCGTGTCGCTCACCGCCCAGCAGCCGTACAACAACGTCGTGCGCACGACCCTTCAGGCCTTCGCGGCGGTGCTGGGCGGCGCACAGTCGCTCCACACCAACTCGCTCGACGAGACGTACGCGCTTCCGACGGAAGAGGCGGTCACCATCGCGATGCGTACCCAGCAGATCATCGCGCACGAATCGGGCGCCGCTCGCGTCGTCGATCCGCTCGCCGGCAGCTACTACGTCGAGTACCTGACCGACGAGATGGAGCGACGCGCGCTCGACCACATCCGCCGTATCGACGAGATGGGCGGCATGATCCGCGCCGTGGAAGACGGCTACCCGCAGCGCGAGATCGCGGAGAGCGCCTATCGCTACCAGCGGGACATCGAGTCGGGCGAGCGCACCGTCGTCGGCGTGAACGCGTTCAAGAGCCAGGACGAGGAGCCGATCGCGATCTTGAAGATCGACGAGGCGGTGGCGCGTGCCCAGGTCGAACGCCTGCGGAGCGTGAGGTCGTCGCGCGCAGCCCCGCGCGTGAAGGACACCCTGATGGTCGTCGAGCGAGCCGCTAGGGAGGGCTCCAACGTGGTGCCGCCCGTGATCGAGGCGGTGAAGGCCTACGCGACGCTGGGCGAGATCTGCGACGTCTTCCGCAAGGTGTTCGGGGTCTATCGCGAAGACGGACGCTTCTAGCTACGCTGGATGGCCTGCAGGGGTATTCCGGCGCGCTGCGTCAGCGCTCGAGGTCGACAAGCCAGGCGCGAGTGGGGATCATGGCCCGACAGTCGCCCCCCTTGGAGACGTGACATGAGCCCCACGAAGGAGCGCAACCTCCGAATCATCGTCGCCAAGCCCGGGCTCGACGGCCACGACCGAGGTGCCAAGATCATCGCTCGGGCCCTGCGCGACGCTGGCTTCGAGGTCATCTACACGGGCCTGCACCAGACCCCGGAGATGATCGTCGCGACCGCGATCCAGGAGGACGTCGACGCGGTCGGGCTCTCCATCATGTCCGGCGCGCACATGACGCTCTTCCCGGCGGTGATCGACCTGCTCCGCGAGAAAGGTGCCGGGGAGGTAGCCGTCTTCGGCGGCGGTATCATCCCGCAGGACGACGTCCCGAAGCTGAAGGAGAAGGGCGTCGCCGAGGTCTTCCTGCCCGGGTCGTCGACTCAGGCCATCATCGACTGGATCCGGCAGAACATCCGGCCGCGGGCCGAGGCGGCGTAGGGGCGGTGGATCGGGCCCCGGGGACTAGATGACGCGAGTGGCCGAGAGGATCACCGTCTACGAGGTCGGCCCGCGCGACGGACTCCAGAATGAGGCCGGCTTCGTCGCGACGGAGGACAAGCTACGCCTGTTGCGGATCCTCGCCGATGCTGGGCTCTCCCGCATCGAGGCGACGAGCTTCGTCTCGCCGAGGTGGATCCCTGGACTCGCCGACGCTGGCGAGGTGGTGTCGCGGCTGCCGAGGAAGCCGGGGTTGGTCTATGCAGCGCTCGTCCCGAACGCCAAGGGTCTCGCCCGCCTTTTCGACGCGCTCGCCCGGGCCGGCGACGAGGCGGCGCAAGTGGATGCTGCGGTGTTCCTCTCTGCCTCCGAGACGCACAACAGAAAGAACGTGAACAGGAGCATCGACGAGACCCTCGCCGCGTTCGACGAGATCGTGCCGCCTGCGCTGGCGAGGGGACTGAGCGTGCGCGGGTACGTTTCGACCGCCTGGGGCTGCCCGTACGAGGGCGCCACGGTACCCGAGCGCGTGGTCTCCGTCGCGGAGCGCCTGCTCGCCATGGGCTGCTACCAGATCTCGCTCGGCGACACCATCGGGGTAGGCACGCCCAACCAGACGCGTCGTCTGCTCGAGCTGCTCCTCGCGCGCGCCAGGCCCGCAGAGCTCGCGCTCCACATGCACGACACGCGCGGCACCGCGCTCGCGAACGTGCTGGTCGGGCTCGAAGCCGGGCTCACCACGTTCGACGCCTCCGTGGGCGGGCTCGGCGGCTGCCCCTACGCGCCGGGCGCCTCGGGGAACCTCGCGACCGAGGACCTCGTCTACATGCTGCACGGCATGGGTTACGAGACGGGCATCGACTGGCCGCTCCTCATCGCCGCCGGCGAGCTGGCCGAGAGGCTGGTCGGGCGCAAGTTGCCCGGAAAGGCGCTCCAGGCCGAGCTCGGATCGCGGGCGCTGCTGGCTCGCGCGAGCGTGACCTGATCGTTCCCCTGGCAGAACGGTGCGGTCGGGATTAGTCGGAATGACGTGGGGGCCAAGATCATTCGCCCACAGGGAGACAGCGGAGCGCGCCCATGGAGTGGATCGTCGAGGAGCGCTGCGAGGTCGAGGTGTGGACCATCGACGGGGAGGCGCGCCGGAACTCCATCACCCGCGCCATGCTGTCGGCCCTGAACGCGGAGCTGCGCCGGGCCGAGCAGACGCGGCGCCTGCGGTGCGTCGTCCTCACCGGCGCAGGAACCCGTGCCTTCTGCGCGGGGGCTGACCTCAAGGAGCGCGCTCGGATGAGCGAGGGGGACGTGCACGTGTTCCACCAGGATCTGCGAACGGCGTTGCGCGGCATAGAGACCTCGCCCAAGGTCTTCGTGGCCGCCGTCAACGGCGCGGCGCTGGGCGGAGGCCTCGAGCTCGCGCTCGCCTGCGACCTGCGCGTGATGAGCGCGGCGGCGGAGATGGGTTTGCCCGAGGTCGGGCTCGGGATCATCCCGGGTGGCGGGGGGACCCAGCGGCTCGCCCGTGCCATCGGGGTGGCCCGAGCGAAGGACCTCGTCCTGACGGCCCGTCGCGTCGACGCGATCGAGGCGCTCGCGTACGGGCTCGTCACCCGCGCGGCGCCGCCCGAGAGGCTGCGCGAGGCGGCGCTGGAGGCGGCCGCCGAGGTGGCCCGCAACGCACCCATCTCGCTGCGCCAGGCGAAGCGTGCCATCGACGGAGGCTTTCACCTCCCGCTCGAGGAGGCGCTCGATCTCGAGAACCGCATGTACCAGGACTGCCTGGGCACGCGTGATCGCGAGGAGGCCCTCCGGGCCTTCGCCGAGAAGCGCAGGCCCGTCTTTACCGGAGAGTGACGGGAGAATGACCGGAGAGTGAATGGCCGAGAACGACCCGCTGTCGCCCGACCAGCGCATCGCCCGCGAGCTCGCTCGGGTCCACGAGGGGGGCGCCGAGAAGTACCACCGCAAGAACGCCGATCAGCGGAAGCTCTTCGCGCGCGAACGGCTCCGGCTCCTCCTCGACGAGGACTCGTTCGTCGAGGACGGCGCCCTCGCCAACGGGCTCGACCCGGAGCTGCCCGCCGACGGCGTGGTGACCGGCGTGGGTACGCTCGTCGGCCGCCCCGTGGCGGTGATGGCGAACGACTCGACCGTGAAGGCGGGGAGCTGGGGCAAGCGCACGGTGGAGAAGATCCTGCGCATCCAGGAGACCTCCGCCGCCCAGCGCCTGCCGCTCTTCTACCTGGTCGACTCCGCCGGAGCGCGCATCACCGATCAGATCGAGATGTTTCCCGGTCGCCGCGGTGCCGGGCGCATCTTCGCGAACGAGGTCCACCTCTCCGGGGTGGTCCCCCAGATCTGCCTGCTCTTCGGCCCCTCTGCCGCGGGCGGCGCGTACATCCCGGCCTTCTGCGACGTCGTCTTCATGGTCGAGGGGAACGCCTCGATGTACCTAGGCTCGCCGCGCATGGCCGAGATGGTCATCGGCGAGAAGGTGACGCTGGAGGAGATGGGCGGCGCGCGGATGCACTGTGCCGTCTCCGGCTGCGGCGATTTCCTGTGCGCGAGCGAGGAGGAGGCCATCCGCGAGGCGCGCCGGTACTTCGCCTTCATGCCGGCGAGCTACCGCGAGCTGCCGCCGATGGCCGCCGCCCGGCCGCCCAAGGTGGGGCCCTCCCTCGAGCAGATCGTCCCGCTCGATCAGAACAGGGCCTTCGACATGATGCAGACCGTCGAGGCGATCGTGGACGAGGGCTCCTTCCTCGAGGTGAAAAAGCTCTGGGCGGGCGAGCTCGTGACGGGACTCGCGCGCATCGCGGGGAGGGCGGTCGGCATCCTCGCAAACCAGCCCAAGGTGAAGGGCGGCGTGCTCTTCGTCGACTCGGCTGACAAGGCGGCGCGCTTCATCTGGCTCTGCGACGCCTTCAACATCCCGCTCCTCTACCTGGCCGACGTGCCCGGTTTCATGATCGGCACGAAGGTGGAGCGCGCCGGCATCATCCGCGCCGGCGCCAAGATGGTGAGCGCTGTCTCGGAGGCGACCGTGCCACGCATCTCGGTGGTGGTGCGCAAGGCCTACGGCGCTGGCCTCTACGCCATGGACGGCCCCGGTTTCTCTCCCTCCGCCTGCCTGGCGCTGCCGCAGGCCATGATCGCGGTGATGGGGCCGGAGGCGGCGGTGAACGCCGTCTTCTTCAACAAGATCCAGGAGCAGCCCGAGGCCGAGCGGGCGGCCTACGTGCAGCAACTCCGCGACGAGTACAAGAAGGACATCGACATCGAGAAGCTCGCCAGCGAGCTGGTGGTGGACGCCGTGGTGCCGGGCTGCCAGCTGCGTCGTGAGCTGGAGAAGCGGTACGCCTACTATGCGCGAGGGTACGAGCCCCCGCGGCAGAGGAAGAGAGGGGTCCTGCCGGTGTGACGCCGGGCGCACCAGGGAAAGAGCCATGAACTTCCAGCTCAGCGAAGAGCACCTCGAGATTCAGCGCACGGTGCGCGAGTTCTGCGAGCGCGAGGTCAAGCCGAACGCGAAGCGCTGGGACGAGAGCGGCGAGTTCCCCGTCGCGACGGTGAGGGCGCTCGGGGAGCTCGGCGTCATGGGCATGAGCGTGCCCGAGACGTTCGGTGGCGCCGGAATGGACGCGCTGGCGGTGGCCCTGGTGATCGAGGAGGTGGCCCGCCACGACGGCTCGCTGGCGCTCACGGTGGCGAGTCACAACAGCCTCGGCACCGGCCACCTGCTCCGCTTCGGCTCCGAGGAGCAGAAGCGCCGCTACCTGCCCGACCTTGCCAGCGGCAGGCGGCTCGCCGCCTGGGCGCTCACCGAGGCCGGTTCCGGCTCCGACGCCGCGAGTCTGCGCACCAGCGCCGTCCGCGAGGGGGACCGCTGGGTGCTGAACGGCTCCAAGATGTTCATCACCCAGGGCACCGTCGGCGAGGTCTTCATCGTGCTCGCCAGGACCACCCCGGAGAAGGAGAAGAAGGGCGTCACCGCCTTCCTGCTCGAGAAGGGCGCGAGGGGTTTTACCCAGCGCGCCCTCACGGGGAAGCTCGGCATGCGCAGCTCCGACACGGCCGAGCTGCACCTCGAGGGCGTCGAGGTGCCCGACGAGCAGCGGATCGGAGCCGTGGGCGAGGGCTTCGTGAACACGCTCCAGATCCTCGATCGCGGCCGCATCGGGATCGGCGCGCTGGCGGTGGGGCTCGCCCGTGGCGCGCTGGAGGAGGCGCGCGCCTACGCCCAGGAGCGCAAGGCCTTCGGGAAGCCGATCGCGGAGTTCCAGGCCATCTCCTTCATGCTCGCCGACATGGCGACGGAGACCTCGGCTGCTCGGCTGCTCGTCCACCGCGCGGCGGATCTGGCCGATGCCGGTGAGCGCTTCACACGCGAGGCCTCGATGGCGAAGCTGTTCGCGAGCGAGGTCGCCATGCGAGCCACCTCGAAGGCCATCCAGATCCACGGGGGCTACGGGTACACCCGTGATTTCCCGGTCGAGAGGTACTTCCGCGATGCCAAGCTGTGCGAGATTGGCGAGGGGACGAGCGAGGTGCAGCGGATGATCATCGCCCGCGACGTCCTGAGGTAGTCTGGCGCCCCATGGCCGAGGGCGAGCACACCATCATCTCCAAGATCCCGCGCGAGCGGCTCAACCAGATCGCGGGTCGCAAGCTCTCCGCGCTGGCCATCTCGGTCCGGCTCGCCGCGGATCGCGAGACGCTGGAGGGCGATCTCGCCTTCGCCGCGCGGGTGGTGAACCCGCTCAACGGGGCGGCCTTGGCCCGGGCCAGGTTCGAGGTGATCGGCCACGACCACCTGCGCTTCCTCGATCCGCCGCTCTCGGCGCTGCCTCCCGTTCTCTTCTACGACGTCGAGCGCACCGGCGCGCTCGAGGCGCGGGTCGCGGAGCTGCTCGCGAAGCGGGCTGCGTTGCTCGAGGACCTTGCCGCGCGCATGCGGGCGCTGCGCGTCGAGGCCGGTTTCGAGCCGGAGCGCCTGCTGGTACGCTCGGTGGTGAAGACGGTCGGGCACGCGTTCGAGATCTTGGCGGGTCCCGAGGGCGTCCGCGTCTCGAGGGTGGCGCCGGTGGGGGGGAGGCCATTCGAGGTGCCCATCACCTTCCCTTCGGTGAAGCTCGACGAGCATGCGTCGCTCACGGATCTCGAGCTGTGGCTCGACGGGATGGTCCCCGAGATGCTGGCGGTCGCCAGGAGCGGCGTGTCGCGCCCGACGGAGGGAGCGGGGTCCGCGCGCCTCGAGGCGACGCCCCCGCCGCGAAACGCCGTCACGATCGGCCAGATTGTCGAGGCCTTCGGTGCCGACGGCGTCATGGCTCCGAACGCTCCGCTGGAGGTGTTCCAGGAGTTCCAGTGTGCCGGGACACGCTACCGGTTCGTCGCCACGCGCGAGGTCGGGACACTCTTCAAGGGGCGGCTCATCGGGCCATCGGGCGACGTCTGGGCCGACCGGTTCGACCTGGCGCGCTTCCCGGGGACGGAGAAGGTCGTCGCGGCGGCTCTGGGAAGACCGGCGGCGGCAGAGGCGCCGCCCGGACCGGGATCGGCGGCCGCCCCGGAAGCCCCGGAAACCCCGGAAACCCCGGGTACCCCGGGGCCGGCTGTGCCCCAGCACCTGCTACCGCGAGCGGGCGAGGTGTGGGTGATGAACGTCGTCGTCGAGCAGGCGGGCGACGAGGTGCGCTATGTCGGCACCGACATCGACGGTCGTCCCTACGGCGCTGCGCGCGTGCTGAAGCGAGCCGATTTCGAGGCCGTGTTCTCGCGCGACCGCAGCGGGTGGCGCCTCCTCGTGGTAGTGGACCAGGTACAGGACAAGAGCGTGGTCTACCGGCAGCTCGACCCGCAGCGGCAGCCGATGGGCGCGCCACGCAGGAT
>MEMX01000112.1:40275-42190 GCA_001768075.1 Anaeromyxobacter sp. RBG_16_69_14 | reverse complement strand
CGACGACGCGCTCCCCGGGGCGCGGCGCGCGCTCCAGGAGATCTTCCCTCGCACTGGCCGCGCCTACGTGGTCGGCATCACGGGGTCACCTGGCGCGGGAAAGTCGTCGCTCACGGACCGTCTCGTGGCACTTTATCGCACCGCCGGCCGCAAGGTCGGGGTGGTGGCGGTCGATCCGACGAGCCCCTTCAGCGGCGGGGCCATCCTGGGCGACCGCATACGCATGCAGGACCACGCCGTCGATCCGGACGTCTTCATCCGCTCGATGGCGACGCGCGGCAACCTGGGCGGCCTGTCGCGCGCTACCTCCGACGTGGTGGCGGTGATGGACGCCATGGGAAAGGACCTGGTGCTCGTGGAGACGGTGGGTGTCGGGCAGGACGAGATCGAGATTGCCTCACTGGCGCACACGGTGGTGGTGGTGGCCGTGCCCGGTCTCGGAGACGATGTGCAGGCCATCAAGGCGGGCGTGCTCGAGATCGCGGACGTCTTCGCGGTGAACAAGGCGGATCGCGAGGGCGCCGACCGGACCGTCCTCGAGCTGCAGCAGATGCTCGAGCTGCGCCGCACGACGGCGACCCGGCCGGCACTCGAGCACGACGTCGGGCACCGCATGCGCGCTACGGAAGCCTGGAGCCCGCAGGACCCGGCGTTCTGGGAGCCACCCATCGTGAAGACGGTGGCCGTGCGCGACCAGGGCGTGGGCGACCTGGCAGACGCGATCGAGCGGCACCGGGCGCACCTCGATGCGACCGGTCTGCGGCGCGCTCGCGACGTGGGCCGCGCGCGGGCGATCTTCCTGGCGCTGCTGCGCGAGCGCCTCCTGGCCGGGGCCCTCGACCGGCTCGGCGCCGAGGAGGGGCATCTCGACGAGATCGCGGCGCGGATCGCATCGCGCGAGGCCGATCCGTTTCGCCTGGCGGACGAGCTTTCCGCCCGGCTGAGGGCGTGAAAGATCATGTCGCACGATGTCATGGAGCCTCACGATCAGGGTGTGCCCCCCGCCACGTCGCGCCGCGACCCGGTCGTCGAGGCGCTGCAGGAGAAGCTCGGTGTACCCATCGTGAACGACGAGGTGGCGCTGGCGGCGCTCACGCACAAGTCGTTCGTGAACGAGCACCGCGGCGAGGGCCTCCAAGATAACGAGCGCCTCGAGTTCCTCGGTGACGCGGTCATCGATCTGGCTGTTTCGCACCGCCTGATGGAGCGCTTCCCCGGGGCGCGCGAGGGCGAGCTCTCGAAGATCCGGGCCTCCGTGGTGGACGAGGCTGGCCTGGCCCGCAACGCGCGCGAGCTCGACCTGGGCCGGCTGCTCCGGCTGGGACGGGGCGAGGAGCTCACCGGAGGCCGGGAGAAGAGCTCGCTGCTCGCCGACGCGATGGAGGCCGTGGTGGCGGCGCTCTACCTGGGCGGCGGCCTCGAGCCGGTCCTCGCGCTCATCGATCGCTTTCTCGGAGAGGCCTTCGCGCGGGCCGCCGCCGGCACGCTCGATCGCGACTACAAGACGCAGTTCCAGGAGCTGGCGCAGAGCCGGCTGCGCGCATCACCCCGCTACCGCGTCATCGCCGAGCACGGCCCCGATCACTCGAAGGTGTTCGACGTCGAGCTGGAGCTGAAGGGCGAGGTGATCGGGCGCGGCGCCGGCAGGTCGAAGAAGGACGCCGAGCAGGCAGCGGCGAAGCTGGCGCTCGAGGCGATGAATGAGCGCCTCGCCGAGGTCAAGACGCCGACCGGGACGCCAGCGACCGAGCTGGTGTTGGCGCCTCCCGAGGCCGAACCTGCTGCCGGGGCGCATGCAGTCGCGGCGCCTGACGAGGCGGAGCCCGAGCCCGTGCGCGCAACTGTACCGGAGCCCGTACCTGTACCGGAGCCCGTACCTGTACCGGAGCCCGTACCTGTACCGGAGCCCGTACCT
>MEMX01000112.1:26285-40246 GCA_001768075.1 Anaeromyxobacter sp. RBG_16_69_14 | reverse complement strand
GCCTGAGCCCGCAGTAAAGCAGCAGAAGCGTGAACCGAAACCGGCGCGGGTCCGAGGGACCAAGCCGGCACCTCGCCGCGCGCCCAAGCAGAAGGCGCGGCTCACTCCTGCACCGCGAGCAGCCTCGCGCAAGGGCGCGCCTCGCAGTGCCGGTGCGCGCCGCCCGGCCCGCAAGCCCGCCAAGAAGTAGGTGGCCTCGTCGCGGTGCCGCTCGGTCAAACCTGGAGGGCGGAGCATGCCTTTTCGTTGCGGTGCCGACCTCGCGTGACTAGCATGCCGCATGATCCGCCCTGCCGCGCTCGCGCTGGCCATGCTCGTCGCGCCGATGCTCGCCTCTGGCCAGGACGCGAAGGAGTCGCCCCGAAAGCCTTTGCCCACCGCCAAGAAGGAGGAGGCGGGCGCCGCGGCCAAGTCGACCAAGGACCTGTACGCGACGTTCGTCACGACGCAGGGCAAGATCGGCGTACAGCTCTTCCCGGAGCAGAAACCCGTAGCGGTGAAGAACTTCGTCGACCTCTCCGAGGGGAAGAAGGAGTGGACTGACCCGCGCACGGGGACCAAGTCCAGGAAGCCGCTCTACGACGGCACGGTGTTCCACCGCGTCATCCCCAGCTTCATGATCCAGGGCGGCGATCCTCTCGGGCTGGGCGTGGGTGGCCCCGGTTACGCCATCCCCGACGAGCTCGAGGCGAGCGAGCACTTCTTCGATCAGCCATGCCAGCTCGCCTACGCCAACTCGGGGCCTAGCACCAGCGGCTCGCAGTTCTTCATCACCGAAGTCCCGACCCTGCACCTCAACCCGGTGAAGTGCGATCGCAGCCCCTCTGGCCTGTGTGGCTACGTCCGCTTTGGCGAGGGGGTATGCGGTTGCGACCTGGTGGGCAAGATCGCGCGCGCCGGGAATGGCAAGACGACGCTCGAGAAGGTCGTCATCTCGAAGACCAAGCCAAGCTGCCAGTAGGAAGGAGTCTCGAAAATGGCGGAAGAGCTCTACGCGACGTTCAAGACGTCGGCCGGCGACATCGTGGTGAAGCTCCTGCAAGAGAGGGCGCCACAGACGGTCGAGAACTTCATCGGCCTCGTCGAAGGGACGAAGGAGTGGACCGATCCGAACACCAACCAGAAGGTGAGGCGTCCGCTCTACGACGGGACCGTCTTCCACCGCGTCATTCCCGACTTCATGATCCAGGGTGGCGATCCGCTCGGCACCGGGTACGGTGGCCCAGGCTTCCGCTTCGCCGACGAGATCGGGCCGGACAACAAGTTCGACAAGCCCGGCCTCCTCGCCATGGCGAACGCGGGGCCCAACACGAACGGCTCGCAGTTCTTCATCACCGAGGTCCCCACGCTGCACCTCAATCGGGGCCACACCATCTTCGGCGAGGTGGTGAAGGGGTTCGAGCTCGTCCCGAAGATCGCGCGCGGCGGCAACGCCAAGACGAAGCTCGAGAAGGTCACCATCACCCGAGGCGCGCAGCCCTGAGGGATCTGACGGTGGTGATCGCTGAAACCGTCTCTGCAGGGCGGGGGCCTGTCCCCGCTGTGGGCGCACGGCAGCGGGGCACAGGGCCCCACCTCACGGATCAGCTCAACCGGGTGGCGCCGTGAGTCCCGCTCCGGCGATGGAATAGGGGATCGAGTTTTCGTGAAGTCAGGCTTCGTGGCCATCGTCGGGAGGCCCAACGTCGGCAAGTCGACGCTCCTCAACCGCCTGCTGGGCGAGAAGATCGCCATCGTGTCGCCGCGCCCTCAGACCACGCGGACGCGCATCCTCGGCGTGTGGAACGGGCCGGATGTCCAGCTCGCGCTGTTCGACACGCCTGGACTGCACCGCGCCCGAGGCGAGCTGAACCGTCGCATGGTGGACGTGGGCCTGTCCACGCTCTCCGAGGTGGACGTGGCGCTCCTGCTCGTCGAGTCCGGCACCGGCCCGCAGGGCAGGGTCGAGGTGGGGGAGGCGACGGCCTGGATAGTCAGAGAGGTAGCCAGGAGCGGCAAACCAGCCGTGCTCGGCATCTCCAAGATGGACCGTGCCCCGCGCGAGTCGCTCTTGCCCGTCATCGCCGCCTACAAGGACCTCCACGCCTGGACCGAGGTGGTCCCCTTCTCCGCCCTCACGGGCGAGAACGTCGATGATCTCCTGCGCACCCTCGCCCGGCTCGTGCCCGAGTCGGAGCAGCCACTTTTTCCCCCCGATGTACTGACCGACCAGGCGGAGCGTCAGATCGCGGCCGAGTATGTCCGCGAGCAGGTGATCTTGAAGACGCGCGAGGAGATCCCGTACGCGGCAGGGGTCGGAGTGGAGGAGTTCGACGAGTCGGAGCGCGAGACGGGCCAGCACGGGCTCGTGAGGATCTCCGCCACCGTCTTCGTGGAGCGCGAGAGCCAGAAGGGCATCGTGATCGGCAAGCGCGGCGCCATGCTGAAGGAGATCGGCACGGCCGCGCGCGCGGGCCTCGAGCGCCTCCTCGGTTGCAAGGTCTACTTGCAGCTCCACGTCCGCGTGGACAAGCGCTGGAGCGAGCGGCCCTAGAGAAGCTGGGCTCTACGGGCCACAGGCTGCAGGCTACGGCTCGTGGGCGAGACGCGTCAGGGCGACGGTGGCTTGGAAATGCGTGATTTCGGCTCATACCGCAGGCCGTAGCCCGAAGTCCGTAGCCCCCAAGAACCAGGGATGCGCCCTACGCGGAGCGCTGCCGTGTTAGAAACCCGCAGTGAGCCGCCCCCTCGTCGCCCTCGTCGGCCGCCCCAACGTGGGGAAGTCGACCCTCTTCAACCGCATCGCCGGTCGCCGCGTCGCCATCGTCGGAGACGTCCCAGGCGTCACCCGCGACCGGAACTATGCTGACGTGGAGTGGAATGGACGCGCGATCTCGATCGTCGACACGGGCGGATTCGAGCCGGAGTCCAGGGACGCCATGATGCAGCTGGTTCGCCGGCAGGCGCAGCTGGCGGTGGACGAGGCCGCGGCGGTCGTGCTGGTGGTGGACGGCCGCGAGGGCCTCACCGGCGTCGACCAGGCGGTCGCGGACCTGTTGCGCCGCTCCGGCAAGCCGCTCTGCCTGGCCGTGAACAAGGTCGACACCTCCGGCGTAGAGGGGGAGGTGCCCATGGCCGAGTTCCATCGCCTCGGCTTCGGTGAGGTGCACGCCATCTCTGCCGAGCACAGCCGGGGGATAGGCGACCTGCTGGACTCGGTGCTGGGAAAGCTCGCCTCCGGCGGCGCCGCCGACGCCACGTCCAGCGCAAGCCTGGCTCCCGAGGAAGTCTCTGAGCTGCCAGAACTGTCGGACCTGCCGGAGCTGCCGGAAGCGGCAGAGGAGGCCCCGAAGAGAGACATCCGCGTCGCCATCGTCGGCCGCCCCAACGTGGGCAAGAGCACATACGTGAACGCGCTGCTCGGCGAGGAGCGCTTCATCGTCTCCGACGTGCCCGGTACGACGCGCGATCCCATCGACAGCGTCCTTTCGCACAAGGGGCAGCGCTTCGTCGTGACCGACACCGCTGGCATTCGCCGCAAGCACTCCATTGCGCAGAAGGTCGAGGCCTACTCGGTCGTGCGCGCCATGCGCTCCATCGAGGAGGCGGAGGTGGTGGCCTGCCTCGTGGACGCGGGCGAGGCGGGGGTCGAGCAGGACGCGCGCCTCCTCGGCCTGGTGATCGAGAAGGGGCGGGCGCTGGTGGTGGTGGTGAACAAGTGGGACCTGGGAGAGCGGGAGGGCGCCACGCAGGCCTGGTACCGGAAGGAGCTGGCAAAGCGCTTTCCGTTCGTCTCCTGGGCACCGATGATCTTCACCTCTGGAAAGACAGGGAAGGGCGTGGGCAAGCTGCTCGACACCGCCGCGCGCCTCATGGAGCAATACCGCGCGCGCTTCCCGACGCACGCGCTCAACGAGGTGCTGGAGAACGTCCAGGCGAGCCACCCGGCGCCGCTCGCCCAGGGACGGTCGGTGAAGCTGTACTACATCGCGCAGGTGGGTTACGCGCCGCCCACCTTCGCCATACAGTGCAACCGACCCGCGGCCATCGGCGACCACTACAAGCGGTTCCTCGAGAACCGCTTGCGCGAGGCATTCGGCCTCGAGGTGCCCATGCGGATCATCTACAAGGAGCGCAAGCGCCGCAGCCGGCCACCGCCAGGCGCCGGGCGGACGTGAACGCTCGGATCGCCGCCCTCCTCTCCAAGGAAGAAACTCGGCTACGGGCTACAGGCCACGGGCTACGGCTCGTCGGCACCCGGCCCTTTCTCGTTTCGTGCCAAGGGGTCGGCGGAGCCGGTGCGCAACTCGAGAGAGGGCAGGACGAGCGTGTAAAGAAGCAGGCATTCTCGCTTGACCTGCCTCCCAGGAGCCGCCTAGATTCCCCCTCTTTACCAGGGATTACGCGTCCGAGAGAACCCATGTCGAAGATCGCGCACGAGCTCACCCGCAAGGAGATGAAGGGGCCGGATCGCTTCCAGCTGGCGGCCGCCGACGCTGCTTCGTGGATGGCGAAGCGCCAGAAGCAGCTCGTCCTCGCCGCGGTCGCGCTCCTGGGACTGGCCGCGATCGCGGTCGGCGCGTCGTACGTGATGGACTCGGGGCGCGAAGAGGCCGGAGGGCTCCTCTACAAAGCTCTCGACGCGGCCAGCGGCGAGGTCTCGAGCGTTCCGCTGCCCAACTTTGACCGTCCCCTCTACAAGACCCTCGACGAGAAGGAGCGGGCGGTGATCGACGCGGCCAGCAAGGTGCGTGAGCGCCACGCAGGGACGCGTGCCGCCACGACGGCGACCCTCCTCGAGGCCGATGCGCACCTCGCGCTGGGCGAGTGGGACAAGGCCATCGCCGCCTACCAGAGCTACCTCGCCAGCTCGCCCGCGGACGACTCGCTCCGTTTCGGCGGCCTGGACGGCATGGCGCGGGCCCAGGAAGGCAAGGGCGACCTCGCCGCTGCCGCCGCGACGTTCGAGAATGCGTCCGCGATCTCGTTCTTCAAGGACCGAGCGACCCTCGAGCGGGCCAGGGTGCTCGCCAGGGCGGGCAAGAAGGACGACGCGAAGAAGGCGCTGGAGGCCATCGCCAAGGAATCGCCGCTCGCGGGCGAGGCCCAGGAGCGACTGGCGCGGCTGGGTGCCAAGTAAATGAGGATGCTCACGCTCGTATTGGGAGTCCTGGGGACCGTGGGAGCCCTGGGCGCCACGGGAGCCCTGGCCGGACAGGCAGCGCAGATGGGGGTCGCGACGCAACTCCCGCCCGCGCCGATCAAGCTGTGGAGCGTGGCGTGGCAGCGGCAGCTCGTCGCGAGCAAGGCACTGGAGTGGCGACCGGAGGAGCTGGGCGGACCCGCAGTGGACCCTGTCGGTGGTCTGGTCGTGGTGGGGACGCGCGACGGCTGGCTGCACGCCTACGACCCGGACGGCAAGCGCATGTGGAGCTTCGAGGCCGCGGGACGATTCGACGCCGCGCCGCGCGTCCACGCCGACCTGGTCTATGCCGGCTCGACCGACGGTCGGCTCTATGCCATCGAGCTCGCGTCGGGCAGGCTCCGCTGGAAGTACGAGGCGCAGGAAGAGGTCGGCACGACGCCGGTCGTGTCGGGTGGCCTGGTGCTGGTGATGACCTTGCAGGACTCGCTCATCGCGGTGGACGCGAAGACAGGCGCCTGGAAATGGCATCACCGCCGCGAGACCCGCGAGGGATTCACGGTACGTGGGGCGGCGGCGCCCATCGTCTCGGGCGGACTCGCCCTCGGCGCCTATTCCGACGGCACGGTCGCCGCACTGGACGTCCTCACCGGCACCATGAGGTGGGAGCGCAAGGTCGCGCCCGCCGGCGACTTCATGGACGTGGACGGGTTGCGGGTGCAGGCGGGGCGGCTCTTCGTCGCCGCGTACTCGGGTGCCGTCTACGCCATCGACATCCAGACCGGCCGTCAGGAGTGGGAGCTCAAGACCCCCGGCGCGAGCCGGCTCGCCCTCGGCGCCGGCGTGCTCGTCGCCGTGACCACGACCCAGGTGCTCGGCATCGCCATGCAGGACGGCAGCACGCGCTGGACGCTGCCGCTCGAGGGCGCGCCAGCGGGTGACCCGGTCCTCCTGGGCGGGACCGCCGCGGTCCCGAACGGCAACGGCCTGCTCTTCGTCGACGCCTCGAGCGGCCGACTCCTGCGCGTCTTCAATCCGGGTACTGGAGTGTCCGCGTCGCCGGCCTGGCGCGGCCGGCGCGTCTACGTGCTCTCCAACTCCGGCGACCTCCTCGCCCTCGACTTCACATGAAGAGAGTACGGGTCGTAGCCGCCGTCGTCCGGCGCGACGGCCGCATCCTCGTCACGCGGCGCAAGGACGACGCGGAGCGCGGTGGCCTGTGGGAGTTTCCGGGGGGCAAGGTGGAGGAGGGCGAGGAGGAGGGCGAGGCGCTCTGCCGCGAGATCCGCGAGGAGCTCGGCTGCGCCCTGGAGGTCGGCCGGCTCCTCTTGCGCCATTGCCACCGATATCCCGACCTCGAGGTCGATCTGGCCTTCTACGCCTGCGCACTGCCGGACGGCGAGGTGCCGCAAGCGCTGGGGGTAGAAGCGATCGAATGGGCCGCGCAGGGGACCCTGGCGAGCCGCCCGTTCTGCGAGGCGGACGTGCCGGTGCTCGCGGAGATCGAGCGGGCCTAGCGCGCCCGATCATCGGGGCGCCCGACTTGTCGGCTGATTCGATCTGTGCCCGCAGCAGCGTGCACCCGCGGCGGGGGGACGAGCCCCCGCCCTACGCCCCTACGCTCGCTAGATGCTCTGTGGGAGGGCAGGTCCATGAGAGGGGATGCGAGAGGTGATGCGCTCAGGGGCGCGGTCTGCCGCTCTTCTTCCTCGCAGGAGCAGCCGGCCGCTCGCCCGTGGTCTTGAGCTTGAGCACGACTGGCCCGTACGCGCGCCCACTCGGATCGTGAGCCTCTCGCGTCACGGCGCCGTCGATCCACAACGCATAGCTCGTCCCTGGCCGGAGCGGCCCCTCGGGAACCAGGCGATACGACGTCCAGGAGGCGCCGATCTCGGTCGTGCCGCTCGACGCGACCATCGCGTCCTGCTCGTCGTGCAGAGCCATCCTGCCGTCGGCGAGGTGGACGGCGATCTCGACCCTGAACGCAGCGGCGGGATCGACGGACGTGGCGCCATCGCGCGCGATGGGGATCTCCCGACCGCCCACGATGGCGACCGCGGTGCTCAGCGGGGTCAGGAGCTGGGCGTCGGTGGCGGCTCCATCGCGGGGCTCTCCGGCATCGGCGGCAGTGGGCTTGGTGACCAGTGACGCCGCCCCCTCGGCGCCTGCGGAGGGAGAGGACGGCGGGGAGGCTCGATCGCCCTCGCTCCCGCTGCCTCCCGCGTCGCCGTCCCCTGCGTCGGACTTCATCGGACCGCGACTCGAGGTAGAGGTCTGGGTCGAGTTTGGGATCGCCGCTGCTTCATCGCTCGCGCTCGCGGGAGCGGCCTCGCGCGAGCACGCCGCAAACGTGGCCGCAGAGGCGAGCATGGCGAGGATTCGGTAGGCCAGCTTCACGGGGCGAGCCTAGCACGCCAGGAAGCGACGGCGATGAGGACCGGCCGGTCGCGCGGTGGTGGCGTGCAGCGACGTACTTCCCGGGACACCCTCAACGACGGCGTACGAAGGAGGCGGCGAAGAAGAGCCCTGCAGCGATGGCGATGATGACGGGGCCGGTCGTGCGCTGCAAGTGCGCCGCGAGGTATTCGCCGGTGACCGTCGAGAGCACGGCGACGGCCACCGCGATGCCGAGCATTCCGTCGAGGTTCCGGGCGAGGATCTTCGCCGTGGCGGCGGGGATGATGACGAGCGAGCCCATGAGGAGGACACCGAGGTAGCGGAGCCCCAGCCCCACGGTCACGGCGAACGCGAGGAGGTAGAGGAGGTCGAGCCGTGCCACGTCGATCCCGGAGGTGCGGGCGATGTCGGCCGACACCAGCGAGAGGACGAGGCGATTTCGCTGCGTGAGGATGAACGCAATGACCGCGACCGAACCCGCTAGCCCCAGCGCGACCTCCGACGCAGTGAGGGCTCCAGTCGCGCCGAGGAGGGCCTCGATGAGCTCGTCTCCGGTGGCCAGCATGCTGCCCGCCGCGAGCGCGGCGGAGAACACCACGCCGATGATGGTCTCGGTCGAGATCCGCGTCCGCTGCTCGAGCGTCCAGATGAGCAGCGCGCCGAGCAGCAGCATCGCCATCCCGCCCAGGATCGGGTGAACGTGAAGGGCGAGCGCGATCCCGATGCCGGGCAGGGCCACGTGGGCCATGGCATCGGACGCGAGGGACATCCTCCGCATCACGGCGAAGCAGCCCACCAGGCCTGCCGCTGCCGCGACGGCGACGGACAGGGCGAGCGCGCTAGCCCACGTCATGATCGTGGTGATGGTATTTCACTGGGGTTCCGTAGACCTGCTCGAGGGTCTCGGGGGTCAGGATTTCCCGCGGTGGACCGAGGTGAGGGCACTTCGTCCTGCTCAGGCACAGCACGTTCGTCGCGTAGCGGTAGACGATGCTGAGCTCGTGCGAGATGAGGAGCAGTGTCAGCCGCTGCTGCTGCTGGAGGCGGTGGATCGTCTCGTACAGGAGTTCCTCGCCCGGTTCGTCCACGCTGGCGGTGGGCTCGTCGAACAGGAGCACGGAGGGGCTGCCCGTGAGCGCGCTCGCGAGGAGGAGCCGCTGGAACTGGCCGCCGGAGAGGGTGCCGATGGCCTGCTGCGCGATCCCGGGGTCGAGGTTCGCGAGCTCGAGCGCGCGGGCGATGCCGGTCACGGGAGCGCCGGAGACGGAGGTCTTCGCCCGGAGGAGGTCGAGCCCGGTGAGCGGGAGGTCGCGCTGGATGTCGAGCTTCTGGGGGACGTAGCCTATCCGCGTTCCGCTCGCCCAGCGGATCCTCCCTCCGTGCGGAATCGAGCCGATGAGGGCGCGGAAGAGCACCGTCTTCCCGGATCCGTTCGGCCCGATGATCGCGAGGGCGCTCCCTTCAGAAACGTTGAAGCTCAAGTCTTTGAGGACTTCGACGTCTCCGAAGCTGACCGCCAGCGACTCGACCTCGAGGACACTTGCCACCATGATGTCGCTGGGCCCTCCCGGGACGCCACTCGCGTACGCCTGCCTGCCATCAGTATGGCACGTTCTAAGCGCGGGAGGACGTCAGCTCGCGCGGCCTGGCGCGCGATTGCTTCAGCACGGCCGGCGCGGTCAGGCCTGGGTTGGATGTCGCGCGTTCAAGGCGGAACGACCCGACCATGCTGGCGAGCTCCTCGGAGTGGCTGGAGAGCTCGGCGGCGGCGGAGCTGGTCTCCTCGGAGCTGGCCGCGTTCTGCTGCGTGACGTTGCCGATATCCGCGACCGCCTTCGACACCTGCTCGATACCCGAGGCCTGCTCCTTCACCGTCGAGGCGATCTCGGTCACGATGTCGGACGTCTTGCCGACCATCTGAGCGATCTCTGCGAGCTTGTCCGAGACGCGCTTGCTCGTCGCCTCGCCCTCGCTCGCTTCCTTGACCGACTGGCGGATGAGCTCCTCCGTCTTCCCGGCGGCCTCCTTCGACCGCATGGCGAGCGCCCGGACCTCCTCCGCGACCACCGCAAAGCCCCGGCCGGCGTCGCCTGCGCGGGCCGCCTCGACAGCGGCGTTGAGGGCGAGGAGGTTCGTCTGGAACGCGACCTCGTTGATGTCCTTGATGATCTGAGACGTGCCCTCCGCGGATGCCCTGATCTTCCCCATGGCGCTCGTCATCTGTGCCATGGCGGTGGTGCCGTCCTGGGCTGCGGTGCGCGCAGTCAGCGCGAGCGCTCTCGCCTGCTCTGCGTTGGCCGAGGACAGCTTGGTCATCGAGGCCATGGACTCGAGCGAGGATCCCGTCTCCTCCATCGCGCTGGCCTGCCGGGAGGCCCCGTCGGCGACCTGCTGGCTGGTGGAGGCGATCTGGCCCGCCGCGTCCGACACCTGCTCCGACGCCTCGGCGACCTGCGACATGGCCTGGTGCAAGGCCTCCGCGGTGGAGTTCAGCGAGTCCTTGATCCTGGCGTGGTCACCCCGGTAGTCGCCCGTCGCGCGAGCCCGCAGGTCGCGCTGCGCCAGCCGTTCCAGGACCTGGGCCGCCTCCTGAATGGGCGCCACCACGGCGTCGAGCGTGCCGTTCACGCCTTGCACGATCCTCGCGAAGTGACCCTGCAGCCTGTCGGCGTCGGCGCGCTTCGATAGCTGGCCTTCGATCGCGGCCTTGACCAGCATGTCGGTGTCCGCGACGAGCGTGTTCACCGTGTCGATGCAACGGTTGAAGCTGTCCTTGATCTCGTTGAAGTCGCCTCGGTACTCCTCGCTGATCTTGGGCGGGATGTCACCCTTCGAGATCCGGCGGGCGTAGTCGGCAGTGAGCCGCATGGGCCGGACGAACGCGTCCATCGTCGCGTTCATGCCGTCCACGATGGAGCGGAACTCGAGTCCGACCGCGCTCGGGTCGGCGCGCTCCGAGAGCCGCCCGTCGCTGACCGCGGCCTCGAGCTTCCTCGCCTGCTGGTTGAGCGCCAGGACGGTGCGTTTCACGGGACGGGCCACGAGCATTCCCGCGCCGCAGAGGAGCAGCGCGATGGCCGCGGTCGCGCCGCCCAGGCGCTTCGTCTCGGTTGAGATGGCGGCCTCGACGTCGTCGAGGTAGACGCCCGAGCCGACGACCCACCCCCACGGCTGGTAGAGCTTCACGTAGGAGAGCTTCCGGACGGGCTGGGTCGCGCCGACCTTGGGCCAGAGGTACTCGTAGAAGCCGCTACCCCCGGGGCTCACACGGACGACGTCGACGAACCCGACGAAGAGCTTGTTCCCGACCGGATCGGCGACGCTCGACAGGTCCTGCCCGTCCATCTCGGGCTTGATGGGGTGCATGATCATCGTCGGCTTGAGGTCGTTGATCCAGAGATACTCGCGCTCGTCGTAGCGCATCGCCCGGACGGCTTGCAGCGCCGCTCGCCGCGCGTCCTCGCGGTCCATCTTGCCCGCGTCGGCCAGCGCCCCGTAGTGCGCGAGCTGCGTGTGGGCCAGCTCCACGGCCGCGCGCACCTTGGCCTTGCGCTCGACCATGAGGCGGTCCTCGAGCACGTGGAGCGAGGTGGCGGAGATCGCGAGGAGGCCGGCGGCAGCGACCCCCGCCACGTGCCAGAAACGGGCGGCGATCGTCGGATTACCTATCGAGCGCGGCAGATGAATCATCAGATGCTCCTTCTGCTTCGGCTCCCCCGCAAGCCGTGCGCCAAGATCCGGGAGGTGCGCCCCGAGCGCCATCGGCCCGACCAAAGCAGCTTTCGTGGCAGGCGGTTGAGCTCCGGCCGCCCGGACCCATCCGGTGATCTCGCAGCGGAACGGGTCGAGGTACCTCGGGTCAACTGGCACCCAGTTGCCACGACCCACAGCCGATCGCCCGCACGAGCACGCCGGAAGGCAAGTCCGACCGCCTGATGGGCCACCTCGGACCCGTGGGTTGACGGCGACCGAGAACTCCGCCCCATGTCCAGGTCCTCCAGGGTGCCGTAACGGCAGCGCCTACAGCCAGTTGCCCGCCCTGGCGCAACCGGTGCAACAGCCCTGCGCAGCTTCGTGCGCCTGACACTCCACGAGCCTCTCGAGGGAACCGACATGTCCGGAAGCATGACGACGAGTACGAAGATCCTCTTCTCCTTCGGCCTGGCCATCGCAGTGACGGTGTTCGTTGGCGCCGCCGCCTACGCGAGCATGGAGAGGGTGACCGAACGGCTCACGGAGCTCGCCGACGAGAAGTTCGTCGCGGCGCAGGCGCTCGCCGACATGCAGGAGGCCACGACCCTGGCCGCGCGCGGCAACGCTACCCTGCTGCTTCGTCGGGCCGATGGTCAGATGCGTGCGGCGGCCCACGAGGACGTGGAATCGGCCCTCAAGCGCCTCGACGCGGCGGTGCAGACGTTTCAGCGGATTCCCCACGGTGAGCAGACGACCCAGCTGTGGAAGGCCGCCCAGCAGCCCTTGGCCGCATGGCGGCGAGCACACGAGGCGCTGCAGCAGGTCGTCGCAGAACGCGATCGGCTGCTCTCGCAGGGCGTCGCTCGCGACGACGCGCGCGTGAACGCCATGGACGAGCGGAACTGGGCCCAGTTCCAGGAGGTCCGCAAGCGCTTCAAGGAGGCGGTCCCGGCGCTCAATGCCGTCATCGAGAGCAACGGCAAGAACGTCGAGGCGGCCAAGCAGGCGGGACATGACGCAGCCCGGGCCGGCATGGCCACCATCCTGATCGCGATCCTGGTCGGAGCCCTCGTGTCGCTGGCGATAGGGGTGCTCCTCGCGCGATCCATCCGCGCAGCGATTCGAGCCCTGCTGGCCGAGGCGGGAAAGCTCACGCAGGCGGTGCAGCAGGGGAAGCTCGACGTGCGCGGTGACGTGGAGGCGGTGAGCCTCGAGTTCCGGCCGGTGGTCGAGGGCGTCAACAGGACCGTGGAGGCCTTCGTGGAACCTATCCGGACGACCGCCGAGAGCATCGGCCGCATCGAGCGCGGCGACCTGCCACCGCCGATCACGGCCGACTACCGGGGTGAGTTCGGAAACATCAAGACCAGCGTGAACGGCCTCATCGAGATGGTGAGCCGGCGAGGGAAGGACATCGACATGCTCATCGCAGCGGCCGTCGAAGGCAGGCTCGATGTCCGCGCCGACGCCAGCAGGTACCAGGGTGGCAATGCCCGCGTGATCGCAGGCATGAACAGCATGCTCGACGCCGTGGTTGCACCCGTCAACGAGACGGCCGAGGTCCTGCAGCGGCTCGCGCAACGCGACCTCACGCCCCGCGTCCAGGGCGAGTATCAGGGTGAGTTCGCGAAGACGAAGAAGGCCGTCAACGCGGCCGCCCAGGCACTGCACGACGCGCTCTCACAGGTCGCGCAGGCGGTGGGACAGGTCTCCTCGGCGTCCACCCAGATCGCGTCGTCCAGCCAGGCGGTGGCGAACGGCGCTTCGGAGCAGGCGAGCGCACTCGAGGAGACGAGCTCCTCCCTCGAGTCGATGTCTGGCATGACGAAGCAGGCGGCCGACAACGCGCAGCAGGCGTCCGCGCTCGCCGCCACCGCCAGGAGCGCCGCAACGGAGGGCAGCGCCGCCATGGAGCAGATGACCGGCGCCATGGCAAAGATCAAGACGTCGGCGGAAGGCACCTCGCAGATCATCAAGGACATCAACGAGATCGCCTTCCAGACGAACCTCCTCGCCCTCAACGCTGCGGTGGAAGCGGCGCGTGCCGGCGAGGCGGGTCGGGGCTTCGCGGTCGTCGCCGAGGAGGTTCGCTCCCTCGCGCTGCGGTCGAAGGAAGCGGCCAACAAGACCGAGGAGCTCATCCGCCAGTCGGTGAAGGAAGCGGGGGAGGGCGAGGTCACGGCCGCGCACGTGAACGAGAAGCTCTCCGAGATCGTGGTGTCGGTGTCGAAGGTAACCGAGATCGTGGCGGAGATCGCGGCCAGCGCGAAGGAGCAGGCCGCGGGCATCGGGCAGGTGACCACGGCCGTCGGCGAGATGGACAAGGTGACCCAGCAAAACGCGGCGAGCTCGGAGGAGTCGTCGTCCGCCGCGACCGAGCTGGCCGGGCAGTCGCAGGAGTTGGCTACGATGATCGGCAGCTTCCGCCTGGGCAATGGAGCGGTGTCGGTCTCGAAGAAGCAGTCGGCGAGGACCACGCCTGGACCCGCGGCGAAGCGGTCACTGAACGGCAAGCGCGGAACGAACGGTCTGGCGCTCAGCCCTGCTGACCTCATCCCCATGGGCGACGAGCACATCCCCGGCGAGTTCTAGCTCTCCGAGAACGCGATCAGCAAGCGTGAGTTTGCCGCGGTCGCGGGGCGTGGCGCTTTCCGCCGACCGCTCGCCGCTCACTACTGTCCACGGCGTCAACAGCGAGCGTCGTGGCCGCGTCGGGCTACGATACGTGCCCGGGTCGCCTCGCGGCGAC
>MEMX01000112.1:16566-26262 GCA_001768075.1 Anaeromyxobacter sp. RBG_16_69_14 | reverse complement strand
ATGGGCCGATCACGCCGCCTTCACCGCCCGGTGCTGATTGGCGTACTCCTGAACCTTGTTCCTGCACTCGGGGCAGGATCTCGCCTTGCGGTAGGTGTTGTCGTTCGACGGCACCGCATGGTTACAGATCAGGACATCGTAGAACTTGTCCCCCTGGCGCTCGTTCTTCTTCACGATGGTCCGCCACACTTCCGGGACGGTAAATCTAGGGACGCTGCGACCAGCCTTCTGGGCCATTGTTGGAGCTTCCTTGGGTGAGCTATGACGCAAGACACACTTCAACAATATATTAGGTCTCGTCGCCACAGCAACAGGAGTCACGAGGACGCGATCGGCAACCCCCGACCGAGACGCCTCCCACTCCATTGCTTACCTGATTGGCGTGACACAGGACCCGGGGTCATTCGCACCCGCACCCCTGGGCGCGGATCCGGCTTCGCTGCGCGCGGCATGGTCTACCGGGACCCACCCGGCGTGCCACGCCTGGGCCGCCACCCCACCGGTTTGTAGAGCGAGACGCCGCGGCCAAGCCTCGGTGGGGGTCCGCCGTCAGCGTTCGATGCCGTACTTGCGCAGCCAGCGGTAGAGCGTCATGCGCGAGATCTGGAGCGCGTGCGCGGTCCGCGCGACGTTCCACGACGAGGCCTGCAGCGCCCGCACGAGCGCCTCGCGATCCGGGGCCTCACCCCGCGCGGACGAGGACAATGAGGGCGCGCTCGCGGGCGACGTCTCCGTGCGCCGCACCTCGTCGGGCAGGTCCTCCGCCTCGATCACCTCGCCGGAGGCCGTCGCGGCGGCGCGAAGGATGACGTTCCGCAGCTCGCGCACGTTGCCCGGCCACACGTACGCCACGAGCGTGCGCAGCGCGCCGTCGGAGAGAGTGAGCCCGGTGCGGCCGACCTGTCCCTCGGCGTCGCGCAGGAACGCGTGCGCAAGGTGCGGGATGTCTGCGCGTCGCTCGCGCAGCAGCGGCACGACGATGGAGAGGACGTTCAGGCGGAAGAAGAGGTCGGCGCGGAAGCGGCCAGCCCTGATCTCCTCGGTCAGGCTCTTGTTGCTCGCGGCGACGATGCGGATGTCGACCCGGCGCGGCGAGCTGCTGCCAAGGCGCACCACCTCGCGCTCCTGCAGCACCCGCAGGAGCGCCGTCTGTGCCTGCGGCGGGAGCTCGCTCACCTCGTCGAGGAAGATCGTCCCTCCGCTCGCCTCCTCGAACTTGCCGGCATTCCCTTCCCGCCGCCCGCCGGTGAACGTCCCCGCCGCGTAGCCGAAGAGCTCGGCCTCGACGAGCGTCGCCGGAATGCAGCCGCAGTTCACGGCGATGAAGGGGCCGTCGGCGCGGATGCTCGCGGAGTGGATCGCCTGCGCGAACATCTCTTTGCCGGTGCCGGACTCGCCGAGGAGCACCACCGGCAGCTCGTTGCGCGACGCGACGCGGGCGAGCGCGATGGCCTGCAGGAGGGCGTCCGATTCGCCGAGGATCTGACCGAAGTCGTAGCGCGCCGCGCCCGAGGAGGGCGTCCGGGCAGGCGTGCGCGCGCGCGGTGCGTCGGCGGGCGCGGGAACCCGCACCACGGCGCCCACCACGTGGTCCTCGTATCGGACCAGAGACGTGAGGAGCGTCACCTTCCCCGTCATGTCAGGCCAGTCGACGATGAGCTCGCCGGCGAGCGCTCCCGCGCGCTGACGCAGCGCGGCCTCGAGTGCCTCTCGCACCTGGAGGGGGAGCTCGCGCCCTTGGATGGAGAGCCGTCGCCGCGCCAGATCGTTCACGGCGAGTACGCGGCCGTGGCCGTCGACCGCGAAGAGCCCGTCGGTGCTCGCCGACGCCGAGCGAAACGCATACTCGACGACCTGGTCGCGCACGAGCTGGATCGAGCGGAGCCGCTCCTCGACGGCCTGCGCTATCGCCCGCGCCGCCACGAGCGCCTGCACGTGGTACACGTTGCACGGCCCCTTGATGTCGACGAGCCCGAGCAGCTCGCCGGAGCCCGGCGCGAGGATGGGTGCCGCCGAGCAGCACGACGACTGCCCCGCCTCGGCGAAGCGCTCGGCGGCGAATACACCCACCGGGCGGCACTCGTTCATCGCGGTGTCCGGGCCGTTCGCGCCGGTCGGCTCCGCGCGCCAGATCGCGCCAGGGCAGAAGTTGATCCTCGCCAGGCGGTCGGCGGTCTGCGAGTTCCCCCCGATGGACAGCATGCACCCGGCGGTGTCGAAGAACGTGGCGACGCTCCGGGTCGACGCGAGCTGCGCGCCGAACCTCTCGAGGACCGGGAGCGCGACGCGGTAGACCTCGTTCTCCTCGCGGCGGTGGGCGAGCTCCGAGGGCGGGAGGAGGCGCGAGCAGCGATACTGCCCCGGGTCGATCCCGTACGTGTCGCGCGCCCGCTGCCAAGGGCGGACGATCTCGAGGCTCAGGCCGTCGATCTCGACGCCGGCGGCGATGGATCTGTGCCGAGCACGGTCCAGAGATTCGAGACGCGTCGCCTGGTCGTGCATGCGTGCACCACCCCTGTCCCCTCCGCCGAGCGACGCTACCCTGAGAGGGGTGGCGATGGCAACGGCGCGAGATCGATCGGCTTGCATCGGGTCATGCCGCGGAAGCGGGTCCAAGTCGCCGGAAACGATGCCCTGGGTCACCTCGCTACCTCGAGCAATGGCGCATTTTTTGGCTCCACCAGTTAAGTACAACAAAAACAACGAGTTGGAACGTGCTTGACGCCTTCTCGTGCCATTGTCGCCTCAAACCGAAGTTCGGACTGGCGATCGCGAGGTCGGAGTCACGCTCGACCCGCCTGTTACCGGGACCCACGGCGTCACCATACGCAGACCGGCCCGGCACCTCCCGGCCGCGGACGCCTGGTATCACCAATGCACAGTAGGCCAAATGGACGGTGGCCGCCAGCCTTCTCCCTATCATGCTTCGCCACCGGCACCGCGGTCTCTTGCTGGCGGTCGGGCTCATCGTCCCGTTCCCACCCGCTCGATCTGCTGCTCGGGCAAGCGAGCGCGGCATCTCTGGCGTCCGAGTCGCTGCGCGGCTTGGAATGAATGGGCCGTCACCCGCGCGCGGTGGCCTTCGGCTCTCCCTCGAAGGGCGCGGCGAGCCCGAAGCGATGGTCCACTCCGAAGAGTGCCCACACCGCTGACGAGAACGCGTCCTCGAGGTATCGGCCCCACATCTTGACCGGCAGGGCAGGGACCTCGACGGTCGGCGAGATGGCGATCATGAGCAGGTACTCGATGATGAACGAGGCGTTGCGGGCGATGCGGCCACGGTAGGGTGCGGCGCCGCGCTGTTGCAGGATCCTCTCCTCGTGCATGCACCGGCCAAACTCCGACTCCACCAGGTCGTCGAAGGTGGTGAGGATGAGCTCGCAACGAATGGTGCGCTCGCCGGTCTCCACGTAGGCCGGGAAGTCACGCTCCAGCACCTCCGGACAGAGGCCGCGGTCGCGGGCAGGCGACCAGTCGCGCCCGCGGTGGCGATCGAGGATGGCCGCGGGGACCGGTAGTGTCAGATCCACCAGGAGCTGGGTGTCGCGGTACCGCCCGGTGTGGACGGAGCGCTCGGCCACGCGCGCGTCGGGGTGCTGCCGAACGGCGCTCTCGATCCGCTCCAGCTCCTCCCCGCTCCCCACGAACTTCAGCCCGATGGCGTCGTCGATCGTCATGTGGTGCGGCTCGATGACCATGCACCTGTCCTGGAACTCCCGCGAGACGATCCGCTCGGCCGAGGCGAACTCCTCCGCCATCGCCTCCGGCGACGACACCAGCTGAGGAAGCGAGAGGCCGGCGGTACGGGCGCGCGCCTCGGCCAGCGCGCGGGCGGTCCCGTAGATCTCCTCCGAGAGTCGGTCGGCGATCCGCCGCGACGCTTTCTCTGCCAGCCGCCGGATGCTCTTGAAGCGCAGCATCCCCGCGAGGCCTGCGTCCGAGTGTGAGGCCACGAGCAGGTCGGTCGGAGTGCGCGGAAAGAACTCCTCAGGGCGCGCCGCGAACAGCGCGAGGAGCTCCCGGGTACGGTCGTTCGTGGACCGGCACGCCTCGACGATGGCCCGGCGCAGCTCGTCCTTGAAGAAGCACCTCCGCCAGCGCACGGGGGCGCGCCCGCCGAGCCCGAGGATGTCGCTGGCGAACCGCCGCACCGTATCGGAGGAGATCAGGAACTCGTAGACGAAGATCTCGGTGATCAGGCGTCCGTCGTCGGGCTCCGGGGTATCGGCGAACCAGCGCGAGGTGAGCCGGAACAGCCGTTCCCGGTGGATCATGCTGGCGAGGTACATGGCGCCTCCGGACGAGTGCGACCGGAGTATGCCCCGGATGGGCCGAGGAGGTGTTGTCGAGTGCCGCGCGGCTCTCGCCGCTACCCGTCTTTCCTCTATTCGAAGAGATCGTCGAAGGCGTCGTCCCGCCTCTGCTCACGAACGACGATGGCCTCCAGCTCGTCGTGGGGTTGTATCGTGCAGTGCCCGTTCTCGAGCTGCTCCAGGTCCGCGTCGAAGTTTGCGTCCATCGTTCTCTCCCGTGGTGGAGGGCCCCGCGCCGCCTGCGCCGGTTCCGCACCGGCGCGGACGCGCCTCCGGTGAGGTGACGGGGTCGGCGGGGAGAGCTGACCGGGCGGCCCCAAACGTGACCTCTGGCGCGGCTGGCCGCAGCGTTCTCGCTGCTCACGGCGAGTGACTTCGAGGTCCTCCAGCTCGGCTGGAAGCCGACAGGGGGCACACCCGCGGCGTCGTTGAACTCCGTGAGCGCCAGCCCGAACCCCGTGCCGGGCGGGAGCTCGTCGAATGGCACGGTGACCCTCACCTCCGCAGCGGCGTCCGGTGGCACGCTGATCTCGCTCTCGAGCGCCGCTGCCGCGATGTCCGTGCCGGGCACGGTCACGGTGGGCCAGGGAGCGACCTCGGCGACCTTCTCCATCGCCACCTCAACGGTGACCGCACCGGTGTCTGTGACACTGTCGGCCTCGTACAACGGCGTCGAGAAGTCCACCATACTCACCATCAACCCGGCGGCGAGGGCCGCTCTCGCCACGCTCACGCTCAGCCCCACGAGCGTGAGCGGCGGTTCTTCGTCCACTGGGAAGGTGACACTCACGGCGCCTGCCCCGGCGGGCGGCGCCGCGGTGACGCTCGCCAGCTCGAACACCTCGCGCGCCTCGGTGCCAGCGAGCGTCGTCGTGGCCGAGGGAGCGACCTCGAAGACGTTCACGGTGACGACCGTGAGGGCGAGAAGAAACGGGTCGGCGACGATCTCGGCGGCGTACGGTGGCGTGACGAGGACGGCGAGTCTCACGGTGACGCGCAGGTAAGACAGCACGCCGGTTGCGATCGCTGCCGCAGCCGCTCCCTCCACCACCCATCATTTGCGGACTACTGGAGGGCGGCTCGCTCACCGCGGAGCTCGCGGGGCCCGCGTGCCGGACCGGCATCGCCTACCCCATGGGCTGTTCGTCGGGCCTGGTGACACGAATATTGGGTCAAGGCCGTGTAGGCTCGTGGCCGCCTTCACGTCCCGGAGAGGCCCATGCCCCGCCACCCGGTCCACCGCGGCCACCCGTCACCGCTCGGCGCCACGCCGCACCCGGGTGGCGTGAACTTCAGCATCTGGGCGCGCGACGCCCTCTCGGTCGAGCTCGTGCTCTTCGACCGCGCCGACGATGCCCGGCCGAGCCGTACGGTCGAGCTGCAGCGGGCCGAGCACCGCACCTACCACTACTGGCACGTCTTCGTGCCCGGGCTAGCGCCGGGCCAGCTCTACGGCTGGCTGGTTCACGGTCCGTTCGACCCATCCCGCGGCCTGCGCTTCGACGGGCAGAAGCTCCTGCTCGATCCCTACGCGCGGGCGGTGGCCGTCCCCCGGGGCTACGACCGGGCGGCGGCCTGCCGGCCCGGCGACAACGCGGGCACCGCCATGAAGGCGGTGGTGGCCGACGTGCGGCGCTACGACTGGGAGGGCGACCACCCCGTGCGGCACCCCTACGCGCGCACCGTGTTCTACGAGCTGCACGTGCGCGGCTTCACGCGCCACCCGAGCTCGGGCCTGCCCGAGCGCGAGCGGGGAACCTACGCCGGGCTGGTGCAGAAGATCCCGCACCTGGTCGACCTGGGCGTCACTGCCGTCGAGCTGATGCCGGTCTTCCAGTTCGACCCCCAGGACGCGCCACCGGGCCTGGTCAACCACTGGGGCTACTCGCCGGTGGCGCTCTTCGCGCCCCACGCGTCCTACGCGGCAGCGGTTGACCCGCTGGGCACCCTGGACGAGTTCCGCGACATGGTGAAGGCGCTGCACCGCGCCGGCCTCGAGGTGATCCTCGACGTGGTTTACAACCACACCGCCGAGGGCGACCAGCGAGGCCCCACGCTATCCTACCGCGGGCTCGACAACCGCGCCTACTACCTGCTGGGCAACGACTGGGCCTCCTACGCCAACTACTCCGGCTGCGGCAACACGTTCAAGGCGAGCCACCCGGTGGTGCGCCGCCTCATCCTCGACAGCCTCCGCTACTGGGTGAAGGTGATGCACGTCGACGGCTTCCGCTTCGACCTGGCGTCGATCCTGTCGCGCGACGAGACCGGCAAGCCGCAGCGGGATCCGCCCATCGTCTGGGAGATCGAGAGCGACCCGGCGCTGGCCGGCACCAAGCTCGTCGCCGAAGCATGGGACGCCGCCGGTCTCTACCAGGTGGGCCAGTGGGTGGGCGAGTCGTGGAAGGAGTGGAACGGCACGTTCCGTGACGACGTCCGTTCGTTCCTCAAGAGCGACCCGGGCGCGGTCGGCCGCTTCGCGAACCGCCTGTTCGGCAGCCCCGACATCTACGCCGGCGAACTGCGCGAGCCCGAGCAGAGCGTGAACTTCCTGTGTTGCCACGACGGGTTCACGCTGAACGACCTCGTCACTTACAACCGCAAGCACAACGAGGCGAACGGGGAGGGGAACCGCGACGGCATTGCGGACGACCACGCCTGGAACTGCGGGGTGGAGGGGCCGAGCGACGACGCGGCGGTAGAGGTACTGCGCGCGCGCCAGATCAGGAACGGCCTGGCGGTCACCCTGCTGTCGAGCGGCGTGCCCATGCTGGCCATGGGCGACGAGGTGCGGCGCACCCAGCTCGGCAACAACAACGCCTACTGCCACGACTCCGAGCTCACCTGGATGCCCTGGGACGCTCTGGAGCGTCACGCCGACCTGCGCCGGTTCATCCGCACGCTGATCAAGTTGCGCTTCTCCTTCGACCCGGAGAGCCAGGACGACGACCGCTCGCTGCAGGACTACCTCGAGCTGGCGGAGATCCGGTGGCACGGCGTGCACCTGGACCAGCCCGACTGGAGCTACGATTCGCGCAGCCTGGCGGTCGGCTTCTCCGCCCACGGCCGGAGCGGCCGCATCTACTGCGCGTTCAACGCCTACTGGGAGGCGATGACCTTCGACTTGCCGCCCGCGCGCACCGGCTGGCGGCGCCTGGTCGACACGGCGCTGGCCTCGCCGGACGACGCTCGCACTTGGGTGCAGGCGCGCCCGGTGGAGGGGCCGACGCTGCGGGTGGAGCCGCGCTCGGTGGTGGTGCTGGGGACGAGGGTCTAACCTTTGCCGGTTCGGATCGAGGCGCGTCCACGTTCACCCTCCCCAGCCGAGGAGCGGGCCGAGGCGCGCGAGCCCACGTGCAGCGAGAAGGCCGAGCACACCCGAAACGAGACAGCCGACCACGGTGAGAGCGACGTTGAGCGCGGCCAGGGCCAGCGTGCCACCTTCGGCGAGCCGCAGCGTCTCGTAGTTGAACGAGGAGTAGGTGGTATAGCCGCCCATCATGCCGGTGGTGAGGAAGAGGCGGACGTCTTCCGAGATCGCCCCCGTCCTGAGCGAGAGCTCCATCACCACGGCGATGAGGAAGGAGCCCGTGACGTTGATGAGGACGGTGCCGCGCGGGAAACCGGCCCCGAAGATTCGCGCGACCCAGGTTGCGAGCTGGTACCGGGCGCCCGTGCCGATGGCGCCACCGAGACAGATGAGCAAGAATCTCTGCACGCTTCCTCCTCGATCCCGACGAGCGAGACAGCGATGCCGGTGCGCGTGGAAACGAGCGCAGAGGCGAAGGCGAGACCGATCCAGATGGCAGCGACGGCGCGGGGACTCCCCATACCCTCTCCGTTCACCGTCAGCGCAGACGAGAATAGCTTCTACGCGGCAGTCCAGGGCCTCGCAGAAGCTATCAACCCCTCTCGGGCTGGTTGGCGGCGTCCCGAACGACGGGCGAGCTTCATCGCCTCGATGTCGTATCCTATGCAAGGTAGGGGGCGAACGGCCGTCTTTCAACCGCACGGTGCGGCCGAGGCTGGGACCTCCGGTGTCCTGCCGGCCGCAGAATGAGGGTCGCCATGGAGCTCGTCGGGAAGGGGAAGCGGGTCCGCATCTACCTGAGCGAGGGCGGCAAGGTCGGGTATCAGTCCGCCTGGTTGGCGATCCTCGAGTTTCTCCGCCGCGAGAACGCGCAGGGCGCGACGCTCGTGCGAGGCGTGAGCGGGTTCGGATCCACCGGGCGCATCCACACACCGCATCTCGTGGACGTGGCCCAGGACCTGCCCGTCATCGTGGAGTGGATCGATACCCCGGAGACGGTAGAGAGGCTCCTCCCGCGAGTGAAGGAAATGATGCCGCGCGGGCTCATCACCGTCGATGCCACCGAGGTCGTGTTCCACCGCCCGAATCCGATCCGCGACCTGCCCGCCGAACTCACGGCAGGGGATGTGATGTCGGACGAGGTGACGTCGGTCACGAAAGATGCGCCCGTCTCGCAGGTGGTGGAGCTCATGCTGGGCAAGCAGTACCGTGCCATTCCCGTGGTCGAGGAATGCGTGCCCGTCGGCATCATCAGCAACGGCGACCTCGTCCGCAAGGGCGGATTGGGCGTGCGCGTCGATCTCATGCGCGCGCTCGACAAACCGGAGCTGCGCGATGTCCTCGCCCAGCTCACGGCGTCGAACAAGGTGGCGGCCGACGTGATGACGCCCGCGCCGGTCACGGTGCACGAGAGGGCCCCGCTTCCGCAGGTCGCGGAAGTGATGACGAACCGGAGACTGAAGCGGCTCCCCGTCGTCGACGACCACGGCGCGATCGTTGGCATGGTGAGCAGGGTCGATGTCCTCCGCACTGCAGCCGCGTCGTTCACTGGAGAGGCCCCCGTTCCCAGCCAGATGGAGCTAGCTGGCGACGTGCCGCTCGCGCGCGTGATGCGCCGGGACATCCCGACCGTGGAACGTGAGACACCGCTGCCGCAGGTCTTCCAGGCGGTCGTGTCGACCCGTCTCAACCGGGTGTTCGTGGTCGGTTCAGGGCGGCGCGTGGTGGGGGAGATCACGGACGCGGAGCTGCTCGACAGGCTGACGCCTTCTCTCCGGCCGAGCGCCCTGCGCTCGCTCATGCATCGGCTCCCGTTCGCTCATCCGACGCCGGAGGAGGCGGCGGGCGAGAAGCACGCCCGTGCGCGGCGAGCAGAGGATCTCATGACCGACGATTTCGTGACGGCGACGGAGGAGACCCTCCTCAGCGACGCCATCGCCCGTATGCTGAAGGGAAACTACAAGACCCTGGCGGTGACGGATACGGGTGGCCGTCTCGTGGGCGGGGTCGATCGCGCTGACCTCCTGCACGGCCTCGTTTCGCGGGATTGACCCCCGAGCACGGTCGCGTCTG
>MEMX01000112.1:16108-16550 GCA_001768075.1 Anaeromyxobacter sp. RBG_16_69_14 | reverse complement strand
TGATCGCGAGAAGGGGAGGGGGGATGCTTCCTTCTACGGTGCGGCGGCGGTGCGCACCGCGCTGCCGTGCAGCGAGAGCGAACCGACGAGACACAGCTGCACGCAGAGCGCGCAGCCGACGCAGCGGTCGCGATCGACGGTCGGCATCCCCCTCCCGTCGAGCGCGATGGCGCGATGCGGGCACCGCGAGCAGTTGCCGCAGCCCGTGCACGTCGCAAGGTCCACCTCGCAGACGGCTTTCCCGGTCGGCGGGATGGTCTGCGCCTCGGCAGTGGCGACGAGCTCCGAGACCGAGCGCAGACCCCGCTCGGCGAGGAAGAACGAGAGCCCGCCCTGCAACTCGTTCACGACGCCAAGCCCGTACATCATCGCGGCGGCACCGACCTGCACGGTGCGCGCTCCCAGCGCGAGGAGGTGCGCGGCGGTGCGGTAGTCCATCGGC
>MEMX01000112.1:15567-15829 GCA_001768075.1 Anaeromyxobacter sp. RBG_16_69_14 | reverse complement strand
GTCTCCCTGCGCCGGGCAGAGCGCGTACTCGACGCCCATGGCGCCGGCCGCTTCGAGCCGGCGCGTGATCTCCTGCCAGGAGCGGGCGTCTGCCTCGAGGTTGCCAATGACCGGGCTGCTGGCCAAGGCCAGCGTTAGATGGTCGGGGAACTCCTGCCCGAGCCGCTCGAGATCGGCGCAGGCGTGGTCTAGCGCGTCGCCCGGCGCGCTCAGCACGCCGCCTGCCCAGCCGGCCTCGTACGCCCACCTCATGCGGACATAC
>MEMX01000112.1:14858-15283 GCA_001768075.1 Anaeromyxobacter sp. RBG_16_69_14 | reverse complement strand
CCGAGGTCGGCCCGCTGTCGAGGTCGCCGGCGTAGATGACGCGCGGGTGGCGCTCGCACCGCAGCCCGGGCATCCCGCCGATGGCGAGGATCACGAGGTCGAGGTCGCAGCGCTCGTGCTTCCCGTGCGGCAGGTCCTCGAGACGGCTCGGGTGGAAGGCCTGGCCGGGTGCCAGCTCCACCTTGCACAGGTCGAGCCCGGTCGCTTCCGCCCCGTCGCCGCGGATCGCCGTGACGCGCACCCGGCAGCTCAGGTGCACGCCAGCCGCGAGCAGGCGCTCGCGCTCCTGGCGCGTGGACGCCAACTCGGAGAGGGCCTTGCGCGCGAAGATCTCGACGTGTGCCGCCCGCTGCTTGATCGCCGCCTCGGCGCAGTCCACCGCCACCGCCCCGTCACCGACGACAGCGACTCGCCGGCCACGCAGC
>MEMX01000112.1:0-14770 GCA_001768075.1 Anaeromyxobacter sp. RBG_16_69_14 | reverse complement strand
CGGCCACGATCACCGCCGCGTAGCCTCGCGAGAGCAGGTCGCGCGGCAGATCCACCCGCTCGGCGAGCACGAGCTGCACGTCGCCCGCACCGAGGAGCCCGGCGACATCGGCCTCGAGCACCTCGGGATCGAGCCGGTTGCGCGGGATGAGCCGGACCATGCCCCCGGCCTTGTCCGCCGAGTCGAAGACGTGCACCGCGTGCCCGGCCCTGGCGAGCACGCTCGCGGCGCCGAGCCCCGCCGGCCCCGCGCCGACCACCGCGACGCGCTCCCCCGTGGCGGGCAGCGGCTCGAAGCGGGGGAGCACGCCCCGCTGCCGAGCCTTGCGCACAATGCCGGCCTGGACCCCCGGGATGTTCACCGGCGCGTCGAAGCCGCGGCGCGTACACCTCGCCATGCACAGCGTGTCCGGGCAGACCGAGCCGCAGACGCCGCCGAGTGGGTTGTGCGCCAGGATGTGCGCCGCGGCGCGCCGGTAGTCGGAGGGCTCGCCGCAGCGGGCTGCCATGATGAAGTCGGCCGGCGAGCAGCCCGCCGGACAGCCGCGCCGGCAGGGCTTGGCCTCGCAGGACCGGCACCGGAGCAGCTCGGCGCGCAGCTGGGCATCGGTCAAGTACGACGGCGACATCGGCCACTCCCGCGTGCGGGCACCGGCCCGGCAGGGCCCGCGTAAGATCGCTTCTACTACGGGAGGCGGGGCCGTGCCCACGTGGGCACGACTTGCCGCAGT
This sequence comes from Anaeromyxobacter sp. RBG_16_69_14, assembly GCA_001768075.1. Lineage (GTDB taxonomy): Bacteria > Myxococcota > Myxococcia > Myxococcales > Anaeromyxobacteraceae > Anaeromyxobacter_A. The sequence goes on along the minus strand of MEMX01000112.1, from coordinate 14,040 downwards.
GTGCTATAGCGCGGCCATGGAGAACCAGAGGCAAGGTGTCGCCCTGGATCGCATCTCGCCCGGTCGAAGCATGGGCGCCCACGACCTGGGTCATGCTTCCAGGCTCGCCATGCTCACGGCCCTGGCACTGGTGCTGGCTCCGTCGGCCGTACTCGTGCTGGCGGGGATGGGATTCGCCCTGCGGCTTCCCGTGGCGGGCTGGTACGGGGTCGTCGGCGGAGCAGGCTCTGCGCTCGCGCTGCTGGTCGCCTGTCGATCCAGCCGCGGGGATCTGTGGGCCGCGCTGGCGGCGCTTCTGCTCGCGACATCGATCGCGTTTGCGTCGCTCGTCCTGGCGGGGCGCTGGTATGACACGTCATACGACGGGCTCGCCTATCACGACACGGGAGTCGTGGACATCGCGCGCGGCTGGAACCCGTGGCGCTCACCGACTCCTCCGACCCCCGGCCCGTTGGCGTACCAGCGAGAGCACTTCCCCAAGGGTCCGTGGGTGATTGAGGCGGTGCTCATGCGACTCGCGGGCCGGCTCGAGCCCGCGAAGGCGCTGAACCTCTGGCTCGCCGCGGCTGCCGGCCTCGCAGCCTTCGTCGCCCTGCGCGTTGTCGGCCTCCGGAGGGCGCTTGCTGGGCCGATCGCGGCATGCCTCGCCCTCAACCCTGTTGCCACGTGCCAGTCGCTCAGCTTCTGCGTCGACGGTCAGGTCGCGAGCGCGTTCACGGCGCTCCTCGCGTTCGGGCTGCTGGCGCTGACCCTCGGCGGGGGTCTGGCCTGGGCGGGGGCCGCGGCCTCGACCCAGTTGCTCGCCAACGCGAAGCTCACTGGCGGACCCTACGCCCTCATCTTGTGGATCGCGCTCGTCCTGGCGGCGCTCCTGCGTCGTGACGGCAGGCGGACGCGGATCGCGGGAGCAGTTGGTGCCGCGGCGTGCGCCCTCGCTCTGTTCACCGGGTACAATCCCTACGTCACGAATACCCTGCGGGCGGGACACCCGCTCTACCCTGCCGCGGGTCCGTATGCCATCGACTTCGTGGCGCACTCTCGCCCGCCCGGGTTCGGAGAGATGAACCGCTTCGAGCGGCTGGGCCGTTCCCTGTTCTCGGCGTCGTCAACCGGGGTTCCAGACGGTCTGCCGCGCCTCAAGCTCCCCTTCACGGTCGTCGGGGACGAGGCGACCAAGTTCCACGACCCCGAGGTCAAGGTGAGCGGGTTCGGCCCTTTCTTCGGGGGAGCGCTCCTCCTGTCCGTCGTGGCGTTCCTTCTGGCGCGGGGCCAGCAGGGAACGCTGGCCGCCGGCCTCTGCGGCGCGGCGTTGCTCGGAACGGTGCTGCTGACGGCGGAGGGCTGGTGGGCGCGGATCGCGCCCCAGCTATGGCTCGTCCCTTTCGTCCTCGCGCTGCCCGCGCTTGTTTCCCCCGGGCGGCGCCGCTCTCGAGCGGTCGGGATGGGCGTCCTCCTTGCGCTCCTCGCCGACGTCGCCGTGGTCGGGGCCAACTACGTGAACCGGAACCGCCAGAAGCAGGCGAGGATTCGCCAGGAACTGGCCGACCTGCGCCGCTCGGTCGATCCAGTGCCCGTGTATTTCGGGATCCAGCCGGCAGTGGGCGAACGTCTCACCCAGGGTGGCGTCCGCTGGCGCGAGGTGCAGGACCCTGCCGGTTGCGCAGCGCCGATGGCGGGCACGTGGTTCACGCGCGTCTGTCGAGGAGCACCGCCGAGCAGCCCGTGACCGGGCCACCGGCGGGCTCCGCTCAGCCGACGCCTGTGGGTGGAGGCGCCGCGTGGCTTCGCCTCCGTGCCGCCCGCCACCCGAGCAGGGCGAGGAGCGCGACGAGCAGGATCTTCACGGCGATCCAGACGACGGCGATGTAAGGGCCGGGCGGGATGCCGAGCCAAATCAGGACGGCGGTGATGCCTGCGGTGATGGCGCTCGTCAGCATGGATCCGCGGCACGTTCGGGGCTTCAGGTTATAACGCGTGCGCGCCCGGCGAGCTACCTTAGCACTACTTCCATGAGGAAGCCGCTCCGTGCGTAAGGGCGTCATCGACGCGAACGGTGTTGTTCTCGAGTTCCGCTCTCTGCCGGCTCCCTCCGCGATCGACCCCAACCTGTAGGGAATACGAGAGCGAAGTGGATACCCCATACGAACGGTCTCCACCGGCCGGCCCGCCGCGGCTCTCGGAGGAGCTGGCGCGGCTGAGCGAGACGTTCGCTGAACGGCCCGTGACCCTACGGGAGGTGATCACGGTCCTGCGCGGACGCGCCTACACGCTGCTCTTGATTCTGCTCGCCCTGCCGTTCTGCACCCCGATCCCCCTGCCCGGACTCTCCACGCCCTTCGGGCTGATGATCGCGCTTGTGGGCTTTCGCCTTTCTCTGCGGCAAGCTCCGTGGTTGCCGTCCCGGATCCTGGACACGGCGCTTCCGCCCCGGTTCTTCTCCCGGTTGCTCTTCGCGGGCCGACGAATCATCCAGTTGCTGGAATGGGGGCTGCGGCCACGCTGGGTCTCGCTGGTCGAGCAGGGTGTGCTCCACCACGTCTACGGCTTGATGATCCTGGTCTCCGGCCTCCTGCTCCTCCTGCCCTTGCCCATTCCGCTCTCCAACCTCCTGCCGGCGCTGGTGGTGATCCTGACCGCCGCGGCGCTGCTCGAGCGCGACGGATACTGCGCGGTGGCCGCGCTGGCGGTCTTCGCGCTGACCGCGTGCTTCTTCGCGGCGCTCGCCTGGGGCGGCGTGGAGGCTCTGGGCTGGGTGAAGGATCGGATGGCCAGGTTCGGCAGCCCCGACTGAGGTCGTGCGTCAGCGATCCAGCGCCGCATAGCTCTCGTTCAAACCCTGCTCCATGCCGGCACCGAGCATGCCGTCGCGGTCCTCGGCGGTGTGGAACAGCGAGGTGACGACGATTCGGGTGCGCCCGCCGCCGAGGTCCTCGAGCGAGAGCTCGTCCAGGGCCACGTGGCCCGGCAGGCCGTCCCACTCGAAGGTCTGGACCACGCGCTCCGGCGGCGACAGCTCGCTGAAGCGCCCCTCGAACCCGTGCACGCTGTCGGGGCCGTGCTCGACGAAGCGCCAGTGGCCGCCGCGCTCGACCTCCATGCGCTCCACCACCAGCAGGTTTCCGCGCCCCCACCACCGCGCCACCCGCTCCGGATCGGTGAACGCTAGCCAGACCTGCTCGCGCGGCGCTCCGAACAGGCGCTCGCTCCGGATGGTGCGGTCGGTGGGCGTCGCCCTGGTAGGACGTCCCACCCATCGGGAGTCACAGCGCCTTGAAGCGGTGGGCGTGCGCCCGGCTCACCGCGACCTTCCGGTCGAGGCGGCGGAGGTGCACGACCGCGCGACCGGTGCCGTCGCGGCTCACGCGCGCGATGGCCTCGACACGCACGATCGCGTTGCGGTGCACTCGCCAGAAGCGCGCCGGATCGAGCTGCGTCTCGAGATCCTTGAGCGGGGTCCGGATCACCCACTCGCCGTCGCGAGTGATGGCGAGCGTGTACTTGTCCGACGCCTCGAAGACCTCCACCTCCTCCACCGGCACCAGCACGACGTCCTGCCGCCGCTGCACGGTCAGCCACTCCAGATGCTCCGCCGGGCGTGATCGCTCCGCGAGCGCCTCGAGAAGCGCCGCCAGATCGGGCGGCGCCTTGGCCAGGCGCGCCTTTAGGCGGTCCACGGTCGCCGCGAGCCGCTCGCCGTCGACGGGCTTCAGGAGGTAGTCGACCGCGGCGCTCTCGAAGGCGCGGAGGGCGTACTGCTCATGGGCCGTGACGAAGACCACGTGGCAGCGGCCGGCGATGTGGCGCGCCACGTCGAGCCCGCTCGTGCCCGGCATCTGGATGTCGAGGAAGGCGACGTCGGGGCGGCGCGCCTCGAAGAGCTCGATGGCCCCCGGGCTGTCGAGCGCCTCACCCTGGCGACGCCGCCCACTCCCAGATCGAGCGTGGTCGGAGTCCGTTCGGGCACGGAGTCGATCCGACCGGGGGGCGCCATCAGAAGAACACCTGCAAGGCAGCGTAGAGGATAGCCGACTCGGGGAAGAGGCGGTACGCCGATCCGGCGCGACCGCCGAAGAGGCGCAGCCCGCCGTCGAGCCGCGTCCGCTCGCCCTGGTACGCGACGGCGGCGGTGGCCACGAAGCCGCCGTCCGCGGGAGTGTACAGGACGTCGGCGGTCGGCTCGAACCGGTCCTTCTTCCAGGAGACGCGCAGGAAGAGGTTCTCGCGGAGCAGGCTCGGCCGGTCGAAGGCGCGCAGCTCCCAGGCGAGGTTCGCCAGCACCGCGGCGCTGGGGACCGCCGGGTCTCCGAGCAGCGCGCGCTGCCTCTCCGCGAGCGCCCCCAGGGCGCTCCATTCGCCGGCCGTGCCTCCGGCCGGATCGAGCCAGGCCTCGCCGACGACGGAGAGGCCGAGGCCCGGGGTGAGGGTGAAGCCGAGGAGCGCCGCGAGCACGTCGGCGGAGGCGGTGGTGGCCCGAGGTTCGGACGCGGCGAGCGGCGCGCCGCCGGCCAGGCTCGCCGGCATCGCGAAGCGCTCCCCGTGGCGCTGGTAGCGGGACGAGGCGTGGAGCTCGAGGGCATCTCCCAGGACGACCGCCGTGGACGCGCCCGCCTGGAGCCGGGTCCGACGGCTGTAGCGCCCGACGGCGTGCAGATCCGCCGATCCGAGCCTCTGGTAGTAGTGGAGCGCGACGGACTCGTCGTCGCGCGGCGCCGGGGCGCGTCCGCGGAGGGGGTTCGCGTAGAGGAGGGTCACCGCCCAGCTCTCCCCGAAGAGCTCCCAGGTGACGAGCGGGACGCCCTCGAGCGCGAACGGGTGGAGCGCGCGCCGGTCCGCCTGCTGCACGACGTCGAGGGGCCGGAGGCCGAAACCCACGTCCCAGCTCGCGACCTTCTTCCCGATCGTGAAGTGCTGGCCCAGGAGATCGGCCTCGTAGAAGAGCTCGTTCACGAGCCCACTGGTGCGGAGCTCCTCGCCCCGGCGCGCCGTCGAGCGCGCCGACATCTCCGCGCCCAGCCCTCCATGGCGCACGCGCAGGTCGGCCTCGCCGCGCCCCCGCTCGCCGCCGAGGCCGGCGAGCCTGGCGGCGGGGGCGAAAGGGCTGTCCTGGTTCGAGCGAGACGCCTCGGGCGCCGTCCAGATCCGCACGGCGAGGTCGAGGTCGGAGAGGTCCAGCGCCCGGGCCGAACCGAGGAGCGCGAGCGCGGCGGCGGCTGCCGTCCGGACCACGGTCCATCGGGCGGGTGCCGGGTGGTGGACATCGGGTTGTAGTACTCGCCGTCCAGGTTGGTGGTCGGCGAGGAGGAGCGGCGCCGCCGCTCCCGAGCTCCCCGCCTCGCCTGGTTCCAGCGCAGCGCTGCTCGCCGCGTCGCTCGCCATTGTCAATCGGGCTCGTGGCGGGTGAGGAACATCGGGTTGTAGTACTCGTCGGGGAGCGACCGCGGCGAGCGCGCCAGGTAGCGGATGAGCGTCTCGCGGCCCCGCTGGATGCGGTCCGCGATCCTCATCGCCGTGACCCGGCGGCGACCGTCGATCTCCCCCATCTCGAACGTGGCCCGCTTGGCCAGCTTCTCGGAGGCCACGTACAGGTCGGCCTGCACCGGGCGCGCGTCGGCCCGGGCGAGGTAGAGCTCGATGCGCTTGTAGGTGACCCCGCGGTGCTGGGCGGCGAGGTCGAGCCGTACGCACGCGACGCCCTCCACCTCCGCCTCCCCGGAAATCGCGCCGTCGTAGTCCTCGGCCCAGGTCATGGTGGCGATGTCGCCGGTCGACGCGTCGCCGAGCAGCTTCTGCGCCGGCGTGATGCGGATCGGGCGCTGCGAGGAGGGCAGGACGATCCAGAAGTCGTCGCCCAGCATGAGCACCTTCTGGCCCCTCTCGACCGGGGACCGAGAGAGGACGAGCGAGCGGCGCCCGGGCTTCCAGTAGACGAGGTACTGGCGCTCCTTGTCGAGCTCACCGTCCTTGTGCACCTCCACCCGCACCGAAACGCGCGCGGCGCCGGGGTCGAGGCGATAGGCGTCCGCCTTCTCGAGGAGCGCGTGCACCTCCGACGCCGCGGCCCCGCTGGCCGGCGAAGCCACGGCGAGGGCGAGGGCGAGCGTGACCGTTCTAGACATGTGCGAGCGCCTCCACGATGGGACGGGCGGCCGCCCTGTGGCTCACGGCCCAGGCGGCGAGGGCCGAGGCGCCCACGATGACGAGGGCCGCGCCGAGGTACAGTTCGAGCGATCGGGAGATGAGGAGCGGGTAGCCCACCGAGTACCCCGGCGGCGGCGGCATCATCACGCCGGACCGGCCGAGCGCAAAGGAGATCAGGCCGGCCGCGACCGTGCCGATGGCAGCGCCGGAGACACCCACCACGAGCCCCTCCATGACGAAGTTGCGCATGATCTGGGCCGGGAAGGCGCCCAGGGCGCGGAAGGTGCCGATCTCCCGGGTGCGCTCGACCACCGCCATCCCGATCGTGTTCGAGACCGCGAAGAGGACGAGCACCACGATGATCGCGCCGAGCAGGCCGAAGATGCGGTTGTAGAGGGCGCGCACCGCCCGGTAGTAGAAGGCTTGATCGCGCCAGGTCTGGAGCGCGCGGCCCGGGAAGAGCCCGCCCATCGCCGCGCGCATGGCGTCGCTGTCCTCGATCCGGCGCAGGTAGACCGAGATCGTGCTGACGCGATCGGTGAGGAGCAGCTTCTGCGCGGTCGCGATGTGGACGAGGACGGCTCGCCGGTCCAGATCGGGGACACCGACCGTGTAGATACCCTTCACGCGGACGTCCTGGGCGTTGAGGTTCCCCTCGGTGGTGGTGGCGAGAAGGGTCAGCGTGCTCCCCGGCGCCGCCCTGAGCTGGCGCGCGAGGTCGTTCCCCAGCATGATCTCGGGGAGGTCATCCTCGGGCAAGCGGGCCGCGAGCGCGCTCCCGGCCGTCACCTTCCAGAGGAACGAGCCCCGCACCCGGAACTCGCCCGCCGCGTCGATGCCGGTCCCGATGAAGACGGCCGACTTGTCGCCGTTGCTGATGAGGCCGGAGAACTGGAGCCGCGGCAGGGCGGCGCTCACGCGGGGGTCGGCCTCGAGCCGGGCCTTCGCCGAGGGGGCGTCGTCGAGCCCGTGCTGCATGGGGACGTCCTCGGCCATGGCGAAGTGGTCGCGGTGCGCGAGGATGACGTGCCCGCTGTCGGTCGCGGCGATCCGGCGGAGCAGCGCGTAGATGTACTCGACGAACCCCCCGCCCACGAGCAGCGAGGCGGTGCCGACCACCGCGATGAGGACGGTCGTGGCCGAGCGGCGGCGGTTGCGCCGGACGTTCTTCACCGCGAACCAGAGCCATTTCATGCCAGCGTCCCGTCCTTCAGCGCGACCACCCGGTCGCAGTGCGCCGCCATACGGCCGTCGTGCGTGGCGACGATGAACGTCACGTCTCGTGTACGCCCCAGCTCGCGCATGAGGTCGATCACCTGGGCCGCGGTCGCGCCGTCCAGGTTGGCGGTCGGCTCGTCGGCGAGGACGAGCTTCGGCTGCCCCACGAGAGCGCGCGCGATGGCGACGCGCTGGCGCTGGCCTCCGGAGAGCTCGTCGGGCCGCCGCCGCTCCAGGCCTCGCAGGCCGACGGCCTCGATGGCCGCCCGGGCACGCGCGGCGCGTTCGGCGCGCGGGGCGCCGGCGAGGAGGAGCGGCACCTCGACGTTCTCGAGGGCCGTCAGCACCGGCACGAGGTTGAAGCCCTGGAAGATGAAGCCGAGCTTCTCGCGCCTCACCACGGCCAGCTCGCGCGGCGAGAGGCGGCCCGTGTCGCGCCCCAGGAGCTCATATCGCCCGGCGTCAGGCGCGTCGATGAGGCCGCAGATGTGGAGGAGCGTGCTCTTGCCGCTCCCCGACGGCCCGGTGAGCGCGACGAACTCGCCCAGGCCGACGTCGAGGCTCACGCCGCGCAGGGCCGGGACGGTCACCTGGCCCGTCCGGTAGCTCTTCGCGACGCCCTCCAGCAAGAGGATCGGCGCGGCCACCGCCGCCGCGGCGCTCCCCGCCTCGCCTCGTTCTCGCGCTGCGCCGCTCGTCGCGTGGCTCGCCATCGGCCTCCTCCTGCGCGCGACCGTAGCCCGCCCGGCTCGGGGGTGGCGGGCGCTGCGACGAACGGTCGATGGCGCCGACGAACTGCAGGATCCGCCGACGGGGTGGCATCGTCCTGGCGCTCCCCGGATCGAAGTCCGCGCTGACTAGGGCGGCAGACCTTTGTGTTTGCACGACCGCTCCCTCAAACCCGATCTGCGGTGACCGGGTCTTAGGGCTCCGGCCTGGACAGCTCGTCCACCACCACCAGCAGCGCCTCGTGCAGCTGGCGCATCTTCGTCTTGCCCAGCACCGCCTCCAGCTCGGACTCGATCTGCCGCAGCACCGAGAGGCCGTCGTGGATCGACTCGAGCCCGCGCTTGGTGAAGCGCACCAGCTTGGCCCGCCCGTCCCGGGGATCATCGACCCGCTCCAGGAGCGCCATCGACTCGAGGTCGCTCACCAGCTGGCCGGCGGCCTGCTTGGTGATCCCCAGCCGCCGGGCCAGTTCGGTCAGCCGGGTGCCGTGCTGGTCGATATGCGGGAGCAGGCTGGTGTGGGCGCGGCGCAGGGTGACCTTGGGCCCCTGCCTGTTGATGCGCGCCAGGAACCGCTCTTGCATCAGGCGCGCTCCCTTGATCAGCAGCTGCCCCACGCTGGCGCGCTTGATGCGATCGAGGGCCTCCCAGTCTCGAACCGTGGGCATCCCTACTCTCTACCCGATCGGCGCGCGTTTAGTAAATCGTCCTTGACCATTTAGTCATGCTTGCTTTACGGATGTCGGTGAGTGTGCACGAGCGCAGTCAGACGTTGCCGTCGAATGCAACTGGACAACATGGAGGTTTGGTCATGCTACCGAAGAAGCCGCTGGAGGCGTTCGGGGCCTTCTACGATTCGGCCCGCCACAACGACGTCCTGGACCCGAAGACCACGTACTTGATCCATATGGCAGCCGCCATGGCCGTGGCGTGCCAACCTTGCGTGGAGTTCTACTTCGGCCAGCAAGAGAAGGAAGGGATCACAGATGACGAGATCGGCGCCGTCTTGGCGATAGTCATGGCGGTGAGCGGAGGCCGGGTAAGGGCTCAGCTGGCCGAGGCGAGAAAGAGGAGCAGGGAGAGAGCGGAACAGAAATGAGCAGCCGACCGAAGGCACGATCCTGACGAGCGCGCCGATTTGCGGTTGGCAGGAAGTCCGTGGCCGCGTGGCACCTGTACCGAGCGGAGCGGTGCAGCATCGCCGTTCCAGGCAGCGGCGGTCGGTGGCGCGAACGGCGTGAATCCGGATGCCAACGGAGAATACATGTCCATGAACAACGCACTGAAGATCGCGTTCGTGGCGGCCGTGAGGCTCGTGGCCGACATTCCCCTCTTCTGGATGCTCTACTTGCTCTACCGGCCGACAGAGGGCGAGGGAGGCATCGGTGCGCTCGCGTTCAATGCAATGATCTTCACCGGCTTCGCAGGGCTTCACAGTCTCCTCACGCGGCGGTTCGCCAAGGATCGCCTGGCGGCTATCGTCGGTGAGCCCTACGTGCGCAGCGTGTTCTCCGTTGTCTCGGGATTCACGCTGATGGTCCTCCTGGTCCTCTGGCGGCCCGTCTCAGGCGGGCTCTGGAGGCTTGATGGACTGGCCAATTGGATCGTGTCGGCGATCTTCGTCCTGTGCATAGCGGGGCTCGTCTACACGACGACGACGATCGATTACCTCGACTTCCTCGGCGTACGCGATATCGTGCGAAGCATCAAGGGCAAACCGGCAAGGCCGTCCGTGTTTTCGACGAAGGGCCTCTACGCGTACTGCCGCCATCCGATGTACCTTTGTCTGTTGCTGGCCAACTGGGTGGCGCCGGTGATGAATCATGGAAGGCTCGAATTCGCCGTACTGTCGACGTTGTTCCTCCTCGGCGGGACGATCCACGAGGAGAAGAACCTGAGCGCCGAGTTGGGCGATGCCTATGACGAGTATCGCCGCAACGTTCCCATGTGGTTGCCCCGCCTGACGCCGTGGCGTCCTGAGGAACGACATTGAGCATGACCCGAAGAGGCCAGGAAACAGCAACACTCCCGAAACTGCCCGAGGGTCTGATAGCGCATGCCACATGAACTGACGCTCGAGATGGGGGGCGCGGGGGGAGAGTTCTCCCCTCCGCTTGAGGCGCCGCAAGGCGCAGGACATCAGCTCACAGCGGCGGATCGGATCTGTTTCACTTCCGCCTCCAGCGCTGCGATCCGCGCGTCGCGCTCGGCCAAGGCATCCCGCACATCGTCGGCCTCGAGTCGCTGCGGGATGTGCTGCGGGCAGTTGGCATCCCAGGCCGTGACGCGGATGACGATGGCCCGCTCCGGCCGGGCCTTGTAGCCCTCCGGGGTCAGCCGAGCCAGCAGGGACCGATCGCCCTCCACGACCCGCGCCTCGCCCCAGATCTTCACGCGCTGACGGTGGGCGTAGTCGATGAGGAACAGATGCACCCGGGGGTTCTCGGCGAGGTTGCCGAGGCTGATGTACTGCCGGTTCCCGACATGCTCGGGGGGAATCTAGGGATCCAGGGTGCCCTGCAACAACATGCGCTCTTGACACTTCACTATTTCAATTAATGAAATAGAGGATGGACTCACTCCAGGCGATGGCCGTCTTCGTCTCCGTTGCCGACCTGCGTGGCTTCGCCCCCGCCGCACGCCGGCTCGGCCTCTCTCGGCCGGCCGTGACCCGCCTCGTGGCTGCGCTCGAGGTTCGGCTCGGGACGCGCCTCCTGCAGCGGACCACCAGGACAGTGGCGCTCACGGACGCCGGTGCCCGCTACCTCGAGCGGGCACGGCGCATCCTCTCGGACGTGTCGGAGGCCGAGGCCATGGCCCAGGCCGAACGGAGCGAGCCGACGGGCCGTTTCGTCGTCGCAGCGCCCAACGTCTTCGGGCGCCTCCACGTGGCGCCCCTCATGTCGGCCTACCTGGCGCGATACCCTGCCATCGTGGGGGAACTCCTGCTGGCGGACCGGACCGTCAACCTGGTGGAGGAGGGGGTCGACCTGGCCGTGCGGATTGGCCACCTGGCCGACTCGAGCCTGGTGGCACGGCTGGCGGGTCACACGCGACGCGTCGTGGTGGGCGCACCGGGCTACCTCGAAGGGCGGGGCACCCCGCGGCGCCCGGAGGACCTCTCGCGTCATGACATCATCCAGTTCAGCGCGTTGACGCCGGCGGCCGAATGGCGCTTCACGCGGAGCGGAGCGGAGATCCGCGTGCCGCTCGTGCCTCGCTTCGTCACCAACAGCGCCGACGCCGCCATCGGCCATGCCGAGTCTGGCGGCGGACTGACGATGGTCCTGGCGTATCAGGTGGCCCCGGCAGCGCGGTCAGGGCGTCTCCGGGTGGTGCTGCCCGCCTTCGAACCGCCACCCTCGCCCATCCACCTCGTCTACCCGACAAACCGGCTGCTCTCGGCGAAGGTGAAGGCCTTTGCGGACCTCGTGGCGAAGAGCTGCGACTGGGAGTTCACTGGGCCATGACTGTCATGGAAGCCCGTTCGGTACGTTGACGCGCCGGCAACACCGTGAGATCGCATCCGGCCGGTGGGCGTCGAACGCGACGACCGCCGCGAGGTTCACGCGACGCCCTGAGATGTGGGCGGAGGGATGTAGCGCGTGGCTGAGACCGCGCCCTCCGACCCCTAACGCGGACTCTCGCTCTTCCGCTCCGTTGCCGCTCGATCCATGGGCTTCCCGCTTCGTGCATCCCCGAATGGCCATGGCTCCAACGCCGACGAGTGTTACGTCTCGCCATCGAAAGGAGAGTGTGCAGATGAAGGACTTTCACTGTCGTGACGCCGGAGTGAGCTGCGACTTCGTGGCGACTGGCAACTCGAAACAGGAGATCCTCGCTCAGGTGGCCCGGCACGCCCAGCAGGCCCACAACATGAGCGTCGTCACAGGTCCGCTCATGCTCCCGAAGGTCGAGGGCCTCATCCACGACGAATCGAGCGAGGCTCACCGCCGCTCGACGTCGGGTTTCTCGCCTTAGGTCTGAGGTGCCGCGATTGAGCTGATCCCGCAGGGCGGGGCGGCGGGGCCTCGTGCCCCGCCACCATACGCTCACGACGGGAGCCGAGCCGCACGCGTCCACCGCCGCGGTGGCGCCCGTGCCCTTCACGGCGCCGAAGCGGGCCGCGTCCGTGAACGTGCTGGCCTGCGCCTTCCCGCTCGCGCCCGACTTCCAGGCAACGCCCCAGCCTCAGGAGCTGGAGCATGTCGCCTCCAGCGAACGAGAGGGACCAGAGCCGGATGACTTCAGCCGTCGCGGCGCATGTGGCTGCCTGCTACAAAGTGCGGCCATGATCCATGTCTTCCGCCTGGGGCCCATCGGCGTTGCGGACGGCGATGCCTTCACCTACGCAGGGGCCGACGACGACGGAGAACTCGTCGCGCCCGAGGCCGCTCACGACGATACTACAGGCCTAACGAAGATCGCCTCGCGGCTCGCCGGCAAGGAGTGGCGCTGCGAGCCGGCCCTTGCTGAAGCCGCCAGGGCGCTCGGGATCGTCTCAGCCGAGCTCCCGGCCCATACACTCGTCCCCCGGGCTGTGCTGGCCTACGGCCTCGGACTGGGAAAGGTCTCCGGCCGCCCCAGGCTCGGCGTCCTTCTTCGCTTCCTCCAGGCCTGCGCGACCTTCTGGAAGGCTCGTCCCTGGGAAGTTGTCGATTCCGACATCGGGCTGCCCGCCGCCCTCGCCATGGACGGACGAACGCGCCATCTGGAGGCGGTGGTGATGGGCGCGGGCGGTGAGGAGTACGGCGTAGCCCTCTACGACGGGGTGGGCTCCGTGGACCGCATAAAGGCAGCGTCCTCCCTGGGGGACCGTCGCCTGGCCCAGAAGATGGCCGCTACCGCCGTGACCTTCGACAAAGAGCCGGCTTGGGCCGCGGCAGCGATCGAGGATGCCTTTGGCCTCCCCCGGCTCCCCGTGCCGCTGCGGATCCGGAAGGGAGCTGCCAGTTCGCCCACGAGCGACGAACTACATGTCCTAGCGGCGGCTCTCGAGGCGGCCGCGAACCTCTCGACCGAGCAGGACCTCGATGACGCCGAGTCGTCCATCGAGGTGGACGGGCGGATGGTCACCGTACGCTTGACGATCCCCGAGATGGACGACGACGACCACGAGCCCATGCTGGTGGCGGATCCCGTGGCGACGAACCGCTCGAGGACGCCGCGCAATGCACCTTGCCCCTGCGGAAGCGGCAAGAAGTACAAGAAGTGCCACCTCGAGTTGGACGAGGAGCAGGCACGGAGGGCACGCGGGACGGGACCCGGGGCCGAGGAGGCTCGGGCTGACGCCAGGCGGCGCGCGGAGCGGGACCCCATTCACGGGCTCGACGAGCGCATCACCGCCGACGCTCTCGCGCTTGCGCGCCAGCGGTGGGGACGTGCCTTCGATCCCGAAGGGACGCTTGCCGGCCTCGGCCTCGATCCGGAGGTTGGCGGCTACCTGTCGGGCTGGCACGTCGCTCACTACGGGGGCCCCGACGGTCGCACCGCGCTCGACCTGTACGTGGAGGAGCGCGGCGGCGGGCTCGACGAGGTAGGAAAACGGTACGCGGAGGCACAGCGCGGAGCCTGGTTCAGCTATCAGGAAGTGGTGTCGGCGAAGCCCGGGGAGTCCATCACGCTCCGCGATCTGCTCGCAGGAGGCGAGCGGGTGGTCGCGGAGAAGACCGCCTCCCGGACGCTCCTTCCGCGCGCGGTCATCCTGGGCCGGGTGCTGGACCTCGGGGGCCGCGCCATTCTCGCCGGCTGCCATCCGAAGATGCTCGCTCCACGGGACGGAGCCGCCGCGCTCGCGCAGGCCCGCAAGGCGCTCGGAGCGCGCACGAAGCTCGTCTCCGCGGAGAGGCTCCACGCGGCGACCGCCGGTGGGGATCTCCTCCGCATCTGGCAGGAGACGGTGGACGCCGCGGAGGCGCGCCCCCTGCCACGCTTGCAGAACACGGACGGCGAGGAC
>MEMX01000111.1:43280-44380 GCA_001768075.1 Anaeromyxobacter sp. RBG_16_69_14 | reverse complement strand
CCAGGAGCTCGGGGGTCGGGTTGGTGAGGGCCAGCTCGAAGCCGGTCGCAGCGCCCAGGTCGCCGCGCACGCCCACGACCGTCGCCTCCGACTGGAGCGGAGGATCGACCCCCGGGAAGCGAAGCGAGAGCGTCAGCTCGTCGCCCGCGGGCGGCGAGAGCAGACCGGGTACGAAGAGGGTGCGCTCGCCGGGCGCGTAGCTCACGCCCGCACAGCCCGGTCCGCCCACGTCCATCGCCAGCACCGGCGTCGGGTCGGGCTGCTTGCGATCCTCCGGCGCGCCGAGCCGGGTGAAGAAGGGAGCGCTCTCCGCGGCGAGCCGATCGGGTGGGATGCCCGAGAGCTTGGGATCGCAGCTCTCGAGCCTCTCGAAGAAGGCCGTGCGCTGCGGCGCGGCCAGCTTCTCGACGGCGCTGGAGCGCACGCCGGCGCGGCCGCACCAGAAGTCGAGGCGACGCCGCGCGCCGGCCCCGAAGTGCACCTGCGCGAACCTCATGACCACCACCAGGATGCTGGCGCCCGGTCGCCAGGCGAGATCGCATCCGACGAGCGCGTCGGGGAAGAGCCGGGGCAGCGAGCGGACGAACCGCTCCGCCGCTTCGAGGCGGGCGCCGACGGCGCGGTCGAGGACCGCGGCGAACGCGGTGATTCCGGGAAGGGGCTCCATCGGTTCACCGTCCTTTGCAACTGCGAGGCCCACCGATCTGCCCGGACTGCCGTCCGGGACCGGAAGGTGCCCGCACCCGGGGTCGCACCCAACCCCGTCAGATCACCCAGCCAGGACCACCTCGGCCGGTGGGAAGTGCGAGGTGGCGCGCCGGAGCACGCGCGGGATCCCGTCGCGCCAGGCGGCGGCGAGATCGGCCACCGGCACCGACATCGCCCCCTGGATCTCCAGCCGATCACCACCGACCGCCCCCATGTGGACGAGCGGCGCGCCCGCCTCGCGGGCGATCGCCTCGAGCCGCGCGTAGCCCGCGTAGGGGAGCGAG
This sequence comes from Anaeromyxobacter sp. RBG_16_69_14, assembly GCA_001768075.1. GTDB lineage: Bacteria > Myxococcota > Myxococcia > Myxococcales > Anaeromyxobacteraceae > Anaeromyxobacter_A. The sequence continues at coordinate 43,388 of MEMX01000111.1, read as the reverse complement.
ACCAGGATCCGGCTCGCGTCCTCGCCGAAGAGGATGAAGTCCTTGCGCTGCGGGAAGGGCACGCGAACGGCCGCGCCGAGCCAGGCCGGCGCGCCGCCGCCCGGGGGC
>MEMX01000111.1:39770-43245 GCA_001768075.1 Anaeromyxobacter sp. RBG_16_69_14 | reverse complement strand
CACCGCCAGGCCCCCGTCCGAGCAATCGTGCGCCGAGGAGAGGAGCCCTTCCTTGATCGCGCGCCGGACCACGGACTGGACGGCCTTCTCTCGCGCGAGATCGAGCGAGGGCGGACGGCCCGCCTCCTTGCCGTGGACGGCGGCCAGGTACTCGCTCCCACCCACCTCGCCCCTGAGCTCGCCGACGAGCGCGACGACGTCGCCCGCGAGCCGGAAGGCCGACTGGCAAGTTTTCTCGATCGGCTCGACGAGGCCGACCATGCCGATGGTCGGGGTGGGGAAGATGGCCTGCCCCTCCGTCTCGTTGTAGAGCGAGACGTTGCCGGAGACGACCGGCGTGGAGAAGGCGAGGCAGGCCTCGGAGAGGCCGCGCACCGCCTCGGCGAGCTGCCACATGATCTCCGGCTTCTCGGGGTTGCCGAAGTTGAGGCAGTCGGTGACCGCGAGCGGCTCGCCGCCCACGCACGCGATGTTGCGCGCGCACTCGGCCACCGCGTGCCTCGCGCCGAGGTGCGGATCGAGGAAGCAATAGCGCCCGTTGGCCGAGAGCGAGAAGGCGAGGCCTTTCTTCGCGTGCGCCTCCTCGCCGGTGGCGAGCCGCACCACCGCCGCGTCGCCGCCCGGGCGGACCGCGCCGACGAGCCGGACCATGTGGTCATACTGACGGTAGACCCATTGCTTGGAGGCGATGCTGGGGCGCGCCAGGAGATCGACGAGCACGCCTCCCAGGTCGGAGGGCTCCGGCAGGGTGCGCGGGTCGAAGGCGTGCAGCGCGGGCAACTCCGGGTGCGGCCTCATGGGGCGCTGGTAGCAAGGCGCGCCCTCGGTGAGCGGCTCGACCGGCAGATCCGCCACCACTGCCTCGCCGGAGATGACGCGCCAGCGGCCACTGCCCGTGACGATCCCCACCTCCGCCACGTCGAGGTCCCATTTCGCGCAGATGCGCCGGACCTCCTCCTCGCGCCCGCGCGCGGCGACGAGCAGCATGCGCTCCTGTGACTCGGAGAGGAGCACGTCGTACGGCGTCATCCCCTCCTCCCGCCGCGGTACGAGGTCGATGTAGAGGTCGAGGCCGTTTCCGGCCCGGCCCGCCATCTCCACGGACGAGCTGGTGAGGCCCGCCGCGCCCATGTCCTGGATGCCGACCACCGTGTCGGTTTGGAAGAGCTCCAGGCACGCCTCGAGGAGCAGCTTCTCCATGAAGGGGTCGCCCACCTGCACGGTGGGGCGCTTCTCCTCGGTGGTGGCGTCGAACTCCGCCGAGGCCATGGTCGCGCCGTGGATGCCGTCCCGGCCGGTCTTGGCGCCGATGTACATGACCGGGTTGCCGACGCCGGCGGCCTTGCCTCGGAAGATCTTGCCGGCCGGCAGCACACCAGCGGTGAAGGCGTTCACGAGGCAGTTCCCGTTGTAGCTCGGGTGGAAGGCGACCTCGCCGCCCACCGTCGGGACGCCCATGCAGTTGCCGTAGCCGGCGATGCCCGCCACCACGCCCTCGAGCAGGTAGGCCGTCCTCGGGTGCGCCGGGTCGCCGAAGCGGAGCGAGTTGAGCGAGGCGATCGGCCGCGCGCCCATCGTGAACACGTCGCGGAGGATGCCGCCCACGCCCGTGGCCGCGCCCTGGTACGGCTCGATGTAGCTGGGGTGGTTGTGGCTCTCCATCTTGAAGGCGACCGCCAGCCCGTCGCCCAGGTCCACCACGCCCGCGTTCTCGCCCGGTCCCTGCAGGACGCGCGGTCCGCTGGTGGGCAGGCCCCTCAAGTGCACGCGCGACGACTTGTAGGAGCAGTGCTCGCTCCACATCACCGAGAAGACGCCCAGCTCGACCAGGTTCGGCGCTCGGCCGAGGTGGCGCTTCACCTCCTCGTACTCGGCGGGAGTGAAACCGTGGCGGGCGACGACGTCGGGCGTGATGTCGGTCATGGTGACCATGGGGAGGCGGATTCTAGTGCCGGGCGGCGGGAATTTCGAGCGGTTACCCGAGGCGGGCGCGCTTCCGGCTTCAGCCGATAGCCAGCAACTGCTTCGAGACGTGGTGGAGCGCGTCGCCCCGCTGCCAGAGCGCGACGGGCGTGCCCGGCAACCCGTACCGCTCGAGCATGCGGTTGTGGCCGAGTGTCATGAGCGCTTTCAGGTTCACCGCGTCGTAGAGGTTGTACTCGGCGAGGAGTCGGAGCGCGCCCGGCTCGCCGGCGCAATGTCGCCGCCAGAGGCGCACCGCCTCGAGGCCGTCCACGCCGTGGAGGTGGTCGGGGCGCCCCACCCCCGTCACCTGCTCGAGCAGCTTCAGCCCGCCCCGATGGCCGAGCCGCGCCCACAGGTGGCGCAGGTCGACGTGCGCGCGAGGCGGCTTCCAGCCGGGAAAGGCGCGCTGCAAGATGGGTGCGTCGAAGGAGAGCCCGTTGAAGGTGACGAGGACCTTCCAGCGCGCCGTCGCGTCGGGGAAGCGGTCGAGGTCGCGCCCGTGCAGGAAGATGCGCGGTCCCTCGCGATCGAGGACGCTGACCGCGGTGACGAGGTCGGGGCCGTCGGTCTCGATGTCGAGGAAGGCGGCGTCGTCCGCGAAGGCGGTGTAGAGGCGCCAGCGCTCCCGGTGCGGCAACATCGCCGCCAGCCGATCCGCGTCGCTGCTCTCGAACGCCTCCCGCGCATGGGTCAGCGCCTGGCGCACACGGCCGTCGAGCCGCACCGAGAGCGCGACCTCCGGCTCCGCCGGGAAGTCCTCCCAGCGCCTGATGCCCGCTGCCCAGAGCTGGCGCTCGCCGTACGAGCCGACGCCGGGCGTGAGCTGGAAGGTGGAGCGGATCACGGTGACGTCATCAGGGCGAGCCCCCGCCTCGCACGAGCGTGGCGGCCTCCGTCGGCTTGGCCGCCGTCTTGGGCTGCGCCTTCGCCGGCGGCCTCTGGAACGTGGCGTATCCGGCGAAGAGCTCGCCCGCGAGGGACGGCACCCGCGGGCCTTCACCGGCGCCGCGGCGCCGCACGACCGAGTTCTCACGGCGGTCATGGGGACGCTCGGGGGTCATGGCGAGCCGTCTGATCCCGCGGCTCCCGCGGTGGATGAGCGTCACGCGAGGACCGGTGGCCGCCTCGACGAGCGCCACGTGCGTGAACCGGCCGGGAGCTCTGCCGGCGCGATCTTGCCTGCGCGTGCCGTGGAAGAAGGCGAGGTCGCCTGGCCTGGGTCGGGTGACCGGTGAGAGGCTGCGGTAGAGCGACTCGGACAGGGTGCGCCCCGGGGCGAGCGGCGCGGGCAGCGCCACGCGGGCCTCGGTAAACACGCGCAGCACGAAGCCGGAGCAGTCCCCGGCAAAGCTCTTCCCGACGTGGCGTCGCGCCGCTCCGACGACCCGCTCGCGAAGGCGATCGCGCGTCGGCCGCGGCGTCGCGGCTCCCGGGCGCGCCGCTCGTGGCCGGGAGGGCGCCTCGGTGGGAGCCGCGCGCGGCTTCGCTTCCGCCGCAGCGCGGGGTGAAC
>MEMX01000111.1:30886-39736 GCA_001768075.1 Anaeromyxobacter sp. RBG_16_69_14 | reverse complement strand
CGGCGTCGGACCCGCCTTCCTTGTCCGGGGCCCCCTGCGGGGCGCCATGGGCGCAGGCCACAGCCAAGAAGAGGGGTAGGAGGAGGGGACGTAGCATGCGCGGACGGGGAGGGAGGCACCTTGGGCCACTCTGCGTGCCAGCCGACGCAGAGATGGTAGGCGAGCAGTGCAGACGGCACAAGCGTTTCCGGTTCGCGCCGCCCCGCGATCCCTCCTTGTCCTTACCGCGTGAGAGTGACTCCGGGTGACGAGAGACGGCTCGAGCGCGCGAGCTCGGCCGCTCGCGGGAAGCGACGCACGCGGCAAGAGAAGGAGGGCACCGGCGACCGTTCACTGAGGGAGCTGTCCGTCGAGGCAGTCGAGTGCCGTCGATTGAGGCATCCGTGCGGCGGGCGTCTTCGGCTGCACGTCGATGCCGTCGAGAAGGAGTGCCGTCGATCGAGGCCTACCGGGCCCCGCCATGTAATTGATTTGTCACGGCAAGATCACCTGGACGGGTACAGCGCATTCGTGGTTTCAAGGGGTTGCGAGCCAGCTCGGTCCGGCGCCACCGCCACTTTCCAAAAGTGAACACGCGATCATCATCAAATCTTTGGAATCACCGGGAAGCCGAAGCGCTACAGCATCTTCTTGCGCGGCGGGGCCCACCACCCCAGGGGTAGAGGCCGAAACGACATTCGCCGTAAGTGAATGGTCAGACTCTGCCAAGCCACCGAATACATTGGCTTCCGATCGCGCTGCAGCAATTCCTTGCGTACGCGTGGGGCCGGGACCCCGGCCAGCGCGCGGTCGAGAGGCGGTCTGCTCTACGGTTTCACGAGCCCGGGAAGAAGCGAGGGCGCCATGGGGTTCCGAAAGCGGAAGTGAGAAACAGACGAGGTGACGAACCCGTGCTGCAACCCAATCCAGATTGACGACGACGGTACGGACGTAGCTAACTTCGTGGCGCCGTCACGGTGAGGCCAAGAAGTCTCACCGCTCTCCGACAAGGACAGGCCAAACGAGCGCTGCTCGACTTCATGAACGCGCTCCAGTGTTCGATCAGTCCCTCGGCATTGGCTGTAGCACTACCGGAAGTCCCAGGCAATGCCGTACCGAGACCTCCTCCAAGGCGCATTGCGCAATGTGGTGCGCTTCACAGCGCGCTTCACAGAAAGAGAATTCAATGCAATATCTCAATCGCGTGCTCAATCGCGTGGAAGAAAAGACGACCGCCTGGGTGGCGCGCCACGGGATGGCGCTGCTTCGGGTGAGCGTGGGCATCGTGTTCCTCTGGTTCGGCGCGCTCAAGTTCTTTCCAGGGCTCAGCCCGGCGGAGGATCTGGCGGAGCGGACCATGAGCGCCCTCAGCTTCGGCCTCGTCTCAAGATCCTTGTCCTTGCCAGTCCTGGCGGCATGGGAGTGTGCGATCGGTCTCGGCTTGATCACGGGGCGCTTCATGCGCGCCTCGCTGTTGCTGATGTTCCTGCAGATGTCCGGCACGATCTTGCCGCTCTTCCTTTTCCCGCATGAGACCTGGGTCAGATTTCCCTTCGCAGCCACCCTCGAGGGCCAGTACATCATCAAGAACGTCGTGCTCGTGGCCGCGGGCCTGGTCATCTATCCAGCCCTGCGGCAGGCGGCGCCCGCAGCGGATCGGAGCGCGAGCACGCTGCTGACCCGGACGTACAGAGGGGCAGGGGGCGCCATATTCACCCTTCGTCGAACCGTCACGGGTCGCACCTTCTCCGGTGGTGCGGGCCCAGGTGTCGGCAGGGGCCCGGTGGGATCGGAAGGCCGGCCTGGCGAAGCCGCCGCTCGTGCTACGCCCACGCCCGACGCGCCCGGGGGAGGCTAAGGAGTCCCTCGGTCGGATCCCGGCCCGCGGGTACTTCAGGCCGGTTCTCCATCCGTCCGTTGCTTCGCCGCGGCGGCCGGTGCGCTCCTGGCAGCCGGCGGTGCATGATCCGTGGGTTCCCCGGTCATGAAATCGATGCTGACCTTCGGCGGGGTCAGCCTGCGTCCTTCACGGGCACGGGGGACGCCACGAGCGGCGGCTGCATGAGCGGTGCGGGTGGCGTGTTGAAGCCGCCGCCCTTTTTCGGACCGGCGACGAGGTCGGCCTCCAGGTCCTCCTCCTCGAACGGGATCGGCTCCTCGCTCTCGGGAGGCTCCTTTGCGACGTAGGCACCCTCCATCCGGAGCCCGGTGATCGCACAGAAGGCTTCGCCCGCCAGCCGCCCGAGCGATCCACCCTGAGTCCGGGTCTGGCGTGAGGGAGCGAGGTTGACGGGATCAGCGTTATCGGACGCGATCCGCAGCTTGGACTTCCTACTCGCGAGAATAGCTGTCACACAGCACCCCGAGAGGCCTCCTTTCAAGAACTCGGGTTATTGGCGGTCTTGGCTCACCAGCGGCTTGCGGCGAAAGGGATCTCACATGAACAAGATCCAAGCTAGACTGTTCGAAGCTTGCCAAACCAAGTTCGATGCCCTTCTGACCTCCCTTGGTGATGCCGAAAATGGGGACTGCGAGAAACCATCGGACAGCTTGAAATCGCTTGCCACCTGCATCAACGACAAGTGTCAATAGGGCGCCAGCATGCGTTGGGTGCATCCGCAGCCTGCCGGCCGCATGAACGGGCTCCTCACTTGCTCACCTGTCGTCCGCCTCGCGCTCTCGGTGTTGACGCTATGCGCTATCCCGATCGCGCGCAGCGCCGCGGCGGAATGCACCGGCGTGCTGGCCCTCTCCGAACCGCCAGGGCCGGGCGCGGAGCTCTCGGGAATGACCGGTCAGCTCCGTGCCGCCCTCTCCTCGCGCGACGCGAGCGTCCTGAAAGGCGAGGAGATACGCTCGCGGATGTTTGGCTCCGCCGCCCCCACCACGCTGTCCGAGCTCGACCGCGCCTATGCTGGGGCCCTGGTGACGCACGCTACGGGCGAGTACGAGCAGTCCGTCCGGACGCTGCGGGGCATCGTCACGGATCTGGAGCGGCTGCCCGAGGGGCCCGAGGTGTTCGAGCAGTGGACGCGGGCCATGCTTCGCCTGGCGCGGGTGGAGCAGGAGCTCGGCCGTGGAGTGAACGCCCAGGCCGATCTGGAGCGCGTGGTGCGCAGCCAGCCGGACACGAGGGCGGACCCGCGCCAGTTCCCCCCGAGCTTCCTCGCGTTGCTCGAGGACGCGCGAGAGCGGCTCGCCGCCGCGGGCACGCACCGTCTTACGGTGGAGTCGCGGCCCGAAGCCCGTGTTTTCGTCGACGGACGCGAGGTCGGGATGTCACCTGTCACGGTGAATGTGGCGCCGGGGCGCCATCGCGTGGGCGGCCAGCGCGACAGCGTCCACGCGCCCACGCTGATCACCGACGTCACGCAAGACCGCGTGGTTCAGCTGGACATGTCCCTCGCGGAAGCGCTGCGGCCCGATGCGGGCCCTGGCCTCGCCATTTCGCCGACCGGCTCGCCAGAGCGGATCGTCACCGCGGCCTCGCGGCTCGCGTTCGAGCGCGTGGTCGTGGTATCGCTGTCCAAGAGGGTGGATGTCACCTACCTCGTCGCCGCGGTGTACGATGTACGGCGCGGCGCGATGGAGCGCGAGGGTCATCTGCGGCTCGCTGACGGCATCCCCCCCCGCGGCGGCGTGGACGCGCTGGCGGCCTTCCTGCTCACTGGCGAGCGCTCGGGGCTGATCTCGACCCCGTCCGGCTCGTCAATGCACCCCGAGGCCTCCCAGCCAGCGCAGAGAGCGGCGCGCCCCGACGTCACCGTCCACAGGCACCTCGGCTTCTACATCCGCCCCAACCTCGACCTCGGGTACGTGTCGTCGAACGCTCCCGGGCGGACAATTTCCGGAGCAGGGCTCGGCGTCGACCTCTCGCTGGGCAGCGCCGTCTTGGAGAACTTCATCCTGGCCGGCCACGTTTGGTCGGGCGGGATCCTCAGCAGCGCGGCCAGCAAGCAAGTTCTAGTCAACCTGGGGCCGGAGATCACCTGGTACTTCATGCCCCTCAACGTCTACCTGTCGGCCACCCTGGCCCTCGCGCGGCTCTCGCTGTACTCCGGCGGCAGGGAGGTGTCCGAGACGGACTACGGCTTCGGGGTGAACCTCGCCGCCGGTCGGGAGTGGTGGGTCTCCGACCACTGGGGCCTGGGCGTCTCGGCACAGGCCGTGTTCGCGAGCACGCCAGAGAGCGCGCCCGGCACGGTGCGGTGGACGACCTTTGGCGCGACGCTGGCGATGTCGGCCACGTACAACTAGCTCACCTTCGGCATCGCGCACCTCGCAACGGTTCGAGCCATTGCACGAGCCGAGGGCGGTGTAGCTGACCTCGCGCTCGTCGAACCGAAGCCGTCCACGGCGCGCGGAGACGAATGGATCGTCGAGCGCGACCTCGTTGTCCTCGCACCGGCCCAGATGCACCGGGGAGCGGATGAAGGCATAGCGCGCCGTCGCGCCGGTCCGCGTGTCCGCGAGGGTGATGACGAGCGGTAACACTCTCGCCATTCTACCCGCCCCCCGGCGTGGTACGATTCTGGCATTTCCATGCCCGCGTGCAGCAAGTGCCATCGCCCGATCCCCGGGGGCGCCTGGGCGTGCTCATCGTGCAGCGCGCCGGTCGATTCCATCGAAAGCACCGGCCCGGCACCCCTCATCGGCGCCACGGTGGCTGGCAAGTACTTCGTCCACCAGCTCCTCGGGCGCGGTGGCATGGCCGACGTCTACAAGGCTACGCAGCTCGGCGGCGACCGCGTCGTCGCGCTCAAGATCCTCCGCGCGTCGACGCTGCCCGACGAGGGCGCGCTGCGCTTCCAGCGCGAGATCGCCGCGGCCTCCCGCTTGCGACACCGGAACTCGATCGAGGTCCTCGACTTCGGGACGGCGGAGGACGGTACCATCTACCTGGCGATGGAGTTCGTCCCCGGGCGCACCCTGGCGCACGCCATCGCCAACGAGGCGCCGCTTGCCGGGCAGCGGGCCGTACACATCGCGGCGCAGATCCTGGAGGCGCTCGGCGAGGCGCACGCGCTCGGGATCGTGCACCGCGACCTCAAGCCCGCCAACGTCATGCTCGACCCGCTGCGCGACGGGACCGACTTCGTGAAGGTGGTCGACTTCGGCATCGCCATGCTGCGCGACCAAGGCAGCGCCGAGCCACGGCTCACCCAGCAGGGGATGGTCTACGGCACGCCCGCGTACATGAGCCCGGAGCAGATCCGAGGGGAGCCGCTCGACGCGCGCAGCGACCTGTACTCGGTCGGCGTGGTGCTCTTCGAGCTGCTCACTGGCGCGCTGCCGTTCGAGGCGCCCTCGCCGATTGCGGTCGCGGCGCGACACCTCACCGACCGGGCGCCGCGCATGGCGCAGGTCCGGCCCGATCGACCGATCGCGCACGCGATCGAGGCGCTGGTCGCGCGCGCGCTCGAGAAGGATCGAGCGCTGCGGCCGGCGTCAGCGGCGGCGATGCGCGCGGCGATGATGGACACGCTGACCGAGTCGGAGCGGGCGCCGCCACGGCGCGAGCTGCCGGCCACGGTGCTCTTCCGCAGTTCCACGGTCGTGGCGCCCGCGCGACTCGAGACAGCCGCGCCCAGTAGGGAACCTGTGCCCGACCGGCGCCGGAGGGCGCTCGCGGTCGCCCTGGCCCTGACGGCGGCAGCGCTCGCCGCTGCGCTGCCGACCGCCCTCCGCCACGCGAGGGCCCGCACCCAGGCCCATGAGGAGGCGCCGACCCCAGCGACGATCGCGACGCCGCTCGCTCCAGCGACACCGGCGAGCGCCACCGATCCGCCAGTCGCGACCGTAGCGGTGCCCCACCCGCCCGCTGCCCTGGTGGAGCGGCCAGCCCCGGCCGCGGCCTCCGCACCCCGCCCGTCCCGTGGACGGCCGCCACCGCGGCGCGAGGCGACGCTCGCCATCCGGTTCGTGCGCGGCGAGCTCAACTCGGTCTCGACGCCGCCGGCCGCGACGGGCGATGGCGTCCTGGTGCTCCAGGCGACGCCGTGGGCCGAGATGACCCTCGACGGCAAGTCGCTGGGAGAGACACCCCGGGAGGTGCGCCTCCAGGCGGGGACCTACGTCGTCCGCGCAGTTCACCCTGAGTTCGGCACGCGCGAGGAGCGCGTCAGCGTGCACGCCGGGGAGCGGAAGATGTGGATGGGGAGCTTCGCGCCGTGAACTTCAGCGCGGCGAGTGCCACCGCCGCGGCGCGGTCGCGCGACAGCTTCACGTTGGCCTCCACGCCGACGGTGGCGTCGGTGTGGCCCACCACGTGGAGCCATGACGCCGCTCGGCTGGGACTTTGCCGAGGCCGGCTTCCACGAGTCGCTCCGGCACTCGCTGGCGCTGATGGGCTTCCCGCCGTTCCAGGGCAAGTGGTTCGCCCTCTTCGACGGCTACGTCTACGGCAACGAGAGCGCGGTGAAGCTCTTCCTCGGAGCCCGCCGCTTCCCGTTCCGCACCGAGGTGGAGCTCCGTGCGCTGCTGCCTCGCGCCCGCGACGCCTACGGCTGGGTATTCGAGCTACCGGCCGCGTGGGCCCGCGACCTCGATCGGTTCCTCCTCGGCGTCGGCCGGCTCTCCGCCGAGTCGGCGCCCGGGCCCGACCCGCGTGACCACTGGGCCCGCGTGCTCCGGATCGAGCGGCTCGGGCGCGAGTACTTCCGCCCCAACATCGCCATCTCCATCACCCACGGTCTGCTCCACCGCTCGCTCTTCCAGGCCCTGGCGCTCTTCTTCCCGGTGCCGGAGGCGAAGTCGCTCTACGACCGGCTCACGCGCGTCTGCGACACCAAGACGTCGGCGGTGAACGCCGAGCTCTTCGCCCTGGCGCGCGCGGCGCGCGCCGATCCTGCGCTGCGCGCCCGCCTGGCCGAGATCCCCAGCCGCGCCTTGCTCTCTCGGGGCGAACTCGACGCCTGGCCGGCCTTCGCCTCCGCCTTCGCCCGCTTCGTCGAGGACCACGCCCATCGCGAGAGCGACCCCGATCCGTACCAGCCTACCTGGGGCGACGCCCCCTGGGTGGTGATGGCGGGATCCCGGGCTCACCCGGCGTCGCGGAGGGTCCGGTGTTCCGCGTCCGTTCGGTGGAGGACTTTCCGCGCTTCCCGCATGCCGCCGTCCTCGTGGCCCGCACTACGAACCCGTCGTGGACACCCCTCTTCCACGCCGCGGCGGCGGTCGTCACCGAGTCGGGCGGCCCGCTCTCGCACGGCGCCGTGACCGCCCGCGAGATGGGGCTCCCCGCCGTCATGGCGGTGAAGGGCTGCATGGACCTCCCCGACGGCACGCGCGTCCGGGTGGACGGGGCGCGCGGCGAGATCGTCCGGGTCTAGTCATGGTCTAGACGGCTCGGCCGTCGCGCTCATCCAGGACTCGCCCAGGGCGTGCTCAAGATGAAAGGGCTCCCCGAGCTCCTCAAGCGTCCACACCGCGGACAGGCGACCATCCGCGATGGGTGGAGGAGTTGCACCCCGTCGCGGTGGTGGTGCAGGTGCGGTCGCGAGATCCGGCGGCAGCTCCGGCAGTAGGTGGTGGCCGAGCGGCCCACCACCCGCAGGGAGAGCGCGCCACCGCACAGGATGCAGCCCTGCTCCGGCTCCACGTTCTGCGCCTGGGGTTTGTGTTCTCGTTGCTCGTGCGCGTGGAGGAGTGCATCGAGGACCCGGAGCGGATGCTGTTCGAGGTGTGAACGGAACGGCGCGATCGCGCGCTTTAGCGAGCAGCCATCTTGCTGGCGAGGGCGAGGCGTTGGAGCGCGAGGAGCCACAGCTCCGATTGCCCGGGATCGACCTCGCTGGCCTGCCGCCGCTCGAGGGCCGCCCGGTAGGACTCCAGATCCGCCGGGGCCAACCTGGCCAAGAGCGCGGCGTCAGCGTGGACCAGCGCGCTGGCCACGTTCACCGGATCCTCTTCGCGGCGCAGCCGGCCGAGCAGGGCCTCGCTGTCGGAGATGGAGCCCTGCGCACCCGGCTGCACCGCCACCACCGCCTCCAGCCAGCGGATGTAGTCGTCGCTCGCCGATGGCGCGGGTCGCGCCGACTCGAGGAAGCGCTGGCACTCGGACCGCGTCGCCTCCGGGAGCCCGGCCACGGTCAGGCTCTCCCGCAAGGTGCGCACGAGCGCGCCGGGCTCCTCGTCGCTCGCGCTCGCGAGGACGGGCCGCAGGGCGGACAGCAGGTCCGCCTCCGATCCGGGGTCCCGGGCGAGCGCGGCCAGCGCTTGCCCGACGAGCGCGTCGGGCGAGGTGAGCGGCGGATCGGGCTGTCCCGAAGCCTTTGCCTCGCGCCACAGCACGGTCAGCTGCGCGATCGCGTCAGCCACCTCGCTCCCGCTCGCCAGCCTGCCGTAGGTGTCGAGCGAGACGAGGGCGCGGTCACCGCGGTCGGAGAGCGTCGATCCCCGGAAGAAGGCCTCCAGCGCCGCCCGGTCGGGCGCGGGGACGCGCTCCAGCCTCGCGCGGTCGCCGCTGGCGTAGGAGGCGAGGAGCCCGTACAGCGCTTCTCGCGCGCTCTCGTCGCCCATGCCGCGGTGCGCGCGCGCCAGCTCTCCGAGCACTTCCACCGGGTCGAGCGCTCGCAGCAGCCACACCGCGATCGTCGCGTCGGGGCCGTGCAGGCGGGTCAGCAGGTGGGCGAGCTTCGCCTGGCGCGGCACGCTGCGGTCGGCTTCGAACTCGAGCTCCAGCTGCTCGATCCCGGCATCGTCTCCCGGTTTCAGGCTGGCCATGCGCCGATCGATCGCATCCAGATACCCGCTCGCGGCAAGCCCCACCGCGGCTGGGTCGGGGCGCCCGGCAGCTGCCTCGAGCGGGGGCGCGCGCTCTCTCTCCGGCTCCCCGCTAGCGGTCGCGGGCGGGGGTCGCGGCGGCGGGAC
>MEMX01000111.1:28944-30870 GCA_001768075.1 Anaeromyxobacter sp. RBG_16_69_14 | reverse complement strand
AGGGCGGCGGCCCCCGCCGCCGCGCAGGTGAGCGCGAGAGCCTTCCCGCGGAGCGTCAGGGAGCCCACCGGGCGTTGGAGTCGATGATATCGAACGCCGTGGCCTCGTCGATGAGATCCATGGGGACCACGCCGTACGATCCCATCCCCTTCCCGAGCTCGATCCAGTCACGGATGTGCGGGTTCACATAGGCGGCGAGGCGCGTGATGCTGTGCCGGCGCGGGATGCCGATGTGCATGAACGTCCCGCTCGTGAAGGTGAGCCAGATGAGCGAGTTGTCGCTGATGGCGCTCCCCCACATGTGATTGGTGCACTTCGCGATCTTGTCCCAGTAGTAGGGGGGGTCGTTGATGTGATCGCCGAGGTTGAAGTAGTCCTCGACGTTCATGACGTCGCCAGCGGGTCCCGTCTCGTTGTCGGGCCAGTCGGTGGCGTCGATGCCGCCCACTTGCTTGCCACCGCCGTGTTTGAAGCGCCGGATGAGCACGATCCGGCCGCGCGTGGCCTCCAGGTAGGGATTGATTCCGAGATCGTACCAGCGGTACTTCCCCTGCTCGATCTTGTCGGCCACGATCTGCTCGAAGGTGTAGGGGAAGGAGTGATCGAACTTCGGAACCTCCTCCTTGATTGACATGAGGATGGTCTCGGTGGGGTGGGCGGCGAGGAATGTGTAGCAGGCGTCGAGCACGTCGTCGAAACTGTAGGGTTGACCGACGAGCCCGTGGTTCACCCAGAGCTGCTTGAGGGCGCGAACGTAGTGCAACCGGATGTCCAGGAAGCGCACGCCGATGTCGAGCTGCTCGGCGATGGTGAGCCTCTGGGCCTTGGCCGTCCCCGGCATCCCTGGCGTGTCGAGGATGGCGCCCGTGTCGTGGGTCCCGGGCATCGTGATCTGCGAGAGCTTCCAGTCGCCCGGGACCTGCGCCATCCAGTTCTTGGGATCGAGGGTCGCGGCGCGCGGGCCGGCAGGCGCGAGCGCGGCGAGCGCGGACAGCAGCACGGCGACGAGCTTCGGCATGTTCATGTCGGCTCCCCCTGCGGACGGGCAGACGCTCCGTCGCGCGAACGGCGCAGGTAATCACGCGGGGTCCATCACTGCAAGTCGCAAATGGCCGCGCCTGTGCGGAGTCGAACGGAAACGGCAGAGGCCGCACCCCGCGGCTGTAACACCGGTGATGCACCATTCGCGCTAGCGCCTCGGCGGGCTTGTATCGCAGGCGGGCGCGGGGTCTACCAAGTCCTCCGTGATGCGAAACCGGTGCGTGATCCCCAGGTAGGGGCCGATGGCGTCGAGCAGCCCGATCGTCAGGCGCGTCATGGGGCCGGGCGCTCTCCGGCGCCCCTAGGGCCGGGGGCCTCCGGCGTCGAGGGCCGGGGGTCTCCGGCGTCCGCCGAGCCACGCCTCGAGGGTCCAGATCACGCCCGCGACCAGGACGGCGATCGGCACGATCAGGACGGCGCGGCCGAGCGAGGAGACGTCGGAGAGCCGCCCGATGAGCGGCGGCGACGGGACGTCGCCGAGGAGGTGGATGGAGAGGATGCTGAGCGCGACCGCGGTGGCGCGCTCGCCGGGCTTGACCACGTTCACGATGACCGAGTTGATCGGCCCGGTGGACGCGAAGATGAGCAGCTCCGCCACCACCATGGCCGGCAGGTACACAGCCGGTCGGGCGTCGGTGAAGACCAGCCAGGCGAGCGGCGCCGCGAGGAGGGCCGAGATCCCCGACAGCCACAGGTAGGCCTGGGCGGAGCGGCGGAGCAGCCGGTCGCCGAGCCAACCACCCGCAAAGGTGCCGACGAACCGCGCGATCAGGCTGGGCGAGATGGTGCCGTAGGCCGCCTCGCCGATCCCGACCACGGCGCGGGCCAGGAACAGGCTCGCGAAGCCACCGGCGAACCCGGCCAGCGCCGTGGCGAGGCTCCAGA
>MEMX01000111.1:9896-28929 GCA_001768075.1 Anaeromyxobacter sp. RBG_16_69_14 | reverse complement strand
GCGGGCGCGAGCCCCGGTCCCCGAGCACGCCGAAGACCGGTGAAGCCAGCATGTAGACCACGACGAAGCCGGTCATGAGCAGGCCGGCCTGCGCGTCCGAGAGCGCCAGCTCGGAGCGCTTGAGGCCCTCGACCAGGGCCGAGACCACGAAGCGGTCGAGGTAGTTGAAGAGGTTGATCAGCGCCAGCACGCCCAGCGCGCGGCCGGCGGATCCGGCGAGCAGGGACCGCGGCGCCGCGGGTGGCAGGGCGACGGCAGGGGCGGACATCGGGACCGCAGGATAGCAGGCTGAGCCGGTTCCCCGGGGTACCCGCCGGCTGCCCCTCGCCCTGCCCTCTCACCTGTGATTTAGTGAAAGGTCTCGCGTGGTCTTCTATCGGACAAAGGAGAGAACGAACCATGGGTAGGAGAATCGTCATCATCGGCGCGGTGGCCCTCGGGCCCAAGGTCGCCTGCCGTGCGCGCAGGCTCGATCCCGACGCCGACATCCTCCTCGTCGATCGCGACGACCTCATCTCCTATGGAGGATGCGGTATCCCCTACTACGTCAGCGACGACGTGAGCGACCTGGTCCAGCTGCGCAAGACCACGTACGACGCCGTCCGCGACGAGGCCTTCTTTCGCGACTACAAGCGCATCAGGGTCAAGACTCGCACCGAGGCGACGGCCATCGACCGCCGGGCCAGGACCGTGACCCTGCGTGACCTCGACAAGGGGGTCGAGGAGCTCGCGCCTTACGATGCGCTGGTCCTGGGCACCGGCTCCATCCCCTTCGTGCCGCCTGTGCAGGGCGCCTCGCTCAAGGGCGTCTTCAGCGTGGCCAACCTGCACGACGCACGAACCGTGAAGGCCCTTCTCATGTCGGGCAAGATCGGCTCTGCCGTCGTCGTCGGGGCGGGGCCCATCGGCCTGGAGATGGCCGAAGGCATGGCGGATCTCTGGGGAGTCGAGACGACGGTCGTGGAGATGGCTCCCCAGATACTCCCCCAGGCCCTGGGGCCGGACATGGCCAGGCTCGCCCAGAACGAGCTGGAGCGTCGCGAGGTCCGGGTCCTCACGGGCGACAGGCTGCTCGGGGTGCTGGACGGCGGCTCCGGCCAGGTCAAAGGCGTGTCCATGGAGAAGGCGGGCGAGATCCCCTGCCAGCTGGTGGTCTTCGCGACCGGCGTCCGACCCAACGCCGCCCTGGCCCGCGACGCCGGCCTGGCGCTGGGCCCTGCCGGCGGCATCCTCGTGGACGACCGGATGCGCACCTCCGACCCGAACGTCTACGCCGGTGGCGACTGCGTCGAGCTGCGAAATCTGGTGAGCGGCGAATCGGTGCACATGCCCCTCGGCTCCCTGGCCAACAGGCAGGGCCGCGTCATCGGCACGAACGCGACGGGAGGCCACGCGCGCTTCATGGGCACGGTGGGCACGTTCTGCATCAAGCTCTTCGGCCTTGGCGTGGCGCGGGCCGGCCTCACCGAGGCCCAGGCGCGTGCGGCGGGCTTCGATCCGGTCTGCGGCCTCATGGGCATGTCCGACCGGGCGCACTTCTACCCCACCGAGAAGATGATGTTCCTGAAGCTCATCGCGGACCGGCGCACCCGCAAGGTCCTCGGCGTCGAAGCCCTGGGCGAGAACGGCGACGCGGTCAAGGCCAGGGTCGACGCGGTGGCCGCCCTGTTGCCTCACGGCCCGACCACCGAGGACGTCTCCAACCTCGAGGTGGGCTATTCGCCGCCCTACGCCTCGGCCATGGATATCCTGAACGCCTGCGCCAACACGTTGGAGAACATCCTCGACGGCAGGAACACGCCCATGAGCGCCGAGCAATTTCTGGAGCAATTCAAGAAGGGCGAGTTGACGGTGGTGGACATCCGCGCCCCCGAGACCGCCGGGCCGGGCCAGGCCAAGTACGGCGAGCGGTGGGTCTCCATCCCGCTCGACACCTTGTCCGAGCGATGGGCCGAGGTCCCGCGCGACAGGGATGCGGTGCTGCTCTGCTCGTCTGGCCTGCGGTCGTACGAGTCGCAGCGCATCCTCGCCGCCAAGGGGATAGAGCTGCCGCATGTCCAGGGTGGCTGGTTCCTGCTGCGCGGCCTGGATCCAGGCCTGCTCGAGGTCGAGGACAAGGCCTAGCGACGGACCGCGGCGCGGCGGGTAGGCCGCGTCGCGTCGCCCACCGGCTGCGCCAGATCCATCACTGCCCCGGTCCGGCCCCGGAGCAGCCTCGCCGGGGCTTGGCGCTCACAGCGGCGACCAGTTGATGTGATTCTCCAGCGTCACCGCCGCCGCTGTGAGCTGATGTCCGGCGCCTTGCGGCGCCTCAAGCGGAGGGGAGAACTCTCCCCCCGCGCCCCCCATCTCGAGCGTCAGTTCATGTGGCATGCGCTATCAGGGTTTCGGGAAGGCCATCTCCACGCACCGAGGGTCGGCCAGTCCGCGGGCGACCGCATCGCGGGCGGCCTGGGCCGGCTCCTGGAAGAGGAGCTGGCCCTCGAAGCGCGAGGCTGGCCCTGGCGTGGGCGTGGCCTGGCGAAGGTAGGCCCGCAGGACGCGCCCGGGGTGGGCCCGCGCGAAGGCGGCGTAGATCTCCGGATCGCGCTCGCCCGTGTCGCCCACCAGGACCAGGCGGAGGCCCGGGAACCGCTCGGCGAGCCGCTCCAGGACCGGCTCCTTGTACCGGGACAGCGTGTCCGGCCCCAGGTTGCGCAGGTAGAGCGCGGCGTGGGGGAACCCGTTCTTCTCCAGGAAGCGTGTGAGGCGCGGCGCGAGCTGCACCGGGGAACCGGACACGAACGCCACCGGCGCGCCGCCGTTCGTCCCCAGGCACCGGTACAGGGCCGCCATGCCCGGCACGGCCGGCTGGGTCTCGGCGTCCCGCAGGAAGGTGCTGGTCAGCACGTCGGCCGTGCTGGCGGCGCCGGTGACCGCCACCGTGTCGTCGAAGTCCGAGACCAGCAGGAACGGCGCCTCGGGCGAGACCACCTGCACCGCGGCCCGCGCGCGCACGCCCTCGACCACCACCTCGGCCAGGTGGCGGCCCGGCGGGAAGGGGGACCGCCGCGCGGCGGAGATCACCGCCTCGAACTCGCCGTCGTGGGCCGACATCGTCCGGGCAGTGCGCCCCAGGAATCTGGCCTTCACCGCCGCGCCCGGCCGGTTCGAGCCGGCCAGGGCCCGGGCCGTTCGCAGCGCGGGCGGACCGCTCTGGCCGTGCTCCTCCTCCAGCACGCGCCCGGAGATCCAGACCACGTCCGTCCGGCCCAGCGCGGGCGGGACCAGGAGCGCAGGCGCGTCCGGGTCCGCGCGCACGGCGGCGGCGACGGCAAGGACTGCGCAGGCGATCAGGCCCAGCGAGCGGGGGCGGACCATGGGTGCATTGTATCGGACTGCCCACCGCGCCGCACAACGCCGCTGCCCGCTCCCGACGGGCGGGCCTTGCACCTGGCTGATCTGACCTGTCGGGTCGTACTATCCGGATAGAATGCCCGGAGCGCGGCTCAGTGTGGCCTCGGCGTGCAGTACCGAGAGGCCAGCTCGATGACGTGCCTGGGGTCGAACGGTTTGGGCAGAGAACCCTGGGATTTCGCGGCCACAGGTTGGGCGAGCGACTCACAGGCCGTGACCAGGACGACCGGCACCGATTGCAGCCGGTCGTCGGCGCGGACGCGCCCCAGCAGCTCGGCGCCGTTCATCACGGGCATCATGAGATCCAGCAGGACGAGCGCCGGGAGGGGTGCAGACTGCAGCAGTTCCCACGCTTCGAAGCCGTTGGACGCCAGCGCAACGCCGTACCCCTCGATCTCGAGCACGGCCTTGAGCGAGCTGCGGATGTCCGCGTCGTCGTCCACGATCAGGATCTCCGAGCGGACCCCGAGGCTGGCCGCGGGCAGACGAAAACGGAACGTGCTGCCGCACCCAGGGGCGCTTTCCGCCCAGATTTCACCGCCGTGCAACTCGACGAGCCTCCGCGCTATGGCCAGGCCGAGCCCGGTTCCTTTGTAGCTCGCCGAGCGGCCCCGGCTGTATCGATCGAAGAGGCGAGGCAGCTCCTCCGGGGATATCCCGGGCCCCGCGTCCTTCACGGAGAACACCGCCTGACCCTGGTCCGTGGCTACCGAGAGTGCGACCGTCCCACCCTTGGGGCTCACGTGGATCGCGTTTGCCAGCAGATTGGACAGGACCTGGATGATCCGATCCCGATCGCACTCGATCGTGAGCCCCGCCGGCACGGAGTCTGTGGCGAGCCGGACCCCGTGGTCCTGGGCCATCTCCTGGAGAGTCTCGACGGCCTCGCGCGCGAGGGACACGGCCTCGTGCGGCGCACGAACGACCGAGAGCCGTCCCGCTTCGATGGCGGAGAAGTCCAGCAGGTCGCTCGCGAGCCGGGTCAAGCGAGTCGCGCTGCGGGTGATCAGGCGGGCCGCCTCGGCTCCTGCGCCTCCTGGGGCCACCTTCTCCAGCGTCTTCGAGGAGGTGAGGATCGCGCTCAGCGGGCCCCTCAGGTCGTGCGATACGACCGCGAGCACCTCCTCCCGCGCCAGCTTCCCTGCTTCAAGGGCACGCGCTTGCTGCTGGAGGGCTCGGTTGGCCGCTTCCGCTTCGGCTCGCAGCCGCTCCGCCTCGGCGAGGCCAAGCGCGTCGCGGTAGAGGCGCGCGTTGTCGATCGCGAGCGCGGCGCGGCGCGCGAGCTCTTGCGCCAGCTCGAGGTCGACCGGTCCGTAGCGTCGCTCGGGTGATGCGGAGTAGAAGCTGATCACCCCGAGCGTCTGCCCACGCGCCACGAGCGGCACGGCGATCGCAGTCCGGGTGCCCAGCTCCCGGATGAGCTGCGCGTGCTCTTCATCTTGGAAGCGGCGCCGGATCTCGTCATCCGTCAAGCTGGATATGAGCAGCGGCTCACCGGTGCGGAGGACCATGACGGCCGGGCCCGGTGAGTCCGGGCGAGGCGGGTACCTCTGCCTGAGCTCGCGGAGCAGGGGCTCCTTTCCGGGATCGGCGTGCGCTCCACCCACGCGCCGGATCTCCCGCCCCTCGAGGACGTCGATGACACACCAGTCGGCCATCGAACGTACGCAGAGCCGCGCGATGCCCGCGAGGGTTCGCGAGTAATCGAGCGACTCGGAGAGGAGCGCCCCCGCCTCCGCCAGGAAGGCAGACCGGCTCTCCGCCGCCTCGGCTGCCGCCCGGGCCGCCTGCTCCTTCGCCAGGAGCGACGCGTTCTCCAGGGAGATGGCCGCCTGGGTGGCGAGGAGCTCGAGAGCCATGAGCCGTTCGGGCGTGAACACCCCGGCGACCAGATCGTTCTCCAGATAGAGCAGCCCGGCCACCTCGGCTTGCCTGACCAGGGGCAGGCACAGGACCGACATCGGTCGGACCCGGGCCAGGTACTCGTCCGCAGCGAAAGGGATCTCGGGTGCGGCGCCGAGGACGACCCGCTCGTGGGTGCGCGCCGCGTACTGGATGACGGAGAGGGGCACGAGCGAGCGATCCGAGAGAGGCGACCCGACGAGCTCGACCTCGATCCGCTGCGGCTCGAGCCGGGCTTGCGCCTCGATGGAGAGCTTCCCGTCGCGCGCGAGGATGAGAGAGCCCTTGCGAGCTCCCCCCTGCTCGATGGCGATCCGGACCAGGGTGCGCACCAGCTCGTCCAGCACGATTTCGCGGGAGATCGACTGCGATGCCTTGGCGACGGACAGCAGATCGAGCTGCTCCTGCCGCGCCAGGTACGTGGCCGGCGGAGCAGCCGGCCGCGGCTCGAAGAGCTCCGGATGCCGCTGGTCGAGGTCCTGGACCTTGCCCATGGCGCCCCAGCGCGCGTAACAGGATCGAGCTTGCCGAAGGTAGGTGTGGGCGACGATCTCCATGCCCTGCTCGTCGTAGAAGCGGGCCGCGAGCTCGCTGGCGATGGCCTCGTTGGGGAGGAAGCCGCTCTCCCGTGCCGACCTGATCGCCTGCTCGTACAGGCGCATGGCCGCCGCGTCATCCGAGGTGAGGCGCGCGATCTCCGCGCAGAGGAGCGCGTGCCGGTTCGCGAAGTTCTCCGGGCAGTTCTCGGCCCACACCCGGTGCCGCTCGGCCTCTGCTCCGAGCGTTCGCAGGTACTCCTCCTGCTCGCGAGGCGCGGCCTCGGCATGGAGAGACGAGAGCGTCAGGGCAAGGAAGTAGGAGTACTCGCAACCTTCCCACGTCGGCGTGGACGTCCCGGAGAGAGCCTTCGCCTGGAGGGCAGCGGAGAGCGCTTCCCGATACCGACCGAACAGGAACCGCTCCTGGAGCGTCCGGACGCAATGGAAGCAGCGCGTCAGCGGGTTGCGGGACTGGATGCGCGCCTCGAGCTTCTCCTCGTCGACCGACAGTGCACCGGCCGAGCCGAGAGCTGGGGTGAGGCCGCGGAGGCGAAGGATGAGCCGCCGCTGGGCCAGGATGCTGTCCTCCGCTTCGCCATACCTCGCGTTCCGCACGACCTCGAGCATTCGTTTCGACTGGCCCTCCACGTCTTCGAGAGGGTCACCTCGGGCGAGCCGGATCGTGATGACGGCGAAACAGGAGTAGCAGGCAAAGTTCAGGTCCCCGGTCTCCAGGCCCACGCGCAGCCCTTCCTCGAGGTGGGAGAGAGCGTTGCTCACGTGCTCGGTCCAGAAAGCGATGCAATTCCAGAAGAGCAAGGAGGTCCTGGACCTGCACGCCAGAAACCCCTTCCTCTCGACGAGATCGAGGCCGAGCTTTCCGAACCGGTACCCGCCGCGGTAGTCGCCCAGCTGCGGTCCGATGGTTGCGCCGAACAGGGCGTACGCGACGGCCGAACAGGGCGCGTTGCCGCACTGGATGCTGAGCCGCACCGCCTCGCAGAGAACCACCAGAGACAGCCTCTTGTCGTAGTGGTACGCCGCGGAGCTGGCCGCCACGAGCGCCTCGAGGAGGGCGCGGACGTCAGGATCTGCAATGGACGGCAAGTCAACGAGCTCCTCGATGCCTTTGCGATCGAGGCTGCGAGTCACCCTTGCGCATTGCTCCTCCACGCATCCGCTCGGCGGATGCCGCTCGAGCGCGAGACCGAACAGCGCCGCGCATTCCACGAGACCGTCGACCGCCTTCTCGGCCTCCCCGCGGGTCGTGCAGACCTCGATGCGCAGCCGGTAGACGGCCGCCTTCTCGGTATTGCTCCTCGCGTGGAGCAGCGCCACGGTGAGGCACCGCTCGGCCTCGGCGAATTCCCCGCTGAGGTACTCGCACTGCGCCCGCTCGAGGTGCAGGGCGTACGCGAGCTCGGGGCGCGCCTGCCAGCAGTCAGCCGGCAGCATCGCCATGCCGGCGGCCAGGTATTGCGCGGCCGGGCCATGAGCCGCGGAGGCCTTTGCCCTTTGCCCCGCGAGCAGGTCGATCTCGGCCAGCCTGTATCTCTCCTCTTGATCCTCGATCAGGGTCGCGCCCCGGTTGAGCTGACTGGCGATGTCGAAGACGCGGTCGCCCAGGCGGGCGTCAGCCGTGTGAGCCAGGAGCAGCCGGCCGATCCTGAGGTGCACCTCCCCGCTGCGAGCTTCGGGGAAGAGCGCATGGGCCGCCTGCCGCACCCGGTCGTGCGAGAACCGGTATGTGTCGCCCGAGCGGTTGACCAGCCCCTCGCGCATCGGCTCCCACAGAGCGCGATGGGTCTCCTCTTCCGATCGCGCGAGCAGCATGGACAGGGTGGCGACGTCGGCGACGTCCCCGACGCAGGCGGCGAGCTTCACCGCCTCCTGCGCCTGCGACGGCAGCCGTTTGAGCCGCGACACCATCAGATCGACGACGTTGCTGGTGTAACCTCTGGCGCGCGCCGCGGCGATGTCGCACCGCCACGCCAGCTCTTGCGAGTCGAGCCGGATGAGCCCGTCCTCGTGAAGCGCGGTCAAGAACTGGATCGCAAAGAAGGGGTTACCGGCCGTCTTCTCGCCGATCAGGGCCGTGAGAGGCGCGACGTCGTCCGGATCGCGCAGCATCGCGCCGGCGACCAGCTGGCCGAGGTGGTCACGCGAGAGCGGGCCCAGGACCAGCTCGCGCACGGCGAGGCGGCTCTTGCGCAGACCATCCAGCGCCATCATGAGCGGGTGGCCCGCCGTGACCTCGTCGCTGCGATAGGCGCCGATGGCGAGCAGGTGACGGGTGTCGGGGTGCAGCAGCACGTCGACGAGGAGCTCGAGGCTCGCCGCGTCGGACCATTGCAGATCGTCCAGGAACAGCGCCAGCGGATGCTCCTTGCGCGCGAATACGCCGAGGAACTGCCAGAAGACGACGCGCAACCGATTCCTCGCTTCGTCGAGCGGCAACTCCGCGACCGCAGGCTGCGGGCCCATCAGCAGCTCCAGCTCGGGGATGACGGACACGATGAGGCCGCCGTTCGCGCCCAAGGCGTTCCTGAGCCGGTCTCTCCACGCCTTGATGCGCTCGTCGCTCTCGACCATGGTCTCGAGCAGGAGCGCGCGGAGCGCCTCGGCGATGGTCGAGTAAGGCATGTCTCGCCTGTACTGATCGCACTTGCCGGACAGGAAGAGGCCTCGCTCGCGCACGATCGGCTTGTGGAGCTCGCGGACGAGCGACGTCTTGCCGATACCAGCGTGTCCCGAGACGAGCACCAGCTCCGGGAGGCCACTCGCAGCGACCCGGTCGAAGGCAGCCAGGATCTCGGCGGTCTCCTGCTCGCGACCTCGGATCCCGTATGGAACCTGGAAACGCTCCGACACGTCGCCCTGCCCCAGGGCAAATGCCTCGATCCGCCCCTCAGAGGTCAGCGAGGCGAGGCACCGCTCGAGGTCGAACTGCAGGCCAAGCGCGCTGCGGTACCGGTCCTCGGGCGCCTTGGCGATGAGCTTGGCCACGATGTCGGAGAGCACGGCTGGCGTGCCAGGCTGCACCTCCGACAGCGGCGAGGGAACGCGCGCCAGGTGGCCATGAATCCACCCGGGCGGATCATCCGCCTGGAATGGGAGCCGCCCCGCGCACAGTTCGTAGAGTGTGACGCCCAGCGAATAGAGGTCGGTGCGCGCGTCGACGGGCCAGCTGGTGCGGCCCGTCTGTTCTGGAGACAGATAGGGCAATGACCCTTCGATGACCCGGTGGGCCTGCACCTCCTGCTGCTCGGCTGAAAGGAGCGAAGCCAGCCCGAGGTCGATGAGCCGGACCTCCCCGGTGCCAGGATGGAGGATGACGTTCTCGGGCTTGATGTCCTTGTGGATCACTCCCCTGGAGTGCACCGCAGCCAGGGCCGCGGCCAGGCGAGAGGCGACGAGAAGGAACCGCCTCCGGTCCAGCGGGGCGCCACGAAGTTCGGCGAGCGAGCGACCCTCGAAGTCCTCCAGCACCAGCGCCGGCGCCCCCTGGTAGCTCTCGAGCCCGAGCGGCCTCAGCACGAAAGGCGTGTCGAGCCGCGTTCCCAGCTCGTACTCCTTCTTGAGGCGCTCCAGATCTCGGGGCTGCCAGCGCGATCCGAGCGCCTTGATGATGACGTGGCGGCCATCGCCCATCCGGACGCCGCGGTAGACGACGCAGGTCTCGTCCTCATGCAGGGTCTGGATGATGGTGAAGGCGGCAGGGCGTCGCATCCGGGTGCTCTATACGTACGAGGCAGCTCGTCCGCCATGGGAGGAGACCGGGAGGCCGGCGGGGGTATCCAGTGGGGTGTCGGCGGTCGGCTGGAGCATTCTCTGGCGCGATGGTTGGGTGGCTGATCTCCCGGGGGAGGCGACCAGCCAGCCAGTCTCGCGGGGGAGGTCGAGGCGAACAGGCGGGCGTACGACAAGGTTCGAACCCCGGCGTCCCATCACAACCTCTGCGCCATCCGAGAGTTTCCCGAAGCGTGTTGCTCAGTCGCCCCGCTCCGCCGGAAGGAGCAGCTCGTTGAACAGCATACGGTGGTCCGAGTTCACGCCCTGGAAGACAGCGCTCGTCACCACCGAGACGTTCGCGCTGTGAAAGACGTAGTCGATCTTCCGGTTGCCTTGCGTGGCCGCGGCGGCGGCGAAGGTTCGATCGCTGCGAACGTCCGGCTCGAAGAAGCTTCCGCTCCCCCGGGTGTAACTGGCCTTGTCAAACATTGCGCTGATCCGGTTCTCAGCGGGCTCGACGTTGAAGTCGCCGGCCACCACGACGGGGATCCGCTTGTCGTCGTTCGTTGAAGCATTGAGCTCCTGCGCCACCCTGGCGAGCTCGTCGATCTGGGCCTTCTGGACGTGCTCTTTGACCTCAATGTGGGTCGCGCAAGCCCAGAGCTGAGCCTGCGGTACCTTCGCGCAGACGTAGCCGCGCGGCTGAAGCGCACACCCAGGGAACTCTGGGAGGTAGTCCGCGCAGGACAGCGTCTCGAAATTGCCCTCCCGGATCTCGCCGAGCGTCGTTCCAGCGTGAAACAGGGCAATCCCTTCGCCCTTGATGCGATCGCCGAGGGAGCTCCCACAGAAGGGGGCCACGCCATTCACGCTCAAGTTCCTGTAGCGTTGGACGTATTCGAGGCCTCGGTTCCGCAACATTCGACTCAGCTCGTTCGCCTGATAGCCACACACCTCCTGAAGCGCGAAGGCCGTTGGCCGATGGCTCGCAATGAAATCCGCGAGCGCTGGCAGATGGGGTTCCCTGCAATAGTCCGAAGTCACCGAACCACACAGGTTGAAGGTGAGAATGGAGGCCGGCACTGGCCCGAGCGCCGCGGGGCCGTCGCTCACAGTGACGGACGCTGCAGCTGCTGCCGACCGGGCGGGCGTGGTTGCGTCGTCTGAACCGCAGCCGCCGAGAGCAGGTACGCCCGCCATCATCGCGAGGGTCAGCAGGCGGCCGGCCTGGGCGACGCGCCTTGGCCGCCGCACTATGCCAAGGGGTCCGACGAGCCACCGCGCGTCCAGCCCTCCCGGCGCAAGAAGCGGGACCCACCTGGCTGACCCCACGCAGGACTTTGGCGGATATGACGCCGAGCTGAAGTAGTAGCATCGCGCCGCTCGCCGAATGGTTCCTGCGCCCTTCCGCTCAGCCCGCCTGGCCGTCCGGTTCGCGGCTCACCCAGAAGCCGGCCAGGAGCCGCTCGACAGTCTCGAGCACGCTCCTGCGGGCGGCGGGCCTGTCGGTGGCGTCGACGACGACGCGGGCACCGGTGTTGAGCGCGCCGAGGAGCAGCTGCGCCGCCATCTCGACCGACTTCGTCTCGAGGAACCCGGCGTCGCGGGCGTTCACGAGGAGTTCCTCGAAGACGCCCAGGCCGTAGCGCTTGTCGATCTCGCACCAGACGCGCCAGCTGAGGACAGGCGGCGCATCGAGCACGATGATGCGCTGCACCTCGGGGAGCAGGCAGGCGTCGAGGTACGCTTCGCACACCGCGCGCAGCTGCTCCCACGGGTCCCCTGGCCCCTGCCCCTTGCGACGGACCTCCTCGGTCAGATCGCGCTCGACCGCCTCGACGACGGCGCGGAACAGCTCCCGCTTGTCCTCGAAGTGATGGTAGAGCGCGCCTCGCGTCACGCCGGTCCCCTCGGTGATGTCGTCGATCGACACGTCCGCGTACCCTCGCTCGGCGAACAGCGATCGCGCCGTCCCGACGAGAGCCGCGCGCGTCTCCTCGGCCACTCGTTCGCGCCGGGTCTTGCGCTCCCGTTGGGGCCCGCCCTTGACGTCCATACTAACGGTACCTTAAATACCTACCGTTAGTATGTCAAACTGTTTCTCGACGTGAGCAGGCCAGAGCACAGGAGCGCTCGCATGACGAAGTACTTGATCGAGCGAGAGATTCCAGGCCTCGGGAAGATGTCCCCGGCGGAGCTGCGTGCGGTGTCGCAGAAGTCGAACGGGATCCTGCGCGATCTCGGTCCCAGCATCCAGTGGGTCCACAGCTACGTCACCGCGGACAAGCTCTATTGCCTCTACTACGCGGCGAATCCTGAGCTGATCCTGGAACACGCCCGGTGCGCCGGCGTCCCCGCGAACAGGATCTCGGAGATCGTCGCGGTGATCGATCCCACGACCGGCGGGACGTAGCGAGCCCGCTACCGTCTTCGAGCTGGTCTAGCACAGGTAGTGAGGCGCGGACCACCCGGTCCGTGAATAGACGGGTCTTGCCGGAGGATCGTGGAGATCCCTCGCTCGCCCGAGGCGCAGTGACACGCTGGAAAGGAGAGAGCCATGGCGATGGGTCTCGAGAAGGCGATGATGGATGGTTTCCGGAGCAGCCTGCGCGGCGAGGTGCTCGCGCCCGGAGAGTGCGGGTACGAGGAGGCGCGGCAGCTCTATAACGCGGCGTTCGACAAGCACCCGGCCCTGATCGCGCGCTGCGCGGCCGTCGAGGACGTCGTCGCGGCGGTGAGGCTCGGCCGCGGCCGTCGCCTCGACATCGCGATCCGTGGAGGAGGCCACAATGGCGGGGGGCTCGCCAGCGTGGAGGGTGGGCTCGTCATCGACCTCCGGGGCATGAATGCGATCCGCGTGGATCCTGGCGCGCGCACGGTCACGGCCCAGGGCGGCGCGCTGCTGCGCGACCTCGACCAGGCCACGCACGCGTTCGGGCTCGCGACGCCCGCCGGGATCATCTCGACCACCGGCGTGGGCGGCCTGACGCTCGGCGGCGGACACGGATACCTGACCCGCAAGCACGGGCTCACGATCGACAACCTGATCTCCGCGGACGTCGTGCTCGCGGACGGGAGCTTCGTCACCGCCAGCGAGACCGAGCACGAGGACCTGTTCTGGGCGCTCCGCGGCGGGGGCGGCAACTTCGGCGTCGTCACCTCGTTCACGCTTCGGCTCCACCCGGTCACGACCGTGGTGGGTGGGCCCACGCTGTGGCCGCTCGAGGCGGCACGCGACGTCCTGAGCTGGTATCGGGAGTTCCAGCCGGCGGCGCCCGAGGATGTGTTCGGCTTCTTCGCGTTCCTGACCGTGCCACCGGTGGCACCGTTCCCGGCGCAACTGCATCTCAAGAAGATGTGCGGGATCGTGTGGTGCTACACGGGGCCGAAGGAGCAGGCGGCCGACGCCTTCGCGCCTGCCCTGCGCGTCGCGAAGCCGGCGCTCCACGGCGTCCAGGAGATGCCCTACCCGGTGCTGCAGGGCGCTTTCGATGGGCTCTATCCACCGGGAGATCAGTGGTACTGGCGCGGCGACTTCGTGAAGGAGATCCCCGACGAGGCGATCGCGCGCCACGTCGAGTTCGCTGCTCGCCTGCCGACGATACAGTCGACGGTGCACCTCTACCCGATCGACGGCGCTGCGCACCGCGTCGGGAAGGATGAGACGCCGTTCAGCCATCGCGACGCGAACTGGTCGCAGGTCATCGTCGGCGTGGACCACGACCCCGCCCGCGCCGACGCGCTGCGCTCCTGGGCCGTCGAGTACTGGGAGGCCATCCACCCGTACTCCGCCGGCGGCGCCTACGTGAACTTCATGATGGACGAGGGGCAGGAGCGCATCCGCGCCACGTACCGCGACAACTACGCGCGGCTCGCCCGCGTCAAGGCCCAGTACGACCCCGACAATCTCTTCCACGTGAACCAGAACATCCGGCCCGCGCGGTGAGGTTCCTCGACGGTGCAACCCGGGAAGGCAAGCATCCTAAAGGCCTCGCTGGAGAATCAGATCAACTGGTCGCCGCTGTGAGCCCGGCGCAGGTGAACTGATAGCGCATGCCACATCAACTGACGCTCGAGATGGGGGGCGCGGGGGGAGAGTTCTCCCCTCCGCTTGAGGCACCGCAAGGTGCCGGACATCAGCTCACAGCGGCGGCGGTGACGCTGGAGAATCACATCAACTGGTCGCCGCTGTGAGGTCGATCATCTCGAGGATCTTCCCCCGGTGTCACGCGCCGCCCCGAGGCGCGGCTGCTCGCGGTCCGAGGTGGAGGCGCCCACGGGCGATTTCCATCTCGACGGCGACCACTTCGGCCACGGCCGGCCCTGCCAGCCGTGACAAGACGTGAACGCCCAGATCGAGGCCACTCGTCACCCCACCCGAGGTCACTAGATCGCCGTCGTCCACCACGCGCGCCTCGACCACCTCCGCGCCGGCCCGGGCGAGATCGGCGAGCGCGCTCCGGTGCGTCACCGCGGGGCGGCCCCGGAGCAGGCCAGCAGCGGCGATGAGCAGAGCCCCGGTGCACACCGAGGCGATCCCGGCTCCCCGTGCGTGGGCCGCCGCGATGGCCCGGGGTAGGTCGCCACGTCGGGCTTCTCCCCACGCGCCACGCTCCGCACGCTCGCCCCATCCGCCGCCGGGGATGACGAGCCAGTCCGGCTGCCCGAGCGGACCGGCGGCGCGGATGCGAAGACCGTTCGCCCCTTCGACTTCCCGTGCCTCACCCAGGGTCACGAGCTTGCACGAGAGGGGCGCGCCTCGTCGCTCGGCCTGCCGGAGCACCTCGTACGGGGCGAGCGCGTCGAGCTCGTCCCAGCCGTCGAAGAGCACGATCTCGAC
Organism: Anaeromyxobacter sp. RBG_16_69_14; assembly: GCA_001768075.1. Lineage (GTDB taxonomy): Bacteria > Myxococcota > Myxococcia > Myxococcales > Anaeromyxobacteraceae > Anaeromyxobacter_A. The sequence goes on along the minus strand of MEMX01000111.1, from coordinate 14,520 downwards.
CACCGTCGTCATGATGCTCCTCCCTCTGCTCGCGAAGCGCTGGCGGTAGTCCCGTGGCGCCAGCGCGCGGTCCGGCCGAAGACCTCGAGCGGCCCGACCACATCGAGGGCCTGCACGCCAGGGAATGCGAGCACCGCCACCGTCCGGGCAGCATGCGCGGGGTTCCGCGAAGCCATGGGGCCAGCATGTACCGCCCGGCAGTTGGCAGCAATGACGATCATGCCACTCTTTCTGCCATACGGCCTCCGCGGGCCGCTCGCTGCGAAACCACTCCGCGTCGATACCGTCGCGGGGCTCGAGGCGGAGCGCGAAGGGGTTTACGGTACCCCAGGCTGGAGGAAGGTGGGCGTGAGATTGGTCGTCCAGGAGGCCGAGTTGTTGGCCGGGGTTCGATCTTCCGTGGCGGAGCCAGCGGTGACCGTGACCGTGACCGCTGCTGCGGGCATGGCGTATTGCATGGAGCAGGTGACGGCTGCTCCGCTCTCCAGGGTCGCCGGCAGCGCAGGCGTGCAGCCCAGGGTTGCCCCTACCGGCAGTCCCGTAACGCTGCAGGTCGGGTTCGTTGCGATATTCGGCCCGCCGTTGGTGCAGGTCGCGGTCCCGGTCACATACTCACCGACAGGGGCGCCGAGATCAGACATGCTCACCGCCGCGCTCATGTCGGCCCCCACAGGGGAGGCAACGGGCGTGACCGCCGCCGAAGGTGCCGAAGCCGGACCCGTCCCGGCGGAGTTGATCGCTGCGACCGTGAACGTGTACGCCATACCGTTCGTCAACCCATCGAAGGAGTAGGTGGTCGCAGCTGATGGCGTCGTTCTGGCACCAACGCCCCGGTCCGCCGTGATCACGTAGCCGCTGATCGGCGCTCCATTCGAGGCCGGCTCCGTCCAGGTCAGCGTCACCTGGCGGTCTCCCGGTGCCGCGCCCGTGATACCGGGAGCAGCGGGAACGCCGGTGCCGCCGTAGGTGACCACGACACCGGTGACGTTCGTGGCGATGCTGGCGCCGGCGTTCACGTCGGTGGCGGTCACCGAGGCGCTCAGGGTGTAGCTGCCGGCTGCGCTCGTGCAGGTCCAGGTGAACGTCTCCGTCGTGCCGCCTGCGATCCGGATCGGGGCGGCAGCGCTCGGCACCGCCCCCGCGCTCGCTGCCGCCGCCGTACAGCTGATGCCGTCGGTCGGGATCATCGATGGGGTCACTGCCGTCACGTCGGTCGCTCTGCCACCGGCGGCATTGGCGAGCTGCAGCGTCATCGTGACGGGTTGGCCTGCGGCAGGCGTTGGCGAGCTCGAGGTCAACGTGGCCGTCAGCGCCGCCGGGGAATTGATGTCTCGAGCGGTGTAGGCAGCCTTGAGCGTGCCCCGGTTCCCGATCGCATTCTCGACGACCAGGTCGTACGTGCCGGACGGGACATCCGCGGGCACCGTGGCGTCGAGCTTCGTCGTCGATTGCCAGGTGACCTTGGTGAGCTCGTAGTCCCCGATCCAGGCGCGGTGTCTCGTGTCGAGCGTCGTCTCGCCTCCGCCTTGCGGCACTGTCGCCTTGGCGAGGAACCCGGTGCCGGCGATGACCGTCGCGACGGGTGCGCTCGAGTCACCCCCGTTGGGGGTGATGGAGAGGTTGCCGGGGGAGTTGTCGCTGTTGGACGTGGACCCCGAGCAAGCACCCGCGAACAGCGCAGCGATGGCACCCAGGCGGAGCAGGCTAAAGGGCATCGAGGTGGTACCCCGGCTGGAGGAAGGAGGGCGAGATTGCCGCTGTGCCGGCAGGGGCCCATGTCGCGTCGTCGATGGTCGGCTGGGAGCCGAGCGTCGGGCTGTGCTGGACGCGCACCAGCCTTGCGCCGAGCGCCGCCACCTTGGACTGGGCGGGAGTAGAGTGTCGTCCTGTCACGGCCGCGATCATACCTGGTTCCCATGCTTTCTTGTCGTTATCCGCATCAGCGGTCGTCGAGAGAGACGAGCGACATGTTCCTGCTCCGGTCGGCGAAGGCAGCGGCCGTGCCGCCGGGCGCGACCGCCAGTCGATCGAGCGGCTGCTGCCCCTCCCAGACGACCTCTCCGCGGTCGGAGTCCCCTGACCGCCCAGCTTCGCGAGGGGCCGCCGCACCTTGTCCGGCCGCGTGCGCGGTGCGGCTCAACCCGGAGCGGGAGCATTGGTCAGCCCGCTCTGCGTGCGACATCGCGCACCGCGCCAGCGATCACCTCCGGTACTTCCTCCTGGAGGAAGTGGCCGGCTTGAGTCCGCGTGACGCGGGCCTCGGGCAGGAGATGCTCCAGGCGGTGCAGCTTACGTCCGAGGATCGGGTCCCGCTCCCCCCAGACGATCGCAGACGGACCGGAGAACGTCTGGAGGAATGTCTGGCACTTTCTCAGCCCTTCGATCGTGGAAGGCTCGGGGAAATCAGGGACTGTCCACTGGCGAGCGCCGACCCCCTCGGCCGCGACCCTGGCAAGCGCGAGAGGTGCAACGCGGTCTACGATGCGCCGGAGCGGCCATCGATAGGCTCGCGCCACGTTACGGCGGATGCTGCTCGGGTCGCCCTGAGCGCTCGCGAGAACGTTGAGTGGGTACCCGAGCAGGCGGAAAAGGATGTCGCTCGCCACCGGCCAGCGCGCCATCCGGTGGAAGAACGTCGGTCGAGCATCCGCGCGGGGCGGATCGGCGATGGTGTTGAGGAGGACCAGGCCAGATACGTGCTCCGGGCGCTCAGCGAGGGCGAGCAGGCCGATGGGGCCACCCCAGTCCTGCCCCACGAAGATCTGCTCAGCCAGGCCGAGCGCATCGATGAACTCGCCGATGATACGAGCGTGGGTACGAAGCTGATGGAAGGACGGATCGCGTGGCTTGTCCGACAGCCCGAGCCCCACCAGGTCGGGCATGACCACACGGAAGGGCTCGCCCCCAAGAGCGGCCGCCACCTTCCGCCACAGGAAGCTCCACGTGGGGTTGCCGTGAAGGAGAAGCACTGGCCGCCCTTGGCCTGCCTCCATCCAGTGCAACCGGTGGCCCTGGATCTCGATGCACGAGCGCTGGAAGGGGACCATCTCCTCCAGCCAGGACGGAAGCGCGGGCGCAGGCAAGCGATCGTTCCGCATCCATTCCCCCTCGTAGGTCAACCGGACCGCTCCACCTCGCTCCTGCCCTCGCCGTGATGAGCCGCGCCCGCCGCCGAGCCGGCGAGAACAGAACACGAATCAACAGAGCGGTCATGCAGATCTCGTCGGCGAAAGGGGTTCGACCGAGAAGGGGACCGGGGGAGAATCCGGTCGAGATGGAGGCCTCGGAAAGCGGCATCGGCGCGCGCGCCGTGGCCTTCCCGAAACTATGGAAAGCCTCCAAGGCCTAGTCCTCGCGGTCTCGGGAGGTCCCACCATGGCACGCGTCCTCATCACCGGCTCGGCCGATGGTCTCGGCCAGATGGCGGCCAAGCGACTGGCAGACGACGGCCACGAGATCGTGCTGCACGCACGCAGCGCCGAGCGCGCCCGCCATGCCATGGCGGCGGCGGCCGGTGCCTGCGGGGCACTGATAGGAGACCTCTCGAGCATCGCCGAGACCCGAGCCCTGGCCGAGCAGGCGAATGCTGCCGGCCCGTTCGACGCGGTGATCCACAACGCCGGTGTCGGCTACCGCGAGCGGCGTGTGGAGACCATCGACGGGCTCGAGCTGGCGCGGCTGCTGGGGCGTGGAAGACGTGTGGAGAGAGCGCCCGACCCGTGACTCACGTTCAATGGACAGCGCTGGCTTTGGCTCTGATCTCCGGGACGGGTGCCCTGGCCGGCGATGACGGCGCGCTGGAGCTGTCGGAGGCGCTGGTCTTCCCGCGCGGGGAGGCGGCGACGTCCGCGAGGCTGGACGTCCCGCTGAGCCAGCTCCTCCCCGGAGGCCGACCCACCGCTCCGGGAGCGCTCGCGCTGGTCGTGCACAAGGCGAAGCGGCGTCTCGACCTGCTGGTGGACGGGAGACTCGTCAAGAGCTACCTCGTGAACCTGGGGTTCTCCCCGCTCGGTGACAAGGAGCAGCGCGGCGACAATCGGACTCCGGAGGGTGACCTGTTCGTCTGCGCCAAGAACCCGAAGAGCCAGTTCACCCGCTTCCTCGCGCTGGCCTATCCTTCACCGGAGCACGTCGCGCGGGCGGTGGCGCGGCACAGCGCCGACCGCTCGCTGGAGAGGGCGGTCCGGGCGGCCTACCGGCGCCGGCGGAGCTGCCCTCCCCAGGAGAGCGCGTTGGGTGGAGCGGTCGGCATCCACGGCAGAGGTGGCTGGACGCGAACGGCGAACGGCTTCCGCGTCGTCGACTGGACTTGGGGGTGCCTGGGTCTGCGCGACGCGGACATCCTCGAGCTGTTCGACCTCGTGTCGGTCGGGACGCGGGTGCGCGTCCTCGCGGAGTGAGGTGGCAGCCCCCGCGTCCGGGTCGAAGATGCCCACCCGCCGGATCGCGTCCGGCGCCAGCAGTCCAACGCCTGGTGGAACCGCTCGCAGTTGATCCGGGCTGGGGCGCTCCCGCGACGAGGAGTAGGTGGGATTTCATCGCCCGCCGAGGCTAGGCACCTGTGATGGCAAGGGACAAGGCGCTCTCGGGGAAGATCGCGGTCGTCGCCGGCGCTACCCGCGGA
>MEMX01000111.1:0-9851 GCA_001768075.1 Anaeromyxobacter sp. RBG_16_69_14 | reverse complement strand
GAGGCCGGCGCCACGGTCTACTGCACGGGCCGCAGCGTTCCGGGGAGCCCGGGCATGAAGAACCGGCCGGAGACGATCGACGAGACCGCAGAGATCGTCACCGCACGGGGCGGCCGCGGCATCGCCGTGCGGGTCGACCACACCGTCCCCGAGGAGGTCGCGAGCCTGTTCGAGCGCGTCGGCGAGTTCGACATCCTCGTGAACGACATCTGGGGCGGCGACGATCTCGTCGAGTGGGGCAAGAAGCTCTGGGAGACGAAGCTCGAGGACGGACTCCTGCTCATCGACCGAGCGATCAAGACGCACATCGTCACGAGCTACCACGGCCTGTCGCGGCTGCGCGCGGGCGGCCTGGTCGTCGAGGTCACGGACGGCGATGCGTACTTCTACCGCGGGCACTTCTTCTACGATCTCGTGAAGACCACGGTCATCCGCATGGCGTTCGCGCTCTCGCAGGACCTCGCGGAGCGCGGCATCCCCGCGGTGGCCGTGACGCCGGGCTTTCTGCGGTCGGAGTGGATGCTCGATCACTTCGGCGTGACCGAGGCGAACTGGCGCGACGCGGCGAAGAAGGTGAAGGGGTTCATCGTCTCGGAGACCCCGCTCTTCGTCGGCCGGTGCGTCGCGGCGCTCGCTGCGGACCCCGATGTGACGAAGAAGAACGGGCGCGTGTTCGCGTCGTGGGACCTCGCCGACGAGTACGGCATCGACGACGCCGACGGTACGCGCCCCCACTTCGTGCACTGGCTCAAGGAGAACATGCCGGAGGTCGCGGCCGGCTGGAAGAAGGCCGACGACGGCTTCTACGCCTACTGGGGAAGGATGCCGTACGGGATGCCGGGATGATACGCGCCTGCGCTGGCGCGATCACCCGGCGTGAGCAGGCGGACAGAGCAGGCAGCTGTTCTTCCACAACGCCGTCCCTCTCGCTGTCACGGTGAGCCTGGTTCCGCGCTCGTCCTGCGCTACCCTGAAATGGACGGCGCGCGCGCCGCATCATGGGCCCCCGAGGGGTTCAACCGGGACCGGGCCCATGGGAGCCTCGGGGGGAGTGATCCCCCGAGGCGACCGACCCTCGGCAACCTCGGCTTCGAACGCGGGACCCGTTTGAGGCCCGGCGTTCACTGGCCTTGGAGGACCTCGATCCCTTGCTCGTGGGTGAACCCGCAGTACCGCAACGCCGGGCACCCCCCTTCCCAGGTCGCGCTGCCGTAGTGGAGGTAGTGTCCCGGCACGTGGAGTTGCGCGACCCCGTCGTCGGTGAAGCTCCACGGGATTGACTCAGATCCCAGCTCGCCGCAGGGGTAGGTGGCATCCGGTCCCTCGGGCAGGCTCACGTTGAACACCCACATCCCGATGCCGAGGGCGTTGCTTTTGAAAATCGGCAGGCCGGTGACGAACTTGGCGACGCCCAGCCAAGTGATCGGAGCGGGCTTCTCCCTGCAGACCACGGACGAGATCTCGACACGGTCGGCCGTCGTCCGCTTGACGAACACCCCGAAGCCTCGGTCACCCTCGTGCGGTCGGGGAGTGACCTGGTCACGGGCGATGTTGAGGTCGAGGTCCCGCTGCGTCAACAGCTGTTCCACACTGTAGGAGAGCGCCGACCACTTCCCGGTCACCGGATCCTTGCACCCGGTGACCGTGACGGCCGCGTAACCGGTATTGACGTTCTCGCGGACTGGCTGCCGCGGGAGCGTCGTGATCACGCCGCTGTAGCTGATGTCGGTCTCGTACTGGTACTCGTTGGCCCGGCCGGTCAGGTACATCGTGCTGGTCCTGGCGTCCGCGCAGGCGGTCGCGGCCTGCGCGACGTCGGCCTCAACTGGGGCCTGCTCGGCGGAGTCGGAGCGGTTCCCGCCACAAGCGGTCGCGAATGACGTGCCGACAATCGTTGCGATGACGACTCCTACCCTCCAGCACCCCCTCATCTCACGCATCGCAGATTCACACATGCAAATGGTCTCCCCCCGTTAAGTAAGCATTAATTCACTATTAGTCTCTAAGCATGATCGCGGATGCACATCCACGGACGGCGCTCGTTTCCTTCGCCTACCGTGAATGTTGGCCTTATCGCACTCGCAGGCAGGGAGACAAGCGCAAAACAACCAGTCACGAATGGCTACACCTTAGAGGACCAGTCCGAGGGGATGGTCGCGGGCGCCGACCTGACCGTCGGGGCTCCGCTCAACCTTCCGCTCAACCGCTGGCGTGCGCCGCCTGCAGCGGCCCGACGCATGCTTGCCGGAAGGTCACGACGCTGCTTCATTCCTATTCGTCACATTCGTCAACTTGCTCCCTGGAAAGAACGGGCGTGACGAAGTGTCAGCACCCACATCCTGGCCTGCAAGTTCCGTCGGTCGGGCAGCAGGCGCCGCCAGGACTCACGTAGCCGGGGCACTCCGAGATCTTGCTGTAGCGGTAAGGTTTGTAGAGGTCAGCATCCCGGTCTCTTTCTCTATCGTACGGATAGGGGCGCCTTGTGACCTCCACGGCTGTGCCAGTCGGTCCGTGCATTTCGTATGCTTCGTAGGTGTTCGAATCGACCCATTGCTTAAACAAGAGGACATGTCCCTTGTCCCCCTCAGTTCCAGGTCCGATTTTGCCGATGATGTCACCGAGCTTGAGGTGCGATCGATCGATCTCGGACACATGGTCTCTTAGGCTCACGGTGTTCGGCCCTCCGTTGGCATCCGTGGGGATGGCGAGGGACATCGACACGTAGCCCGAGCAGTCGCGTCTGTAACCGTCTGTCTTCTTATCCCAGTTGTAGCGGATACCGCGCGCGATCCAGCCCTCGGCGCGACCGGCCACCTCTCCGCGCGAGATCACACCGCGCTGGCTGATCGCGGCCTCCGCCGTCGCCGTTTCTCCCTCTGCGGGCGATCCACAGCCCGTCGCGAGAAGTGCGCCAACCAACACGGAAAACCAGGTTCGATCCGTCATGACATGCTCCTTTTGCTCGCTCTTGCGGTGCCCCCCTGGGGCCTCCGCAGCAGTGTCTGGTACCAGAGACAACCTCGCGCGCGGTGCGCTCACAGCCGATGGTTCTCACAGCGGCGACCAGTTGATGTGATTCTCCAGCGTCACCGCCGCCGCTGTGAGCTGATGTCCGGCGCCTTGCGGCGCCTCAAGCGGAGGGGAGAACTCTCCCCCCGCGCCCCCCATCTCGAGCGTCAGTTCATGTGGCATGCGCTGTCAGAGGGCTTTCACCACCACGCCGCGTACGAGGCGAGATCCATCTGCTCGATCGGCACATCACTCCTGAGTGAACGCCCGAGCCGAGAACACCACCAATTAGCGGGGGCCCGCGACGCTTCGGCCAGGAGCCAGCCGACGGGTGCGACTTGTGGCTTGTTAGTCACCGGAGGTGCAAGCGGAATTACGGGGCCCCCTCCTTGATAGGTGTCCATTGGTCGTGCCGAGCGCGAACCGAGCGCACTCGTTGAACGCGACGGCCCAGAGCCCCGGGAACTCCTCCATCGAGGACGCGCGCAGGGCAGCGCGCCCGGACCCGTGCGTGTTCCAGCAGAGCTGGTTGTAGCGCGTCGCGTATGCCTCCTCGAAGTCCACCTCGGGGAATGAGGTTGGAGCCCCGACGGTCCGGTTCAGGGTGTCCTTCGAAGACGTGGACGCCCACCTTGCGGTTCCACTTCCCGCCGGACGCGCGCGAGGACCTTGTTGACGTCGAGGTAGAGCTTGCGGCCGAGCTGCTCACGCCTTGACTTTGAGCGCGCGCTGTGTGAGGCGGTGCGCACACGCCGCGCTCCTCACTCCAGCGCGGCCGCCAGCTCGAACAGGTGCGATAGCCGGTGCTCGCCCACGCCGAGGTAACGGCCGCCGGGGTCTACGAGGTACGCGCGCCAGCCGGCGACGCGCGCGCCGAGATAGTCCACCTCGTGGCTGTCGCCCACGTAGACCGCCTGGGCGGTGGTCGCGCCCAGGCCCTCGAGGGCGTGCGCGAAGATGCGGGAGTCTGGCTTGCGGATGCCGAAGGCTGCCGAGGTGACCACCTGCGCGAAATGACGGCGGAGCCCGGCCCGCGCCAGGATCTCCTCCACCAGCGGTGGGTGGTAGGTGTTCGAGAGGACGCTCAGGCGGTAGCGCCGGCCCAGCCCGGCGAGGAATGCGTCGAGCCCGTGGAGCGGGACGGCGACTTCGCTCCACTCCGCGACGTAGCAGTCGGTGAACCCTGCGACGAGCGCCGCCGGTGCGGCGGGCAGTCCGGCGCGCCCGAGGAAGGCGCGGGAGATGTCGTGGAGCAGCGGCTCGCGGCGGGTGCGGCACGCCTCCGCCTCGAAGGCGGCGAACACGTCGCTCATCCCGGCGCGGTAGTCCTCGAACGAGAGCGCGAGCCCGCGCTCCGCCAGGTAGCGGTGGGCGCGGGTGTCGTCGGGCCGGACGGCCGCGTCGTCGTACCGCACCAGCGTCCCGAAGAAGTCGAACACCACGTCGGTGAGCATTCCCCCAGTCTACCCGGCAGGCGCGCAAGGCCAAGTGATCCAGGGGCGCGCGCGGTCCTCTTGACATCCAAGGATCGTGATCACAAAGTAAGCACGATGAGGACGCACATCGTCAGAGTGGGCAACTCGAAGGGCGTTCGTATTCCCAAGACCATGCTCGCCGAGCTACGCCTCGACGACGAGGTGGAGCTCGCGGTCGAGAACCAGGCTCTGGTCATCCGGCGCGTCCGCAAGCCCAGGGAAGGATGGGAGGAAGCGTTTGCCGCAGCCGGGCGCCAGCCGCTCCTCGACGCCGCGCTCCCCACTCGCTTCGACGAGAGCGAGTGGCAATGGTGACTCGCGGCGAAGTGCACCTGGTCTCCCTGGATCCGACGCAGGGACACGAGATCCAGAAGACCCGGCCTTGCCTGGTCGTGTCCCCTGACGAGATGAACCGCGCCCTGGGCACGGTCATCGTGGCGCCGATGACCACCAAGGGGCGACCGTTGCCGAGCCGCGTCGCTGTGACCTTTCAACGCAAGTCTGGCCTCATCGTGCTCGACCAGCTGCGTACCGTCGACCGAGGCCGTCTGGTGCGCAGGCTCGGCGCAGTGGGTACCTCCACCCTCGATCGTGTGCTCGAGGTTCTGGTTGAGATGTTTGCTCCTTGATCGACTTGACGAGCTCCTGCCCGAACAGATCCTGCACCTGCACCCGCGGCTCGTCCGCGGCAGCGGCGGTCGTGAGCTGGTTCTCGATTGAACGGTTCGAGGACAGACCCGGACCCGAGATGCCGCGACGCCCCGCCGGGGGCCTTCGAGAGGCGCTGGCGCGGGCCGAAGACGTGGCCTTCCATCGCCGGACAGGCCAGGCTCGCTCACTCGTAGTAGACGGGTCCGCTGCGCCTGCGCCGTAGGGCCGTCGCCGTCGAGGACGAAGATCCCGTCTGGCACGAAGGTGTGGAGGACGCGGCCGGCCGCGTTCCGTCACACCGCGGAGCCGGCTCGGACAGGCACCCGCGAGCGGGGTATACCTTCGCCGCCTTGGACCTCGCGCAGCACCTCGCGCTTCTCTCCCGGCTGCTCGACGCCGAGCGCGAGGAGGAGCGCGCCCGCGTGGCCGAGGCGCGCGGCCGGCTCTCCGTCGCCGAGCGCGAGGCGCGCGGGCTCGCCCTGGCCGACGTGGAGGCGGTGGAGGAGGCGGGCCTCGCCGGTCGGGCGCTCGTCACCTACGCCCGGGCGGACGGGCGCGCGCTCTCCGGGGCGCGCGTCGGGGTGGGGAGCCCGGTGCGCGTGCAGCTCCGACGCGATCAGCGCGACGACGCGCCGCTGGGCGTGGTGGCGCGCCGGACCCGCGCCCGCGTGGCGATCGCCTTCGACGAGCCGCCGCCGGACTGGGCCACGGACGGGCGCGTCGTGCTCGAGCTCGAGCCGTCACCGGTCACCTGGGAACGGCTCGCGTCCGGCGTGCGGCGCATCGCGGAGACGAAGGAGGGGCGGCGCTGGCACGGTGTGCTCGGTGAGGCCGTCCCCCGCTTCGATCGGGACCGGTGCGGCGCCGAGCCCGGCATGGCCGACAATGGTGCGGTCACCGGCGCGCCGGCGGTCTCGGACCATGGCGCTCCGCCGCGTTCCGCGCGCCCTGCGCTCGCTCCGGGGCAGCCTCATCCGACCGTCCCCGGACTGGCCGCGCGCGCGGCGCGGCTCAACCCGGAGCAGGAGCGCGCGCTCGACCGGGCCGACCGCGCACTCGACCTGGCGCTGGTGCACGGGCCGCCGGGGACGGGCAAGACGACCGTCCTGGTGGAGGTGATCCGCCGCGCCGCCGCCCGCGGCGAAACGGTCCTCGCCACCGCGCCCTCCAACCTGGCCGTGGACAACCTCGTCGAGCGGCTCGCCGAGCGGGCGTGGACGGGGTGCGGGTGGGCCACCCGGCGCGCGTGTTGCCGGCCGTGCTCGCCCACACGCTCGAGGCGCGCGGCGCGTCGCACGAGGCGGCGCGCATCGCCCGGGGCCTCGTGGCCGAGGCGCTCGAGCTGCGGCGGGCCGCTCGCAAGCGCAAGGGGCGGCGTGGCCCGGGCCGCTTCAGCGAGGCGCGCGTGGCGGAGCGGGACGCACGCGCGCTGCTCGCAGAGGCGCGCGCGCTCGAGGCGCGCGCCGAGGAGGAGGGGCTCGCGCGCGCGCCGGTCGTCCTCGCCACGCTGACCTCGCTCGACGCGCCGGCGCTGGCGCGGCGCCGCTTCGCGCTGGCCGTGGTGGACGAGGCGACCCAGGCGGTCGAGCCGGCGGCGTATCTGGCGCTTTTGCGCGCCGAGCGCGCGGTGCTGGCCGGCGACCACCTGCAGCTGCCACCCACCGTGCTCTCCGCGGCAGCGCAGGCCGGGGGTCTCGGCGTCTCGCTCTTCGAGCGTCTGGTCGCCGCGCACGGCGAGGCGGTGAAGGTCACGCTGGCCGAGCAGTACCGCATGAACGAGCGGATCATGCGCTACCCCTCGGAGGCGCTCTACGGCGGCGCGCTGCGCGCCCACCCGTCGGTGGCGGATCGAGCGCTCGACGACGCGCCGCTCGAGGTGGTGGACACGTCCGGCCGCGGGTTCGAGGAGACGACGCCCGAGGGATCCGACTCGAAGCAGAACGACGGCGAGGCGGAGCTGGTCGCGGCGGAGGTGGAGCGGGTGATCGCGCTCGGCGTGGAGCCCGCCGACCTGGCCGTGATCGCGCCCTACGACGCGCAGGTGCAGCTCTTGCGGCAGCTCCTGGCGGCGCGGCTCGACGAGGGCCTCGAGGTGGACACGGTGGACGGGTTCCAGGGGCGGGAGAAGGACGCGGTCGTCGTGTCGCTCGTGCGCGCAAACGACGCGGGCGAGGTGGGCTTCCTCGCCGACGTGCGCCGGATGAACGTGGCGCTCACCCGCGCCAGGCGGAAACTCGTCGTGGTGGGTGACGCGGCGACGGTAGCGCGGCACCCGTTCTACGCCGGCTTCTTCGAGCACGCGCAGGCGACGGGCGCCTGGCGGAGCGCCTGGGAGAGGTAGTCGTCGCCTCCGAGCGGCCTACAACGCGGCGCGTGCACCCCCGCGAGGGTAACGGTGTGCGTCGAGCATGCCGAGGTGATGACGCGGCGCGCTAACGACCCCTCCCCATCCTGGGAGGCGCGGAAGCTCTCTCGATGTGCCTCCAATGTGGGTCGATCCCCGGCGTGAGGGACGCGCCCGGCACAGGAGGACGCTGTCATGAGCCTGACCTTGCTCGCCATCCTGGTGGTCGTGATCCTCACCCTCGGTTACACGCTGTACGGGCAGCTCGTGGCGCGCCAGTACGCGCTGGACGACAGCCGGACCACGCCCGCGGTGCAGAAGAACGACGGCGTCGACTTCGTGCCGACGAAGCGCTTCTTCCTGCTCGGACAGCACTTCAGCGCCATCGCCGCGGCCGGCCCGATCGCGGGACCGATCCTCGCCTGCCAGCTCTTCGGCTGGGGGCCTTGCATCCTCTGGATCGCACTCGGCGTGGTCTTCATCGGCGCGGTGCACGACTTCTCGGCGCTCGTCGCCAGCGTGCGACACCACGCTCGGTCCATCGCGGAGATCGTGAAGGACAACCTCGGGCGGCGCGCCTGGCTCGCCATCATGGCGTTCATCTGGATCGCGCTCGTCTACCTCATCATCGCCTTCGCGGACATCACGGCGGCCACTTTCGTCGGCAAGACCGAGGAGCTCGCCGGGGCGGCGCCGTTCAACAAGGGCGGAGCGGTCGCGTTCGCCTCGACAACGTATCTCGCACTCGCCATCGTGATGGGGCTCATCCAGCGGAAGTGGGACCCGCCCCTCTGGCTCATGACCGTCGTCTTCGTCCCGGCCACCCTGCTCGCGGTGTGGCTTGGCACGAAGGTCTCCACCCTGCTCATTCTCCCGCAGACGAGCTGGGCTGTGGTCATCATGGTCTACTGCTTCATCGCCTCGCTCCTGCCGATGTGGATCCTGCTCCAGCCGCGCGGGTACCTGGGCGGATTCGTGCTGTACATGGCGCTCGCCGTCGGCGTCATCGGCATCTTCTTCGGCGGCTTCGAGATCCGGCAGCCGGTCTCCACCGGCGCTCCGCTCGCGGGCCTCTCCGGATCCATGCTCCCGTTCCTGTTCGTGACCATCGCCTGTGGCGCGTGCTCCGGGTTCCACGGGCTGGTCTGCTCCGGCACCACCTCGAAGCAGATCGCGAAGGAGAGCGACTGCAAGCCGGTGGGTTACGGCGGCATGCTGCTCGAGGGTTTCGTGGCGCTGATCGCGCTCGCGACGATCATGATCGTCACCCCAGAGGTCTCGAAGGGCGCGGCGCCAGGCCGGGTCTACGGCGACGGCATCGCCAGCTTCCTCACCGTCATCCTGGGGAAGGACGCGTTCCTGTTCGCGGCCACCTTCGGTGCGATGGCCTTCTCCACCTTCGTGTTCGACACGCTGGACGTCGCCACACGGCTCGGCCGCTACATCATCCAGGAGCTGTCGGACGCGCATGGCTGGACCGCGGCGATCGTGGCCACCGCCGTCACAGCGGCGGTCCCGGCGCTGGTGCTGGTCACGGCGGGCCCGGGCGCCTACCGCGCGTTCTGGACGCTGTTCGGTACCTCGAACCAGCTCCTCGCGGCCCTGACGCTGCTCGGCGTCACCGTGTGGCTGCAGCGGGCAGGCAGGCGGTACTGGTTCACCCTGGCGCCCATGCTGTTCATGATGGTCGTCACGCTCTGGTCGCTGCTCGGCCAGATCGTCCAGTACGGGCGCGCCATCTCCGCCGCGGCGCCGGGCACGCCGCTCGTCCCGCAGATCTCGAACCTGGCCGTGGCGGCGCTGCTCTTCGCGCTGGCCGCGTTCCTGATCGTGGAGGCGGCCCGGGCCGTCTCGCGGCCGCGGCTGGTGCCGCCGGCGGCCGGGCTGCCGGCGGCGTAGAGGTCGCGCCCCGAAGCACGAAGCCCTGCGTGCTCAAGGAGAGCAGGGTTAACGCTTGGGGCCGCGCTGGCGCACCAACTGTCGGCTCGGCTCGAGCTCAGCAAGCGCCAGCTCCTTCTCGAAAGCAGCCACAAGATCGAGGAGCTCCGGGGACTCGAAGGTCCTGTTGCGCCGGGCCGCGCCGGAAACATTCACTACCCGTCATGCTTGAACAACGCCAGACCTTGTTCAAGGATCATTTACGCGGAGACGGCCTACAGCCCGAACACCGCGCGCACCACCAGGACCGAGGCGGCGAAGCCGACGAGGTCGGCGACGAGCGCGGCCGGCAGCGCCTGGCGGTACCGGGAGATCCCGACCGCCCCCATGTAAACCGCGAGCACGTAGAACGTGGTCTCGGTGGAGCCGGCCATGACCGAGACCAGGCGGCCGGTGTAGCCGTCCGGGCCCTCGCTCCGGAGCACCTCGCCCAC
>MEMX01000110.1:10904-22369 GCA_001768075.1 Anaeromyxobacter sp. RBG_16_69_14 | reverse complement strand
GCGCCGCGATGGGCACCTGGCAGCCCCCCTCGAGCCGGCGCAAGAGGCCGCGCTCCGCCTCGACGCGCTGGCGCGTCTCGGGGTGGTCGAGCGGCGCGAGCCGCGCAAGGGTGGCCAGATCGGAGCCGCGCGCCTCGAGCGCGAGGGCGCCCTGCGCAACCGCGGGCAACATCTCGGACGGATCGAAGACCTGGGTCGCGTGATCGGCGAGTCCGAGGCGGCGCAGACCGGCATAGGCGAGCACCACCGCGTCGAGGCCCTCCGACGCCTTGCGCAGGCGGGTCTCGACGTTGCCGCGCACCATCTCGATCTGGAGGTCCGGGCGGAGCGCCCTGAGCTGTGCGGCGCGGCGCAAGCTGGAGGTGCCGACCTTCGCGCGTGCAGGCAGCGCAGCGAGGCTCCCGTGCTTCGGCGAGCAGAGCGCGTCCCGCGGGTCTTCACGCACGGGCACCGCGCCGACGACCAGGCCCTCGGCCAGCTCCGCTGGGAGGTCCTTCATGGAGTGGACGGCGATCTCGGCGTCGCCCGCGAGGAGGGCGTCCTCGATCTCCTTCACGAACAGACCCTTGCCGCCCACCCGCGCCAGCGCCACGTCGAGGATCTTGTCTCCCTTCGTCACGAGCTCGTGGAGGCGGACCTCCGCGCCGGGTTCCCGCGCGCGGAGCAGGTCCGCGACGTGGTTCGCCTGCCACCTGGCGAGTGGGCTGCGGCGGGTCGCGATGCGGATCATCTCTTGTCCGAGAGCGCCACGATCGCCGCCGAGGACCGACCCGGCTCCTCCCCCTTCGCGGGCTGGTCGCCGTCGATACCGAAGAGCTCGGCGGCGGCACCTGGGAGCGTGCTGTCGCCCGACGACGCGGCTTCCTTCAGGCGCGCGGTCGGTCCGTGGAGGAGCTTGTTCACGATGGCGCGCGCCATGGCCTCCACGCTCCTCCTCCCCTTCTCGTCGAGCTTCCCGCCCAGCTGGGCGAGCGTTCGTTCCGCCTCGCCGAGCGCAATCTCCTCTGCGCGCCGCCGCAGCGCAGCCAGCACCGGGAGCGCAGCGCGCGCCTCGCGCTCGGCGAAGAAGGCCATCACCTCGGCCTCGACGATCGCCTCGGCGCGGATGGCCTCCTCGGCGCGCGCGCTCCTGGTCGCGTGCACCACCTTCTGGAGGTCGTCCATGTCGTAGGCGAAGACGCTGTCGAGATCCGCGCAGCGCGGATCGACGTTGCGCGGCACGGCCAGGTCGATGTAGCAGGCCGAGCGATGGCGCCGCGCCTTCATGGTGGCGTGGGCGATCTCGGGCGTGATGACGAAGTGCGGGGCGCCGGTCGAGACGATGACGACGTCGGCCTCGATGAGCAGCTTCGAAAGCTCCGACCAGTCGCGGGCGTGCCCGCCCGTCTGATCGGCCAGGGCGACGGCGCGCTCGCGCGAGCGGTTGGTCACGAGCACGCGATCCGCCCCCAGCGAGGCGAGCGCCTTGGCGCTGAGCGCGCCCATCTTTCCCGCCCCGACCAGGAGGATCGAGCGGCCCTTCAAGTCGCCGAAGATCTTCTCCACCAGCTCGACCGCCACCTGCGAGACGGAGCTGGCGCCCCTGCCGACGTCCGTCTCGCTGCGGACGCGCTTGGCCGTCGCGAAGGCGCGGTTACACAGGCGGGAGATGAACGACCCTGCCGTCGCAGCCGAGCTGGCGAGCCCGTACGCCTCCTTCACCTGCCCCAGGATCTGCTGTTCGCCCACGACCATCGAGTCGAGGCTCGCCGCGACGCGAAAGAGGTGGCGCACGGCCTGCGAGCCGTGGAACTCGTAGAGATGGCCATCGGCGTCGGGTGCCCGATCGAGGAAGAAGCGGCGCGCCGGTTCCGCTGACTCGGCGAGCACCAGCACCTCGACGCGGTTGCAGGTCGAGATCACCATCGCCTCCTGGACGTCTTGCGTGGAGCGAAGGCCCGCCAGGGCCGCCTTGAGGACCTCACCCTCGAGCGCGACCTGCTCGCGCACAGCGATGGAGGCGGAGTGGTGCGACAGCCCGACGAGGAAAATCCCCTTCACTGGAAGTTCCCTCCGTGCCGCGTCACGTTCGGCACCGCGCCCATCGCGATCATCGAGGTCAGCACCAGCGCGAAGCCAGCCAGCGTGAGCAGGGCGTACCTGCGCCCGTGCACGCCCACGTGCCGCAGCTGGACCATCGCGCCGTAGAGGAGCCACACCACGAGGGAAGCGACCTGCTGCGGGTCCCACGTCCAGAAGCTGCCCCAGGCGTTCTTGGCCACGAGCGCACCCGTCACGAGGGCGACGGAGTAGACCGCGAAGCCGGTGCGCACCAGGCGCTGGTTGAGCTTGTCGAGCGCGTCGAGCGACGGGAGCCGCGAGAAGAGCGCGCCGAAGTGCTTCCCCTTCACCTCGCGCTCTTGCAGGAGGTACATGACGGCCACGCCGAAGGCGATGGCGAAGAGGGCGACACCGCCGATGGCGGTCGAGACGTGGAGCTTCAGCGCCGGCAGCCGCACCACGCTGGGCACCACGCCCGGCGCGTCGGGCCCGAGGCCGAACAGGCCCGGCAGCACCGCGATGACCACGAGCGGCAGGATGAAGGCACCGACCGACGGAATGGGATAGAAGCGCTGCAAGAGCAGGAACGCGCCGGCGCCGACCCAGCCGAGCATGCCGAAGCCGCCGCGGAGGTTGAAGAAGTCGGCCCCGCCGAACTCGCTGCAGCCGAAGCCGATCGAGACGGCATGGACCAGGAATGCGAGGCCGACGAGCCAGAACCCGGTGCTGGACGCGCGGACATGTCGGGGACGGGCGAAGAAGAGGATGTAGGAAGCGGCACCCGCCGCATACAGCCCCGCAGCTATCCTCAGAATCGTGACGCTCATCGGCGTGTACTTCTCCCTCGCGGCTCGATCCCGCCCAGACGTTCCTGCGGGCGGCCTGGGTCCGGACGGCGCAAGTCTTGCGCTAGCGTGATCGAGATAGGTTTTCCAGCAGGAAGCGCGCCAACGCTTCGGCTTCCTCGCGCTTCTCCTCCAGCTCCCTGGGCAACGGAGCGTGCGCGCCCTGATCCTCCTGCCGTGCCGGGAGCACCGCCGGGGGCTGGCCGGTCGCCAGCACGATGTTCCCGTCCGGCGCGGAAGACTTCGCTCCGGCCGCGTTTGCGCCAGCTTGCGATCGCTGCACGGCCATCGCCTCCTGGAGCGCGAGCTCCGCGACGAAGCCCGGCTCAACCTCGTAGGCGAGCTCACCCAGGACGACGGAGTCGCCCAGCTGCTCGGCACCGAGTGCGCGCAGCTGGGCGTCGGTCTTCACCTTGCCGAGGAGCGCGTTCGGATCGCGATCGGTACCCAGGACCTCCATGAAGCGCACGGCTGGACCGAGGACGTAGCTGCGCCCTTGCCCTTCACCGGAACGGAGGGTCATCAGGTCGCCCTGGAAGTCGACCTTTCCATGCTCGGTCCAGGATTCGAGCACTGCCTGGGAGACGAACAAGAGCCCCGACATCAATCGCCTCTCCGCCGCCTCGCTACGCTCGCTGCGTAAGGACTAGCCACAACGCGACAAAAGACCGCGCGAAGCCAGGAGGTTAGCACCCTGACGTGCCGCTTGCCAGGGTCGCGCCCGTGGATTAAAGAGCGGCATGGCATCCAACGACGTGGTCACCCTTGAGGACGGCACCTTCGAACAAGAGGTGCTGAAGAACGAGACTCCAGTGCTGGTCGATTTCTGGGCGGCATGGTGCGGCCCGTGCAAGGCCATCGCACCTGCCGTCGACGAGATCGCCCATGAGTACAAGGGCAAGATCAAGGTCGGCAAGCTCGACATCGACACCCATCAAGGAGTGCCGCAGAAGTACGGTATCCGCTCCATCCCGACGCTTTTGCTGTTCAAGGGCGGGCGCGTCGTCGACACCATCATCGGGGCCGTCCCGAAATCGAAGCTCGTGGACGCGGTGAAGAAGGTCGTCTAGCTAGAGCGCGAGGCGACGGCACCCCTCTCCGGCGGCCGGATGCGCGAGCGTCCGGCCGCTCCTGCTTCCGTCAATTCACGAACCGGCGCATCCCGACGTTGTTGAGGAGCCCGATACCGAGCATCACGGCCACGATGGACGAACCCCCGTAGCTCATCAGCGGCAGGGTCACGCCGACCACGGGCAGGATGGCCATCACCATGCCCATGTTGACGAAGACGTGCCAGAACAGCATCCCGCTGACACCCACCGCCAGGAAGTGACCGAAGCGGTCGCGCGCGTTGCCTGCGATGCCCAGGGCAGAGACCACGAGCGCGTAGTAGAGCGCGAGGAGCAAGAGGCAGCCCACGAAGCCGTGCTCTTCCGCCCACACCGAGAAGATGAAGTCGGTGTGCTGCTCGGGCAGGAACGAGAGCAAAGTCTGCGTCCCCTGCCCCCATCCCTTTCCGGCCCCCTGGCCCGATCCCACCGCGATCATCGACTGCGTGGCGTGATACCCCGCCCCGAGCACGTCACCCTCCGGGTCGAGATAGGTCTCGACGCGCCTCTTCTGATACGGCTTCAGGTGCGGATAGGCGAAGACCGCGCCCACCGCCACCACGACCACCACCGTCACAAGCGCCTGCCAGCGCACCCTGGCGAAGAGGATGATCGTCGCGCCCACCGCCACCACGATGAGCGCCGTGCCCAGATCGGGCTGCTTCAGGACGAGCAGCGCCGGGACGAGCGTCATGCCAGCCGGGACGACGAGCGACAGGAGGCCGTAGCCGTCCCTACGCTTCCCCGCATCCAGGTGGAACCAGCGCGCCAGGGCCAGCGCGACCGCGATCTTCGCAAGCTCGGAGGGTTGCAGGTTCAGCGGCCCGATGGTCAGCCAGCGCCGGGCACCCATGACGACGCGCCCCTTCAACATCACCGCCACGAGCAGCAGCAAGACCAGGGCATAGAACACGTACGCGCCACGCATGAAGCGCCGGTAGTCGACGAACCCGATCGCGAGCGCGGCGCACACGCCGGCGCCCATCCAGGTGAGCTGAGAGATCCACACCGGGGCGTGCGCGCTCCTCGAGGCCGAGGCCAGATTCCACACCCCGAGCGCTGCGATGCAGAGCACGAAGAAGGCGACGTGCCACGGGTAGTTGTTGAAGGCGCGCCGCTGCGAGTGAAACCCGCTGTGCGGTAGCGACAGGTCAAGCGCCACGCTTCTCCCCCTTCGCGGCAGCCGGCGCTGAGGCCGGACCTTCGAGCGTGCGCGGCGCGGCCGGCGCCGGAGGCACCGCCCTCTCGGCCGGGACGAGGGCCGGGGGCGGAGGGGGTCCGAAGGGGACACCGGCGCGCTCGAGCGCGTCTGCCCGCTTGAGCTCGAAGTAGTGTCTCACCACCGCGCTCGCGGTCGGAGCCGCGTTGGAGGAGCCGAAGCCGGAGTGCTCGTTCAACACCAGGACCACGATCTCCGGATCGTCCGCCGGCGCGAACGCGGCGAACCAGGCATGGTCGCGCTCGGAGTACGTCACCTGGGCCGCCTTGAGGCGCCTGGCGCCCAGTTTCACCCCCTGGGCGGTGCCGGTCTTTCCCGCCATCACCAGCAGCTTGCCGTCGATCTGGATGTCCTTGATCCGTGACCAATAGCCCGTGCCGAAGGGCTGGTTCACCGCCGCCAGGAGGCCCTTCATGACCTGGTCGCGCGTCTCCTTCTTGACGGGCAGCCGACCGGCCTCGACGGGCGCGAACTGCTGCACCGTCTGGCCGCTCGGGTCCTCGATGCGCTCCACCACCTGCGGCTTCCACACGATGCCCGACGCGAGCGCGCCGTAGAGGACCAGCTGCTGCATCGGCGTCACGTTCACGTCGCCCTGGCCAATGGCCACGTTGAGCGCCATGCCGCGCTGGTAGCCGCCCGCGACGTGCTTGTCGTGCCACGCCTCGTCGGGCATGACGCCCGTGATCTCGCCCCCGATGTCGAAGCCGGTCGGCCTTCCCAGGCCGAGCAGCCGCGCCCACTTCGCGATCCGGTCCGTCCCGAGGCGCTCGCCGAGCGCGTAGTAGAACACGTTGCAGGAGGCGCCGAGGGCGTGCTCGAGGTCGACCGTGCCGTGGCCCGTCTCCTTGTCGCAGCGCCAGCGGTGGCGACCGAGCGCGTAGTAACCTGGACAGGAGACGGTCCCGCCCGGCTTGAGCGCACCTTCTTCCAGGGCCGCGATGGACGTCACGACCTTGAATGTCGAGCCGGGGTGGTAGTGCTCCTGGATGGCGCGGAAGAGCTCGGGCCGGAGCGGGTCGTTGTGAATGGCCAGCATCTCGGCGCGGCTGATGCGGCCGGAGAGCTTGTTGGGATCGGGCGCAGGCCTGTCCACGAGCGCGAGCAGGAAGCCGGTCTTCGCGTCCATGGCGAGGACGCTGCCGGCGGTCCCAGGGAAGAACTTCTCGGCGAACTCCTGCAGCCGCCAGTCGATGGACAGGACGAGGTTCTGGCCTGGCCGCGACGGTTCGAAGCGCTGGACCTCTGGAATGAGGTCCTCGAGGTCGCCCCCCTTGGCGTTGCCCTTGGCGTCCACCACCACCCGGCGGACCCCGTCGATCCCGCGCAGCCTCGACTCCCAGCGCCGCTCGAGCCCGCGCCGGCCGAGGTAGTCGCCGAGCTGGTACGGCAAGGTCTCGCCGTCTCCGCGCCGCTCGATCTCCTCGTTCGCCTTCTTGAGCTCGTCAGCACCGATCTCGTTCATGTAGCCGAAGAGGTGACCGCCCCAGGAGCCGTACCGATAGTTGCGGTGCGGCGCCGGGATCACGTCCACGCCCGAGAGCGCCCCCGGGACGCGGTTGGCCTCGATGATGTCGAGCTCCTCGCGCGCGATGTCCACCTTGACCGTGAAGGGCCGGAAGCGCTCCAACCCGCGGGCGGCGCGCAGCCGTTCCTGGGCGCGCCCCATCTCGTCCTCCGAGAGCGAGAGCAGACTCGAGAGCCGCGAGAGCGTGTCGTCGCACTGCTTGCCGCAGAAGTACGGCCTGAGCGTGACGTCGTAGGATGGGCGCGAGTCGACCAGGATCCGGTGACCCGTGTCGAGGATGAAGCCGCGGTCGGCTGGGACGCGCAGCTCCTTCACGAAGTTCCCGTCGGCACGCTCCTTGTAGTCGTCGCCCCGCAGGATCTGGAGCTGGTAGAGCCGCACGCCCAGCACGAGGAAGGCGAGCGACGCCGCCGCCGTCATCCAGGAGGTACCGGGGCGGAACTCCTTCTGGGCCGCGCCAGGCGAGGCGGGCGGGGGAACGTCGATCATCTGGAGCCCCTCGTCATCGCAGCAGCCCCTGCTCCTCGCGAACGTAGAGCCCCTCAAGCCGCCGCATCGCAATCAGTACCAGCGGCGACAGCGCTCCGGTGAGGACCGCTTCGACGAGCACGCGCCAGACGAGCGAGTAAGCAGGCGCGCTCTCCACAGGCGCGATGGCCCGGGTGAAGGCGAGCGCGGCGAGACCATAGAGAGCCGTACCCGCGCCCGACAGCACCGCGAACCCAGCCATGCCCTGCACGGAGAGCGCGGCACCGGCGACCCTGCTGACGAGGAAGAGCGCCACGGCGAGGAAGGTCATGAGGCCCTTTGGCCCACCGGCCATGAGGTCGATGACGTAACCCACGCCGGCCGCACCTACCGCCCCGTCCACGTTGCCGGCCTGGAGGCCGAGGTAGACGATGATGGGCAACGCCAGCGCCAGCGAGACCGCACCTCCGCCCAGGTACCGGAGCAGCGCAGCTTGCACCGACGTGAGGACGAGCGCGAAGACGAAGGCGCAGATGGGCCTCACGGCTTGGCTCCGGCGGCTGCGCCGGTGGACAGCGGCGCCATCGCGGCCTGCGGCGGCTCCTCGGCGCGGCGCTCGGAGGAGGCCAGCACCAGCACCTCCTCGAGCTTCGTGACGTCCACGGCTGGTTTAACGTCCGCGCGCTGGTAGAGGCCCTGGCCGCTGCGCTTCAACCCGGTGAGCTGTCCCACCACCAGGCCGGGAGGGAAGATGCCGTCCGTCCCCGAGGTGACGAGGAGATCGCCCTCGATCATGTCGTCGGAGCGCAGCGCGTACTCGAGGCGGCAGAAGTCGGGCGAGCCCGTGCCGCGTACGTTCGCGCGCGCGCGAGAGCGGTCGACCCGCACGGCGATCGAGCTGTTGCGGTCGGAGAGGAGGAGCACGTCGGCGGTCGAAGCGGTCGTCGTGTGCACTCGGCCGACCACCCCGTGGGCCACCACCACCGGCGTCATCGGCGCGATGCCGTCGTCCGCGCCTCGGTCGAGGGTGATGAGCTGCAGGCCCTTCGGATCGAGGCGCACACCGATGACACGCCCCCCGAGCACGCGCCGGTCGGGCGCCTCCTGGGCAAAGCCGAGCAGCTTCCGGAGCCGCGCGCTCTCCTCCTTCACCCTGAGCAACTCCATCCGGTCGAGCCGCAGGAGGTTTACTTCTTGCTGAAGCGCGATCGCCCGCTCGCGGGCGCGGCGGAGATCGACGTAGCCGTTCCAGGCACCGAGTGTCCCGCCGATGACCCAGGTGATGCCCTTCTCGATGGGGCCGGTGAGCGCCAGGATCACCCGATCGAGGCGCGAGCGCTCGCTCGGGTGCTTCGCGTGGGCGAAATAGACGCCCAGCGGAAGGACGAGGAGCACGGCGACGAGTATGAGCTCACGGTAGCGCTTCAGTAGTCCAACCACGCCGGCTCCCGAGGCCGTCCGCGCCCCGTAAATCCTGAAAACTCTTGCATTTTAGTGCTTCTCGATTACGTTCTTCAACTTTTCCGCGCGACGGCACCCCTCGGTGTTGCCGCGTTAACAATCCGGAGCGCGGTTCCATGCTCGACACCATGAGGGCGAACTCTCGAAGCGTCCTCACGTACGTCCTCTTCGGAATCATCATCATCGTCTTCGTGGTCTCGTTCGGCCCCGGCTCGAAGGGCTGCGGCACCGGTGGTCGCACCGAGACCTGGGTAGCCAAGGTGAACGGGGCAGCGGTCGCTCCTTCGGAATTTGACCAGCAGTTCTCCCAGCTCCTGCGGATCTACCGGCAGCAGGGCGGCGAGGTGAACGGCCCGTTCCAGATGCGCCTCCGCCAGATGGCGATGGACCAGGTGATCCAGCGCGAGCTCGCCCAGCAAGAGGCTCGGAAGCAGGGCATCGTCGTGTCGGACGAGGAGGTCGCGAGCGCCATCAAGGCCCTTCCGGGCTTCCAGAGCAACGGCCAGTTCGACATGGAGCTCTACAAGAGCGCCGTCTCGAGCGCCTACGGCTCGCCCGGCAAGTTCGAGGAGCTGATGCGCCGGGATCTCGGATACCAGAAGATGATGTCGCTCCTGCGCGAGACCGCGAAGGTGACCGGCGACGAGGTCAAGGAAGCGTGGCTCGCGGACCACGACCGCGCCGCCCTCGAGTTCGCCCGCTTTCCCCTCGCGCTGGCGCGCGTGGACGCGAAGGCCTCATCCGGATGGGAGGCGCAGGTGAAGGACTTCGTCGTCCGGAGCGGCGCGCGCATCGAGCAGTACTACAAGGAAAACCCTGCCCGCTTCGACAAGAAGAAGCGCGTCCGCGCCCGCCACATCCTCGTGAAGGTGGACGAGAAGGCCGGCGCGACGGAACAGGACGCTGCGAAGAAGGAGATCGACGCCATCGCCGATCGCGTCAAGAAGGGCGAGGACTTCGCGCGCGTGGCGACGGAGACCTCGGACGATCCCGGCTCGAAGGAGCGCGGCGGCGACCTCGGCTTCTTCGGCGCGGGCATGATGGCGAAGGCCTTCGAGGAGGCGGCTTTCAAGCTCACGCCGAGCGAGGTGTCCGCCCCAGTGAAGACGCAGTTCGGGTGGCACCTCATCAAGGTGGAGGAGGTGCAGGAACCCGAGAAGGTACCGCTCGAGAAGGCGAAGCCGGACATCGCGCGCGAGCTGCTCGAGACGGACCTCGCGAAGAAGCTCGCCACGCAGAAGGCCGAAGAGGCGTTGACTCGGCTGCGGAGCGGCGAGAGCTTCGCCGAGGTGTTCCCGGTGGAGGAAGAGGTGAAGGGCAAGAAGAAGGGCGCGGAGCCGGTGAAGATGGGCGGTCAGATCGTCAAGCCGGACGAGACGGGCTCCTTCACCGCTTCGAGCTCGCCCAACGTGCCGCGCATCGGCCCCGCTCCCGACCTCTTCGCGGACGCGATGAAGGCGGCCGCGGGGCAGGTGCTTCCCGGGGTGTACGAGACGACCTCGGGCCCCGTGGTGGCGCGCGCGAAGGAGCGGGAGCGCCCCGACGAGGCCAAGTTCTCCGAGATGAAATCCGAGGTGGAGACGCGCCTGCGGCTCAGCCGCGAGTCGGAGATCGAACGCGCCTGGGTCGGGGATCTGCGCAAGAGATCGAAGGTGGTAGAGAACAAGGCCTTCGTGCTGGGCGAGGTTCGTGCGGCGCCGGTAGAGCTGGACTGACGTGATCCTCACCCTCGCCTCCAGGAGTCCGCGCCGACGCGAGCTGCTCGAGCAGCTCGGGCTGCGCCTCGAGGTGCGGCCCGCCGACTCGGACGAGACGCAGCTCCCTGCCGAGCCACCGGGCGACTACGTGCGACGCGTGGCCCGAGAGAAGGCACGCGCCATCACCGGGGAGATCGTGCTCGCCGCCGACACGGTGGTGGTGCTCGAAGGAGTTGTCCTGGGCAAGCCGCGGGACGTCGAGGACGCGCGCCGCATGCTTCGCGAGCTCTCCGGGCGCACGCACGAGGTGATGACCGGCGTCTGCGCGCGGCGCGGTGGCCGCGAGGAGGTCCTGGCCGCCACGAGCGAGGTGCGCTTCGCAGCGCTCACCGAGGCCCAGATCAGCTGGTACCTCGCGACCGGCGAACCCCTCGACAAGGCGGGCTCGTACGCGGTGCAGGGGGTGGGCGGCGCCTTCGTGACCGAGCTCCGAGGAAGCGTCTCGAACGTCGTCGGGCTCCCCCTCGCCGAGACGATCTCGCTGCTGGCGCGGCTCGGCTTCGCGCCACCGTGGGGGGCAGAGCGGTGAGCGCGATCGCGGAGGCCCTGGCGCAGGTGCGGGGTCGCATCCCGTCAAGCGTGACGCTGGTCGCTGTCTCGAAGACGCAGCCAGCGGACGCCGTCCGGGAAGCCCACGCCGCCGGTCAGCGCGACTTCGGCGAGAACTACGCGCAGGAATGGCGCGACAAGGCGGCCGCGCTCTCGGATTTGCGCGACCTCGTCTGGCACTTCATCGGCGCGCTCCAGACGAACAAGGTGAAGTACCTGGTCGGCCGGGCGGAGGAGGAACAGGATTCCCCACACGTCACGTGGATCCACACCATCGACCGCTTGTCGCAGGCCGAAGAGGTGTCGAAGCGCTCCGCCCGACGCGGCACGGCGACGCGCGTGCTCCTCGAGGTGAACGTGGCCGGCGAGAGATCGAAATCGGGCTGCGCGCCGGGCGACTTGCCGCGCCTGGCCGAGACCGTGGCTCGGCTGCCCGGGCTCGCGCTGCGCGGGCTCATGTGCATCCCCCCTGCCGAGGCCGATCCGCGC
>MEMX01000110.1:6234-10890 GCA_001768075.1 Anaeromyxobacter sp. RBG_16_69_14 | reverse complement strand
CGCGGCCCTGCGCGCGCTACGCGATGGGCTCGGACGGCCGCTTCCAGATCTCTCGATGGGGATGAGCGGTGACTATGAGACGGCGATCGCAGAGGGCTCGACCCTCGTCCGCGTCGGCACCGCCATCTTTGGCGCGCGGCCGGGCGCGCGACCGCCGCGGCCACCCTAGGGGTGGGCTTACAGAGACATCTAAGACTCGCGCAGCTTGAGGCGCCCCAGGTCCGTCACGCGGACCTCGAACTCCTGGCCGCAGTAGAAGCAGCGGATCTCGTCCCCGTCGCCAAAGGCGTCGCCGTACGGGTTGTTGGCGCTGCACACGGGACAGTCGAACTCGTTGAAGCGGCGTTTGCTGGTACCTCCCTCATTGGACTCGAGATCGCTCTCCTCGAATGCATGCGGGTCAATAGGCACGATCGCCTCCGCTACGTCACCTGTCGCAACGAACTCCAGCCCACATCCTACGCCAACTCATCCCCTGGTGCGCGAGCCACCTGGCGGTGGATGTGCGCGGAAGTGGGTCCGGGATCGCTTGAATGCCCTGTGCGTCTCGTGCGTCACTCTGATGTGAGGCGGCGAATGCACCAAGCGGCCTTGGTCTTGCTGCCCTGGCGAGCCTGAGCCGCCCATTGCGGAGGTCTCTTCCCGGCATGTCCATTCTACGCCCACTCGCTCTACGACCGCTCGCGCTCGCGATCCTCCTCGTCGCTGGTCCACGGGTGGCGTCCGCGCAGCGCTCCGCCCCGCCTACCGCTCCACGTACTCTGTCCGCAGCGACCCCTGGCAATGCGCCCGCCGCGGCGTTCACCCCCGGCGAGGAGATAGACCTCACGCTCGACTACCTCCACATTCGCACCGGCAGGGCGCGCCTCATCGTGGGCCAGCCGGAGGGCGCCGTATGGCCAGTCATCTGCCAGGCGGCGACGGATGGCGCCGCCGCGCTGCTCGACATCCGGGAGCACTACGTCTCGTACTGGGACGCCGAAGCGCGGACGTCCCGCGGCTCGGACTTGAACGCCATCGAAGTCGGGGACCGCCACACGGAGCGCGCCCGCTTCGACCGGGACGGCGGCAAGGCAACCGTCCAGGTGATCCGAAAGGGAAAGGTGCGCGAGAGCACGCACGACGTGCCCGGCGACGTACACGACCTCGCGAGCGCCCTCCTCTACCTGCGCATGCAGCCGCTCGCGCCGGGGGCGCACTTCGAATACCCGGTGTTCTACGGCACCGACCTCTTCACCCTTCGCGCGGACGTGGAGGGTGAGGAGACGGTGAAGACTCCGGCAGGCCGCTTCGACACGCTGCGGGTCAAGGTGCAGCTCGGGTTCAAGAACAAGTTCAAGACGAAACGCGACTCGTACATCTGGTTCTCGAACGACGTCCGTCACATCCCGGTACGCATGAGCGCCGACTTCGCCATCGGCAGCGTGGTCGCCACCCTGAGCGGGTACCGCCCGGGCGCGCAGTTCGCGGCGGCGCGCTAGTCTCGGGCTGCGGGCTTCGGGCTTCGGCAGAAGCAGTCCGCGAAACTGGAGCCTGGTCCTTAGAAGGAGGATTGTCCGCACGACCCGCCAGCGTCAGCTTGGGGCCAGTGTTCCAGCTCGGTATCGCGGCGTCTTATACCCTTCCGGCGCTCGCCGCCGCGCTCCTCGGCGTTCCTCTGCAGCCCGCGAGCGCCTCGGGCGCGCGGCACGGCGACGGGGGGCGGGCAAGGGCCCTGGTGGGGGTCGCGAGTGGCCTCGAGAAGCTCCAGCCCACGGACGCCCTCCCTCCCGGACACAGCGTCGATCTCGCCGCGGCGCGCGGCGAGTGCGAGTCGGCTCAGATCGCCATCCGGCCGGAGCGGCCGCTGGCCGCGCTGTCGGCCCGCGCCGCTCCGCTCGACGGGCCTTCGCGCATCGCGCCCGCGATCTACCGCGTGGCGACGCTCGATCTCGCCCTCCCTTCGGGCCCGGACGGCACCGCAGGCACCTGGCCCGACCCGCTCATCCCCGAGCGCGATCCCTTCTTCGGTGAGCCGCGGCGCGCCTTCCCAGTGCCGGTACCGGCCGCCCGCCTGCAGGCCATCTGGGTCGAGCTGTGTGTGCCGGAGAACGCGCGGCCTGGCCGCTACCGTGGAACGATCCTGCTCAGCGACGGCGGTCGCGAGCTCGCGACGGTCCCGGTGGTGCTCGAGGTCTGGCCGTTTGCGCTGCCCACGACGAGCACCTTTCCAGTGACCTTCGGACTCCCCACGCGCCTCGGGACCCGTGCCCTAGGCAAGCCGGACGACCCCTTGCTGGCGCAAGCCCTCGCCGCGGCAGCGCTCCGCCATCGCGTCACGCCCCACGGGCTCTCCTACGATCCGCCACCGGGCCGCTGCACGGCCGCGCGTTGCGAGCTCGACTTCACGCCGTACGATTCGGAGCTGGCACCGATACTCGACGGCACGCTCGTGCCGGGCGTGCGGGGAACCTTCGCCGATCTGCGCGTCACGGCGCGGGACTGGGAGGGCTCCTCCGCCGATCTGGTCGCGCTGTTCCGCGCCTGGCGCGAGCACTTCGACGCGCGCGGCTGGTCCGACCGGCTGTGGCTCTACACCCTCGACGAGCCGAGGGCGAAGGACATCCCCGAGCTGGTGCGTCGCGCGCGCGCGGCGCGGGCGGGAGGTGTGCGCATCTTCGTCACGAGCGTACCGCTCGCCTCGCTGGAGGGTCTCGTGGATGCCTTCGCGCCCAACGTCTTCTTCTTCGACGAACGCGGTGCCGAGGCATTCCGCGCCGTGAAGCTGGCGAGCTCCGGCCCGTCCTCCGGCTGGCCGTTCTGGTACGCGTCATGTATGAGCCACGGCTGCGAGGAGATCCCTTCCTCTGGGCCGGCGCGCCGCGAGATGTCTCGCGCCTTTCGCGGCTGGCCCGGTTACGAGATCGACCGTCCCGGCGTTTCCGCCCGCGTCATGGGCTGGCTCGCGTTCCGCCAGCGCGTCGCAGGGGAACTTTACTACGATATGCTACAGGCATGGCAGGGCGACCCGTGGAGGAAAGTGCGCGCATTCGCCGGGAACGGCGACGGTACCCTGCTCTACCCCGGCTTGCCCGATCGGCTGGGCGGGACGCATCCGTTCCCGGTCGAGTCGATCCGGCTGAAGCTGGTGCGGGACGGGCTCGAGGACCGCGAGCTGCTCGCCCTCGCGCGGCGCAGCGGGCTCTCGGCGCTGGCCGAGCGGCTGGCGGTGCGCCTGGCCCCTTCGATGCGCGGCTTCGAGCGCGATCCAGCTCCCTATCTCGCCGCGCACCGCGAGCTGGGTGCGGCCATCGCGACGGCGCTGGCGCGGTGAGGCAGCGCGCCGACGCTCGCCGCTCGAATGCCCGGAGGTCCTCGATCGGGAAGGTCTCCTGATGCTCGCTCTGCTCGTCGCGCTGTCCTTGGCCGAGCCCTCTTGCGGCCTGCCGCCCTTGCTGGACGAGCCCCTGCCCTTCGCCCCGGGCGAGTCGCTCACCTACGACGTCGACATCTTGCGCATCGTGAAGGCGGGGACCCTCAGCCTCTCCGTGGAGCTACCCATCTCCCGAGGAACGCTGCTCCCCCTGCGAGCGCGCGTGCACACCACCTCCATCTTCGCCAAGGTGCGTCGCGTGAAGGGCTACGCGCTCTCCTGGGTCGGCGCAGAGACCCTTCGGCCACAGCGCTACCGCGACGAGGCCGAGGAGAACGACGCGCGCAAGAGCACCGACACGCGCCTCGACCGGCCCGGCCCGCTCACCATGGACTGGAGCGTCTTGGACAAGACCGGGGAGGTGAAGGGGACGACGACCTCCGCGCGACAGGGAGAGGCGCTGGATCTCCTCTCGATGGTTTACTACCTACGCGCGGCTCGGCTGCGGCCAGGCGAGGAGATCTGCTTCGACCTCGTCGCGAACCGGCGTTTCTGGCGATTGCACGGCACGGTGGCGCCCGTCAGCGAGCGCGTCGAGTCAGCTGCGGGGACCTTCGACACAATCCGTCTCGACGCGGTACTGACGCGCTCGGAAGGCGGCGGTCCCGAACGTCGAATTCGGTTTTGGTACAGCAAGGACCAGCGCCGATTGCCGGTGGCGGCGGTGAGCGAGATCGACCTCGGACCGGTGCGGGCCGTGCTCTCGCAAACGGGCGGATCCCCGATGCGGCCGGCGAACTGACTGTGAAAAGGGCGAACCCGGAGTCAGATGAGACCGCGCGAGCGGCGCAACAGATCGACCGTCTTCTGATACTCGACCTCCCAGGCGCTGGTGCCCTCCTGGAGGTGCTTCAGACGCGCGCGCGCCTCGCGATCGATCTCCTCGTCCACGTCGAGGTGCTTCTTGAAGATGCCGAAGACCTTCTTCCGGATCGTCGTGTCCTCGGCGTAGACCTCCTCGACGTTTCGCGAGATGAGGAGGAATTCGATCATCTGTCCGATGACGTACTCGATCCCCTCGTCTCCCATCTTGAACCCGCGCACGTCAGCCATCTCGCGCTTCACCTGGCTGAACTTGGAGTGATCGTAACCGCGTCGCTCCAGCGCCTCTCGCGTGGCCGCGTTCACGCGCTCTTCGGCCGCGAGGTATTCCTTCATGATCGCAGCCATGTCCATCTCGGCGTCCGAGATGCGCAGCGTCTCGATCTCGACGTCACCGTCCTGCATCAAGGTCTGGATGACCT
>MEMX01000110.1:5858-6158 GCA_001768075.1 Anaeromyxobacter sp. RBG_16_69_14 | reverse complement strand
CCGCGGCCGCGAGCGTCATACGCACGCAAGGCCCGCGATTCAAAAGGTAAATCCGTATAAACCCCGGCTGCCGGAGGTGGCAAGGGAAAAAGGCCACCACGGGCCCGAAAAGTATAGAACCCTGGGGACGCGTTGACGCTCCGTCCCTGCGGGTTCGGGCGCGACCGGCACGAAGGACGTGCGGTCAGCCCCACGGCGGCTCACTCCTTCGCGTCGCTCGCGACGAGGCAGCGCGTGTTCACGGCTTCTCCGCGAGGGTATTCGCGGCGGTGCACCGCGCCGGTGGCGGATTTGCGCCGG
>MEMX01000110.1:3854-5819 GCA_001768075.1 Anaeromyxobacter sp. RBG_16_69_14 | reverse complement strand
AATGTGCGCAGCGCTCCAGCAGAAGAACGGCTGCCCGTTGGGGCAGCCGTCCAACTGAGCCGGGTTGCCCGCCACTTGAATCTCACCTCTCCAGGCCAAAGCCCCAAAGCCTGGGGACAGGCGATATCGGTTTGGCGGTTCACCGAGGCGGCCCTAGCTGGTGTAGATCTTCATCACCTCGGCGAGCAGCTTCAACGCCTCGGCCTTCGGCCGCTGGAAGGCGTTGCGGCCCATGATCGACCCGAACCCCCCGCCGTCCTTGATGCCCTGGATCTCCTTCAGTACCTCCTCGGTGCCCTTCGCCTCGCCACCCGAGAAGATGACGATGCGGCGACCATTGAAGGCGCTCTGCACCACGTGGCGCACGCGATCGGGGAGGGTCTTGATCGGGATGTTGTACTTCTCGTAGACCTTCTTCGCCTCGGGGTGCTCGACCGCCTCCTTGGGCGGCTTCACCTTGATGACGTGGGCACCCATCTGCGCCGCGATCTGGGCGGCGTAAGCGCAGATGTCGACGGCGGTCTCGCCCTCCTTCGAGACACCGCTTCCGCGCGGGTAGCTCCATACCACCACTGCCAGGCCGGCCTCCTTCGCCTCCAGAGTCAGCTCCCGCAGCTCCTGCAGCTGCGTGTTGCGGGCATCGGACCCAGGGTAGATGGTGTAGCCGATGGCGACGCAGCCGAGCCGGATCGCGTCCTTCACCGACGCGGTGACCGCCGAGCACGGCGCCCCTCCCAGCTTCGAGAGCGAGTCGGAGTTGTTGAGCTTGAGGATGAGCGGCACCTGACCGGCGAACTCGGCGGCGCCGGCTTGCAGGAAGCCGAGCGGCGCGGCGTAGGCGTTGCATCCCGCCTCGATCGCGAGCTGGAAGTGATAGCGCGGATCGTAGCCGTCGGGATTCGGGGCGAACGTGCGCCCGGGGCCATGCTCGAATCCCTGGTCGACCGGCAGGATGACGAGCTTGCCCGTGCCTGCCAGGCGGCCGTGCATGAGCAGGCGGGCGATGCTGGTGAGCGTGCCCGGGTTCTCGGAGGAGTACCAGGAGAGGATTTGCTTCACGCGCTCGGTCATTTTTGTTTCCATGAACTCCTCCTGTCTGAGGGGCATTGTAAGAAACCACGCCGATTCGAGGCGACTTCTGGAGACCTGGGGAGAGCTCGGCGCGCGAGATGTATATCGCGTCCTGGCCCGGTCTCAAGGGAGGTTGTCGCGAGTGGGCACGCAGTCGCCGCGCATGCCGACACCGTGACAGCGGCGGACGTAGCCGCAGCCCTCCTGCCGGCAGCGTGCCTCGTCGCGCCCGAGCTCCGCCGGCGAGCGCGAGAGATCCGCACCACCATGCGCGGCGGCGGCGAGGCGTGGCGCCTCGCGCGCGAAGCGGCGCAGCTCGGCCGGACTGGGCGTGAGATCGACGGTCGCGCAGCTGCCGCGCAAGAACTGGAGGCTCACCGTCACCTTGCGACCTGGCAGCGCGCGCGACACCGCGAGCGCATAGGCCAGCAGCTGGAAGCGGTAGCGCTCGCCGGCTCCGGCGCGCGCCATCGCATACTTGAAGTCGAGGACGACCACCGCCCTTCGCTCCTCGACGAGCGCGTCAACTGCGCCGACGAGATAGCACGACGGCATCCCGTCGCCATCCAGCCTGAGCACGAACGGCACCTCGCGCTGCAGCGCACCCGCAAGCGCCGCTCGGGTGAGCCGGAGCCCGGGAGCGGAGTCGAGGAAGCGCAAAACGTCCGCGATGATGCGGCGGACCCCGCGCGAGTGCGGATCGTAGCCGCGCCGGCCCGCGGCCGCGGCGAGCTGGGCGCGCAGCTCGAGCGGTGGCGCGCCCAGCTCGACCTCCGCGATCATGGCGTGAGCGAGGATTCCACGCGCGGTGGCGCCGTCCAGATCGCCTTGCGCGGGGCCCGAAAGCTCCCCAGGGCGCCCCCGGACGACGAGATCGGCTTCGCCGCGTCGACC
>MEMX01000110.1:3110-3805 GCA_001768075.1 Anaeromyxobacter sp. RBG_16_69_14 | reverse complement strand
GGCGTACCGCCGCGAGAGGCGAAGCGTGCGGCCATGGCGAGCGCCTTGCGCAAGTTCACCAGCCGTCGCTCGCCATCGGGTGAAGCGAGGTACGCAGCCTCGAGATCGAGCCGCTCCACCGCGCGGAGAAGGAGGTCGGGAAGCGAAAGGCGGCCGCGAACGGCATGGAGGCCGTGCCATTCGGTCAGGAACCGCCGGAGGCGATCGGCCTCGGTAGAGGCAGGCCACTCGTTCGAGACCGACGTCGCGGTCGGCGTGAACGGCCAGGGCTGCGCCGCAGCGGGATACATCCGGACCAGCTCGCGAACGACCTCCTCGGGCTCCCGCCTCGCCAGCCTGGCGAGGCCGGGCCGCGACACGGCGAAGAGCGCGCCCTCTCCCAGTCCGCACATCGGCGACCTGAGCAGCGCGGCCCACGCGAAGGCATCCTCGGGCGCGGACAGGCTGGCGAGGAGCTCGCCGAGGTCACGCACCTCGGCCGCCTGGTAGAAGCCGCCGCCGCGAGCGAGCCGGTAAGGTATCCCGGCACCGCGCAGCGCGCGCTCGTATTCGCCGATCTGCGTCAGGCGACGGAAGAGGACAGCCATGTCACCGTACCGCGGCCGTCGCCCCTGCTCCTCGCTCCCATCGCCCGCGCTTCGGCGCTCTCGCACCTCCACCCCCGCCACGCCCGAGACGAGCCCCTGGATGCGGGC
>MEMX01000110.1:0-3093 GCA_001768075.1 Anaeromyxobacter sp. RBG_16_69_14 | reverse complement strand
CGCGCGGTCGCCGCTCGGCGGCATTCCCCTTTTCGCCGTCTTCCAGGATCTCGCAGGCTGGCCTTTGCCCGCCGGTGCGCACCGGCACCAGCCGGTCCGCGTCGCGGAAGGAGAGCTCGTACGGCCGCGCGACCGGGCTCTCCGGCTGCATGCAGCGCGAGAACACCTCGTTCACGAGCTCCAGCACACCCGGGCTCGATCGATGGTTCTGGGCGAGGTGGAGGACGCGCGCCAGCGGCGCGGCGGCGAGGCGATCGAGCACGCCGGCAAATACGGCCACGTCGGCGCCGCGGAATCTGTAGATGGACTGCTTCAGGTCGCCCACGGCCACCAGCAACGGTGTCGAGCCATGATCCGCCCCGGTCAGCAGCTCGAAGATCTCCTGCTGCACGCCGTTCACGTCCTGGTACTCGTCGACGAGCAGGGCACGCAGACGGCCCCTCAGCTCGGCACGTAGCCCCGCGTCGGATCGGAGGAGATCGCGCGCCAGCACCAGGAGATCGTCGAAGTCGAGGGCCGGCGCGGCGCGCTTGCGCGCGGCATAGCGTGCCTCCGCCTCGGCGACCAGGGTACACAGCTCGCGCTTCTGTGGCCCGGCGAGCGCCTCGGCCGCTCTCACGCGGAACGCATCCCAGGAGCGCACCAGGTCGCCCTTCAACGCGCGCGCGGCCTCGCCGTCCGAGCTGCCCACACGCCACCCGCGCACGGCGGCAACCACGTCTGCCGCCCGGCGGAGAGCCTCCGCGCACGGCGGCCCGCCGCGGTCCACGTCCTCGAACCGCATGACGGCGTCGGCGAGCTGCGCCAGGGCGCGGGTACCGCTCGCCGTCCGCACCTCGCCGCGCCTCGCGAGCAGCGCCCCGGCCGCGGCCAGTGCGTCCGCGCGGGCCGCGACCGCCTCGACGACGGCGTCCGGCGCCGGCTCGACGGGCCGCGTCTCGCCGTGTGTCGCCCTCTCGCGAGCGATCTCGGCCACCACGTCGGCGAGCCCCGCGCGCCGCCCGCCCGCGCCATGTGCGGCGACGAGGACCTGCGCCTCGGGGCGCTGGGCATCGAGTGCGGCCACGACGGCATCGCGAGCTGCCTCCCGGCGCCACCCCTGCGAGATGTCCTCGTCGAGCACCTCGAGGTTCGGATCGAGACCAGCCTCCAGCGCGTGCTCGCGGAGGAGCCGACCCGCGAAGCCGTGGATGGTTCCGATCGCCATCCGCTCCAGCTCGTGCAGCCGCACACGCCACGTCCGCTCGTCATCCCCCGCACCGGAACCGTCCGACGCGGAGCGCGCCCGCGCGGCCACCGCCTCGCGCAGCCGCTCCCCCAGCTCCGCGGCCGCCTTCTCGGTGAAGGTGATGGCGGCGATCTCGGAAGGTTCGCAGGGCCTCCCGGTGGCCTCGCCCGAGAGCAAGCGGACGCACAGCTCGACGAGGCAGGTGGTCTTGCCCGATCCCGCGCCGGCCGACACCGCCGTCGGCCCGGAGAGCGTGAAGAGCCGCTCGGCCGCCTCGCTCCAGACGAGGGCGGGGCGAGGCGCTTCGCCCCGGCTGGTGGAGCGGATCCGACCGCGAGCTTCGTCGCCCGGCTCGCTCGCGGCCTCGACCGTGTCGATCTCTCGCCTCACGGCGGCCCCTCCGCGAGCGACTGAAACCGGCATACCGCTCCGAAGGCGCAGCCGGTGCAGTCTCGCGAGGCGATGGGCAGCACGCCGGCGCGGATGCGCCGCACCGCCGCCACCACCGCGTCCGCGAAGGGAGCTGCACCTGCATTTCGCGCCGCCGCCCGCGCGGCCTCGTCCACCGCGAAGAGCGGGTCGTCCGCCTCGGCCCGGAAGGGCCCGACCCGCTCCGCCGAGCGCAGGAGGAGATACGTCGCTTCGAGGCGGGGTCGTCCCGGGAGCGCGCGCGAGGCCGCCATGAGGTACGCCGGCACCTGGAAGTTCGTCTCGCCGAGCGCATCGAGCTCGAGCTTCTCCTTCCAGTCGGCCCTCGCCCTCGAGTCCTTGTAGTCGATGAGCACCAACCGCTCGGGCGACGCGTCCACGCGATCGAGGCGGCCGCGCAGCCTTATCTCGCGGCCGGGACCGCCCGGGCCACTGTCGTCAGGGAACACGAGCGGCGGCACCCCGGAGTCGCCGCCGAAGCGGTACTCGAGGAGAGCCGGCGCCACGGCACCATCCGGCCCACTCGCCTCGGCACCTCGGGCCGCTTCGGCTTCGACCACGCGCTCGAGCCGTGACAGGACGGCGGCGCGCCGCCCCGACCAGGCCGCGGGATCGCCGGTGCGTCCGTCCGCCTCGAATTCGGAGAAGAGCGTCACCGCGACCGCCCGCAGCCCTTCCCGCTCCTCCGGGGCACCGCGCAAGGGCAGCCCGCCGCTCTCGAGCCTCGAGCACAGGAAGCGCTCCATGATCGCGTGCGCGAGCTTGCCCTCGTCGCGAGGGTCGATGTCCAGATCGGCGGTGTCCGGATCCGCGAGCCCGAGGACGAGCCCGGCGAAGAGGCGAAAGGGGCAGCGCGCGTGCGTCTCGAGCAGCGAGGGACTCCAC
Organism: Anaeromyxobacter sp. RBG_16_69_14; assembly: GCA_001768075.1. Taxonomy (GTDB): domain Bacteria; phylum Myxococcota; class Myxococcia; order Myxococcales; family Anaeromyxobacteraceae; genus Anaeromyxobacter_A. Next base: position 551 of record MEMX01000110.1, on the reverse strand, counting down.
TCCGCCGGCAGCGCGCGCGCGAGCTCGGGGAGTAGCGCCTCGGGGAGCGCCCCTGCGACCGGCGAGGTGCGCCGGGCGAGGACGGCCTGGTAGCGCTCGGCCTCCATCGCGCCACGCGCGAACACGGAAGCAGCGCGCGCGCGAAGCTCCAGGGATCGCGCGATGGGGCCCCTCACCGCGCCCACCGCCCCGTCCCTGGCAGCGCGCGCCGCCGCCCTGAGCGCTTCGGCCGCGGAGCGGCTCCCGGCCAGGTCAGGGTCCCGGTCGGGCACGGAAGGAACCTCCACCCCCGCCGACGCCAGCGCCTCGACCGCGAGCGGCGCCGGGCCGTCTCGGTCGCTCCCTGGTCCGGTCCCAGGCCAGGCGATCACCAGGGCCTCGCGGCCAGCGGCGAACGCGCAGAAGGCGACGTGCAGCGCCTCGGCGCGCCTCATCGGCCCCGAGGTGACCGCGGCACGGCAGACGGCGCGGTTCACCGCGGCTCGCTCCGCATCGCGCAGCAGCGGCTCGGGCGGCGGCGATGGCGGGAAGCGCCCCCGCGCGCAGCCGAG
>MEMX01000109.1:5278-13916 GCA_001768075.1 Anaeromyxobacter sp. RBG_16_69_14 | reverse complement strand
CCGCCGGCCCCGCCGCGGCCCTTCTCACGGCCCACCTCACGCCGCGCCTCACGGCCCACCTCACGCCCCATCAGGCGCTCGCCGTAGGGTGGGTTCGTGCAGATCGTCCCCGCCGCCATGGCTGCGTCAGGTGCCAGGTCGCGCACGTCGCCCTTCTCGAACCGGATGTCCTGCCCCACCCCCGCCGCAGCGGCGTTCCTGCGCGCGGCGTCGAGCGCCTTGGAGAAGAGATCGCGCGCGACGATGGGCGCAGGCGCAGCCGGGAGCGCGGCCCGCCGTGCCTCCTCCTTCATGCGGTCCCACTTCGACTGCAGCTCGCCGCGGTAGGACGGCCAGCGCTGAAAGCCGAAGGCGCGGCCCAGTCCCGGCGCGATCTTGCGAGCCGCCAGCGCGTGCTCGATGGCGAGCGTGCCCGAGCCGCACATGGGGTCGATGAAGGGGCGCTCGAGGTCGACGCCGCCCAGCGTCAGCACGGCCGCGGCCAGCGTCTCCTTGAGCGGGGCGGGCGTCATGCCGGAACGGTAGCCACGCTTGTGGAGCGGCTCGCCGGCCAGGTCGAGGCCGAGATCGGCCTGGTCCCGGGAGAGGTGGAGCACGATGCGCACGTCCGGGTCTTTCGGATCGACGTCGGGGCGCGCGCCCAGCTTGTCGCGCAGCGCGTCCACGACCGCGTCCTTCACCTTGAGCGCAGCAAAGCCGGAGTGGGTGATGCCCGAGTCCCGCACCGTCGCCTCGACGGCGAGGGTGGTCCGGGCGGTGAGCCACGGGGTCCAGTCAACCGCGCGCACGCCCTCGTAGAGCGCGTCGGCGTCGTCGGCCGGAAAGCTGGCCAGCTCGAGCACGACGCGCATGGCCACCCGGGCATGGAGGCAGGCGCGCATGGCCGCCTCGAGCCCGCCCTCGAAGGCGACGCCGCCCTGCCCGCCGCGCACGTGGCGGAGCTTCAGTGCCGAAAGCTCGCGGCGAAGCGCACCCTCGGTGCCTTTGGCACAGGTCGCAAAGAAACGCATGGCGGCAATGTACCCGGAAAGCCAGACGGCGGTTGAAGAGCTACGAGGATTCCGGCAAGCTTGCGGGCACTTCCGCGCCGTGCGAGGGCCTCTCGACCTGCACGTGTACGGTCTGCGTCGGGAAGGCGAAGCTCGACCCGGAGGACTCGACCACCTCCATGAAGGCGAGCAGCACGTCCTGGCGGATGAGCTGGAACTCGTCGAAGTCGGCGGTCTGGAACCACGCCATCACCTCCACGTCGAGGGAGGTCGAGGCGAGCGCCTTGAATCGCACCACCACCGCCTCGGGCCAGATCTTCGGGTGTTGCCGAAGGACGTTCTCGGCGCCCTCGAGGACGCTCCGAAGCTGCACCGCCGTGGTGCCGTAGACCAGGTTCAACGTGCAGGCGAGCCGGATGCGGTCGCGCGCCGCGAACGACTCGACGCGCAAGTCGGCGAGCTTTCCGTTGGGGAGGGAGACGAGGGTGCGATCGAGGGTGCGGAAGCGGGTGGAGCGCAGCCCGATCCGCTCGACCGTGCCGACGAAGTCCTCGACCTTGACGAAATCGCCCTCCCGGAACGGCTGGTCGATGCCGATCGAAAATGACCCGAAGAGGTTCTCGACGGTTTTCTGGGCGGCGAGGGCGAGAGCGAGGCCTCCGATGCCGAGGCCGGCGAGGAGGCTGGCCACGGGGAAGCCCCAGAGCGACAGGATCCCGACCACCGCCAGCGCCACGACGGCGACCTTGCTCGAGCGCACGGCGAGGGGCAGGAGCGCCCGCGAGGCGGGGTGCGCCTGGCTCCAGGGGGAGTCGAGGGCCACCTGCCCGAGGATGTCGGCCGATCGAAACACGGCCCAGAACAGGGCCAGGACGGCGCCCGAGGCGAGTAGCTCGTCGATGAAGCGCTCGGCGGGATCGTAGAGGTCGAGGAGCCGTACGCCGCCCGTCGCGAACAGGAGCCACCACCCCAGGCGCGCGGGTCCGGGCAGCCGTCGGACCAGCGCGTCGTCCCAGCTCGCCGTCGTGCGCGCCGCGAACCGGGCGAGCAGCGCGACCGAGATGCGCGCCGCCACGAGCGCGAGCGCCCACGCGACGAACACCAGGATGGGGAGGGCGAGCCACTGCCACCACAGGAGCTCGCGCGGACCGGGTCGGAGCAAAGGCTGGGGGAGATGGTCAAGCACCCAGCGGTGGCGGAGCTGGTCGTACCAAGTGTCAACATGGTTGACGGTGCCGGCGGCGAAGAGCCAGGCAGCGTGCCCACCTCCCCGGACGCGGACCATCTTGACCGGATCCGCCGAGCCCTCGGCCCCGGGGATGCGCGCGACCTCCTCCACATCGCGGGCGAGTCCGTCCGACGTGTTCCCCTCCTCGGTATCGGAGACGAGATCCATGTCGATCCAGAAGTGTCGATCGAGCACTGCCTTGAGCCGGCGCGCCAGCTCGGGGCCGCGGCTCGCCAGCGACGCAGGGATCTCCAGATATCGCGCGGCGGCGCCGTACCGGCCTTCCCGGCACAGGTCGATGTACTGGGAGAGGGCCGCGCGAGGAGAGACTCCCTCCGCGGCAGCCGCGCTCGGAGGGACGTCGCACAGGGCCGGAGAAGCCAGCGCGAGGGGGACGAGGCAGATCGCCAAGCGCACCCCGCACCGGAGGATGCCGGTACGTAGCTGGAGCACGAGGTGAAGGTACCTGCGCCGGCGTCCGCCGTCGAGGTCGTTGTGCGGGGTCGGCTCGGGCGGAGTTATCCTGTACCGCATGACCGAACCAGGCCCCATCCTGCGCGTCGACGATCCCTTCTCCGGAGAGATCGTCTGCGAGCTGCCGCTCGCCTCCGAGGCGGAGGCCATGGCCTGCGTCGATCGCGCTGCCGCGGCGCAGCGCGCCTGGGCGCGGGTTCCCTTGCGCGAGCGCGTGGAGCTTGTGCGCCGCTTCGGGGACGCGCTCACGGCCCGGCGCGAAGAGGTGGCGCGCGACATCACCCGGCAGATGGGCAAGCCCATCACCGAGGCGCGCGGCGAGGTGGGCACCTGCGTCGCGCGGGCGGCGCACATGGCTTCCATCGCCGAGGAGTCGCTCGCCGACGAGCGGCTGCCGGAGAAGTCCGGCTTCGAGCGCTTCATCGCGCGGGAGCCCCTGGGCGTGGTGGTGGACGTCGCTCCATGGAACTACCCGCTCCTGACCGCGGTGAACGTGGTGGCGCCCGCGGTGCTGGCCGGGAACGCGGTGGTGCTGAAACACGCCTCGCGGACGCCGCTCTGTGCCGGGCACTTCGCGCGCGCCTTCCGTGAGGCGGGCGCGCCGGAGGGGCTCGTGGAGGCGCTCGTCGCCGGCCACGAAGTGGTAGCCAAGGTCGTCGCGCGGCCGGAGGTGGCGCTCGCCGCGCTGACCGGGTCCAACGCCGCTGGCCGGGAGATCCACCGCGCGGCCTCCCAGCGCCTGTTGCCGGTGGTCCTCGAGCTCGGGGGGAAGGACGCCGCCTACGTCGCCGAGGATGCGGACCTCGCCTTCGCCGTCGCAAATGTGATCGAGGGAGCCTTCTACAACGCCGGCCAGAGCTGCTGTGGTGTGAAGCGCATCTACGTGCACGCGAGGTGGTACGCCGACTTCGTGGCGGGGGCGCTCGTCTCGGCGCGGAACTTCACGCCCGGCGATCCCGCCGCCGAGGGCACCACGCTCGGCCCGCTCGCGACGCCCGAGGCGCCCCGCGAGCTCGAGGCGCAGGTCGGCGAGGCGCGTGCGCGGGGTGCCCGCGTCCTGTGCGGAGGCGAGCGCGCCGCGGTGAGCGGGAAGGGCCGTTTCTTCCTGCCCACGCTGGTCGAGGGCGCGCCAAAGGACGCGGCCATCGTGCAGGAGGAGAGCTTCGGACCGGTCGCCATCGTGGAGCGCGTGAAGGACGACGAGGAGGCGCTCGAGCGCATGAACGCGAGCCGCTACGGCCTCAGCGCCTCGGTCTGGACCCGCTCCGAGGAGCGGGCGGTGGCGCTGGGCCGAGAACTGGCGACGGGCACCGTGTACATGAACCGCTGCGACTTCCTGGACCCGGCGCTGCCGTGGGTGGGGTGGAAGCAGTCGGGGCTCGGCCTCTCGCTCTCGCGCCACGGCCTCCTCGCGCTGACGCGCCCGAAGAGTTTTCACCTGAGGGTGAAGACGGGATAGGCCTCGCTGGGCGTGACCAAGCTGTCGCTGGACCGAAAAGGGGCCGTCAGGCGACCCGTTTTGGGCCTGGGTTCACCGTGCCGTCGCCACACCGCCACGCATCCGCCACTTGGCCGTGTTGTAGCATTCCGCCGTGCCGGCCATCCTGATCGTAGACGACGAGCGAGACTTGCTGTCCCTTCTCGACTTCAACCTGCGCCAGGCCGGGTTCGAGACCCTGCTCGCTTCGTCTGGCCAGGAGGCGCTGCAGCAGCTGCGTCGCCGCGTCCCGGATCTCGTGCTGCTCGACCTCATGCTGCCGGACGTGTCCGGCACCGAGCTGTGCCGTGCGGTGAAATCCGACCCGCGCACGAGACACGTGCCGGTGATGATGCTCACCGCCAAGAGCGAGGAGGTGGACAAGGTGGTCGGGTTCGAGCTCGGCGCGGACGACTACGTGACGAAGCCCTTCAGCGTCAGGGAGCTCGTGCTGCGCGTGCGCGCGGTGCTGCGGCGCGCCGGGGGTGCGACGCCGGCCTCCGGCGAGCGCGCACCCGACGCGGTCGGACCGATCCGGGTGGACGTGGAGGCGCACCGGGCGTATGTGGCAGACGAGGAGGTGGTGCTCACGCCTCTCGAGTTCCGGCTGCTCGTCACGTTCATGTCGCGTGCCGGGCGGGTCCAATCGCGCGAGCAGCTCCTCATGGACGTGTGGGAGATGTCGAGCGAGATCGAGACCCGGACGGTGGACACGCACGTGAAGCGGCTGCGCGAGAAGCTCGGCGTCGCCCGCGACCTGCTCGAGACGGTGCGCGGCGTGGGCTATCGCCTGGTCGAACCCTCCGAGCCGGGCTGAGCGAAATGCTCATGGCGCTCTTCCGCCGCGACAAGGTGCCGGCGGCCATCCGCGCGCTCCAGGACCAGCTCGCAGGGGGGCCGCGCGTGGAGCTGCCGCCCGAGCTGGAGCTGCTGGGCGGGCTCGTCCACACGCGCGAGGAGCGCGCCAAGACCAAGGACGAGCCGGAGCGCGAGCTGCTCGCCGCCCTCCCCGACGCGGCGGCGGTGGTGGGCAAGGACGGAGAGGTCCGGGTCGCCAACGCCGCCTTCGAGACCCTCGCGCCCGGCGGCCGCGCCGCGGGCCTCTCGCCGCTCGAGATCACGCGCTCGGCCGAGCTGGACGAGGCCGTGCGCCGGGGCCTGGAGGGGCACGTGCGCCGGCTCCACTTCGAGGCGCCGGCAACCCGCCGGGTCTGGCTCGCCCACCTCTCGCCGCTCCTGCGGGGCGAGGTGCTGCTGCTCCTGCGCGACGTGACCGAGACCAAGCGCGGCGAGGCCATGCGGCGAGACTTCGTCGCCAACGCCAGCCACGAGCTGCGCACGCCGGTGACCGCCATCCGCGGCGCTGCCGAGACGCTCCTCGCCGGGGCGCTCGCCGATGCCGACAGCGCGCGCCACTTCGTGGACATGGTGGCGCGCCATGCCGAGCGGCTGGCGCGGCTGACGCAGGACCTCCTCGATCTCTCCCGCATCGAATCTGGCCAGTGGACGATGGAGCTCTGCCGGGTCGAGCTGGCCGGGCTGGCGCAGGGCGTCCTCGACCTGCACGCCGATCGCGCCGCCGAGAAGACGCTGCGGCTTGCCCGCGACGTGCCGGAGGGGCTGGCGGCGCGCGCAGATCCGCGCGCCCTGGAGCAGGTGCTGGTGAACCTCGTCGACAATGCGGTGAAGTACACGCCCCAGGGCGGAACCGTCACGCTCGGTGCCGCGCGGGACGAGGTGGGTGTCGTCCTCACCGTGGCGGATACAGGGCCTGGCATCGATCGGCACCACCTGCCCCGCCTGTTCGAGCGCTTCTATCGCGCCGATCCCGGGCGCAGCCGCGAGCAGGGCGGTACGGGGCTCGGGCTCGCCATCGTGAAGCACCTGACGCAGGCCCAGGAGGGTGAGGTGGGTGTGGAGAGCGGGGCGGGAGGCACCCGCTTCTGGGTCAGACTACCGGCTGCCTGAGCTGTACATTCTGCGGCGATTTCCGCAAGCTTCACGGCTCTGTCACGGTTTCGTCACCTTCACCGCCTAAACCTCGGGCCGACCCGAACACCCCGGAGAGCCCCAAGTGAAAAAAACGATTGCGGCACTGGCCCTAGCCCTCGGCGGGGTCGCCCTCGCGCAGAGCCCGCTGCTCATCACGGGCGCCGGCGCGACTTTTCCGTTCCCGCTCTACTCGAAGTGGTTCAGCGACTACAACAAGAAGCTGCCCGATCTCCGCTTCAACTACCAGTCCATCGGCTCCGGCGGTGGCATCAAGCAGATCACGGAGAAGACGGTCGACTTCGGCGCGACGGATGCGCTGATGACGGAAGAGGAGATGGCGAAGGCCCCCGGCATCGTCCACATCCCGACCGTGCTGGGCGCGGTGGTGGTCACCTACAACGGCGCGATGCAGGATCTGAAGCTCACGCCCGAGACGGTCTCGGGGATCTTCCTCGGCGCGATCACCAAGTGGAACGACCCGAAGCTCGCCAGGGATAACCCGGGCGTGAAGCTGCCCGACACCGCCATCACCGTCGCGCACCGGTCCGACGGCTCGGGCACGACCAGCATCTTCACCGACTACCTGGCCAAGGTCTCCCCCGAGTGGAAGTCGAAGGTGGGTGCGGGCAAGAGCGTGAAGTGGCCGGTGGGACTCGGCGCCAAGGGCAACGAGGGTGTCACCGGGCTCGTCAAGGGCACGCCCGGCGCGGTGGGTTACGTGGAGCTCGCCTATGCCAACCAGAACAAGCTGCCGATGGCCCAGCTCAAGAACCGCGACGGCAACTTCGTGAAGCCCTCCATCACCGCGACCTCGGAAGCTGCGGCGGGCGTGGCCATGCCGGACGATTTCCGCGTCTCGATCACCGACGCCGCCGGCAAGACGAGCTATCCTATCGCTGCCTTCACGTACCTGCTCGTCTACAAGGACCAGGCGGACAAGGCGAAGGGAGAGGCGCTCGTGCGCTTCCTCTGGTGGGCGATTCACGAGGGCCAGGCATCCGCGGCGCCGCTCGACTACGCTCCCCTGCCCAAGGCGGTGGTGGCGAAGGTGGAGAAGAAGCTCGAAGGGATGACCGTCCAGGGAAAGCCGATCCCGCTTGCCTCCTCCCGTTGACATAGCAGCGAATGGGGCGGCGCTCTCCGCGCCGCCCCAGCGCCTCTCCGCCGGCGCTCACACGGGCGATCGCATCTGGAACGCCTTGCTCGGGGTCATGGGCGGGGCGGTCTTGCTCGTCGTGGGCGTGATCGTGCTCGAGCTGGTGCAGGTGTCGCGCCCCGCCATGGCGGCCGGCGCGATGCGATTCCTGCTGCAACAGGATTGGGATCCGGTGGCCGGCTCGTTCGGCGCCCTGCCCTTCATCTACGGCACGGTCGTGACGAGCGCCGTCGCCGTCGCCGTCGCGGTGCCGGTGTCGGTCGGGCTCGCGCTCTTCCTCTCGGAGATGGGCCCACCGCCGCTGCGTCCGATCGTGTCCTTCGCCATCGAGACCCTGGCCGCCATCCCCAGCGTGGTCTACGGTTTGTGGGGGCTGTTCGTGATGGTGCCGTTGCTGCGAAACACCGTCGAGCCCTTCCTCCAGCGCACGCTCGGCTTCTTGCCCCTCTTCCAGGGACCGACCATCGGCCTCGGATTCCTGGCCGGCGGGCTCATCCTCTCGGTGATGATCCTGCCCACCGTGTCGTCTGTCACGAACGAGGTGCTGAAGACGGTGCCTCCGGCGCTGCGCGAAGGCGCGCTCGCGCTCGGCGCGACGCGCTGGGAGGCGATCCGGATCGCGGTGCTACCTTACGCGCGCCCCGGCATCTTCGGGGCGGCGGTGCTCGGGCTGGGCCGCGCCCTCGGCGAGACCATGGCGGTCACGATGGTCATCGGGAACTCGCCGGAGATCCACGCCTCGCTCTTCGCCGCGGGTTACTCGCTCCCCGCCGTCATCGCGAACGAGTTCGCGGAGGCGACCGACAGCGTCCACGCCGGCGCCCTGGCCGGGCTCGCGCTCGTGCTCTTCGGCCTCTCGCTCATCCTCAACTCGCTGGCGCGCGTCCTCGTCCAGCTCGTCGCGCGCGGCCCGGCGCGGGGGGCGGCCTCGTGAAGTCGCTCCGGGTGCGCCGAGCGGTGAACGTCCTGGTGACCATCCTCTGCGGGGCGATGGTGGTGGCCGCGATCATCCCGCTCGGATCGCTCCTCTGGCTGGTCGTGTCGAAGGGCGCGCCGGGCCTGACCCCGGGGTTCTTCACCTCGCTCCCGACGCCCGTCGGCGAGCCGGGAGGAGGTGTCGGCAACGCCATCCTCGGAACGGCCATGATGGTCGGGATGGCGTGCCTCCTCGGGCTGCCGCTCGGCATCGGAGCTGGCGTGTTCCTGGCCGAGAGGGGCGACGGCCCCTTCGGACGTGCGGTGCGCTTCACGGCGGAGGTGTTCTCGGGCATTCCGTCGATCGTGCTCGGCATCGTCGCCTACGGTCTCGTCGTGATCCCGAT
>MEMX01000109.1:0-5180 GCA_001768075.1 Anaeromyxobacter sp. RBG_16_69_14 | reverse complement strand
GCCCGGCACGCTGCGCGAGGCCTCGCTCGCGCTCGGCATCCCCCAGTGGAAGACGAGCCTGCGCGTCGTCCTCCGGACGGCCGCGGGGGGCATCCTGACCGCTGCCCTCCTCGCCATCGCGCGAGCCGCGGGCGAGACGGCGCCGCTCCTGTTCACCTCGCTCAACAACCAGTACTGGAGCCTGCGGCCCGACCAGCCCACCGCGTCCCTCACCGTGCAGATCTTCAACTACGCCGTCAGTCCCTACGAGGACTGGCACCAGAAGGCCTGGAGCGCCGCCCTCGTCCTCTTGCTCCTGGTCGGCCTGCTCAACCTGGGAGCCAGGTACGCCCTGCGCCGCAGCGCCGCCGGAGGGGGGACGTGAGCGCCCCGGCCAAGATGCGAGTCGAGAAGCTCCAGGCCTACTTCAACGACCGCCACGTGCTGCGCGACGTCTCGATCGACGTCGCCGCCCTCTCGGTCCTGTCGGTCATCGGCCCCTCCGGCTGCGGCAAGTCCACCTTCCTGCGCTGCCTGAACCGCATGCACGAGCTCGTGCCGGGCGCCCGCTCCGAGGGCAGCGTCTTCCTCGATTCCGACGACCTCTACGCCCGCGGGGTGGACCCGGTCCACCTGCGTCGGCGGGTGGGCATGGTGTTCCAGCGGCCGAACCCGTTTCCCACCATGTCGATCCAGGACAACGTCGCGGCTGGCCTGAAGCTCAACGGCTGGAAGGGCGCCCTCGACGAGATCGTGGAGCGGTGCCTGCGCCAGGCCGCGCTGTGGGACGAGGTGAAGGACCGCCTCAAGCACTCGGCGCTGTCTCTCTCGGGTGGGCAGCAGCAGCGCCTGTGCATCGCGCGAGCGCTGGCCGTCGAGCCGGAGGTGCTCCTCATGGACGAGCCGGCGAGCGCCCTCGATCCCATCGCCACGGCGAAGATCGAGGAGCTCATGCACGAACTCAAGGAGCGCTACACCATCGTCATCGTCACCCACAACATGCAGCAGGCGGCGCGCGTCTCCGACATGACCTGCTTCTTCTACCTGGGTGAGCTGGTCGAGGCGGGTCCGACCGAGAAGATATTCACCAACCCGACCGAGCAACGCACCGAAGACTATGTCACGGGCAAGTTCGGGTAGAGTGAGGAGCGGAATGGCCGCCACGCACACCGACAGGACATACGAGCAGGAGCTGAAGGATCTACGCGACAAGCTCCTCGCCATGGGGGGTAAGGTGGAGGCCGCCATCGCCGCCAGCGTGCGCGCGATCACGGAGCGTGACGGCGAGCTAGCGCTGCGGGTGAAGGCGAGCGACGCCGAGGTGAACCGCCTCGAGGTGGAGATCGACGGCGCCTGCCGGCGGCTCCTGGCCCTGCGGCAGCCGGCGGCGAGCGACCTGCGCTTCATCACCACCGCGCTCAAGATCGTGACCGATCTCGAGCGCATGGGCGATCTGGCGGTGAACATCTCCGACCGCGCCATCGACCTCGCCCAGGCACCGCCGCTCAGGCCGCTCCACGACCTCTCCTCGCTCGCCGACCTCGTCGAGGTGCAGCTCAAGAAGGCGCTCGACGCCTTCGTGGAGCGCGATCCCGCGAAGGCCGAGGAGGTCATGAAGGGCGACGACCTCGTGGACGCGCTCTACCTCAAGCTCTTCAACGAACTCCTGCAGCTCATGATGGAGGACTCGCGCGCCATCCGCCGCGCCACCGCCATCATGTTCTCGGCGAAGCACCTGGAGCGGTTCGGCGACCACGCCATCAACCTGGCCGAGATGGTGGTCTACATGGTGCGCGGGACCGACGTGCGGCACCCGCGCAGCCGGGTGATCGCGAAGTAGCGGGCTCTGGGTGCCTGCTACGCCGCTTTCGCCTCGATCCGGGCGGGGGCGGCGGCAACACGGTTGAACGCGGAAGATGCCACGGCGGCCACCAGGTAGAACGCCGCCCCGCCGAGCATCGCCCACGTGAAGCCGACGATCACTGCCGCGACCATCGTGGCGATCGACCCCACGACCGACAGGATCCCGTTGAGCCCCCAGTAGAAGGGCGGTGCCGGGAATGGCCCCTGGCCGGTCGCCTGCAGGCCGCGCGGAAACGGCATGCCCATGAGGAAGCCCAGGGGAGCGACCAGCGCAATAGCGATCGCGATCCGCAGCGCGAGCGGCAACGGCAGCAGCGCCGTGACGATCCGAGGCAGGGCGAGCGCGTAGACCGCCGCCAGGCCGGCGACCGCCAGGCAGATGTCGCGCAAGGGACGCCGGCCGCCCGACGCGCTGCCGAGCCCGCCGGAGGCGAGCAGCGTGAAGAGCAGGATCGAGAGCGTGAAGATCGGGTGCCCGAGCAACAGCGTCAGGTGCTGCAGCAGGGACAGCTCGACGGCGATGAAGCCCACCCCCAGGCTCGCGAAGTAGAGGATCGAGGCCGCGTAGGGCCCGACCGGCTCGCGGCGCGGCTTGCCGAGGAACAGGAGCAGCGCGCACAGCGCCAGGATCGGCGCGAGAATTTGCTGGAAGCCGATACGCATCGAGTGTGGCAGGCCCCACGGCTTCTGCCGTGCGAAGAAGAACGGCCGATCGTCGAACACGGGGTCCACGCGCGTCTGCGCCTCTGCGACGTACCGAGCAAAGCTGGTGCGCCCCGAGAAGAGCGACGCATAGGGCTCCTCGACGTGCCGGCCTGGCAAGATCACCGGGCGCGCGTTCGGCGACGCCGCCAAGAGCGCCGTCTCCTCGGGTGTGAAGGGCCGTTTCCTCAGGATGAAGATCATCTGTGGCGGGTCCTCTCCCGAGCCCGAGACGTTCTCGAGCAGGACGGCCGTGCGCTTGCCGGCCTCCTCGGGCCCGAGCATCGCCACCGCGTTCGACACCAGGCGCGGGACGTCCACGTCCCAGCGCAGGATGACGACCTCCCCTTCGGGAGTGAGGTGGTCGTAGTAGGCTCGGAGAGCCTCGACCGTGTAGAGGTGGTTCTCCGAGAGCGATAGTCCGCCCGAGGCCACGGCTGCCCAGGAGTCCACGAATCCCATCAGGATGACGTCGAACAAGCGATCCGTGCGCCGGATGAAGGTGCGGCCTTCCGAGAGAATGGGCTCGACCCGCGGGTGGTCGTAGAGGTTTCCGGCGCGGTCTGCGAAGTGCCGCGCGAAGCGCAGCATCAGCGGGTTCATCTCGACGGCGGTCACCTTCTCCGAGCCCGCGGCCAGCGCCACCAGCACGTCGGAGCCGCCGCCGGGGCCGATGATCAGCGTCGCGGGGTGCTGCGGGGCGACCCGGAACGGGATCGACCGGTACCAGTCCCGCATCCATGCGATGCTCTCGAGGCGGCCGTCCCACGCGAGCACGTTCGTCCACGCGTCCGAGTCGATGTACAGACGCGCCAGGTACGGACTCTCGAAGCCGGTCACCGCGTCGATGCGCGAGTAGGTGTTCCAGCCGGTGAGCTCGATCTTCGAGCCCGGCCGTGCGGCCATGTGGCGGTACAGCCCCTTCGTCGGTGCGCTGTGGATGTTGAAGTACCCCATCCGCCCATTCACGACGAGGAGGCCGAGCACGGCGACGGAGAGGAGACCCGAGGCGATGCGCAGGCGTCGCGAGAGGGCGCCCGCTGCCACGACCGGTGCCAGGGCGACGAGCAGCACCGCGTTCTCGCCACCGAGCCACGAGAGCAGGAACGTCACCAGGAGAGCGCCGAGCGACGCCCCGAGCAGGTCCGCGAAGTACAGGCGCCCGGCGTTGCGCCTCTCGATGGCGAAGAGCATCGAGAGCGCCATCCCCGCGAGCAGGAACGGCAGGAGCGAGACCGCGAAGTAGAACGGTAGCCGGTCGGGGTGGAACGGCAGCCGCACCATCAGCCACAGGGCGAGCGGGATCGAGAGGCCGTAGAGCAGCGTCAGGAGCGCCGCGCGCTCGCGTGTGAAGGCGACGCGTGCGCGCGCGAGGTGGAGCGCGAAGCCGCCGAGGCCCCACCCGAGCAGCGCCACCGAGATCGCGACGAACGCGAAGTGGTACCAGATCGTGGCCGAGAAGATGCGGGTGAGGCCGATCTCCAGCATCAGGCCCGAGAGCGTGACCAGGAAGATGCCGACGTAGAGACTCATCGAAGCTCGTCCTCTCGCAGTACCAGGGCCGATCGCCTTGCCCGAGACCGGGATCTCACAGCGGCGACCAGTTGATGTGATTCTCCAGCGTCACCGCCGCCGCTGTGAGCTGATGTCCGGCGCCTTGCGGCGCCTCAAGCGGAGGGGAGAACTCTCCCCCCGCGCCCCCCATCTCGAGCGTCAGTTCATGTGGCATGCGCTATCACTCCTCTCGGAGTGACTGCGGCTTGGTGCCGAGCCGCCCGCGGCTCGAAAGCAAGCTCGCTTTCGATTCTGATCGAAACAGCGTCCAGACGGCGCGTCGCCCTCCGGCTTCACCCGTCGGGGCAGAGCTGTACCTTGAGGTGCGAGGCAGGCGAAGCGAAATTCCAGGAAAGAGTCGTCAAGCGTCCTACGTTCGCGATTCAACTGGAGGACAGCTGGGCGTCGAGTGGGCATCGGAGCTGCGCCCGCACTACGCGTGATCAAGCGCGCAAGAGGGTCAGTCGATCGGCAGGCTCCTACCGTCGAATTGCTTGATCGGGATTGCGTTCAGGTCGATGCCGTCGAGGCAGCGCACGTTCACCGCCACCATCTCGCGCCCGTCCGGCCCGACGCCGTGCCCGAACGACTTGATGCCGCACGTCTTGCAGAAGGCGTGGTGGAGCCGCTTCTTTCCGAACTGGTAATCGGTGAGAGCTCCCTGTCCGCTCGTCTGCTCGAAGTGCGCTGCGGGCACGAACGTCAGCATGGTGCCCGTCTTCGAGCAGATCGAGCAGTTGCACGTCAGCGCACTCTCGAGCTTCGTCGTCACCCGGTACCGTACCGCACCGCAGTGGCAACCGCCCGTGTACGTCGTGGTCTCGGCCATGTCCATCCCTCCTCCTGGAAACCAGCAGAGGGATCAATCTAGCCGGCCACGCCGCTGGCGTCATCCGCGAGATGAAACGTGTGCGCTCTTGAGGATGGAGAAGCCCTCGACGGTGGATCCCGCCGCGCAGTGGCTCACAGCGGCGACCAGTTGATGTGACTCTCCAGCGGCACCGCCGCCGCTGTGAGCTGATGTCCGGCGCCTTGCGGCGCCTCAAGCGGAGGGGAGAACTCTCCCCCCGCGCCCCCCATCT
>MEMX01000108.1:6232-8951 GCA_001768075.1 Anaeromyxobacter sp. RBG_16_69_14 | reverse complement strand
GCGGTTTTACGTGATGCACCCCGTGCTCTCCTTGGAGAGCCGCGTGGCGAATACGGTCTCGCTGCCCGGATACGACAGCCCGCATGGTCTCGCGCAGGCGCGCGCGATGATCGGCTGTGCGCGTGAATTCATGCGCGAGATCCTGGGTCACCCTGCTCGTCCGGTGCGCGACGTCCTCAAGCTGAACGAGCGCATCTACCACACGGCGATGGACTCCTGGCGCGGGGGACGGCTCGCGCGTCTGCACGGCCTGGAGGTCTTCGACGCGGTCCTCGCGGACGACGAGCGGCTGCCTGAGAAGTTCAGGACCGTCCGTTACCCGCAGATGCGCGGCACCGTGGACCGCGCACGTCAGCGAGATAGAGTCGGCCAGCCGAAGGCGCAGGCCGATCCGGTTGCATGGCGTGGGACCCTCGCGGAAGTGGTCACCGAGGCCGAACGGAGAGCAGGCGGGCCCGTCGGCTTCGTGAGCGGAGACTGGAGAGAGCACGCGAGCGTTCGCGTACAGTCGGCGGCCAGCCTCTCGGCGATCGCGCGGTCGGGACCGGCGCAGCCGGCCGCCTACGCGCTCCGCGACGATGATGTGATTCAGAACCTCGTCACCGGGCGCGACGAGTACATCGTCGTCACGCCGGGCGTTGCGCGATATCCGCCTCCTCTGCGAGAAGCGGTCGAGCGGTACTTCGCGACGAATCCGCACTTCAGCGCCGAACCGCCCCCGGGGCGCGATCCCGACATGGACGGCCCCTGAACGTCGAGCGCAGACGTAGGACGCCTGTTGGACGAGGTTGCTGACATCGAGGGCTGCAAGAGGTCAGCGCGTCGCATGAACCACTCTCCAGGCCTTGTGGACTGCCATGGGCGGACTGCGGAATCGGCTCGCACATGCCTACTTCGACATCGACCTCGACGCAATGAGGATACTGGCGGCCCTGCCGTGCCGGGTGATCATGACGGGTTCCTTCCCCGCTTCGCGTAGGTAACGGGACAGGTCGTCCCTGTGCCCTTGGACCTCAAGACCTGCCCCAGCCGGCGCAGCGCCGAGCGCGCGACGAGTGGCTCGCTGGCCGGCGCCGCGAGGCGCTTGCTCTTGAGCGCCTCCAGGTACTCGCGCGCGAGCTCGTCGAAGTCCGGGTCGATGGGCGTCTTCACGTCCCGGCCTGCCAGGTGCTCGAGGAAGCGCCGGACCGAGCGCGGGTAACTCTTGAGCGTTCCACCGCTGGCGAGCCTTCCCCGGAGGCGCTCCTCCTGCAGGTGTTGCTCGAAGCGGCTCAAGAGCTCTTCGTAGTGTTCCGGAAGGGCCGCGCGCGAGGATGCATCCCACACGGGCGGAGGCGAGGGGTCGTCCGGCTCATGCTCGTCTTCCGCTGCTGCGGTCTCGTCATCGCCCGGCCCCGATTGCGCACCCGCCTGGATAAGCGACACGAGATCGTCGGGCGAGAGCTTCCCGGCGGCGTCCATCCCGTCGAGCACTCCGGCCACGAGGTCTCGCTTCTCGGCGTGCAGCTTGACGATGGCCTCCTCGATGGTACCCCGCGTGACGAGTCTGTACACCGTGACGGGCTTCGTCTGCCCGATGCGATGGGCCCGGTCCGTGGCCTGGTCCTCAACGGCCGGATTCCACCAAGGGTCGAGATGGACCACGTAGTCGGCGCCGGTGAGGTTCAGGCCCGAGCCGCCGGCGCGGAGCGAGATGAGGAAGAGGTCGCCCTCGCCTGCCTGGAACCGCTCGACGAGCCGGTCGCGCTCGGCCGGCGGCGTCTGGCCGTCGAGGTACAGGTAGCGGATGCCGCTCGCCGGGCCGGGGGGCCCATCTCGATCCAGCGCCTCGCGCACCAGGGCCAGGTGGCTCGTGAACTGGCTGAACACGAGCGCCCGGTGGCCGCCCTCCTTGAGGTCGGAGGCGAGGGACAGGAAGCGGTCGAGCTTCGACGACGGGACGCGCGTTTCCGGGTCGTAGAGCTTCGGGTGGCACGCGAGCAGGCGGAGCTTGGTGATGGCGGCGAGCACCTGGAAGCGGCGCCCCTCGGACGGGACGTCGGCTTTTCCCGTGAGGCGGGCCACCGCGGCCAGCCGGGCCTCGTCGTAGAGCCGCCGCTCCTCCGCCGTGAGCGCCACGCGGAGATCGATCTCGGTCCGGCTGGGCAGCTCCCGGGCCACCTCGCTCTTGGCGCGGCGCAGGAGGAAGGGGCGCAGCGCCGAGGACAGCGCGCGCTGGCGGGCGGAGTCGCGGTCGCGCTCGATGGGCAGGGCGAAGCGCTCCCGGAACATCTCCCAGCTCCCGAGGAGCCCCGGGAAGACGACGCGCATGAGGCTCCACAGCTCGCCCAGGTGGTTCTCGACCGGCGTCCCGGTGAGCGCGAGCCGGAAATCCGCGTCGAGCTCGCGGGCCACTCGCGCCCGGCGGGTGGCCGCGTTCTTCACCGCCTGGGCCTCGTCGAGGACGAGCGTGGCGAACCGGACTGCCTTCAGGCGCTCCACGTCGCGCGTGACGAGGCCGTAGCTCGCGACGAGCACGTGGCCCGGCCCGAGCCGCGAGACCACGTCATCGCGGTCAGTCTCGCGGTAGAGGCTCACCGCGAGCGAGGGCGCGAAGCGCCCTGCCTCCTTCGCCCAGTTCGCGCAGACCGAGGTGGGTGCGACCACCAGCGCCGGGCCCTCGCCCGCCCTGAGGCAGAGGAGCGCGAGCGCCTGCAGCGTCTTCCCGAGCCCCATGTCG
>MEMX01000108.1:3654-6221 GCA_001768075.1 Anaeromyxobacter sp. RBG_16_69_14 | reverse complement strand
GTCGTCGGCGAGGCACGCCTCGGCGCCCCACGCCGCGAGCCGCGCCAGCCACCGGTAGCCGTCAACCTGGTAGTCCCGCAGCACCCCGGTGAAGCTCGCCGGCACCGCCGGGGCCTCCGCCGAGGCGCCGCGCATCCGCGCGAAGAGCTTCCCGAAGGCGCCTTCTACGTTCAGTGACGCCCCGTCGCGCTCGAGGTCGTCGAGCGTGCCCAGGGCGGCCGGGCCGATCTCCGCGCCCTCCTTCCCCGCGCGGGAGAGGTGGGCGAGCGGAGCCAGCCGCTCCGCGAGCTCCCCGGCGATGGCGAGCCACGCCTTGCCGCCCCGCAGCCGGACGCAGCGGCGGCGCTCGCGGATGGCATCGAGGAGCAGCGCGAGCTCGACGTGCTCGCCGTCGAGGTCGATCTCGCCGGAGAGGCCGAACCAGTCGTGCCGGTCCCTCACGTCCACCCGCAGATCGCTGGGCCGTGCGGTGCGGATGAGCCGCGGCGCCTCGCCGACCCACTCCACGGTGACGTCCGGTCGCTCCAGCGCCCCGAGCCTCTCGACGATCTCCAGGGCCTGTCCGTCGTCGGGGACGACGACGTGGAAGGGATGGTCCTCGCGGGCGCCCTGAACCGGGAGGGAGGACAAGACCTCCCGCGCGGAGGCCTCTTCCGCGGCCTTGTCGCGGCACACGAACACGCGCGCGCCATCCCGGAAGGCGGTGAGCCGGGACGGCCCGTCACCGGGCGGATGCGCCGCGGCTCCCGGGAGCGGGCGCGCCAGCGCGGAGAGCTCCATGCCCACTTCGAGGAGCCGCGGCCGCAGGACCACGCCACGCTCGGGAGGCACCTCGCTGCCGGCGAGGCGCGCCGGAACTTCCACCGGCAGCATCTCCTCGAGCACGCCAAGCCGTTCCACGAGGCCCGCCTCCGCTTCGGCGGGGAAGACCTGGCCGTGGGCGACCAGCACCGACAGGACCGCCTTCGCGTCGGCGGGTATGCGCACGAGACAGCAGAGGCGCCGCTTGCGATCGACGTGAACGAAGCGTCCGGCGGCGCCTGCGCTGTCGATGGCGCGGAGGAGCGCCTTGGGGTCGATTCGCTCGCCCTCGATTGCGGGGGCCAGCTCGAGCCCCCTCTTCGTGTCCCGCAGCGCGAGCGCGACCGCCGCTTCCCGCACCGACAGGGGCTCGATCAGACCATCCTCGAAGAACACGCGCGGATGGCCGACCAGCTCTTCCAGCATCTCGACCGTGGCGCTTGTCGAGATCGAGCGGTAGGGCGACAGGTAGCCCAGGACCTCCAGGGCAGGCCGGTCCTCCTTGGCGATCGCGGAGGCGCGCTCGGCGAGGTAACGCGCGTTGGCGCGCGTGCCGGCGCTGAAGCCTCCCCGCTTGAGAGGCTTGTGAACGTAGGGGAAGAGGTTCAGGTGTCCCCCAAAGCTCTCCTCGATGCGGAACGAGATGAAGAAGTCGCCGGACCGCGAGAGCCGTTGCGTCCGCGACGCCGCGGCGGCGTCGAGGGCGCGCAGCGCGCGCGCCCACCCGGGCTCGTCGAGCGCGCGCACGAACTCCGCCCACTGCTCGGCGGCGGCGGGTTGGGCCATGCTCGAGAGCGCGACGTCAACGGCGGCGAGCGCGTGGATGCAGGCGTCCCCACCGCATGAGCAGGTGGGAGAGGGGAGCGGTTCCGCCCGGTACCCCTGGAGAGCCATCGTGACGGTCGGGCACACGGTGCGGTAGTCGCCATCCGAGCGCACCTTCCGGTTCTCGCGGTAGGTGGCCACCCGCGAGTCGGCGTGGAGCCGGAGATCCGGCTCGCGGATTCGAGCCAGCGCGCGGGGCGCGGCGCCCCTCCTTCGCAACCCTTCCCGGAGCTCGGCGAGCCTCACCGCGAGGGGCGCCAGGGCAGGCTGGGCGAGCGCGGGGCCTCGGCTCTCCTCGGCGGCGATCCCTTCCTTGACGGACTCCGCCTCTCGCTCCAGGAACGCCCATGCCGCCTCGCGCAGGGGCGCGAGCCCGCTGGCGCGGAACGGGAGCAGCTGCCCCGCCGCGAGGACCTCGAGGACCGTCTGTTGGCGCGCCCAGTCCGGGCAGTCGAGCTGTTCCTCCAGGTCCGCCAATGCGTCGCCGAACAGGGTCCGCAGCTGGTCGTGGACGCCCTGCGCGCGCGCCCAGACCGTGATCTCGCCGGGCGACTGCGTCGGCCGCAGCACGTTCGCCCCGCAGCACTCCTTGTACTTGCGCCCGCTGCCGCATAGGCAGCGGGCGTTACGCGCCACCGTGAGCTCCATGGCGTGGGAGGATACGTCACGGGGCTGACAGGCGAGCTTGCCAAGTTGCTCAGGACGCGGAGGACCCCTTTCTCGGCAACCGCTTCCTGGTCGTCGCGCTGCCGCCGGGTGCCCGCCTAGATCCGCCCCTGCTTCACGTGTGCCCTGAGTGCTCGCATAGGGGCTTCTCCGTTCCCTAGCGGGCGAGTTGCTGCGCGCGCTGCGGGGAGATGTGCAGCAACTCCGCGATATCGCGCACCGAGAGCCCGAGCCGTTTGCGCAATTGGCGCACCGCCTCCGCGGTGGTCTCTTGG
>MEMX01000108.1:936-3441 GCA_001768075.1 Anaeromyxobacter sp. RBG_16_69_14 | reverse complement strand
AGCGCGCGGCCGAGGCCGCAGGCATGAGTCGTCCGGAATTCTTGGCCGAGCTCGGCCGCCGGCGCGTCGACGTGTTCGTCGTCGACGACGAAGACCTCGCGCGGGAGCTTCGCAATGCCTGAAGCGGTGGTCGTCAACGCATCACCGCTTGTCTTCCTGGGCAACGACCGGACGGATGGATCTGCTCAGGGCGATCGGAGCGGTGCGCGTCATCGTCCCGCACGCGGTTCTTACCGAGGTGACTGCGACCGAACACACCGACCTGGCGGCGCGTTCGGTCGCGGAGGCGGGTTGGATCGAGCGCGCAGCCCCCAGCACTCTTCACGGGACCCGTCCCTCCTGGGCCGCTACAGCTCCTTGTCCAGGCGTCGCGCATCATGCTGCGAGTGCGATTCGCCTCTCCGGGAGGGGTAGCGAGCACCTCAAACACGACCCAGGGCTTGCCGAGCGTTGCTTCTCCGTGCAAAATGACTGCTATAAGTGGGCACTTCGCACGCAAACAGTTACCCTGCGAAGACGCTCGGCGCCCAAGCCGCCCGTCTCGTGGCGATCCTGCACGAACGTGGGCGGACCCTGTTCACCCACGCGGACACGGAGGAGATCACGGGGCTCGCGGCGAAGTCCGCACGCAACCTCGTGGCCGGCCTCGTGAACCGGGGCCTTGCAACGAGGCTCAAGCCCGGCCTCTTCATCCTCGTGCCGTTCGAGCTGGGACGCGAGAGGGAGTACCTCGGTAACCCCTACGTCGTCGCCCGCGAGCTTGCCGACACGCCGGAGTACTACGTCTCCCACGCCTCCGCGATGGACCTGCACCAGATGGTCACGCAGCCGCAGCTCGCGGTCTTCGTCACGTCGCCAAAGGCCATTCGCCCGCGCACCGTGCTCGGCACGGAGTTCCGCTTCGTGCGCTGCAAGTCGGAGGACGTGTTCGGCATCGTCGAGTTGTGGGCCACGAAGACCGAACGCGTCCGCGCGAGCGACCTCGAACGGACCGTCCTCGACGGCCTCAAGCAGCCGGAGCACTGCGGCGGGCTCACCGAGGTCGCCAAGGGCTTCTGGATGCGCCGGGACGCGATCGCCGTGTCGAAGCTCGTCGACTACGCCCTGCGCCTCGGCGTCGGTGCCGTCGTGCGCCGACTTGGCTTCTTGCTCGAGACGTTCGACGTCGATGCGCCCGCCGCGATCGAGCGGCTGCATGCAGAGCTGACCGCGACGTATGCCCTGCTCGATCCCTTGATGCCCGCGGAGGGGCCGTGGCACTCGCGGTGGCGGGTTCGCGTCAACGTCGGACCCGACGAGCTCCGCGCCCTCGTGAGGACCTGACCGATGATTCCGCAACGCAACCTCTCCCTCCTCTCGAACCGCCTCGCCCGCGCTGGTGGCCGGCGTGTCGGCGAGGCCGTGCTCGAGCGCGACTACTGCCTCGCATGGTTCCTCGTCGGCCTCTC
The DNA here is from genome assembly GCA_001768075.1 of Anaeromyxobacter sp. RBG_16_69_14. Taxonomy (GTDB): domain Bacteria; phylum Myxococcota; class Myxococcia; order Myxococcales; family Anaeromyxobacteraceae; genus Anaeromyxobacter_A. The sequence continues at coordinate 1,993 of MEMX01000108.1, read as the reverse complement.
CCGCTCGCCGCTGCGCGAGACCCTGGTGTTCAAGGGCGGCACGGCGCTCAAACGCTGCTACTTCGGCGACTATCGCTTCTCCGAAGACCTCGACTTCACGCTCGCCGAGCCGCGCGAGCTCGACGCGATCCTCGCCGGGCTCGAGGCGGTGTACGCGGAGGTCCAGCGGGCGTCGGGCATCATCGTGCGATTCGCCCGCGCCGATCGCAAGAGCCACCAGAACAGCCACACCTTCTACCTCTCGTACGAGGGGCCGCTGCCCGCGGCTTCGCCGAAGGAGGTCAAGATCGACACCACCATCCGCGAGCAGTTCGTGCGACCGGTGGAGGACCGCCCGGTGTTGCGCGGGTACGAGGAGTACGCCGACCTGCCCGAGGACGCACCGGTGCGTGTGTACGCGCTCGAGGAGATCGCGGTCGAGAAGCTCGTCGCGCTGACCGACAAGGCTCGGAACGAACCCCGCGACCTCTACGATCTCTGGCACCTCACGAGCGAGGGCCTCGTCGACTTCGCCACGCTCCTTCCCGAGGTCGAGGCGAAGCTCGCCTTCCGCGGTCGCATACGCGACGCGATGACCGGCGAGCTTGCGACGAAGGAAGCGCGCTACAAGAAGCTCTGGGCCATTCGCCTTGGTCAGCAGATGGCGACGCTACCGCCGTTCGACGAAGTGTTCCGCGCAGTGCGACGCAGCCTGCGCGACGCCGGCCTGGTGGAGCGGTGAGGCGCGAGTCGGAGGCAGGCGAGCTCCAATCGTACCGTGGTGTAGTGGCCACCTCAACTGTGACCGATCGAGGGACCTGGGGCTCGTCCCGGCCTCTCGGCAGCGTCGCCGACAGAGCCGCAGCGCCCCCAAGAAGGGTGCTCTACCGCGCGCTCGGCACCACGCCAGAGCTGTGGCTGAACCTCCAGGTCGTCCCTCGCGTAGTCCGCTTCCTGGCCACACGCGCGAGGTGACGGGGTCTGCGATAGGGCGGCGAGAGGACCATGATAGGCCCGTGAGAGGGCAATACCCGTGGCGGCAGCGAGGTGTGCTCGGGCGCGGCGACGATGAGCGCGA
>MEMX01000108.1:0-907 GCA_001768075.1 Anaeromyxobacter sp. RBG_16_69_14 | reverse complement strand
CCTCTCTTGGTGGCGGCCACGGTTGCGACGCATCCGCCCCACGCGGCGGCCATCGCTCTCCTCGCCATCTTCGTGAGCCTGCTCGTCGTGAACCTCTCGCCCGTCTTGCTCACGAAGAGCGCGGCGCTGGTGGCGTCGGCAACGAGCAACGACCCCTTGGACCCATGCCTTGGCGGCCGTCTCGCACGTCGCGCCTTGCTCTCTGCCAGGGCCCCGTCAATGGACGCCCACCTCCGCGAGCGGAGCGGCACCCAGGCGTACCCCCAGCTCCCACGTCAGCCCCTCCGGCGCCTGGCCGCGGACGCGGACCCATCCCCGGTGCACGCCGTGTAGGCCATGGCCTGCGCGGTGCGGCCGGCCATCCCCAGCCGCTCACGAGCGTAGTCGCCGATGCTCGAGTAGCCGAGCTGGAGCACCCGGTCGCCTTCGGAGAGCCTCGCCAGGGCCCCGCCGATCGCGACGTCGAGCGCCCCGCGGCCGCGGGCTACGCGCGCGAGGAGCGAATCGACGAGGTGGGCCGCCTCGGGACGCAGGACCGCCTTCTTCTCGTGGGGGGCGGGCGGCTCGAGCTGCCGGGCGGCGTGAGCGAGCGCGTCGAGGGTCCACGCCGGTGGCCCCTGCGTCGAGGCGACTTGAAGGTCGCTGTTGCCCTCGCCCATGCTCGATTCGATACCATGCGGCTCTGACATCGGTCTGGCACCGATTCGAGAGGACTTCTGTACTGGGGGGCATCAAGGCTTCCATCGATCGGCTGACAGGTCAGGCGCCTTTCACGGCGGCTCGACCCAGCGCGGTGCTTCGCTCGCGCAAGAGCGCCGAGTAACGCTCCTGCATCTCGGGAGGCAGCCGGCTTCGCGCCACGAGGCGCAAGGCAGGCTCCAGCGTATCTCGAACCTCGGAGAGAACA
>MEMX01000107.1:30856-32815 GCA_001768075.1 Anaeromyxobacter sp. RBG_16_69_14 | reverse complement strand
AGACGGTGACGAAGGACTACGTGCTGAACGCGAAGGAGGTCCTGGTCACGGCGGAGGAGCGGTTCGCGGTGAAGACGGGGTCGGTGACGCTGACGCTCGAGAAGGACGGGAGCGTGTCGCTCCAGGGCAGGAAGCTGGAGCTGAACGGCACGGAGTCGGTGCTCCTCAGAGCGCCGAAGAATCACGGAGAACGGGTAGATGTCGCGGGGTAGCTACGCCTTCGGGCTCGAGGCCGGAGGTCACGGCGAGCGCGAGCTGTCGGTGACGCGCTTCGTGGGGACGGAGGCGCTCTCGGAGCCGTACCTGTTGGAGGTAGACTTCTCGCCGCCGAGAACATTGCCGCTGCAGAGAGCGCGGCCACGGGAAGCGTCGCCACAGAGAACGCTGTCGCCAGAGAGAATTCCGCCGTCGCAGACAACGCCGCCGTCGTGGAATGGGCAGCTTGACCGGGAGAGAAATGATGCGCGTGGAAGCGAAGAGCCTGGTCCGCAAGCTGACCCCCACGGCCACCCGGCTGCTCGAAGCGGCGGTGGGCCGCGCGGCGACGAGCGGATTCTACGAGATCGCAGTGGAGCACCTTCTGTCGGCGCTCTTGCAGCCCGAGGAGGGCGACGTGGCGAGGATGCTCCACGAGGCGGGCGCAGACCGTGCGCGGCTCCTGGGGCGCCTGGAGCGGGTGCTGGAGAGGATGAAGACGGGGCACAGCGGGCGGCCGGTGATCTCGGAGCGGGTGTTCACCTGGATCGAGGATGCGTGGGTGTACGCGTCGGTGCAACTGGGAGCTCTGGAGCTGCGGTCCGGGCACCTCTTCCTGCAGCTCCTGGCGCGGCCGGAGCGTTACCTCGGGGAGTCGTTCCCGGAACTGGAAGAGGTGGATGTCGCGGCGGTGAAGGAGAGCCTGGAGGAGGTGCTGGGGGCGTCGCCGGAGGCGCGAGAGGTCGCGTCGGAGAAGGGAGCCGGCCAGGCAGCGAGCGCGGCTGCCGCGGGCGGCGCGGGGGAGGCGCTGCGGCGCTTCACGACGGATTTCACCGAACGAGCACGGGAGGGAAAGATCGATCCGATCTTCGGTCGGCACCGGGAGATCCGACAGCTGGTGGACATCCTGACGCGGCGCCGGAAGAACAACCCGATCATCGTGGGTGAGCCCGGGGTGGGGAAGACGGCGCTGGTGGAGGGGCTGGCGCGGGCCATCGTGGCTGGGGAGGTGCCAGAGGCGCTGCGGGAGGTGAGCCTGCTCGGGCTCGACCTGGGGCTGCTCCAGGCAGGCGCGGGGGTGCGGGGCGAGCTGGAGAGCCGGCTCAAGGCGGTGATCGCCGAGGTGAAGGCGTCGGTGAAGCCGGTGGTGCTGTTCATCGACGAGGCGCACACGCTGGTGGGTGGAGGCGGGGGCGGAGGGGAGGCGGCAAACCTGCTCAAGCCCGCGCTGGCGCGAGGGGAGCTGCGGACGATCGCGGCGACGACGTGGAGGGAGTTCAAGAAGTACTTCGAGAAGGACGCGGCGCTGGAGCGGCGGTTCCAGCCGGTGAAGCTGGAGGAGCCGGGGGAGGCCGAGGCGATCCTGATGCTGCGCGGGCTGCGCGCGGCGTACGAGGCGGCGCACGGGGTGACGATCCGGGACGAGGCGGTGGTGGAGGCGGTGCGGCTGTCCCGGCGGTACATCACGGGTCGTCAACTACCGGACAAGGCGGTGGACCTGCTCGACACGGCGGCGGCGCGGGTGAAGGTGGCGCTGGTGGCGAAGCCGGAGGAGCTGGTGGGTCTGGAGGAGGAAGTGGCGGGGAACGAGCGGGAGCGTGCGGCGCTCGAGCGCGACGTTCTGGAAGGGCAGCGAGCCGACGAGGGCGCGCTGGCGGCGTTGGACGAGCGGATGGCGGGCGCGCGTGATCGCCTGGCGGTGCTTTCGGGCCGGTTCGAGGTGGAGCGGGCGGCGGTGGAGCAGCTGCGTGCGGCGCGGGCGCC
>MEMX01000107.1:21328-30841 GCA_001768075.1 Anaeromyxobacter sp. RBG_16_69_14 | reverse complement strand
CCGGAGACGGCCAGGCCGTCGATCGAGGCGCGGTGCAAGCGGCCGCGTCGGAGCTCTCCCGGGTCCGTGGTGAGGAGCCGCTCGTGCATGCAGAGGTGGACGGGCAGGCGGTGGCGCAGGTGGTGGCGTCCTGGACGGGCGTACCGGTAGGGAAGATGCGCTCGGGAGAGCTGCGGGTGGCGCTGGATCTCGAGTCGAAGCTGGGGAAGCGGGTGCGAGGCCAGGGCGAGGCGGTGAAGGCGGTGTCGGAGGTGCTGCGCATCTCGCACGCGGGGATCCAGAACCCAGGAGCACCGGTGGGGGTGCTGCTCTTCGTGGGTCCGAGCGGGGTGGGGAAGACGGAGACGGCGCTCGCGCTTGCGGAGCTCATGTACGGCGGGGAGCGGTTCATGACGACGCTCTCGATGAGCGAGTTCCAGGAGAAGCACACGGTGTCGCGGCTCATCGGGTCGCCGCCCGGGTACGTGGGATACGGGGAGGGAGGGCTTCTGACAGAGGCGGTGAGGCAGCGGCCGTACTCGGTGGTGCTGCTCGACGAGTGCGAGAAGGCGGACCTGGAGGTGATGAACCTGTTCTACCAGGTGTTCGACAAGGGGTCCCTCACGGACGGTGAGGGGCGAGAGGTGGACTTCAAGAACACGCTCCTGGTGCTGACGAGCAACCTGGGAGCTGGGCAGGTGATGGCGATGCACGAGGGCGGAGCGCGTCCGGGAGCGGAGGAGGTCGCCGCCGCCATCCGGCCCGAGCTGTCTCGGCACTTCAAGCCGGCGCTTCTGGCGCGGATGACGGTGGTGCCGTTCGCGCCGCTGGGGGAAGAGACGCTGCGGGAGGTGGTGGAGCTGAAGCTCGCGGTGCTGGAGCGGCGCCTCGAGGAGACGCACGGGATCCGGGCGAGCTTCTCGCCTGAGCTCGTGGGAGCGCTCGTGGCGCGGTGCACGGAGCCGGAGACGGGAGCACGGGCGGTGGACCACGTCTTGCGGGGGTCGCTCATGCCGGCCTTGTCGAGGGCCTTGCTGGAGAAGATGAGCGAGGGCGAGGCGGTGTCGACGCTCACGGTCGGAGTGGCGGCGGATGGGGGCTTCGCGATCGAGCTCTCTTCACGCGGAGAGGTGAAGCCGTGAGCGCGCGCGTGGCGCGCGAGCGCGAGGCCGAGGAAGGCGGGGACGGTGGATGGACGCGTCAGGAGTGGCTGCTCGCGGCACTGCGAAAAGCGGCCGATCGGTCTTCGGCCGGGGACGTCGGGGCGCCGCGTCTGCTCGCGATCCTGTACTTCAAACCACGGGATCAGCGGAGAAGCCCGATGGAGCGCAACGCAGCGACGACGGCAGCCCGACCGGGGCTGCCCGCGCCCCGGGCCGCCCCCTGGGCGAGCCCGTCGACGATCTCGTTCACGGCGTGGCCGTCGTGGCCGCGCACCCAGCCGTAGCGGATGGAGAGCCCGCGCGACCGCATGTCGAGCGCCTCAATGAGATCGCGGTTCAGCACGGGCGTGCCCTGGGCGGTCTTCCAGCCCTTGCGCCGCCACCCGTGGATCCACTTGGACAGCGCATCGACCACGTAGCGGGAGTCGGAGACGACCTCCACGCTCGCGCCGGCCGGCAACCCCTCCAGCGCTTCCAGGACCGCGCGCAGCTCCATGCGGTTGTTGGTGACGGCGTTCGCTCCGTCCACCTCCCAGCGAGTGCCGCCGAAACGCAGGGCGTGGCAGGTGCGGTCCACCACCACGAACCCCGTTCCGCCAGGACCGCCCGGGTTCGAGAGCGCGGAGCCGTCGACGAAGGCGACGAAGCGAGTGTCGGAGGCCATTGCGGGCGCATCCTGCCCTTCGTGGGGCGCACGGGTGACGAGGAAGCGCGCGCGGAGAGCGGCTATCGTCCGCGCTGCGCGCCGCGGACCTGCGGCTGGTGCGCGACGAAGGGGTTCTTCGGCTTCCCGGCCTTCATCTGTGGATGCGCGGGGGGGGCCTCCGGGTGGTCCGTCTCGCTCCGTTGCTCGCCCGAGGGAACCGGACGCTGCACGGGTTTGCCTTCCTTCTTGCGCTTCTTGCTCACGGGCATGGCATGTCCTCCGCGACTCCAATGCCCGCGGAACGAGCGGTTGTCAACGCCGAAGCGCGGCGGGGGCGCTGCTCAGCGCGGCGGCGCCGCAAGACCCCCAAGACGAAGTCCTCGCGCGGCTCGACGACTCTCGGAGGTAGCAGATCAGCTCGGTGTCGGTCCGCGGCGCAGGCGCCAGGCGCGTTCCAGCGCTGTTGCGTGCAAGGCGTCGAGAGCGCGCGCGGCCTCGGGCTCGCCGAGGAGGACGAGCGCTCCGGCCATCGCCTCGATGGTGGAGAAGCCACCCGTGACGGTCGGCTTGCGCAGCGGAGCGTCGGGGCGAAGGCCCGGGTAGGTTCGCGCAGGCAGGGACAGCCGCGGGAGGGTCTGCAGGGCCGGGATGCGCTGGATCATCCGCCGCGCCTGGGCCCAGGTCCCGTCGAGCACGATCACCTGGCGCGGCGGCGCCGCCAGGCGCGGCGCGTGCGGGGAGGGGAAGAGGACGGCCGTGCCGGGCTCCTCGAGCGCCGAGAGGTCGGACGGCGGGCCGGGCAGCGCGTAGTCGAGGATTCGCGCCTGGAACAGGGCCAGCGCCGCCCAGCGCCCCGAGTTCGAGGAGCGCACCAGCTCGCTCGCGTGCCGGAGCACGAGGAAACGCGTGCGCGTGGCAACGCGGGGCACGTCCAGGCAGAGGCACTCCGCCCGCGGGAAGAAGCAGCGCGGGCAGCGGCGCGAGAGGTCGGGGGGGCCGTGGGGCATCGGGCGCCGCAGGATAGCGCGAGTTGGACGCGCAACAACGCGGGGCGGGAGCAGCCCATGAGCTGCTCCCGCCCAGGCAGGCTGATGGGTCCTAACCTGCCGCGATCGTGCAGACGCCGCTCACGCAGTACGCTCCGCTGCAACACGGCCGGCTATCGTCGCACACCTGATCGGCCGCGCCGCAGCCGGGCGGGGTACAGACGCTATTCGTGCAGGTGTCGGTCGCGCTGCAGCACGGGATGGTCGCCGAGCAGCTCTGGCCCGTGGTCCCGCACACCGCCACCGGCGCTGCCTGGCATTTGCCGCTCGTCGCGCCGGGCGAGATCGTGCACGACGTGCCGGCGCAGCAGTCGCCGTTCGCGGTGCAGGTCTTGTCCAGGCCCTGGCAAGAGGACGGCGTGTCCGAGCCGTTCGTGAAGTCCGCGCAGGTTCCGCTCGTGCACGTGCCGCTGCAGCAGTCCCCTGCGCCCGCACAGCTGCCGCTGGTGAGCTTGCACGTCGTGGACGATTCGGTGAGGAGGCACGCGTAGAAGTTGCCGGTCTCGCCGTACGCCTTGCAGTTCAGCCCCGAGCAGCAGTTCGTGTCGGCCGGTCCGGTGCAGGACGCGCCGAAGGAGGTGCACGCGAACGTCCCGGCGCCACCGCCACCGCACTTGAGCTTCATCCCGTCCCCGGTGTCCGGGGCGCACGTCTGGCCGTTGCAGCACTGGTCGCTGAACTGGCAGACCTGGCCTGGCTCGATGCAGCACTGCGGGTTCGCGCCGTCGTAGCCAGTGGGACAGGGCCCGTTGTCGTCGCAGCCGTTGCTGCCGCAGTACGCCGGCGGCCCACCGAAGCAGCGCAGGATGCGGTTCGAATCCGCCTTGCAGACGTCCTTCTTGCCGCCGCAGCAGTTCTGGGAGGCAATGTCGCCACAGATGTTGCCCGGTGGGTTGCAGGACTGGCCTTTCCAGCAGACGTGGTCGTCGTTGCAGACGACCCCGTAGCCCGACGGGTCGATGGCGTCCACCGTCCCGCCGCAGCACGCCGTGGTCCCGTCGCAGTAGTCGTCGGTCATCCGGCAGCCACCGGCGGGCTGGCACACCTTCACCCCGCTGCCGAGGTCGAGACACAGTCGCGAGCTGCACTCCGAGCCGTTGGCGCAGGGCATCCCGCCCTGCGTGTGGCCGCCGGGGGCGTCCTGGCAGCGCCCGGGTGTCCCGTCGACCGTCGCGGAGCAGAGCCCGGAGCAGCAGTCCGCAGTCCCGTAGCAGATGTCACCGGTGGTGTTGCACGAGTACGCCTGGACGCACTTTCCGCCCTGGCAGTTGGTGGAGCAGCACTCGCTTCCGGCGCCGCAGGCGTTCCCGAGCGTCGTGCAGGTCGCGCTGTCCGTGGGGACCGCCGCGCACTGGCCGTTCGTGCAGAGCCCGGAGCAGCACTGCGCCGCGCCGCTGCAGCTCTCGCCGATGGAGAGGCACGCGCCGCTCGCGCACGTCCCCGTCCCGCTGTCGCAGGTGAGGTTGCAGCACTCGCCGCCGCTCGCGCAAGGCTCGCTCGCCGCCTTGCAGAACTGGGACGAGCTGCACTTGCCGATCGTCGCGTCGCAGGCGGTCGAGCAGCAGTCCGCGTTCGCCGAGCACTCCTCGCCGCCGGGCGTGCAGGCCGGCACCACGGGCGTTGTACAGGAGCCGCCTTCGCACTGGCCGGAGCAGCAGGCGCTCGCGGCGGAGCACTGGGCCCCTCCCGCCAGGCACTGGTCGGCCGGCTCCACGCACAGGTTCGCCGCGCACGAGTTCGTGCAGCAGTCCGAGCTGTCCCCGCAGACCAGGCCCACCGCCTTGCACTGCGACGGTTCCACGCAGGTGCCGTTGCACGCGAGCGAGCAGCATTCCGAGGGAAGGGTGCAGGTGGCCTCGAGCGCCTTGCAGGACACCGCGGGCGCCCCGCACGTCCCGTCGCAGCCGCCCGAACAGCACTCCGACGCCGCCGAGCAGGTGGTCCCGTCGGACTTGCAGGCCGGAGGCGACGGGTCGCCGCCACACTTGCAAGCGGCGCCGAGTGCGAGTGATAAAGCGAGTGCCGCGAGGACGGTTCGAGATGGTGCGCGCATGGTGGCTCCGGAGTCCATCGACGAACCAGCGCGCGCGGGGTTACCGTCCGTCCACTATTTTCACTCAGCGCACATCCGCCCCTGTGCTCCCCTCCCGCACCGGCGCATGCCGCTGGCGCCGCAGACCCACACCTGCGCACCATGGGGAGCAGGGGAAGCAGGGGGAGGGTTGGCGGACCGTGACATCCAGATCTGTTCGTCGAGGAGGATCATCACAAGTGAATCAAGCAAGGTCCAGCGCGGTTCGCCATCGGCTCGTGGCCCGGGTCGCGTGCGCGCTCGCGGCGCTCGTGGTGTGCGCCCCGGCGGCCTCCCAAGACATCCCGATCCCCACCTTCTCCTTCTACAAGCTGGAACCGGTGAAGATCGTCGAGTGGAAGGCGGTCGCGCAGCTCGGGGTCTCCCTCTCGTTCGGCAACACCGAGGCGAAGTCGATCTCCGGCAGCGGTTCGGTCTCGCGACGCGCCGGTGACAACAAGTTCTCCGCCGACGCGGCGCTGGCCTTCGCGCAGGCGGAGTTCCTGGTGGCGGAGGAAATCGACGACGAACGGCCAGGGATCACCCAGCCGGACGAGATCAAGAAGGAGAACCGGACCACGACAGAGTCATTTTCGGTCGGGGCAAGGTACGATCGCTTCTTTGCGGAGTGGAACTCCGTCTATGCCTCCGCGGGCGCCACCAGAGACGAGCCTGCTGGAAAGAGCCTCTTCGTGGGCGGTCAGGTCGGCTACCGGCGCGTGCTCTATCAGCGTGGGAAGCAGGAGCTCGCCGCGGAGCTGGGCACCGACTTCACGCGTCGCGAATTCGTGCCGCCGGCCGAGTCCATCGAGGTCATCTCGGCGCGCGCCTTCGTCGGTTATCGCGCCGAGCCCGATCCGCTCCTCGGTATCACCGCGTCCGTTGACGCGCTCACCAACCTCAACTCCGAGGCGCCGCGCGTGCCGGGCTTCAAGAAGACCAACCCCTTGAACGACAACCGCGTCAACGCGATCGTGAGCACGACCGTCAAGCTGTCCGAGTACGGCAGCCTCGGCCTGCAGTTCTCGGCGCACTACGAGCAGGTGCCCGCCCCGCTGCCGGCCATCGACGGTCACCCATACATCGGCTTCACCCCCCTTGCGGATCGCTTCGACGCCAAGACGGAGCTGGTCCTCATCTGGCGGCTGCTCTGATTCTGAACAACGGAAGACGGGGCAACCTCAGGCCGTGCCTCCTCGACGTGAGGGGATTCCCCTCCGCGCGGCAGGCGATCACTGCTGCGACTCACTGCACCGGCGACCGCTCCTCGCCAGGCACGAGGAACAGGTTGACGCCGTGTCGCACCCACCCGTCCTCGGCCATGAGCAGGTCGAGCGAGAGGGTCGCCACGTCGTCGGCGAACGGCTCCAGGCGCGGATCGCTCTCGGCGTAGAAGAGCTTCGTGTAGCTCTTGCAGCTCGGGCAGGCTTCGGCCTTCACCCTGGTGAGACTGGCCGCCGCCGTGACGGCCGGAGCGCTCCGCTCCGGCTCGCCTTCCGCGTCGCCCCCTTCGCGCGCGGCGCGCGCCCGCTCGAGCGTGAAGTAGGAGATGCCCTTTCCGGAGTGGCAGGCGGTGCACTGCACGCGCGTGTGGTGCCACTGCGTCGCGCACAGGCTGCACACGAGGTAGCGCAGCCTGTCGTCGCCGAGCACCAGGCCGACCACGGGGAGCGAGCCGCACACAGGGCAGCCGTCGCGCGCGGGCGCGATCGCGTTTTCACGGAGCTGAGCCGCGAGCGAGGTGAAGTAGACCTGGAGCGCCGCCGCGACGATCGGGCCGGCGGCGAGATCCGTCCCCAGCACCGCGTTCTCCAGCACGCGGTCGGCGAGCGCCTCCAGTTCGGGGGGCGGGAGCTCGTGGAGCAGGTCGAGGGTGGTGCGCCCCTCCTCCGGCAAGGCCGAGGCCGCCGAGAGCTCGGCCAGGATGACGGCCAGCGCCTCGAGCCACTCCGGCCCACGCCGGTGCGAGGCCGCGCCGAGCGGCCGCTCGCGCGCGAGGCTCCCGCCGTTCACCAGCGGTCGGACGGTCGCGCAGGCCGCCGCCTGCGCGCCTTCGAGGCAGGCCAGGAACTCGAGGTATTCGCGGAGGGTATGGCCAGCTGCGAGCACGGTGAAGCGCTCGGCCCGGCCCGCGAAGAGCGACTCGGGCCGGGGGAGTCGGAGGTGCGGGATCTCCCCCAGCTCTCCACCGCCCGAAAGTTCCGTGGGGATCATCGGCCGGCCCCGCTCGTCCTCGGGGCCGGAGGGCTCGGGCTCGTCATGCGCCGGTACCAGCCCGGGTGATGCATTCGGGCCCAGGCGCGCGTGACCGTGCCGCGCGTCATCGCCTTCATCGAGCCCTTGGTCCAGTAGGCCGCGTATACGTGGATCCCGATGCCGACGAACATGATGAAGGCGGACACCGCGTGGACGATGCCGGCCAGCTTGCGTGCGGTCGAGGAGAACGCGGGCGCGAAGTAGGGCTGCCAGAGGACGACACCGGAGAGCGCCAGGGCTGCGATGACCACGATCATCGACCAGTACATGAGCTTCTGGCCGGCGTTGTACTTGCCCTCCACCTCCGGTACGACGTTGTAGTGCTTGTTCATGTACGCGAGCATGCGGCGGGCCCAGCTCCAGTCGCCGGGCGTCATGCGGTTGTCGCGCCAGAGCCGCGCGGCGTACGCGTAGAAGAGCGCCGCCAGCGCCGCCCCGATGAACGGGTGCAGGACTCGCATGAGCTGGCCGCCACCGAAGAGGGCGCTCGTCCAGAAGAAGAAGGGGTGGAAGAGCGCCAGGCCGGAGAGGAAGAGCAAGACGAATGCGATGGCGACGCCCCAGTGCGCGAGGCGCTCGCCGGTGGAGTAGCGGCGCAGCAGGCTCGGGTCGTCGCCGTGGATCCGGGCCGGGGCGCGCGGCGTGCGCACCGACTTCTCCGTGGTGGCCATGGTCACCTCTCTCTCCCCCTTACGAGGACGCGTCCCTTGGCGGGCGACCTTGCCCGTCTCCGGGCCCGTCCCTGGGCTCGTCTCTCGGTTCCTCAAGGGGTCCCACCTTCATGTAGTGGAAGACGCCCGCCACCAGGACCGCGAACATGGTGAACACGCCGAGCGAACGCGAGACCCAGCTCCGCCACACCGCGAGGAGCGGTCCGATGCTCGGGTCCTTCGGGAGCCCGTACGCTTCGGGGCGATCGCCGTGCGGCAGGACGTACACCACGTGCGTGCCCCCCACGCCCTGGGGGTCATAGACCGCGGCCTTCGTGAAGCCGCGCTCGTGCAGATCCGTGAGGCGGTGCTCCGCCTGCGCCAGCATGGTCTCCTTGGAACCGAAGGAGAGGGCCTGGGTCGGGCAGGCCTTGATGCACGCCGGCTCGAGCCCCACCGCCACCCGGTCCGAGCAGAGCGTGCACTTGTAGACCTTGGAGTCCTCCTTGCGGAGCCGGGGGATGTTGAAGGGGCAGCCGGAGATGCAGTAGCCGCAGCCGATACAGCTCTCCTCGTGGAAGTCGACGATGCCGTTCGAGTGCTGCACGATGGCGCCTGGTGCAGGACAGGCCTTGAGGCAGCCGGGCTCGGCGCAGTGCAGGCACCCGTCCTTCAGGATGAGCCACTGCAGGCTGCCCTGGATCTGCTCCTCGTAGAAGCGCATCAGCGTCCAGGTCTGATCGCTGAGGTCGGGCGGGTTCGTGTAGGACCCCTCGTTCACGCCGACGGCGTCGCGCAGATCGTTCCATTCCATGCAGGCGGCCTGGCAGGCCTTGCAGCCGATGCAGCGCGATACGTCGATGAGCTTCGCGACCTCGAGCGTCGTGCGCGCGGAGGGTGGCGCGAAGGTCGAGGCCGACCGGGCCTTGATGTCGAGCGATTGCAGCGCCATTCGCGTCCTCCGAGCGCTAGGCCCTCTCGATGTCCACCAGGAACGCCTTGAACTCGGGGGTCTGCACGTTGCCGTCCCCGACGAACGGCGTGAGGGTGTTCGCGAGGTAGCCGGGCCTGGTGAGACCCTCGAAGCCCCAGTGGATGGGGATGCCGACGGTGTGCACCGCCTTCCCCGCCACGGTCAGCGCGGTGATGCGCTTCGTCACCAGCGCCTTCGCCTTGATCATCCCGCGCTTCGAGCGGACGACGATCTTGTCGCCCTGGCGGATGCCCTTCTCGCGGGCGAGGTCCTCGCCGATCTCCACGAACTGCTCCGGCTGGAGCACCGCGGCGGTGCGGGTGTGCTTCGTCCAGAAGTGGAAGTGCTCGGTGAGCCGGTACGTCGTGGCGACGTACGGGAACTCCTTCGCGGTGCCGAACGAATCGCGGTCGTCCTTGAAGATGCGTGCGGCCGGGTTCGAGACCACCTTCGCGTGGAGGGGGTTCGTGTCGAGCGGGCTCTCGAACGGCTCGTAGTGCTCGGGGAACGGGCCCTCGTTCATCTTGTCGAGGGCGAAGAGGCGGGCCACGCCCTCGGGGTTCATGATGAACGGGCCGACGCCCTCGCCCGGCGAGGCGTCGACCTTGTAGTCGGGAGCGTCGACGCCGACCCACTTCTTGCCGTTCCAGGAGAGCACGCGGCGGTTCGGGTCCCAGGGCTTGCCTGATGGGTCGGCCGACGCGCGGTTGTAGAGGATGCGCCGGTTGG
>MEMX01000107.1:9648-21307 GCA_001768075.1 Anaeromyxobacter sp. RBG_16_69_14 | reverse complement strand
CCAGTTCGAGGTCGCGCCGAGGCCGCTCGGGTCGGCCGGGTCGCGGCGGGCCATCTGGTTGCCGTCCTTCGTCCAGCACCCGCAGAAGATCCAGCAGCCGCAGGCGGTCGTGCCGTCGTCCTGCAAGTGGGCGAAGGTGCCGAGCTGGTCGCCCTCGCGAGCCAGGAACTGGCCCGGGCTCTTGGAGTCGGGGACGTCGGCGAGAGCCCAGCCGTTGAACTCGCGCGCGAGCTCGTCCGGCTGCGGGAAGCTCCGGCGCTTGTACGGCCAGGTGAGCTTCAGGATCGGGTCCGGGAAGGTCCCGCCCTCCTTCTGGTAGAGGTCGCGGATCCGGGTGAAGAGGTCGCCTATGATCTCGGGGTCGGTCTTCCCCTCGGCGGGCGGCTCGGCGCCCTTCCAGTGCCACACCAGCCAGCGGCCCGAGTTGACGAGCGACCCGTCCTCCTCGGCGAAGCAGCCGGAGGGCAGGCGGAAGACCTCGGTCTCGATCTTGAGCGGGTCGACCTCGTTGTACTCGCCGTGATTCTCCCAGAACTTCGAGGTCTCGGTGGAGAGCGGGTCGATGACGACTAGGAACTTGAGCTTGGAGAGCCCCTCGATGGCCTTCCTCTTGTTGGGCGCAGAGGCGAGCGGGTTGAAGCCCTGGCAGACGTACCCGTTCACCTTGCCCTGGTGCATGAGATCGAAGGCCACCAGGATGTCGTAGGGCTTGTCGTGCTTGGGCAGGAAATCGTACGCCCAGTCGTTCTCCTTCGTCGCGGCCGCCCCGTACCACGCCTTCATGAGCGAGACGTGGAACCTGGGGTAGTTCTGCCAGTAGCTCACCTGCCCCGGCCGCAGCGGCTTCAGCGTTCGCTTCTCGACGTAGCTCCTGTAGTCGGGTTCCGCCTCGGTCGGGAGCGTGAGGTAGCCCGGGAGGGAGCCAGAGAGGAGCCCGAGGTCGGTGAGCCCCTGGATGTTCGAGTGGCCGCGCAGGGCGTTGAGGCCGCCCCCCGGCATGCCGATGTTGCCGAGGAGGAGCTGCACGATGGCCATCGCGCGGATGTTCTGCGAGCCGACCGAGTGCTGCGTCCATCCCAGTGCGTAGAGGCACGTCATGGTGCGGTCCGGGACGGACGTGGTGGCGATGATCCCGCAGATCTCGAGGAAGCGGTCCCTCGGCGTGCCCGTGATCTCGGAGACCTTCTCGGGTGTGTAGCGCTGGAAGTGCTTCCTGAGGAGCTGGAAGACGCACCTGGGGTGCTGCAGGGTGGGGTCGACCTTCGCGTAGCCGTCCTCGCCGAGCTCGTACGCCCAGGTCGTTCTGTCGTACTTGCGACCCTTCTCGTCGTAGCCGCCGAACAGGCCGTCCTGGAACTGGTAGTCCTCCCGCACCAGGAAGGACGCGTTCGTGTACGCATTCACGTACTCGCGCTGGATCTTGTCGTGCGAGAGGAGGTAGTTGATGACGCCGCCGAGGAAGGCGATGTCGGTGCCGGCGCGGATCGGCGCGTACACGTCGGCGACCGCCGCCGAGCGCGTGAAGCGCGGATCGACCACGACGAGCTTCGCCCTGTTCTTGACCTTCGCCTCGATGACCCACTTGAAGCCGCACGGGTGCGCCTCGGCGGGGTTGCCTCCCATCACCACGACCACGTTGGCGTTCTTGATGTCCACCCAGTTGTTGGTCATCGCGCCACGGCCGAACGTCGGGGCCAGACCGGCCACCGTGGGGGCGTGTCAGACCCGCGCCTGGTTGTCGATGGCCGCCATCCCCAGGGCGCGGACGACCTTCTGCGTGATGTAGCCGGCCTCGTTCGACGACGCGCTCGCGGCGAGGAGGCCGGTGGTGGTCCACCGATTCACCGTGAGTCCTTTGTCGTTCCTCTGCGTGAAGTTCCGGTCGCGGTCGTCCTTCATCAGGCGGGCGATGCGGTCGAGCGCCCAGTCCCAGCTCACGCGCTTGAAGCTCCTCTCGCCCGGCCCGCGGTGCTCCGGGAACTTGAGCCGGTCCGGCGAGCGGACGAAGTCGATGAGCGAGGCACCCTTGGGGCAGAGCGTCCCGCGGTTCACCGGGTGGTCCGGGTCGCCCTCGATGTGGATGATCTCGCTGGTCGCGTTCTTCGAGCGATCACCGAGGGAATACATGATGATGCCGCAACCCACGGCGCAGTACGGGCAGGTGTTCCGCGTCTCGGTGGTGCGCGCGAGCTTGAACTGGCGCACCTCGGCGAGCGCCCTTCTTGGAGAGAACCCGAGCGCGACGAAGCTCGTCGCGCCGAGCCCGCCGGCGGCGTACTTCACGAATTGTCGACGGGTCAAGTCCATGCTCGAGCCTCCGCGCCGGCACCCTAACTCGTTGAACTTCTGAGGGAACTCGGCCGCTGTCCTGGCCCTGTTGGGGTATGCGCCCCAAGTGCGATCGACGCTACGTGACAGCGAGGCCGAGCACGCCGCGCGTGGTCACGGGCCCGCGCGTGGGCTCCGGTTCGCTGGAGCCTCGCGCACTCGAGGGACGGCCACTATGAACGGGCTGCCGAGCGGACAGGCGTTCAGGCGTTCACTGATGGGCGATGACATCCTCCTCGAGACGCCAGATCTGACCAAGCAGTAAGGGGGCGTGATGCGCATCGGAGTTCCTCGCGAGACCGTCGCGCTCGAACGGCGCGTGGCGCTCGTCCCGGAGGTGGTCGCGCGCCTCGCCAGGGCGGGTCACGCGCTCGCTGTCCAGCGCGGCGCCGGAGTCCAGGCGGGCTTTCCCGACGGACAGTACCAGGCGGCTGGCGCGCAAGTCGTACCCGATGCGGTCGAGCTCCTCTCCGGCTCGGATCTTCTGCTCAAGGTCCGGCGCCCCTCGCGTGAAGAGGCGGGGCGACTGGCCGAGGGCGCCATCCTCGTCTGCTTGCTCGCGCCGGCCACCGCCCAGGAGGTCCTCCCGGTCCTCGCGGCGCGCAAGGTGACCGCGCTCGCGATGGAGCTCGTGCCGCGCATCTCGCGCGCGCAGTCGATGGACGCGCTCAGCTCGCAGGCGAACCTGGCCGGCTACAAGGCGGTCATCATCGGCGCCGAGGCGATGAACCGGGTCCTGCCCATGATGAGCACGGCCGCCGGGACGCTCGCCCCGGCGCGGGTGTTCATCCTGGGCGCCGGCGTGGCCGGCCTGCAGGCCATCGCCACGGCGCGCCGCCTGGGGGCGGTGGTCTCCGCCTTCGACGTGCGACCCGTGGTGAAGGAGCAGGTACAGTCCCTGGGCGCGACCTTCGTCGAGGTGGCGGTTGCGGCCGAGGGCGCGGGCGGCTACGCCACGGAGCTGGCCGAGGGCCAGCAGGGGCGCGTGCTCGAGGCGGTCGCGAAGCACGTCGTCACGCAGGACCTGGTCGTCACCACCGCCCAGGTCCCCGGCCGGACCGCGCCGCGCCTGGTCACGGCAGAGATGGTCCGCGCCATGAAGCCGGGGTCCGTGATCGTGGATCTGGCGGCGGAGACGGGAGGCAACTGCGAGCTGACCAGGGCCGGGGACGTCGTGGACGTAGACGGCGTGCTCGTGCTCGGACCGGTGAACCTCGCATCCACGGTCGCCTTCCACGCCAGCCAGACCTACAGCCGCAACCTCCAGTCGCTGCTCCAGCACCTCCTTCACCAGTCGGGCGAGCAGTCGGGCAGGCCGAACATCGATCTGGCGGACGAGATCACGGGCGCAATGGTCGTGACGCACGCCGGCGAGATCCGGAACAGGTAGGGGACCTCCCCATGCAAACGACCTCGATCATCGAGCTCTACGTCTTCGTGCTGGCCGGGTTCGTCGGGTTCCAGATCATCACCCGCGTCCCGTCGCTCCTGCACACGCCGCTCATGTCGGCGACGAACGCGATCAGCGCGATCTCCCTGGTGGGTTCCCTCGTCGCGGCGGGCTCGGACAAGAACCGCGTCGCCACCTGGCTCGGCTTCGTCGCGGTGACGGCCGCCACCATCAACGTGGTCGGCGGCTTCCTCATCACCGACCGCATGCTCAAGATGTTCCGCCCCGCCGGAAAGGCCAGGGCCGGGGCCCGTCCCCCGCCACGGAAGGCCGAGGGGGGCGAGGCGTGAGCGCCGCCGAGCTCTTCACGCAGGCGAGCTACCTCGCCGCGTCGGTCCTCTTCATCCTCGGCCTTCGTAGCCTGACCAAGCCGGACAGCGCGCGGCGGGGCATGCAGCAGGCCGCCGTCGGCATGTTGCTCGCCATCGTAGGCACGCTCACCAAGGAGGAGGTCGTCGACTACAAGTTCATCATCGCCGGCCTCTCCGTCGGCACCGTCATCGGTTATCCGCTCGGGATGTTCGTGCCGATGACGGCCATGCCCCAGCGGATCGCCATCTCGCACATGTTCGGCGCGCTGGCCGCGACGCTGGTCGGCATCGCGGAGTTCTACACGCTAGGTGACGGGGCGGAAGTCAGTCGTGGCACCATGGCGGCGCTCGGCTTCGAGGTGATGTTCGGCGCCCTTACCATCACCGGCAGCTTCATGGCGTTCGGCAAGTTGCAGGAGTTCCTCCCCGGCGTCCCCGTCACCTTCAGGGGCCAGAACGCGGTCAGCGGCGTGCTCTTCGCCGGGACGGTGGGCCTCTTCGCCTGGCTCGTCTACCAGCCGCACACGCCCTGGGCGTTCTATCTCATGTGCGTCCTCGGCCTCGTCATCGGCGTCTCGCTCGTGCTCCCCATCGGCGGCGCCGACATGCCGGTCGTGATCTCGCTCTTGAACTCGTACGCCGGCCTCGCCTCGTCCGCGACCGGCTTCGCCATCGGGAACGAGGTGCTCATCATCGCCGGCGCGCTGGACGGTGCCTCGGGCTTCATCCTCTCGATGGTGATGTCGAAGGCGATGAACCGGTCGTTCTCCAACATCCTCTTCGGCGCCTTCGGCAAGCCGCCCGAGAAGGTGGCCAAGGCAGCGACCGGCCTGACGGTGAAGCCCATCTCGGCCGAGGACGCCGCCATTCAGCTTGGCTATGCACGGAGCGTCATCGTGGTGCCCGGCTACGGCATGGCGGTGGCGCAGGCGCAGCACGCGGTGCGCGAGCTGGCCGACCTCATCGAGAAGAACGGCGGGGAGGTGAAGTACGCCATCCACCCGGTCGCCGGCCGGATGCCCGGCCACATGAACGTCCTTCTGGCCGAGGCCAACATCCCCTACGAGAAGCTGAAGGAGATGGAGGAGATCAACGGCGAGTTCCAGAACACGGACGTGGCCCTCGTCATCGGCGCGAACGACGTGGTGAACCCGGCGGCGAGGAACGACCGCTCGAGCCCCATCTACGGGATGCCCATCCTCAACGTCGACCAGGCGAAGAGCATCATCGTGATGAAGCGCTCGATGAACCCAGGCTTCGCCGGCATCGAGAACGAACTCTTCTACAACGACAGGACCACCATGCTGTTCGGGGACGCCAAGTCCTCGCTGGAGCGGCTGGTCGCGGAGGTGAAGATGAACGCGGCCGGGTAGGGGTCGCGCCCCTGCAGGGCGGGCGTACCCGTGCGGTAGCACCGACCGCCGTCCCAGGAGCGCCAACCGCGAGCGCTCCTGGAACGGCAGCGGCTGGTTCAGCCCCCCCGCCTCGAACCGGTACTGCTCTCCCCCCCTGCAATCCGCGTCTCCGGGCGCCTGGGTCGTCGGGCTCCCCGGAGGAAAAATCCGAGAGGATCTAGCCGTGCGGTAAGGTGAGGCGGGGCGCGGCAGGATGTGACGCGTCTTTTCGACGCACGCTTCCCCGGGCGGACGATAACCCTCTTGGGCGCCGCCCGAACCTTGCTGTTGCCAGCGCCGGGGCCCTCGGGTGATTTGACCGCCATGAGACCCTTCGCCCGCTTCGCCTGGTTCGTCCTCGCCTACGACGTCGCGGTGATCGCCTGGGGAGCGCTGGTGCGAGCTACCGGATCGGGCGCAGGGTGCGGCCAGCACTGGCCCACCTGCAACGGGCAGGTGCTGCCTCGGTCGCCGGCAACCCAGACCCTGGTCGAATTCACGCACCGTATCACCAGCGGCGTCGCTCTCCTGCTGGTCGTCGTGCTCGTGTTATGGGCGCGGCGCGCCTTTGCCCGCGGGCACCCGGCGCGCCTCGCGGCGGGCCTGTCGCTCGTCTTCATGATCACGGAGGCGCTGCTGGGGGCCGGTCTCGTGCTCTTCGGCTGGGTCGCCAGGGACGCCTCGGCGGGCCGAGGCTGGGCACTGGCGCTACACCTCGCCAACTCCTTTTTGCTCCTGGCCGCGCTCGCGCTGACGGCGGCCTTCGGCGAGCGGCGGAGCGCCTTCTCGGCCAGCTCCCGAGGTGCGCTGCCAGTGGTCGTCGGCCTCGGCCTGGCTGCGATGATGCTGGCCGGCGTCTCCGGCAGCGTCGCGGCGCTCGGGGACACGCTCTTCCCGGCGACGAGCTTCGCCGAGGGGCTCAGACAGGAGTTCGAGGGGGGGGGACGCCTCCTCCTCCGGCTACGACTCTTCCATCCTTTCGCGGCCGTCCTGGCGGGCGTGCTCCTCGTCGCTGGCGCTCAGCGTGCCGCGCAGGTCCGACGGGAACCCCGCCTCAGACGCGCGGCACGGGTCGTCGGGGCGCTGGTGGTGGTCGAGCTGGCCGCCGGCGCGATGAACGTGCTCCTCCTCGCGCCGGTGTGGTTACAGGTTGCGCATCTGGTGCTGGCCGACCTCACGTGGATTGCCATCGTCCTGGTCGCCGCATGGAGCCTCGCCAGCGCGCCAGAAGGTGAGCTCCAGTCGGGAGTCGTCCTCCCCACCTGAACGCGCTCGTTTCCGACGTCGAGTGGTGTGGTATACGGCGGCCTTGGCGCACGCCCGGCGCGTGTGGCCGTGTCGAGCGCTGAGGGTGGTGGGTAAAAAAAGAAGCAAATACGTTAGCTTGGCCCCGTAGCTCAGCCGGATAGAGCGGCGGTTTCCTAAACCGTAGGTCGCGTGTTCGAGTCACGCCGGGGTCACAAACAAAATCAAGCAGTTACATGGGTCCACGGGCTTCCCCCCGAGGGCCTTGTAGTCTCTTCCCCCAGTCTTCCGGGGTGAGACGAGGGTGAAGGCGCTGGGCGAGGTCGAGAGGGCAGACCTGCGAGCAGCAACGCGCTACGCTGGTCTCGACATGGCGACTGTCTGGGTGGCTGGGGGAAGCGGTCTCGTTGGCGGCGTTCTGCTGCGCCGCCTGCTTCAGGATGACTTCTTCAGTAAGGTGGTATCCGTGGGTCGGCGGACGCTGCCTCAAGAGCACCCGAAGTTCATTCAGGCCCTCAACGTGAGCTGTCTCGACCAGTTCGCGCGGGCGGCACGCGACTACTTCGCCCGGAGCGCGCTCTCCAGGGAGCACTTCACCAGCTACCGCATGAAGTTCTGGGCGGAGGCCCGTCGCATGTTGGGGCAACCGCGGGAGTTCGTCTCGATGGCGAGCGAGCTCGGCATGTGTGATGGGTACACCGCGGGCGTAAGGCCGCCGCCCGCAGCCCCCCGCACCAGCAATGGGAGCATGTTCTGTCTCTCCGTCCTTGCGCCACGACGCGACCAGCGCACGGAGAACTTCGGGGACCCATGGCAAAAATTGATTTTCTTCAGTACTTTACCGTGAGAAACAGCTTCCGCCGATAAACTGCACGCCGCTGCAGTCCTTTGCCGGCAGGTAACAGGCTTGCCAGAGTTGAGGGTATAGGACGGATAGCCGACGTTCCGTAAACCGGACTCCTGCAGGGGTGCGGTCCCTGGAAGGGCCCGGAGCAACGCGGGGCGGCGCACACCTTGGACATGGCACGAAGCCCGAGCGGGTATGCAGTGCCCCGGGGTCGGCCTGGCAGACCGCCTCACGGTCGCCCAACATGACGTGAGGGAGCGCTTGCCTGCCGACGCGCCTCCGATGCGTGCTAGGCTGCCAGTCGGCACGGCCACACTCGGGGTGGGTCTGAGGGCGATGCCCCCTGACCGCCAAGAGACTCAAGGTAGAAAATCCAGTAACTTAGCTGCTCTATCCTGGTTTCGTAAGCCGTAGGTCGCGTGTTCGAGTCACGCCGGGTCACCGAACCTCCCGAGCAAGCAGAGGACGTCATGCCCCCGTGGGGCCCATGGCGCGCAGAGGGATTGATGGAGAGCGCACGGGCTTCCGGTGGGGCATCGGGGGAGCGACGTGGGTGAGCACCAGAGCGAAGGGCCGGTGCTCAGCATGTCTTCCCAGCGACGGGTTCGGGCGTTACAAGAGGTGTATGTCCCAGCTCAACGATAAACGGAAGCAGTCGCTGTACTTCACGCAGGAGACGCTCCGGGAGATCCAGGAAGAGGCGATCAGGCAAGACCGCTCGCTCTCCTGGGTGGTCCAGCACGCCTGGAAGCTCGCCCGAGAACGGCTGTCGAAGATGCCGAGCGTCAGGAACTCGATGCCACCGAAGAACACCGAGGGGTAGATCTCCTCGCGGCACGTGGTTCGCGATCGTTTTCCGTGCCGCAGGACGTGCGCTCGAATCCCGCCGGGTCCAACCAGCTTCGCCAGAGCCCACGGAGGCGGAAGAGCCATGCTGGCCCGCAGCACTGCCGCTTGCATCCGGCCTCCGCTGGCGCTGCTGCGCGCGAGCTTCCCCGCTTTCGTCCTCGATGTGCTCCGGACGCTCGACGGGGCAGGTTACCGCTCGTGGCTTGTCGGAGGCGCGGTCCGCGACCTCCTCCTGCGCCGCAAGCGGAGCGCGTCCGACCACGACGTCGCCACGCCGGCGCGGCCCGATCAGGTGATGGCGCTCTTCCCCAAGGTCGTCCCGACGGGCCTCGAGCACGGCACCGTCACCGTCGTCCTGCAGGGGGCGCCCGTCGAGGTCACCACCTTTCGCGGTGAGGGCGCCTATGTCGACGGCCGGCGGCCCTCCTCGGTGACCTTCCTGGACGAAGTGGACGAGGATCTGGCGCGGCGCGACTTCACCGTGAACGCGCTCGCGTACGATCCGGTTGGCAAGGCCTTCCGCGACCCCTTCGGTGGCCGGGACGACCTGCGCCGCGGGATCATCCGCGCGGTCGGCGATCCGGCCGCGCGCTTCGCCGAGGACGGTCTGCGCCCGTTGCGCGCCATGCGCTTCGCTGCGCAGCTCGACTTCACGCTCGACCCCGCCACCTTGGCCGCCATACCGCCTGCGCTGTCGGTCACCTCCATGGTCTCGGTCGAGCGGATCGCCGAAGAGCTGTCGCGGCTCCTCGTCGCGCCGCACGCCCGGCACGGGCTCGAGCTGCTCGCCGAGACGGGCCTCCTCGCTGTTGTGCTCCCGGAGGTGGCGACGACGGTCGGGCCAGGTGAGCGCGATCACGCCTTCGACACCGTGGCCGCGGCGAAGCGAGACCTCACGATCCGTCTCGCCGCACTCCTGCACGTGCTCGCCGTGTCGGAGCCTCCCGCCGCAGCCGCGCGCCGACTCCGAAGCGTGCTCGAGCGCATGCGCCTTCCCGCCCAGGTCTGCGAGGGCGCCGCCGCGCTGGTCCTCTGCCACGATGGGTGCCTGCTCGCGCCGACCCGCGCACCGCTCCCGGTCACGGACGCCGCCGCGCGCCGCTGGCTCGCTCGCGTGAGCCGCGCCCGAGCGCCTGCGCTCTTCGCCCTGTGGGATGCCGACGCCCGCGCCGCGCGCCCACTCGCCCGGTCTCGCCGTGAGCGCGCTCTCCTCCGCGCCTTCCGGGCTCGTATTTCCCGCCTGGAGCGACAGAAGCCGCCGCTCTCGGTCTCCGATCTCTCGCTCGACGGTCGCGCCATCATGGACATCCTGGAGGTGCCGAGTGGACCCGCCGTCGGTGAGGCGCTGCGCCATCTGCTCGAATGGGTCCTCGAGGATCCGCGCCAGAATACGCGTCCGTCACTGTCGGCGGAGCTGAAGAGCTGGTGGAGGTCGCGAGCGTCCTGAAGATCAGGCAAGAGGGGTCCCGCAACGGGACGGCCGCGCCGGCGCGGCTTATACTTGTGGCGGGGCAAAGGGATGCCGCAGCGAGTCCTGTACATCGAGAGTGACGCGTCCACGCGCGTCCTGGTCCGGCGTCTCCTCGAGGCGAGCGGCCTCGCCGTCGACGAGAGCGCGACGGGGCTGGACGGGATCGCGCTGGCGCACTCCATCACGCCCGATCTGGTCCTCGCCGACACCCGCCTGCCCGACATCGGAGAGATCGCCGCGCGTCTCAAGCAGGATCGGGTCCTGGCGCAGGTGCCCTTTGTCGCGGTAGGGCGCTCGCCCGCAGACCGCGACGCCGCGCTGGCGGCGGGTTGCGACGGCTTCATCGCGCGGCCCATCGACGAGGCCCGCCTCGTGGACGAGGTGAAGGCGCACCTGTCCGTCCACCGGGAACGCCTGCCTGTCGAGGCCGCTGCATCGGCTCCTCCTCGAGATCTGGATCCGGGCGGGGCGGCGTTCATGCGCGATCTCGCGCACGAGCTCTCGACCCCGCTCACACCCCTCGCCGGCTATCTCAAGATCCTCCAGTCGGAGCGGCTCGGCGCGCTCTCGCCTCAGCAGCGGAAGGTCATGGACGGCATGGCCTCCGCGGTGACGAAGCTCACGCGTATCGCGGACAACCTCTCCGACTTCGCGAGTCTACAGGCGGGTCCGGCGGCCATCACCCTGTCACCGGTCGATCCCGACGTCCTCGCAGGTGAGGTCGCGAACGAGATGAAGGCGGCCGTGCGCGACGCTCGCCTTCACCTGGAGGTGCGGCCCTCGCGCGGTGGCCAGGTGCTGGCCGATCCGCACAAGTTGCGCCAGGCGCTCGCGAACGTGGTGCACAATGCGGTGAAGTTCTCACCGCACGGCGGAGAGGTGCTCATCGAGGTGAGCCGCGGCGCCGGCAAGCTGCGCTTCTCCGTGTACGATCAGGGCCGCGGCGTGCCGGGTGCGCCGGAGCGGATCTTCGAGCCGTTCCGGCACGCCGATCGCGCCGACGAGGCGCGCCTGCCCGGCTCGGGGCTCGGCCTTCCGGTGGCGCGCCGGATCGCTGAGGCGCACGGCGGGCGCATCGTGGTCGAGAGCCCGCCGCACACGCAGCCGAGCGTCGGAGGCCACCAGTACACGGGGGCGAAATTCGTGATCGAGATCCCCGTGGATGCCACCGCGGCCAGGCCATAGCCGTCGGCCGGCAGCTCGGGGGCACGGCAGGGCGCCGGTGAGGTGAGTGAGCGTCATCCCATCCGTCTGCGCAGGCGCCACAGCCCGGCAGCCATGCGCAGCGCGTCCAGGCCGGGGACGACCTTCGAGTCTCCCGGGTCCGACCAGTCGATGGGTTCCTCGCGGAAGCGAGCGCCGGCGCGCTTGAGGAGCGCCAGCAAAAGGCTCACATAGAACAGCGGAAGTGTCGCCCGGTCAACCTTCGCGGTGCGTGAGCGCGCCGTCACGGGGGTCGGCCTCGCCGGCGGTTTGCGCGGCGGGCCTGGGGCACTTGGCGGTACCGACCGGGTCCGGTTACATTGCCATGGGCGGCGGGGGCCGTCCCACCGGAGGAGAACCTGCGCGTCCTCGTCGCGATGTCGGGCGGCGTCGACTCGTCTGTCGCCGCTGCCTTGCTCAGGGAAGCCGGGCACGAAGTGCTGGGCGTCTCGATGCGTGTTTTCGACTACGCCGACCCCGCGCGCGGTCGCGCGTGCTGCGGTCCGGACGATCTCGAAGACGCCCGGGCCGCGGCGCGCGCGCTCGGTATCCCTTACTACG
>MEMX01000107.1:7184-9619 GCA_001768075.1 Anaeromyxobacter sp. RBG_16_69_14 | reverse complement strand
GGGCGCGCCGTCGTCGAGCGGTTCGTTGACGACTACCTCGCGGGCCGCACGCCGAACCCGTGCGTCGCCTGCAACACCGAGGTGAAGTTCGACTGGCTCCTCAAGCGCGCGCGCGCCGTCGGCGCCAAGCTCGCCACCGGCCATTATGCGCGCGTCGAGCGGCGCACTGATCGCCTCGCGCTCTGCGCCTCGCCCCACGCCAAGGACCAGAGCTACTTCCTCTACGGTCTCTCGCAGGGCGTCCTGCGCGACGTGCTCTTCCCGGTGGGCGACCTCCCCAAGGGCGACGTACGCCGGCTCGCGGCGCGCTTTGGGCTGTCGGTGGCGGAGAAGCCGGAGTCCCAGGAGATCTGCTTCGTGACGCGCGGGAACGCGGGCGACTTCGTGGCGCTCCGCGCGCCCGCGCGGCTCCGCGCCGGCGAGCTGGTCTCGACCTCGGGTGAGGCACTGGCGCGCCACGACGGCGTGCACCGGTTCACGGTGGGACAGCGGCGGGGGCTCGGGCTGAGAGGTGGCGCTCCGCGCTACGTGGTCCGCATCGACGCCGCCGCTGCGCAAGTGGTGGTGGGCACCGGGCACGAGGCCTCGCGGGACCGCTTCTCCGTCGAGGAGGTGCGGTGGGTGTCGGGGCGGGCGCCGTCGGGTGCCGTCGCGGCGCGCGTGAAGGTGCGGCACCGACACGAGGGTGAGGAAGGCGAGGTCCGGCCTGTCGGGGAGGGCGCGGAGGTGGCGCTGGCGGCGAAGGTGCGCGGCGTCGCGCCCGGACAGGCCGCGGTCTTCTACCTGGGCGACGAGGTCTTGGGTGGAGGGCGCATCGCGGATTGATGAGCGCGCGTGCCCCACGTCCACGGGGCAGGCGCGCGGCTCTCGTTGCGCGCAATCTAACGCATGCTCCGCTCTTCTAGCCGCAGGTTCGTTGGGAGGGGCCTGAAGCGCTCGGCGAGCACCAAGAACGGCGGAAGGCGAGTCTGATGCACTGCGACCTCCTCATCGTCGGTGCCGGGCCGGCAGGGTGCGCTGCCGCGGTAGCCGCGCGTACGGCTGCGCCGAAGCTCACCGTCACCGTCGTCGACTCGGCGCGCTTCCCGCGCGACAAACTCTGCGGCGGCGCTATCACGGGAGGTGGCCTGCGCGAGCTCGAGCTGTCCGGGCTCGTGCTGCGCGTGCCCCATGCCATCGCCTCGCACGCCGTGTTGCGCGCCAGAGGCGTCGCGGTGAGGGTCGAGCTGCCGCACCCGGCGGTCGTGGTGCACCGGCTCGAGTTCGACGCCGATCTGGTGGCGCAGGCGCGCGGGGCGGGCGCGACCGTCATCGAGGAGGCGCCGCTCGAGACCATCGAGGGTGACGTCGCCATCACTGGCCAGGGAGGGATCCGGTTCGGCGCCCTCATCGCGGCCGACGGGGCCTCCAGCACGGCGCGGCGGGCGCTCGGCCTCCCCGCGGGCCGGCGCGTGCCCGTGCGCGAGACGCACCTCCAGGCAGCACGTCAGTGGGACCTCGTGTTCGACCTCGACGCTGGCCTGCCGGGCTACGCCTGGCGGTTCCCCTGCATCGACAGCGCCCGCGCCTCGGAGAACTGCGGCGTCTACTCCGTCGAGCGGATCGCCGGCCTCGATGAGGTGCTGACACGCTTCACGGACCGCGAGGGCCTGCCCATGGCAGGACGCGCCGGTCGCAGCGCCATCCGCCTCTTCGAGTCGGGCGGCCCGGTGGGAAAAAGGAAGGCGCTCCTGGCTGGCGAGGCGCTGGGTGCCGATGCGCTGGCTGGCGAGGGAATCCGGTATGCGCTCTGGTCGGGCCGCATCGCCGGCCGCCTGGCGGCGCGAGCGCTCGTTCGCGGCCGGACCGCTTCCCTGAATCTGTACCGTGCGCAGCTGCTCGGGTCCCGCTCCGGGATCCTCCTGGAGCTGGGGGCGCACCTTGCCAAACGGCTCTACGGTCCCGACCTCCGCTGGCGGGGCATCGCCTGCGACCGGCGCGTCGCCGAGGCGGTCGCAGCGCTCATCTCCGGAGAACGACCCGTCATGCCGCTCCTGGGCCTCCTCTGCCGATTGCCCGCGGCGATGAGGGCCGCCCCGGCAGCGCTGTTCTAGTCCAAGGCCCTCGTATCTCCTTGCAGGGGAGCGCAGCGGAGCATATCAAGCGGCCATGCGGCTCGCCGACGGCCGGACCGTCCCCGACCTCCATCTCGACGAGGCGAAGGTCGCGCGCTGCCGGGCGCTGGCCGACCGTGTCACGGGGCAGGTGCTCGACTTCGTCCGCCGGCACACGACCGTCTCCATCGAGCGCACCGTGCTGCGCCAGTTCGGCTTCTCCGACGCGGGGCCAGGTGGTGTTCCCTGGGTGAACCTCATGGTGGACGCGCTCCACGCGCGCGGGCTGGTCGGACGTGGCGCCGCCTACTGGCTCGGCTACGTCCAGCGCGCCGGCGCGCA
>MEMX01000107.1:3357-7167 GCA_001768075.1 Anaeromyxobacter sp. RBG_16_69_14 | reverse complement strand
ACCCGGCGCGTGTGGCGGAGCGCCTCGCCTCCCTGCCCAGGTCGCCCCCACCGCTCTCGGCGGAGGACGAGGCCGAGATGCTGGCGGAGCTGCGCAGCGAGGCCGGGGCAGCGGCGGCCGAGCTGCGTCGGCGGGTGGGCGAGCGCAAGGCGCTGACGAAGGAGCTCGGTGTCGGCCCGCGCCCTCACAAGTACCTCATCGTTGCGACCGGCAACATCCACGACGACGTGGAACAAGCGCGCGCGGCCGCTCAGGCAGGCGTCGACGTCATCGCCGTCATCCGCTCGACGGCGCAGTCGCTCCTCGACTACGTGCCCGACGGCGCGACGACCGAGGGCTACGGGGGCACCTACGCGACGCAGGAGAACTTCCGCATCATG
Organism: Anaeromyxobacter sp. RBG_16_69_14; assembly: GCA_001768075.1. Taxonomy (GTDB): domain Bacteria; phylum Myxococcota; class Myxococcia; order Myxococcales; family Anaeromyxobacteraceae; genus Anaeromyxobacter_A. The sequence continues at coordinate 6,787 of MEMX01000107.1, read as the reverse complement.
CGCGAGGCGCTCGACCGCGAAGCGCGCCGGCGCGGGCGCTACCTGTACCTGACCAACTACTCGTCTGGCCTGTGCATGAGCGAGATCGCGTTCGCCGCGGCGTGGGAGCGGCTCGACATGCTCCTCAACGACGCGATGTACGGGATCCTCTTCCGCGACATCAACATGAAGCGGACGCTCTGCGATCAGCACTTCTCGCGAAGGATCTGCGCCTTCGCCGAGATCGCCATCAACACGGGCGAGGACAACTACATCACCACGGCCGACGCGGACGATGCGGCCCACACCGTCATCGCCTCCCAGTTCGTGAACGAGAGCTTCGCGCACCGCGCCGGCCTGCCCGATCGGCTCATCGGGCTCGGCCACAGCTTCGAGATCGATCCGGCGCGCGAGGACACGCTGGCGCGCGAGCTGGCGCAGGCGCTGCTCGTGCGGACGCTCTTCCCCGAGGCGCCCACGAAGTACATGCCGCCCACCAAGCACAAGCAGGGGGACATCTTCTTCAGCCACGCCTACGACGTGATGGCCGACGTGGTCGGGCAGGTCACGGGGCAGAGCATCCAGCTCCTCGGCATGATGACCGAGGCCATGCACAACCCCCTTCTCATGGACCGCTACGTGGCGCTCAAGAGCGCCGACTACGTCTACCGAGCCTGGCACAGCATGGGCGCCGAGATCCAGCTCCGGCCGGACGGGATGATTGTCCGGCGCGCAGACGAGACGCTGGGGAAGGCGCTCGCGCTCCTCGAGGAGGTGGCCGAGGACGGCCTCATGACGGCTATCGGGAAGGCGCGCTTCGGTGACGTGGCGCGCACCGAGGACGGCGGCAAGGGCCTCGCCGGGGTGGTGGCGCGCGAGCCCGGCTACTTCAACCCGTTTCTCGAGATCCTGGAGGGGACCAACTCATGAACATCCGTCTGTCCTGCCTGGCCTTGGCCCTGTGCGCCTGCGGCATCATCCACCAGCGGGCCGAGGACCAGGGCCCCGTGTCCCGGCCGGCCGGGGACGAGGGAATGTTGATGTTCACCGTCGGGCGCCTCTCCTTCGAGGCCCCCGCCGCGTGGGAGGCGCGCGGTGACGCTCGCCACGTGCTGCTGGTCAGTCCGCGAGACGACGCGCGCCTCGACGCGAAGCTGACCGATCGGGCCTTCAAGGACGACCGCGAGTGCCTCGCCCATGCCGACGAGGCGCTCTCGCGCGGCAGCAGCAAGCTGACCAACGTCCGGCGCCACCCGACCACGTTCGCCGGCCGAAAGGCGCTGGTGCAGGAGGCCGACCAGGGCGGCTGGCACGGCTGGGCGTGGGCGGTCTGCGACGGGGGTGAGCAGTACCGGATCTTCTTCACCGGCCGCTCGCCGCTCGACGAGGAGGCGGTGCGCGCCTCGCGGCTCATCCCCTCCAGCGCCCTGCTGACGACGAGGCCCGGAGCGTGAGATGAGCGAGCCGCTGCTGATCCGCCCCTATGGCGATCGCCGCGACGACGGTGTCGTGCAGCTCTCGTTCGTGCTCCCGGTGCCGGCCGGCGAACGCGCGCGAGAGGCGGCCGCGGAGGTAGCGCGCCGGATGGGCCTCGGCCAGGTCCACGTGGCGGCCATGGAGCGCGCCGCGGACGAGTACACGTTCTTCGTCGTCTACGGGCGCACCCCGGTGGCCGTCGACTATGCCCTACTCGACGCGCCAGAGGTGGTGACGCGAAAGGGGTTCGACGAGCTGAACGAGATCGTGGCGCGTGAGGTGGGGCGGCGGATCGTCGTCCTCGGCGCCTGCACCGGCTCCGACGCGCACGCCGTCGGCATCGACGCCATCATGAACATGAAGGGATACGCAGGAGACTACGGCCTAGAGCGCTACCCCATGTTCGATGCCAGGAACCTGGGCGCGCAGGTGGACAACGCGACGCTGGCGCGGCTGGTGAAGGAGCGCCGGGCGGATGCGGTGCTGGTCTCGCAGGTCGTCACGCAGCGCGATGTGCACAAGGACAACGCGCGCCAGTTCCTCGACGAGCTCGGCCGGCTCGGGGCGCGCGCGCAGGTCATCGCCATCCTGGGTGGCCCGCGCCTCGACCACAGGACGGCGCTCGAGCTGGGGTACGACGCCGGGTTCGGGCCGGGCACCAAGCCTTCCGACGTGGCGAACTACCTCGTGGGCGAGGTCCTGCGACGCATGGGGAAGTCCTTGCACTGACCCGATAGGAGCGCGCGCATGTTCGAGCATCCCGGAAGGGTTCTCATACGCCTGCGCATGTCGCAGGCCGACGCCCATTACGGCGGCAACCTGGTGGACGGCGCGCGCATGCTGGCGATCTTCGGAGACGTCGCGACCGAGCTGCTCGTTCGCCACGACGGCGACGAAGGGCTCTTCCGCGCGTACGACATGGTCGAGTTCCTCGCGCCCGTCCGCGCCGGCGACTACATCGAGGCGACGGGCGAGATCACGAAAGCGGGCGGCACCTCCCGCACCATGCGGTTCGAGGCGCGCAAGGTTATTGCGCCGCGGACCGACCTGTCCGACAGCGCCGCCGAGGTGCTGGCGGAGCCGGTGCTGGTGTGCCGGGCCACCGGGACGTGCGTGGTGCCCAAGGGGAGACAGCGCAGGTGACCCGACCCCTCCTGGTAGAACAGAGCGAGGGAGGTGCGAATCCCCTCTCCCCGGAGTGGGGCGGGGACTCGTCCCCCGCCGGGAGCTAGCCGTGGAAAAGGTCATCATCACAGCCGCGGTGGTCGGCGCCGAGGTGACCCGGGCTCAGAGCCCGTACGTCCCTTATACCCCGACGGAGATCGCCCGGGCGGCGGTCGACGCATGGCGATCCGGCGCGGCGGCAGTTCACCTCCACGCCCGCTGGCCGGATGGGCGAGCCTCGCAGGAGGCCGTGCATTTTCACGATATCGTGGACCGCATCCGGGCCGCGGGCTGCGACGTGGTCCTCCAGTGCTCGACCGGCGGCGCGGTCGGGATGAGCGTGGACGAGCGGCTCGGCTCTCTCGTGGAGGGGGCGGAGATGGGCACCCTCAACCTCGGTACCATGAACTTCGGGGACGACGTGTTCGTCAACGCGCGGCCGGACATCGTCAAGATCGCGGTGCGGCTGCGGCAGCAAGGCCTCGTCCCGGAGTGCGAGGTCTACGACGCCGGCATGCTCGATACCCTGCGCTGGCTGCTCGCGAAGGGCCACCTCTCACGGCCGTACCACGTGCAGTTCGTGCTCGGCGTCCCGGGGGGATTGAGCGCGAGCGAGAGGAACCTGCGCTTCCTGCTGGAGGGGCTCCCGGAGCCCATGCACTGGACGACGGCGGGCATTGGGCGCGCGCAGCTGGAGTTCGCGGCACTGGCGCTCCGACTGGGCGGCCACGTGCGTGTCGGGCTGGAGGACAACCTTTTCCTGTCGAAGGGAGTCCTTGCAAAGGGCTCGCACGAGCTGGTCGAGGTCGCA
>MEMX01000107.1:0-3318 GCA_001768075.1 Anaeromyxobacter sp. RBG_16_69_14 | reverse complement strand
GGTCGCGAACCCGCCACCCCCACCGAGGCTCGCGCCTTGCTCGGCATCCGCGCGCACTCCGGGTCGTCTGCACCAGGTTGAGGAAACGCCGATCCTTGGCCCGGCAGCGCGCCCCACCGAGTCGCCTCTCCTCCCACAGCCGTGCTCACGGGGGCGGCGCGGTTATCGACAGGGAGTTGGAATCATGTTTCGGCATCATGGGATCCGACGGATCCGAGCACGGAAGGTGAGCGCATGAGCCTCGGCGAGTGGCTGAAAGGGTTTCGGGAGCTTCACGAGAAGGCGAAGAAGGGCACGCTCGCGGCGCGCGAGCTCACTGGCTATCACGCCGCGCGCGACGAACTCGCTCGCGCGCTGCTCGCGGCGCAGCACGTCGCGCTCAAGCCGGGTCAGCGGCCGCGGCGGATGCTGCGCGTCGCACGGGCCCTGCAGGCGGACATCGAGTTCCACGACGGCAGCGAGCGCGCCATGACGCTCGACGTGTCCGCTGGTGGGTTCAGCGCGCTCCTGGCGCGCCCGCCGCGCGTGGACGATGAGGTGAAGGTGGCGTTGCGGGTCCCGGGCGGCGACCCGCTCCGCGCCAGCGCCCGTATCCTCGAGGCGAAGCAGCAGGTCGGCAACGCTCGCGGTACCTTTGCCTTCGTCGGGCTGGAGGATGCCGACACGGAGCGCCTGGAAGTTTTCGTCTTCGACGCCGTGCTGGCGCAGTTGCAGGGATGACACGCTCGCGCGGTCAGCCCTTCGGCGCATGACGAGTGGCCGGACCATCAATGGCACGACCCATGGCACGACGGCTCCGCGCGACGCGTCCCTCTCAGGCGCAACCTCGCCCGCGCGGTGCGCTCCTGGCAGCGCTCGCGCTGAGCCTCGTCGGGGTCCTTCTGTCCCTGTTCCTCGCGCGGCTGCACGGGCAGGCGCACGCCGGGATCACGAGCTTCTGCGCTATCGACGACGTGGTGAACTGCGACCGGGTCGCGACGAGCCGCTTCTCGGTCGTCCTGGGTTTGCCGGTGGCGGTCTGGGGGGTGTTCGGCTACGCCCTGGCGGGTGCTCTCGCCGCGTCCGGGCTCACCCGGCGGCGTGTACACCCAGGGTGGCCTGCCGGCCTGCTCTTCGTCGTCGCTGCTGCCGCGGTCGTGGCCTCGGTGGCACTCGCGCTCGTGAGCAAGCTCGCGATCGGTGCGTGGTGCCTCCTCTGCGCGGCATCATGGGCGGTCTCCCTCGGCCTGCTCGTTGCCGCCTGGCGCGCCTGCCGCGGTTTCGGCGTGGCGGGGGCCGCCCGCGCGGACCTGGCGCTTGCGCGTGAGAGGCCGCGGAGCACGGTTGCGCTCGCGCTCGGTGCTGCGGCCGCCGTCGCGCTCGTCGCCGCCGCCTACCCGCGCTACTGGGAGCGGCCCCCGAGGCGGAGCGGTCCGCCCCTCGCCACCTCCACGCCCGGGCCGATCGGCTCGGCGACGCAACCGGGATCTGCGGCCGCGCCTGTAGGATCGGTCGCGCCAGGCGGCGCGGCCACTCCAGCCGACGTCACGGTGGTCGAGTACAGTGACTACGAGTGTCCGTACTGCGCCCGCGCGCACGAGGAGACCCGAGCGGTCCTCTCCGGCCGGCCGGACGTCACGCTCGTGCGGCGGCACTTCCCGCTCGACGCTTCGTGCAACTCCGCCGTCGCGAGGACGATCCACCCGTCCGCGTGCGCCCTTGCCCGCGCGGCCATCTGCGCGGAGGCCCAGGGTCGCTTCGCCGAGATGGACGACGCCCTGTTCCAGAACCAGCGCGAGAGCCTGCCGCCCATCAAGCTCGCCGAGAGGCTCGGCCTGGACATCGAACGCTACACCGCTTGCGTCGCGTCACACCAGACCGACCAGCGCCTCGCGGCAGACGTCGGCGCCGCGGTGCGCGACGGCGTGAGTGCCACGCCCACGTACGTCGTGGGCCACGCGCTCCACGCCGGGCGCCTGCCGGTGGAGTTGCTCCCGCCGCCGCGCCGTGCGCAGGGCACTCGCTGATAGCGAATACCACCAGGAACACACGAGCCGATGAGCTACGGCGTCGGCGGCAGCTCTGGCCCCGCGATGGCCTCCTCGACCGAGATGGGGTGCCAGGCAGCGGAGGTAACCCTCCAGCCGCCGTCTTCCCGCGCGAGGCGAAGGCTGAAGCGGTGTACTGTCCCCCGCTCCGGCAAGAGCTCGGCGACCGGCCTCCCCTTTCCGCCGCGGGACATGATCACATCCACGACGGCATGGGCGCCGTCGCTCTGCACGCCGACCTTCGCGCCTGCGATCGCCACGGAGACCCAGGTGCCGCGAAGGACATTCGCCGCGACCAGCTGCTTCACGCCCCTCTTGTCGAGTCCCTCGCCCGCGAAGCGCTCCGAGACTCCCCGTACCGCATCGCCGATCCGCTTCTCCTCGGCCGCCCGGGCGGCATCCGCGAACAGCGCGAGGATCTGTTCCTCGTCCGTCGGGCGGTGACGACAGAGGCGCGGCAGGAAGAGAACGCCAGCGACGGCCAGCAGCAGGCTGGCGACGAGGATGGGGCGGCGCGACATGGAGTCGATGTTCGGTCTTTCCTGGCGAGGACGGAATCCGAGCGTCGTCGCTTTTCGGGGCAGCCATCAGCGCAGCCTATGGTCCATCCATTCTTACGAGCACCCACCAGAAGCAAGAGCGCGCATCGTGTCTGTGCAGGAAGACGCCATCGTTTCACCAGACACGAGCACCTCCGCTGCCGGTTAATCCCCGCAGCAACTCGAAGGAGTCAACTGTGCCACAGCTCAAGGATGAGATCTTCGCGATAGCCGGCACCTTCGCCGCGGTTGCCATCGGGTCTCTCGTCGTCCTGACGTTGTTCATGCCTTTCGTGTTCCCATTTGTCGCAGTTGCCGCCCTTTTCGCCTGGCAGCGCGTCAACCGCTCGAAGCGAGCTGGGAACTCCGCGCCGCCCGGCGGGAGCGCTCAAGAGCTGCTGGGAAGCGTGAACGACGGCCTTGCTGCCTGTTCTGGATCTCCGGCTGAAGCTCGCTCGTCAGGGCGCCCGGCCTCGCCTGCGAACAGCCACGCATACACCGTAGGTAATACGAGCAGGGTGAGGACCGTGGATGTGACGAGGCCGCCGATGACGACCGTGGCGAGCGGCTTCTGGACCTCGGCGCCCGCCCCCGTCGCCACGGCCATGGGCACGAAGCCGAGCGAGGCGACGAGCGCCGTCATGAGCACTGGCCTCAGGCGGACCCGAGCGCCCTCGAAGGCCGCCTGCGATCCCGACAGCCCCTCGTCGTGGCGCTGCTTCATGTAGGAGACGAGCACGAGGCCGTTGAGG
>MEMX01000106.1:6612-7209 GCA_001768075.1 Anaeromyxobacter sp. RBG_16_69_14 | reverse complement strand
CCGCGATGAAGGCGATAAGCTGCATCCGGCCGCTGCACTCGGGGCAGGCGAGGACGTCGATGGCGTAAACCTTCCGGAGCAAGTCAGCCCCGGGGGATGCGGTGGGTCCGGGCGGGCTGCTCCGCAGACTTCACGCGCCGTGGCTTCTCCGTGGTCCTCGCCCGAGCCTCCGTCACCGGCGCCGATGGGACCGGCTCCGGCGCCGCGGGTACGACGCGCTGGCGCGCCTTGGAGTTCGGTGCGAACACTCCGTGATACCTGAGACCGTGAACGCGCGGAGGCGGTACCAGGGTCGCCAGGCGGGCAAGCAGCTCGTCGGGCGTGAGCAGCAGCAAGAGCGACCCGCCGCGCGGGCGCTTCATGCGGTACACCAGCTGTCCCTCCTCGCCCTGCGTGAGGCGCCGCAGCGCCAGCGGTGGGCGCAAGGCATAGCGGCAGAGCCTCTCCCGACCCTCACGATCGTTTTCGTGGATCCGGACGCCGGCGTGGAGCGAGAAGCCGTCGAGGAAGGCGCCGTGCCGGCTGTGCCGACTGGCGCCTCCGTCGCGGACGGCGGGACCAGGGCGTCGTCCTTGCCCGCGAGGACGAGCGCCAGGG
>MEMX01000106.1:0-6581 GCA_001768075.1 Anaeromyxobacter sp. RBG_16_69_14 | reverse complement strand
GTGCGCAAGACAGGCGTCGGCCTGGGCGGAGAAGCCCCGCGGCGAGGGCGTGGGGGCGCCGACGAGCGCGGCCAGGATCCCCTCGACGACCGCGTCGTCCTCGAGTGTCTCCACGCCGAGCACCCAGGCGAGCTGCTCGCGCCGGAACGCGCCCGGGTCCGCCGTGGCGAGGAGGAGGCGGCGCCACGCGTCAAGTGCCCGGCGCGTCCGGCCCGGGAGCCGTGCGGCGGTCGCGGCGAGGATGAGCGAGCGGACCGCACGCGGCGCGAGGAGCGCGAGCTCCTGCGCGACGAGGCCGCCGAGCGAGAGCCCAAGCACGTCCACCGGGCCCAATGCGAGATGGTCGAGGAGCGTGAGCGCATCCGCCGCGAGCCGGGCGGTCGTGCAGGGCTCGGGCGGTGCACCTGAGAGGCCTGCCCCACGCGCGTCGAGGACGACGAGCCGGCGCTCGCGCGCGAGCTCCCCCGCGATGGGGCCCCAGGCGGATAGGTCGAGACCGATGCCGTTCAGGAGGAGGAGGGGCGAGCCGCTGCCGCGGATCTCGTAATGGAGGGGCGTTCCGTCGATGGTGAGGTTGGGCATGCTCGGTTGGACGCGGGCGGAGGCACGACCGTGACGGAACGCCGGAACGAGGGATCAACACGCAACATCCGCCAACCTGTAGGGACGTCGTGACTTGGCCAGGGATCGGCCAAGGTCGCTCACCTGGCCGCGGCTGAGCCGCGGTGCGGTAGACTCGCGCTCCATGCCCCTCGTACACGTACACCTCCGCACTGGCCGGACCGCCGCGGAGAAAGAAGGCGATCCTCGACGGTCTCCACGCCGCCTTCGTCGAGGCACTGAAGATCCCCGAGGCTGACCGGAACCAGCTCGTGCACGAGTACTGCTCCTGCGGAGCGAGCGATCCGGCTTCGATCGGATGCTCTGCCGCATCGAGGAGCAACGCCTCGCCGCGAGCCTTCTTGTTCCAGATGGCCATTTGCCGCTCGAACCCGCGGAAACCGCTCGCTATCTCGAACGCGATGCCCTCCTTGGCCGCCGCGTCTCGCATGGCGATGAAAGCTGGCGCGGTCTCAGGGTGAAGTCGGGACGGCGTGGGGCGGGGTGCTGCTGCTCGACCAGGACGTGACCTCTCGAACGGGAGCTGACCGCACAAGGTCTCCGCTGGCGTCCTGTTCGCCACAAACCTCCAGTGCTACATCCGCCGGGCGGCGCGCGGCGAGGAAGCGCACCCGGCGCGGGAAGGAGAGCACCCATTGCCGCACCGGAACCGCCGGCAGGAACGGACGGGGGTTGGTCGGGCGCCACCCCGACGAGCGGCACGAGAGACATGGGCAAGAACGACGCGACGGAGGTGCTGATCGGCGGCGGCCAGGTTGAAGAATCACCCCGCGTCCACGGACAGGTTCACCGGCACGCCGCCGGTGAGGATGTCGTAGACGGCGGACCGGGAGCGCGACTGCTCGACGATGAGCGCGCGGCTCGAATCGAGCGCCGATGCTGGCCGATCGTTCGGCTACCGCGCCGGCGAGATGTTCTGGTTCCGTCGGAACAGGTTGCCCGGGTCGTACTTGGCCTTCAGCATCGAGAGCCGCTCGTAGTTGGCCCCGTACGCGCCTTGCCTCACGCGCTGCGCCTCGTCCTCGGGCATGAAGTTGACGTACACGCCGCCGGTGGCGTGTGGCGCCATCCGGTCGAAGAATTCTCGCGCCCAGCCGGTGCACGCTTGGTCCTGGGATGCGTCACCCCAGCGCGTGTGGACGTTCATCACGAAGTTCACGTCGCGGTGGGGATACGCGGTCGCGGTCGCCGGCACCCGGTTCACGGCGCCGCCGAGGTGCCCGACGAAGACCTCGCAGGCGGGCGACGGCAGCCGGCCGACGTACTCGATCATCAGATCGATTGCCGCATCGCCCAGCTCGATGAAGTCATGGGACTGCCCCCGAGAAGAGCGACGCGTAGGGCTCCTCGCCGGTCATCGCCCTCAACCGGGCCATCGCGGTCGCCGAGCTCGACGGGCCGAAGGTGGCGCTGGCGGCCGTCGACCGTCTGGACGGCTCGTTGGCCGGCTACCACGCCTACCATGCCACCCGCGCCGAGCTGCTGCGCCGGCTGCGCCAGAGTCAGCAGTCGCGCGCGGCGTACGACAAAGCGATCGAGCTGGCGGGCAACACGACCGAGACCGCCTACCTGACCCGCCGCCGCGACCACCTGCGGTAGCGCCCACGGATCCTCCGGCGTGTGGACGCCGCAGTGCGGGCCCTGCGCCGGGTCACTCCGCGCTGGGTGACGATTTGACGGACGAGGACCTCTTCGCGGCCCTCCCCGAGGGCTCCTCCATGGCCATCGCCGTCATCGGGGGCGTGATCTCCTCCACCCTGCTCACCCTGTGGGTCGTGCCGGTGGTGTTCCTCGGCGTGGAGCGGCTCCGCGGGCGGCTGCGCCGCCGGAGGGCACACGAGGTGCCCGTGGCGCAGGACGACGACGGGGCGAGTGGACTGCGGCAGACGGCGGCGTAGGCCTGGGGCTCCGCGAGTCTGGTGCGGGCGAAGTGTCCCAGAGATGTCTTCCTGGCGGACCCGAAACGGTGGCCGAACTCGCTCAACCATGTAGACTGAACCGAGGTCGTCGGACGCAAGACGCTGGCCTGCGGTCGCGGCCCTGCCTGCGGCGCACGACCCGACCGGAGGAGAGCGAGCGCACCATGACTGGCGGTCACGCCGACGATCTCGCGGCCCTGCATCGCCTGCTCTCCGGCCTCATCGATGTCCCCGAGGATCAGTGGTTGCAGGCCAGCGCCCGCTTCGAGAGTCGCGCCTTTACCGTGGGCGAGCACCTGGTGCGTGCTGGCGAGCCGATGCCGAGCTTCTTCTTCCTCGCCGCGGGCCTGGTGCGTTTCTACTACCTGACCGCCGAAGGCAAGGAGGCCAACAAGGCCTTCCATGCCGAAAGCGAGTTCGTCGGCAACTTCCCCAGCCACGCGGTAAACACGCCGTGCCGCTTCTTCGTGCAGGCGCTCGAGCCCACGCGCGCGGTACTGTTGCCACGCGCTGAGCTCGTCGAGCTGTACGGACGCCATCACGCCTGGGAGCGGCTCGGCCGCCTGCAGGCGGAGCGCGTAGCAGCCCGCAAGATCGAGCGCGAAGCGCAGCTGTTGCTCGACTCCGCGCAAACCCGCTACGAGACCTTCCTGCACGAACGACCTGAGCTGGCGAAACGTCTGCCGCAGTACCACATCGCATCGTTTCTCGGCATCACCGACGTCGCCCTGTCGCGCATTCGACGACGAATGCGCGGGCGGCTCTGAACCCAGGTTCATGAGCCGGCGTGCGAGAGGCAGCATGCTGGCGGCCCACACCCCGGAGGTCGCCATGAAGTCCTTTGCACATCGGTACGGACCCTGGGCCGTCGTCACCGGTGCATCCTCGGGCATCGGCGAGCAGTTTGCGCGCCAGCTCGCCGCGCGCGGCCTGCACCTCATCGTCGTCGCGCGACGACGAGCTCGGCTCGACGCCTTGGCCGATGAGCTGCGGCGGGACCACGGCGTCGAGGCCGTGAGCGTTGTCGCTGATCTCTCCGCCGCGGAGGCGGTCGATTCCGTGGTCGGGGCGACCACGGGGCGCGATGTCGGCTTGTTGGTCAACGGCGCCGGCTTTGCCCTCACCGGCGACCTGCTCCACCACCCGCTGGACGCGCACTTCAAGCTGCTCGACGTCAATACTCGCGCGCCGTTGATGCTCGCCCATCGCCTGGGTCCCGGACTGCTCAGCCGCGGCTGCGGCGGGGTGATCAACGTCGCCTCGTTGGCGGGCTTTCTGCCCATGCCCGGCTGGGCGAACTACGCGGCGTCGAAGGCCTATCTGTTGAGCTTGTCGGAGGCGTTGGCGTACGAGTGGCGTGCGCGCGGCGTCGACGTCCTGGCCCTGTGCCCGGGTGCCACCGCGACCGAGTTCGCGAACGTCGCAGGCATCGAGCACGCGGGCATGGCAGTCGAGCCGGTGGTGGCCGAGGCCCTGGCCGCGCTTGGCCGACGCGATGTCGTGGTCACCGGGGGCAGGAATCGCCTGGTCGCCGCGTTGACGCGGTTGTTGCCGCGCCGCAGGCGCACCGCGGTTGGCGCCAAGGTCGTCGCCAGTATGCGGCCGGCGGCGTAGGGGTCGCGGTTCAGAGATCCCTTGGCCATGAGCGTCTCGCCGCAACATACCCGGCCAGTACTCGCGTCGCAAAGGTGCGAGAACCCACCACGTTTCAGGAGATCCCGGAGCCCGCGCAGCACGCCATGGTCCCGATCTCCAGATGGGAGAAGCCGAGCGCGAGCAGGCCTGGAGCGACCACCTCGCCCTTGTCGAACCCGGCCGCCAGGCCGAGCGGGTGCTCGAACTCGAGTCCCATCGCCTTCACTTCCAGCGATGGTGGGCGCCGCGGCCGGAGGCGGCGTGCGATGGGGCGCCACCCGAGGATGCGCAGGAGCGCCACGGCGACCGCGTGGACGCGCTCCGGTCGAAGAGGAACAGGAGCGATCGGATGAGCCGCCAGAGCATGGCGGTCGCGGAGATACATCAGCGACGCTGCGGTGTCGACGGAGACGTGAACCTGGGTGCGAGCGCCATCGCGCCCATCGCCGTCGCCGTCAATGTCAATGTCAATGTCCGGGAACGTGGCTGCGTCACGACGCCATCCCGTATTTGAGTCCTGCCATCGACCTGCTACAACCATGGTCAGCAGCTTCCGGAAGGAGGAGGGGCGCCGGAAGCGCGGAGGCGCTCCTCGTGGCCACCACTGTTTCACCCGGCGTCCAGCCCACCTTGGCACGGGTCGTCGAGGAGGCGGTCGCGCGCGTCGGCGCCGACCGCTCCCGGCTGCTCGACGTCGCGCGCGAGGTCCAGGCCCGGTTCCACTGCGTCTCGCCCGAGGCCTCGCGGCTCATCGCCAGGGCGCTGGGCCTCCCGCGGGTCGACGTCGACGCGCTCGTCAGCTTCTACAGCTTCCTCTCGAGCAAGCCGCTCGGGCGCCACGTGCTCCGGCTCTCCGACTGCCCCTCCTGCCGCGGCCTGCAAGGCCCCCAGACGACGAAGGCGCTCGAGCTGGCCCTGGGCGTAGGCCTCGGCCAGACCACCGCCGACGGCCGCCTGACGCTCGCGCGCACGAGCTGCATCGGCCTGTGCGACCAGGGGCCGGCGGCGCTCTTCGACTTCATCCCCGTCGCCGGGCTCACCCCGGAGCGCGTCCCCGAGTTCCTGGCTGCCACCTCCGGGGACCCCAGCGAGATCCCGGCCTTCGCGGTGCGCCCCAACGTGCGCAAGCGCGACGCGGTCATCCTCGCCGGGATGGAGCCCGGGGCGGCCCTCAGGCGCGCCGTGGAGAAGACCCCGGAGGCGCTCATCGCCGAGATGAAGGCCTCGCGCCTGCGCGGGCGCGGCGGCGCCGGATTCCCCACCGGCTCGAAGTGGGAGTTCGCCCGCAACGCCCAGGGCGCGCCGAAGTACATCGTCTGCAACGCCGACGAGGGCGAGCCGGGCACCTTCAAGGACCGCGTCATCTTCACCCTGGCGCCGCAGCTCGTGCTCGAGGGCATGGCCGTCGCCGCCTGGGCGGTCGGCGCCACCCAGGGCATCATCTACCTGCGCGGCGAGTACGCCTTCTTGAAGCCGACGATCTGGCGCGCGATCGGCGACATGCGCGCGCGCAAGCTCCTGGGGAAGAACATCCTGGGGAGGGCGGGATTCGACTTCGAGCTGCGCATCCAGCTCGGGGCCGGCGCCTACGTCTGCGGCGAGGAGTCGGCGCTCATCAGCTCGCTCGAGGGCCGCTACGGGGTACCCAGGGACCGCCCGCCCTTCCCGGTGGAGAAGGGCTACCTCGACCTCCCCACCGTGGTGAACAACGTCGAGACCTTCTGCTGTGCCGCCCGCATCGCGGAGAACGGCGCCGGCTGGTTCACCGGCTTCGGCCTGGGCGAGAGCACGGGCACGAAGCTCCTCTCGGTCTCGGGCGACTGCCAGCGGCCGGGGATCTACGAGGAGCCGCTCGGGGTGACGGTCCGCGACTTCCTGGGCGGGATTGGCGGCGAGCTGGCGCAGGCGGTGCTGGTGGGAGGCCCCTCTGGCAGCTTCGTCCCCCCGGCCAGCTTCGGGCGCAAGCTCGGCTTCGACGACCTCCCGACCGGCGGCTCGATGATGGTCTTCGGCCCGGGTCGCGACCTCCTCGAGGTCGTCTCCGATTTCATGCATTTCTTCGTCGAGGAGAGCTGTGGCTGGTGCACGCCGTGCCGGGTCGGCAACGTGCTCATCGGGGAGAGGCTCGAGCGGATCCGCGTGGGCCGGGGGCTGCCGGAGGACCTCTCCTACCTCGAGGAGCTGTGCACCACGGTGAGCAGGATGAGCCGCTGTGGCCTCGGCCAGACCTCTCCCAACCCCGTGTCCTCCACGCTCTCGAGCTTCCGCGCGCTCTACGAGCAGCGGCTGCGGGCGCCCGGACGAGGCCTGCGGCCCAGCTTCGATCTCGCCGGCGCCCTCGCCGAGGCCACCCGGGCGCAGGGCCGCGGTCCCCTCTTCCACGAGGACTGAACGCGATGAGCGACG
>MEMX01000105.1:1986-13851 GCA_001768075.1 Anaeromyxobacter sp. RBG_16_69_14 | reverse complement strand
TCGGAACCACCGTTAGTGAAGACCGGTAGGCGGCTAGCCATCCCTGCCGACTTCTGCGCGCGGTTCACTACGACCTCTGCTGACCTCTCGCTCCGCCTCGCGGCGTCACCCTTTCAGGCATGAGGCGAGATCTCCCCAGGTAAGGGTTCGTGACTTTCTCCGCGCAGCCGTCGGAAATACGCCGCCACCCCTTGGTCGCGAGAGCTTCGCGGTTGTCCGCCCGCTCGCCCTGGGTGACTTCGCCTGTTCCGCCACGCCCCGACTTCCTGGAAAGGGCGCTTCCTGTACGTCGACTCGCGGATTCGCTCTCCGCTTCTTTCAGCGTCGGCCTCACGACCGAGCCGGTTTCCCGGTTTTCGCCTTGCGGTTTGCTCGGGGTCGCTGCGACCAGCTCCCCCAGAGGACTTGCACCTCCTAGTCACGCCCATGCTGGGCACACCGCTCGGACCGTACCAGCCCATGTCGGGGAGGTGCACCGCCACGAGACCGTGCAGCACGAGGCGCTCGCCGTAGTGCAGCCGCTGATAGGTGAGGCCGGCAGGGATGCCCCGCGCGCTCTCGATGGAGCCCGTTGACGCGAGGGCACGCGCCTGCGCGCAGATGGCAGGATGGCCGTGATCGATGATGTCGGTGGCGCGGAGAAACGGCGCGAGTTCGCTTTGAGCGCCCACCTCGCGAGCGTACACTCCCGCCGCAGCAGCAGTACGAGGACCTTGTGGGTCGGCGGGCACTCGTGACGGGCCTGGCAGGTCCAGCGTAGCGGTGGGACTCCACGGGCGCTCGCGGACTGGTACCTTCGACCGACCTACCCCATCCCGCGAGAAGTCATGCCTCTTGGCCGCGCCATCCGCTCCGATCTTGAGCCGGGCGGCCGAGAGTACGTCACCACGTCATCGCCCTCGCTGGGCGGCCTCGCCGGGCGACGCGCTCACCTCGATCCTCGTCACGAGCTACGACACCGCCGCCGCGAGCCCCTACTTCTTCAAGAGCGACCTCGGCGGCGCCCGCGTACCTCTCGCCGTACCGCTTGAAGCCGATCGTCGAGGGAGCCGCCGACAGGTCGCTTCTCGATGGCGGCGTCTTCACGAACAGTCCTGCGCTCGACGTTCACGTCGTCGTGCGCAGGTACGACCGTCAGGATGACGGGGAGGTGGCGATGGCACTGCGGCTGGGTCCGTGAACCGGTTCGCGGTTTCTGTCGATCCAGACGGCCCACGGGATGAACAGCCACATCGCCAGGCCAGCGACGCCGATGGCGCGGGCGCTGGGCGGCGGCGGGCCCAACATGTTGGCGACGTAGATGCCGACCAGGAACGCGACGAGCGCCCGGAAGGCGATCCGACCGGTGCGGTTCCGCGCTCGGGTACCGGTGGCGCAGAGGTACACGCCGACGACGAACAAGGTCCCCTCGACGATGACCGTCGCCGGGACCGAGTTCCACAGGCCGAGGCCTACCTTCGCCGCGCCGGGCGCCAGCGGCAGGTCTGGGCGGTGGGTCACGAAGTCCAGCACCCAGTGCGAGAGCACGAGCGCACCTACGACCCACGCGCCGCGTGAAAACCCGGTGCGCGCCAGGTAGATGAGCGCGAACCCGGTCGCCCAGACGAGGACCATGAGCAGGCTGTGCGTCCACGGGTAGCTCACGAAATCGAGCGGCGTGAAGGCGGTGTTGCCGGGGTCCACTCTGACCTTCTCCAAGCCGAGAAGGACCAGCGCCGGCCAGACGAGGTCGAGCAGTTGCGCGGCGGCGAAGAGGGTCCCGAGGGAGACGCGTGGCGCGATGCGCTTGGCGGCGAGCCCGACCGCGAAGTGCCCGATGAACATGCCGGTGGTGTAGCAGGGACGGCCAGCCAAGCAAGCGGGACGAGCGGACGGTCGCGACGCCGTGCGACGGCTCGGCGACGATGACGGTGGGGCTCGTCGCTGTTGCTTGATCGTCCACCGCGGGGCCCAGGGACCTGTATCCTGCGCCGGGAGGGCGGCGACCATGCAGGAGCAGGCGCGCGAATTACTGGAACGCATCCGGCACTTCGCGATGCCAGAGGGCTCGGTCGAGTGCAGGGGGACCTGGCTCCGGCAGGTCGGGGAGATGCGTCTCGATCCCGGCCGTCCCTGGCTGCCCTTCGAGGCGGAGGAGTGGTTCGAGGGGAGCGGCATCGACTTCCGGTGGCAGGCGCGCGTCCGCATGGCACCCATCATGAGCGCTCGTGTCGTCGATTCGTTCGGGGGCGGCAGGGGAGTCCTGACGGCCAAGCTCTTCGGCATCATCCCGGTCGCGCGGTCGCGCGGACCGGAGGCAGACATGGGCGAGGCCCTGCGTGGCCTCTCGGAGCTTCCCTGGCGGCCGTTCGCATTTCGCGAGGCGCCGGGCTTCGCATGGGAGGCGACGGCGGCAGACAAGCTCCGCGCCACCTTCGACGACGGCAGGACTCGGGCGACTTTCGAGTTCGAGGTCGACGCCGATGGGCGTGTTCTCGGAGGCACTGCGGCGAGCCGACCGCGCGTGGTCGGCAAGTCGGTCGTGGACACCGCCTGGTCGGGAGCGTTCCGGGAGTACCGGGTGTTCGACGGCCTGCGGGTGCCGACCGCGGCCGAGGCGACCTGGCACCTGCCCGAGGGACCATTCTCCTACTGGCGAGGCCGGGTCACCGGGCTGCGGTTGCTTCGGTGATTCTCGACATCCTCCGGGGGCTGGGCTGGACGGTCCCGGTCGCGGTGCTGCTCCCGAACGCCCTCTGGGCCGAGCCGCTCGACCATGAACGGGATGTACCCGATGAAGTGTGCCGTGAACCCAGGACTGCCACCCCTGTGAAGAGCCCGAACGCGAGCGACCCATCGTCCACGAGATGAGCGTGTGGGCACGCACCTCCCCATCGTAGCCTTCAGGTTGATCGCTCTCGGGTTTCCGGCACGCCGATCGTGACGAGCGTCGGCGTGCCACCGGTGCCAAGGCTCTTCGCTTCGCGGGCGCGGCATCTGCCGCCTGCCCCGTTGAGCCCGTCATGTTCCGAGGGGCACTCCTGTCTCCCTCCTCGGAAGGAGACGAGTGCCATGCGCGGATCCCCCTGTCGCGAGCTGAAGCTAGAGGAAGTTGCGGTGACGACAGCGCAGCGTCCCCGCCTGATCATGCGGTGGCTCCGAACGGATCCGTTCGAGGACCGAGACCGGACAATCCGCGTAGTCGCGCGGTGGGTCGAGGTGCCAGCTGTCGGGCTTGCCCAGCCGCCAAGCAGGCATTGAAGAAGAGCGGGCCGTGGCACCACCAACGCCTACGCGATGGATGCTTTCGCGACGATGGCAGCCTGCCCGCTCTGTCTCCTCGGCCCACTCGTTCCCGACCCGCACCGTCGTTGCCATGCCGGTCTTGGCGATCGCCTGCTCCCATGCTTCGAGAGCGGCGCGAGCTTGGGCTGGGCGACCCTCTGCGAGGTCGACCACGGCTTCGGTGAGCCGCAGGTAGTCGGGGATCGTCGGGTGAGGTCCAAGGCGGTCGAACCGCTTTCGCGCTGAAGTGGTGTCCCCGCAGAACACCTCGACCGTCGCAGCTTGTAGCTCAAGCTCGTGGCGGGCGAGCGGGTGCGACGGCGCTGCCTCCGCCGCGGCTGCCCCCGCGGAGGGCCACGTCACGCCAGCAGCGCCATCGCAAAGAATACGCGGGCTCGTCATCGACTACACCAACAACACCCACCTCGACCGGCACACTGCTGGCACGTAGACCTCGGCGCTGCGAGGCTGCGGGGATCGCAAGGGGAGTTCGTGCGGCGCTCGATGCGCGCCTCGACGATGTCGGCGAAACGCGAGGCGCCTGCACCTGCGTCGTCATTCACTGTACGAACAGGGTCATCGTCATGCCCATGCTCTCGTGAATGGTGCATACGATGTTGTAGGTTCCGGCGATCGCGAAGGTGTGGGAGAAGGTCAAACCAGGGTTGAGGTTGCCGCTGTCGAACGTCTCGGGCTGCCCAGATCGAGCGGTGACGGTGTGAACGATGCTGTCCTGGTTGGTAAACGTCAGGGCGGTGCCTACCGTGGTCTTCGCGCAGTTCGGCACGAAAGCGGTCCCCTTCAGGGCGACTGATGAGGTCACAGCCGTTGCATTCGCTACGGTGCAACCGCTTGTTTCACCGCCGCCTCCATAGCTGCCTCCACAGGCGCCGACGAAGAGAGCGCCGACAGCAAGAAGAGGAACGGCTCGCCGGATCATGAACCACCCCGCCAGATGCTTGATGACTGTGCGGCGAAAGAGGGAGTCCAAAGTGGGGTGACGGCCCAACCGGCACGAGATGACAACGTCGCCGTATCCAGCAAGAGCGAGGAGGTCGGCAACGATCGCCGACCTCCTTCCTTCCCGTAGCGGCTGATGCGCCTACTTGGCAGGCGCGGGCGTCGCGCTCGGGGCGGCGGGCGCCTCCGTCTTCGTGCTCTTCGCGGCGGCCTTCTTCTCGCCCTTTTTCGCCGACTTCTTCGGGCCCGCCTTCTCGTCGGCAGCGGCGACCTTCTCGTGCTTGTGCGTCCGGCTGTGGTGGAGCACGGAGGTCTGGGCCGCCGGGACGGTCGCGTTCGTCGACTTGCTGCCCGTGGCGGCGAAGACGGGGGCGGCGAGACCGAGGATCGCGATGCCGGTGGCGATGCGGGGGACGAGCTTCATCATGGGGGGTTCTCCTTGGGGGTGGGCCCCGTCGGCCATGCAGGAGAGACGCGGCAGGGGCGGCCTATTCACCGAGGTCATTCCACAGGCATCGTCGGGTCCGCGCCGGCTGGCTACCGCGCGTCCTCGTCCCACCACCGCAAGGCGCGCGAACGCGCCTCCTTCGATTCGCCACGGACCTTCGGGTAACGGGGCCGGTGCTCCGGCTCTGTGCTTCGCTGTTCCTGGTAGGAAGCTCGTGAACGCGCCAGACGCGGGCACGCGAGCCCCGTGCACAGACGGGCTGTTCGCTGTATGGACCCCTGCATGACCACAGGTGGCTGCTTCTGCGGAGCGGTTCGCTACGAGGTGCGCGCGCCGTTGACGCCGGTGACGTACTGCCACTGCTCGAAGTGCCGGAGGTGGCACGGACACGTCGAAGAGGCCCAAATTACAACGGGCGAAGGGACAGGCGCCAGCTCAGAGAGAATGCCCCGAAGAGACACTGGCGGCGTGGTGCTCACCGAGCACCGGTCGAACGAGATCTACGAGGGCACCAGCCAGCTACCCTGGAACAGCCGCTTCATCGACATCGACATCCCCTGCTATTTCGATCCGGAGCGCCGGACCTGGCGCCAGCTCCGCGGCGATCTCTGCCCAAGCTCACCCTTGCCTTGGATCCCCACGGCGTTTTCCACGCCCTCCTCGTGAAGGCCGAGGCGAGCTCCGCGCTGAAGCTTGCCGGGGTTGAGTTCCGCGACCGGCCAGGGAGCACGCTCCGGCAAACGGTTTGACTGGCCCGGACGAAGAGCCCAGTGGGCGGCGCAGCCGGGTCAGATTGACCCGTGGAGGGCCGAGGTCGCTTGTGGCGGGCACTGCAGCGCACCCCCTCTCGGCTCCACCGGAGGATAGTGTTCCCTTGCATCGATCGAGACCTCGTCGCATCTGGTGGCCGCTCCCGGAACGGTCAGATAGGGAGTGGTCGCGGCGTCCGACCTGGCGATGCTTCTCCGGGTCAACGTTCAATCCCATCAACGTCCGACACCTTCACCAGGGATGCGAATTGCCGAATGCGGTCAGCGCGGCTCGCGATCCCGAGCCTCCGCTGCGCCGACCGGAGGCGGCCCGAGATCGTCGAGGGAGAGAGGCCACCGCCCTTCCTTCATGGCCGGCTTCCTGAACGACGCCGAACGCGCGCGCCTGAACCAGTTCCCGGTCGAGGTTGCCGCAGCAGAAACTCCGAGCCTGAAGCGGCACGCGGCCGGCGCCTGCCGGCCAGGCGGCGCTGTCTTGCCTCGCCGCGCCCCCGTTGGCTCAGGCCATGGCTCGCTCACAGGCTCCTGCGTTCCTCGACCGTGGCCTCTTGCCCGGTGGGCAACCTGGCAAGGGCGTCCTGGCGTCTTGCTGGAAGCTCGACCGTGAAGGTCGCTCCAGCGCCTGGGCGGCTCTCGACGCGGATCGAGCCTCCATGGGCCTCGACGATCCGGCGGCTGATGTAGAGCCCCAGGCCGAGTCCGCCATAGTGATTGGCGGAGACCCCGCGCTGCAAGCGGTCGAAGATGCGGGCCTGGAGAGCAGGGTCGACCCCGATCCCGGCATCCGTGACGGTCATTCGCGCGACCCCGTCCGCGGCACCGACCGAGATCGCGATCGGCTTGCCCTGGCCGAACTTCATGGCGTTCGAAAGCAGGTTAGTGACGACCTGATCGAGGCGGGAGCGATCCCAGATGCCGATGACGGGGCCGCTGGCGTGGACCGAGACCGGGCAACAGGACCGCGCCAGCTCCGCCGCGAGCCGGTCCACGACATCCCGGACCAGGGCCCCCAGCTCGAGTGGGTCGGGCTTGATCGAGAGCCGGTCGGCCTCGATCCGCGAGACTTCGAGGAGGTCGCCGATGAGGCGGTTGAGCCGCGCGCCCTGGCGCGCTGCGAGCTCCACCGACTGGCTCATCAGCGCCGGGTTGGCGCACCCGCCCGCCTCCTCCGCGCGCTGCAGGGTTCGCAGGGATATGGTGAGCGAGGTCATGGGGGTGCGCAGCTCGTGGGAGGCCACCAAGAGGAACTCATCCCTCAGGCGGACGGCGCGCTGCGTCTCACGGTACAGCCGCGCGTTGTCGATGGCGATCGCGGCGCGGTGCGCCACCTCGTTTGCCAGCTCGAGATCGACGCGCCCGTACCGCCCCGGCGTGCTGGAGCCCAGGGTGAACACGCCAAGCATCTGCCCGCGCGCTACGAGCGGCACGACCACTGCGCTGCGGGTACCGATGGCCCGGACGAGTTCCAGGTGCTCTTCGCCCTCGCAGCTCGTCCGCAGGAACTCGTCGGTGATCTCGGCAACCAACATCGGCTTGCCAGCACGCAAGCAGTGCGCTGCCGGGTGTGGCGAGTCCCAGCGCGCTGGGTGGCGCTGCGCCAGCCGCTCGAGGAGCGGCTCCTTGGCTGGGTCTGCGCATGAGCCAGCAAGGCGTCGGATCTCACCGTCCTCGACGAGGTCGAGAACGCACGTTTCGGCGAGTGACTGGACGCAGAGCCGGGTCAGCCGGGCCAGCGTCTCCTCGAAGTCGAGCGACTCCGTGAGAAGCGCCCCTGCCTCGGCGAGGAAGGCCGAGCGGCGCTCCGCCTCCTCGGCGGCCACCCGCGCCGCCCGCTCTCGCACGAGGAGCAGCGCGTTCTCCACCGAGATGGCCGCCTGGGTGGCGAGGACCGAGAGCGCCGCCAGCCGGTCGGGCGTGAAGGCGCCGGCGACGAGCGCGTTCTCGAGGTGGAGCAGCCCCACCAGCGTCCCCTGCCGCACGATGGGCAGGCACAGGACCGACCGCGGCCGCTCGCGCGAGAGGTACGGGTCGGCGGCGAACTTCCCGGGCTGGCTCGCGGCGTCGCCGAGGATCACGGGCTCCCGCGTCCTCTTCGCGAGCTGGAGGATCGAGGCGGGCAAGAGCGGAGACGATTCGGCTGGCACCGACGGCAGGCCCCGGGTCGCCACCCCCTGCTGCTCCAGGATCGCCTCGGCCTCGATGAAGAGGCCGCCGTCGCGCTCGAGGACGAGATAGCCCTTGCGGGCGCCGCCCTGCTCCAGGGCAACCTGGAGCAGCGTGCCGGTGAGCTTCTCGAGCTCGATCTCGCCGGAGATGGCCTGGGAGGCCTTCACGACGGACAGGAGCTCGAGCTGCTCCGTCCGCGCGACGAAGGTGGCGCCGGCCGCCGGCGACTGCGGCTCGCAAAGCTGCGGATAAAGCCGCTCGAGCTGCTTCACCTTTCCGTCCGCGCCCCAGCGCGCATAGCAGGCCCGCGCCTCGCGGAGGTACAGGTCGGCGAACTGCTCGTATCCTCGCGCCCGGTGGAACCGCGAGGCCAGCTCGTACGCGAGCGCCTCGTTGTGGACGAAGCCGCTCGCGCGCGCGGAGCGGATCGCCTGCTCGTAGAGCTGCGCCGCGCGCTCGGCCTCGCCGTCGATGCGGGCGATCTCGGCGGCGACGAGCGCCGCGCGGTCGCGGAAGTTCTCGGGGCAGCTCGCCGCCCACAGCTCGAGCGGCGCATGGTGGTCCCGCATCGCCTGCCGGTGTCGGGGCCGCTCATCGACCGGTGCGAGGTCGTGGAGCGCAGCCCGCGTGAGCGCGGCGAAGAGGTGGTAGGCGGCCAGCTCGAAGAACGGGGGCGTCATCATCGACAGCAGCGCCTGGACCTGCGCTGCTGCGTACGAGGCAGCCCCGTAGTCGCCCGCGTGGAAGCGCGCCTGTAGCTTCGGGATCCAGTAGTAGTACTTGGCGACGGCCAGGCGCGGATCGTCATCCAGGTGCCGCTCGAAGCTGCGCTCGTCGAACTCCGCGTCCTCGAAGGAGGCGAAGTCCGGCGTCAGCCCCCTGAGCGTCCGGATGAGCCTGAGCTGTCCGGTGAGGACGTCGCTGCCAGGACCGGAGCGGACCCTCCGCCTGAAGTCGAGTGCGCGCTCGGCCTCGCGCTGCACCTCGCCGAGGGGATCGCCCTTCGCGAGCAGGGTCGTGGTCAGGCAGCTGCCGCAGGAGATTGCAAAGGTGAGGTCGCCGGTCGCCTGCGCCGCGGCGAAGGCGCTTCGAAGCAGATCGATGCTGGTGCGCACATGTCTCGCCCAGAGATTGGCCCAGGTGGCGAACCCCAGGTACACGCGCGCCGTGAAAGGCCCCAGCCCGCGCTTCTCCTCCAAATCGAGGCCGAGCTTGCCGAGGCGGAGCTCCGCCCGGTGGTCGCCGAACTCCCTCGCCAGGACGTTTCCGACGCAGAAGTAGGCGAAGCCCGACGCATCGCTGTTTCCGTGCTCCAGGCTCAGGTTCGCCATCCGCCCGATGACGAGACAGAGCAAGTTCCGGTCCGTCGCCGCGGTCGCCGGGTGAAGCGCCATGAGCACGTGGAGGATCGCGCGTTGATCCGGATCGCTCATCTCGGGCAAGTTGACGATCGTCTCGATCGGCCGGCTCCCGAGCTGTCGCCAAAGCCGCTCGTATTCCTGGCGCACCTCGTCCCTCGTCGGGTGCGGCGACCATGTCACGCCGACGCGTCGGAGACACTCGAGGCCTACCTCGACGCCGCGGTCGCTTCGGTTCAGCACGGCGTAGAGCGTGGCGCGCAGGCTCGCGACTGCGGCGGCGTCGACGAAGCTTCCGGCGCGCAGCCAGAGCCTCGCGAGCCGTTCTTCCGCTGCCGGCGGATCGCCGGTCAAGAGCTCGCATTCGGCCCGGTGCAGCTCCAGCGGAAAGAGGAGATCGTACCGCCGGCTCCAGCTGTCCTCGGCCATCAGCGCCATGCCGGCGGCGAGGTACTTCAGCGCCGAAGAGTAGGCCGTCGATCTCTTGGCCCGCTTGCCCGCGACGAGGTCGAGCTCGGCGACCCGCTCGCGCTCCTCCCGCGAGGTGATGAGCGCGGCGCCGCGGTCGAGCTGGCTCGCGATCTCGAAGACCCTCTCCTCGAGCTCCTCCGGCGCCGTGCGCGCCCAGAGGAGCCGGCCGATCTTCAAGTGAACCGCGGCCCGCTCGCCCTCGGGGACGAGCGAGTAGGCCGCCTCCTTCACGCGATCGTGCGGGAACCGATAGGTGGATTCGGCCTTTAGAATCAGGTCCTCCTCGAGCGCCGCACGCAGCGCCGCCTCGGGATCGCGCTGGCCGACGAGGGCCAGGGTCTCCGCGTCGAAGGTGGCGCCGATACAGGCGGCGAGCTCGAGCGCTTCCCGGGTCTCGAGGGGGAGCTGGCGCAGCTTGCTCACCATCAGCTCGGCCACGTTGTCGGTGTAGCCCTGGGCCCTGATCCTCGCCACGTCCCAGCGCCAGCGCCCTTCGCTCCGGTCGAAGGCGATGAGCCCTTGCCGGCAGAGGAGCGTGAGGAACTGGATGACGAAGAAGGGGTTGGCGGCCGTCTTCTCGCTGACCAGCGTCGCCAGCGGCTCGGCTTCCCGGGGACGGCAGTGGAGCGCGTCGGCGACGAACGCGGTGAGGTGCTCGTTCGAGAGCGGACCGACCGCGATCTCGGTGACCTTCGCGCCGGATTTGCGCGCCGACTCCACGGCCGCGACGAGCGGATGGGAGGGCGTGACCTCGTTGTCGCGGTAGGCGCCGACCACTAGGAGAGAGCGCACGTCGGGATGGGTCACGAGATCCTGGAGCAGCGCCAGGCTCGCCGGATCGGCCCATTGCAGATCGTCGACGAAGAGCGTGAGGGGATGTTCCGCCTGAACGAACACCCCGACGAAGCGCCGGAACACCATTTGGAACCGGTTCTGCGCCTCGACCGGCGGCACATCGGGGACAGGGGGCTGGCGGCCGACGAGGAGCTCGACCTGGGGGATCACGTCCACGATGAGCTGCCCGTTGATGCCCAGCGCGGCCTTCAGCCGCTGGCTCCAGCGGGCGACCGACTCGTCGCCCTCGGCGACCAGCGCGAGCACGAGCTCGCGGAACGCCTGCGCGATCGTCGAGTAGGGGATGTCGCGCCTGTACGGGTCGAACTTGCCCGTGGCGAAGAGGCCGCGCCGGCCGACGATCGGCTTCTCCAGCTCGTGCACCAGCGAAGACTTTCCGATGCCGGAGAAGCCCGAGACGAGCGCGAGCTCGGGCGCGCCGGTCGCGACCACCCGCTCGAAGGCCGCCAGGAGCGCGTGCACCTGCTCCTCGCGCCCGTAGAGGCGCTGCGGGATGTGGAGGTGATCCGGGACGTCTCGCTCGCCCAGCGGGAACGGATCGACGCGTCCAGCCTCGCGCCACTGCTCGAGGCAGCGCGCGAGGTCATGCTGGAGCCCGCAGGCGGTCTGGTAGCGGTCGTCGGCCATCTTGGCGAGGAGCTTCAGGACGATTCGCTCGACCGCTTCGGGCACCTCGGGGGCGAGCTGCGAGGGAGGGGCTGGATCGCGCGCCACGTGGCAGTGGACCCACTCCAGCGGGTCGCGCGCCTCGAACGGCAGCCGGCCCGTGAGCATCCGGTAGAACGTGACGCCCAGCGAGTAGAGGTCGCTCCGGCTGTCGACGGCGCGGTTCATCCGGCTCGTCTGTTCCGGCGACATGTACGCCAGCGTGCCCTCGATGAGCTCGGGAGGCCGCGCCGCCTGCTGCTCGCGCGGGAGCCGGGTGGCGATGCCGAGGCCTGCCAGCTTGACCTCACTCGTCGCCCGGTCCACGAGGACGTTCTCGGGCTTGAGATCCTTGTGGATGACGCCTCGCAGGTGCAGGTCGGCGAGCGCGGCGGCCAGGCAGACGGCGAGCTGGAGGAACTCCTCCACCGGCATCGGCGCGCCGAGGAGGCGCTCGAGCGGCTGGCCCCAGTCCTCGAGCACCAGGGCCGGCATGCCGTGGAAGGTATCGAGCGCGAGCGGCCTCAGGATCCGCGGACTATCGAGCGAAGCGCCCAGCTCGTACTCGTGCCGCAGCCGCTCCAGGTCCCTGGGTCGGCAGCGCCGGGAGTCCAGCACCTTCAGGAAGACCGAGGAGACGCCGCCGGGGCGGAGCGCGCGATACAGCGTCATGCAGCCGCCCTGATGGAGCGTCTCGACGCCGGTGCATTCCATGCCGGCGGGCGGATGCGTGAGCATGACGGACAGTACTCTCGATCAATGGAACCCGAGCCTGGAGATGGCTATAGCGCCGCCGGCCCAGCGCTGCCGGGATGCACGAGCCAGACCGCGGCAGCGCCGCGGACAGCAGCTGCTGGCACGCTGGCCCGGCATTGGCCCCCTTCGCGAGCAGGGGCTCGGCACGTCTCGGCCGCGGATGATCCAGCCC
>MEMX01000105.1:0-1820 GCA_001768075.1 Anaeromyxobacter sp. RBG_16_69_14 | reverse complement strand
GAGGTCGTAGACGACGTCGGGGAAGCCCACAACCGCGGGCAGCTCCGGCACGAGCAGGGGCAGCGCGTGGGCGACCTTCCAGAGCCGCCCCTGCGCGTCCCAGCCGTCGCAGAGGAGTGCCTGCCAGGTGTCCTCGTCGAGGTAGAGGCGCCTCCGCGCGACGACGTGCCGCTTGCCGCTGGCGAGCCGCGCCTCGACCACCCAGACCCGGTGCAGCTCCCATCGCACGTGCTCGGGGTTCAGGTGCTGGCGGCCGAGCACGTCGGCGATGGGCCTCGCGTGGAAGCCGTTCTCGTTGTAAGGGACGAAGATCTCCTTCTTGCCCAGGATCTTCCAGTCGTAGCGATCCAGCGCCCCCTTGAACAGCCAGACCTCGTCGACCAGGCCGATGCCCGATGTCGACTCGTCGGGAAGGTCATAGACGGACGGCGGGAACGGCCGCACACGGCGCTGCCCGACCAGGTACGCCCACGCCTCGGGGTCCCGCTTGACCGGATCGATCGGCGCCCTGGCCAGGTAGAGCGACCCGGCGACGCTCGGCGGCCGGATCCAGCTGTATCGAAGCTCGTAGTAGAACCCGTCGAACCGGTCGGGCGAGCCGTCCCGGTAGTAGTACGGGTACTGGATCTCGGCCCTGAACTGCTGGCTCAGCCTGGGGCTCCCCCCACTGGCGATGTAGACGGGCCCGTCCTCGACCACGGCCTCGCCCTTCCAGGCGAGGAGGTGGTTCCACATGGCCTCCCGGCCGCTCCTCGGGATGGGGAAGGGGATGCCGCCAAAAGCGCCTTCCACGGTGAGTCCGTCGTTCAGGGTCCTGGCCCGGGTCGCATTGGCGAAGGTGTTGTCGTAGACCCATTGCGGCGCCGCCGCCGTGCGGTGCGTGGGGTACACGTCGAGCCAGTAGTCCGAAAAACGCCTGAGCAGCTCCTTCACGCCGTCCGAGAGCCTATCGGCGTACTGCTCCATGTTGGCCGCCGTGACGCGCGACAGCGGTGCGTCGCCGGCGAACGGATCGGGCCGCGGCTGGCCGGACTCGTAGCCGGGCGGCCGGGCGGTGTACCCGCCGTCCCAGGCCGGGATGGTCCCCTCCCGGTTCCCGGCCCTCTCCGCGCCCAGAGGTGTGAGCTCGCCCCGGAGCCTCGCCGCATCCTCGGCGGTGACGGCACGCGCACGGGGGCACCACACCGAGAGGGAGCAGATCGCGACGATCGCGATCGAACAGGAGCGGTTGGCAGCCATGTGCCTCTCGTCGAGCGTCAGAACGTGCGCTGCGCGAAGAACGACGCGAAGGCCCGGTCCTTCAGGGCCTGGAACTGCTCGTTTCCGTAGAAGTACGTGAGCTGCACGCCGGCGTTCCACACCTTCCGGTACAGTGCCGTGGCGCTCACGCTGAGCGTGCCGCCATCGTGGACGGCGTCGAAGGCCGTCACGGGCGCCTTGCCCGCAGGGCTGTAGCTGAAGGAGATGGGGAGGCTCACGTCCAGATCCGAGACCACCTGGAACCAGGTGGGTGTGAACAGCAGGGCGAACGCGAATGCCTGCACGTCGCGGGTGAGATCGAGCGCGCCGGGGTTCCGCGTGACGGCCAGGCGGCGCTGCCAGCCCATCTCCCCCAGGACCGTCGCGCTGCCCCACAGCGGCAATGTCGGCAGGACGTAGACCGAGGAGACCTGCGCGTGCACGGTGTTCCCCAGCGCATAGCGCGGGTGGTCGCCGTTGTCGCCCGGCTCACCAGGCGGCACGGCCTGGGGCGTGCTGGCGAGCGGGGTGTGGAAGCGCACGTGCGCCTCGCCGGCCAGGGCGACGCCGCCGAACGTGGT
>MEMX01000104.1:22418-25104 GCA_001768075.1 Anaeromyxobacter sp. RBG_16_69_14 | reverse complement strand
GAGTTGGAGCCGGGGTGGGAGTTGGAGTGGGCGTGGTCGAATAGATGCTGTTGCGCCATGACCCGCCGCAGATCTCGGCCGTGTTGGCCGAGCACCGCATGTTGCATTGCGTGTTGCTCACCAGCCTGAAGCCGAGCTTGTTGCCGGCCCAGCACTCGCCTCCGTACTGGAGGCCGGCGTAGGCGAATCTCCTGGCCTGGGCCGCCGCGACGCAGTTCTCGACGGTGGAATTCGAGGCGGCGAGCCTGGTCGGTAGCGCGCGGGTGGCAGTGTCGGTGTAGCAACCGACGTAGCCGCTCGCGGCCGTGGCCAGGGCGCCGGACGAGACGAGCCCTGGCGAGTCCCCTTCCTGGCCGCCACAGGCCATCACGGCTGCACCGAGAGCAGCCACCGCGGTGAGCATCCACGACGTTCTCATGAGATCTCCGGGTCGACGAACTCGGAGGCGACGCGGCGCAATAGGCGGGTGCTAGCCATCCCGCCTTCGCGACCCATTCACCCCGAGAAGAAGTAGACGGCAACGAGCCTCGTTCACGTGTCACCGAGACTCGCTACACACTCTCGGTGCAGACCCGGGTGGTGGGGCAAGTGACTGGCTTGCCATATGGACGGACAATCGGAGGTCACGGGTGGTGCCGCACGGCCAAACAGCCACTTGTACGTACCGCGTGATCCAAATCATCTTGGCTGCGGTACTGGAGGCGTGGGGAGGCGTGGGGCGGCCGCCAATCCGCGCTTCGGGCCGTTTCTCCGCCGCCTGGGGCGCGGAGGCTATTGCGCTGCGCCGACTCTGATGGAAAGGCTGACGGTCAATCCGCTTGTCGCGTCAGGCGTGCGCAGAGGACCCATGCGCCTGACCCATGCACTTGACCCATCCGCTGACCTGACCCATCCGCTTGACCCATCCGCTTGACCCATGCGGCGGTGTGGCGCCGGCGCTGTGCCGGAGATTGCGTGCTGCGGCAATTGGTCGCACTCCCGGACGTGGCTCCATGTGGCGCCGTCGAGGTCAGGTGCTCGATGGCCAGCTGCTGCTACACCCTGCTGCACCCTGAAACAGGGGCAGAGTCCCGTGGAAACAGCCGTGGCGGTGCTGAAGGAAGGCAACGTGGCGCACCGCCTGGCAACCACGCGAAGCGCGAGTACTGCGTGCAGTACCGGGAGTCGGACCTCGACGTCGTGGCGCGGCTGCTCGAGGAGAGCGGGATCTTCTACTTCTTCGAGCACGAGAAGGGAACGCACACGCTGGTCCTGGGTGATGCCATCCACGCGCAGAAGGACGAGAAGATTGAAAGGTGACGTGGCTCCCCCGCTCCCGCTCCGAGGCGCGCCAGAGCAGGCGAGCACGAGCACTCGCCCCGGGGGCAGTGCCGGCGCCCGAGCTGTTCGACGCGGTGAGATTGCGCAGCTGATTGGCCGCAGGGCGCGGCGAGGTAGCCGAGGCCGTCCTCGCCCGGAACCGCACGCGCGCCATGAAGGACCGGATCGCGGCCGAGGTGAGAACTCTCCCCCCGCGCCCCCCATCTCGAGCGTCAGTTCATGTGGCATGCGCTATCAGTGCATCGCCGTCAGCGCCAGCCACCCCTTGACACGCGGGTCCTGGTTCGCGACGAGCTCGGCGATCTGGAAGACCTCGTCGATCCCGTCCCACGTGAGGGCGTCGGCCCGGCCGAGCTGTCGGCCGAGCACCTCGGCGCATTCGAACGGGCAGCGCTCGGGATCGACCGCCATGAGCTCGATCCCTTCCTCCTCGAGCCGCGCCAGCAGCGTGACCACGAGCCTGTCCCCCGGGCCGGTGCCCTCGCCGAACCTGCCGAGCGAGACCGCGATCGCGATGGGGCGGTGCCCTTCGGTCCGCGCGGCGAGGTAGACGGCGCGATCGCGAGCTCCGTCGCGCACGCCACCGCGCAGCACGTAGGTCGCCCCGCCGCAGTCGTCGCACGGGAAGGGCGCGTCCTCCGGTCCGGGCTGCAGGCTCAACATGAGACTCGCCTTTCGCCGTCTTTCGAGCTCACGGAAGCCCGCAGTATAAGGCGAAGCACGGGTCGCTCAAGCGTTGGCCACCTCGACCCGCAGCACCTCGCGACCGATGCGCAGCGCGTCGCCATCGTGGAGCTCGAGCTCGCTGCCAGGCGGGATGCGCACGAAGGTGCCGTTCGACGACCCGAGGTCGCGCAGCTTGGCCAGATCGGCCTCGACGAGGATCTCGGCATGAGCCCGCGAGAGGGACGGGTCGTCGCCGAGGTTGATGGAGCAGCCGGCGCTCCCGATGGTGATCGAGGGGCCGGTCCTCAGATACGCCCGGCCACCGACGCCACCCTCGAGCCACTCCTCCACCAGCACCGTCCGCCGCTCCGGTCGCGGCGAGCCGAGACGGCGCGTGCCATCACCCGTCGTCGGTTGTGGCGGTGGGAGCAGGCCAGCGTAGCGCAGGAGCCGATCGCCGACGGCGAACAGGCTGCCCGGGTGAAGCGGCACCCTCGGACCGCGCAGTCGAACGTAGACGCCTCCAGCGGCGCCTTCGTCGCGCACCAGGAGCGCCCGCTCCCGCACGAGGAAGGTGGCGTGCAGTTCGGCCAGGCAGGGGTCGCCCGGGAAGGCCACCTGGCCCTGGTCACGGCCAGCCTGCACCTCGTCCTGGCCGAGAGGAAACGTGGCCCCGGGCGACGCCTCGCCGCGCACCACC
>MEMX01000104.1:13412-22367 GCA_001768075.1 Anaeromyxobacter sp. RBG_16_69_14 | reverse complement strand
CCGGCGCTGGCCTCGGGGCCGACCCCCTCTACCGTAACGGGGGAGAGGGCAGGCGGAGGAAGAGGCGGCGCTGTCGGCGCCGGGGCTGGATCTGGAGCCGACGTCGAGGGCGCCTTCTCGGGCAAGGCGCCCGCCGAGAGCGTGTATCCGCAGGCGATACAGCTCTTCGCGCCCGGATCGTTGTAGGCGTCGCAGCGGCGGCAGACGATACCCAGGATGCCGGTCAAGCGCCCCATCGGCACTTCGGCGCCGCAGGATGGGCAGGCACTCATGGTCAGGTCGAGCTCCGCGCTGCAGCTCTTGCACGTCAGCACGATTCCTCCTCGCTCCGGGCGCAGCTGCAGGGATCTGCGCGGAGTCGGGGACCTTCTACCGCGACCCCTCCGGCCGCTCAACCTGACCAGGAACAAGCCGCCAGTGCGAAGGCAGCCCTCGCCGGCACGTGGCGCTCCTTGCTGCGATGCGTTACGAATACGCCGTACGCTTGCCGGGCCTGTATCTGGAGGATACGCTTTCAGGTTGGACCTTGATCCGGCTCAATGACATCCTGGATCGCGTGGGCGGGTATCACCCGGACCCGGATCTCGATCTCATCAAGAAGGCCTACGTCTATTCGGCCAAGGTCCACCAAGGCCAGATCCGGAAGTCGGGCGAGCCCTACCTCGTCCACCCGCTCGAGGTGGCGGGCATCCTGGCCGAGATGCGCCTCGACGAGGCGTCCATCGTCACGGGTCTCCTCCACGACACCATCGAGGACACCCTGGCCACCAAGGGCGACATCGCGGAGCTCTTCGGACAGGAGATCGCCGACCTGGTCGACGGCGTCACCAAGCTGTCCAAGTTCACGGCTGGAAACACGCAGGAGGAGAAGCAGGCCGAGAACTTCCGCAAGATGGTCGTGGCGATGGCGAAGGACATCCGCGTCCTGCTCGTCAAGCTCGCCGATCGCACGCACAACATGCGGACGCTCGAGCACATGATCCCGGAGAAGCAGGAGCGCATCGCGCGGGAGACCCTCGACATCTACGCGCCGCTCGCCAACCGCCTCGGCATCCAGTGGCTGAAGAGCGAGCTCGAGGATCTCTCCTTCCAGTACGTGCGGCCGAACGACTGCTCCGAGCTCACCCAGAAGGTGGAGGCGCGCGCGAAGGAGCGGGACAGGTTCATCTCCGAGGTGGTCGGGATCGTCAAGGAGAAGCTCACGGAGTCGGGCATCCAGGGCCGAGTGTACGGGCGCGTGAAGCACCTGTACTCGATCTGGCGCAAGATGCAGATCCAGAGCGTGGACTTCGAGCAGATCTACGACGTCATCGCCTTCCGCGTCATCGTGGAGAGCGTCGCGCAGTGCTACGAGTCGCTCGGGATCATCCATTCGCTGTGGATGCCGGTGCCGGGTCGGTTCAAGGACTACATCGCGATCCCCAAGCCCAACATGTACCAGTCGCTCCACACGACGGTCATCGGGCCGCGAGCGGAGCGCATCGAGATCCAGATCCGCACGCAGGAGATGCACAAGATCGCGGAGGAGGGTGTCGCGGCGCACTGGGCGTACAAGGAGGGGAAGAACGGCGGGGCCCCCAGCGCCAAGGACGCGGCCAAGTTCGGCTGGCTGCGCCAGCTCCTCGAGTGGCAGCGCGACCTCACCGATCCGACGGAGTTCCTCGAGACCGTCAAGGTGGACCTCTTCGCCGAAGAGGTCTTTGTCTTCACGCCCAAGGGCGACGTGAAGAACCTGCCGCGCGGAGCGACCCCGCTGGACTTCGCTTACACGGTCCACTCCCAGGTCGGCGAGCACACCGTCGGGGCCAAGGTGAACGGGAAGATCGTCCCGCTCCGGTACACGCTCAAGAACGGCGACACCGTCGAGATCCTGACCTCCCCGACCTCGCACCCGTCGAAGGACTGGCTCACCTTCGTCAGGACGAGCCGGGCGCAGACGCGCATCCGCGGCTTCATCCGGCAGGCCGAGCACAAGCGCTCGCTCGAGATCGGCAAGGAGGTCGCCGAGCGCGAGCTCAGGCGCTACGGGCTCTCGCTCAACAGGCTCAGCAAGGGGGGCGGACTCGACGAGGCAGCCGGGAAGCTCGGCTACAAGAGGGGGGACGATCTCCTGGTCGCCCTCGGTTACGGCAAGGTCACTCCGCCCCAGATCCTCCAGCAGCTCGTGCCGCCGGAGAAGCTGGCCCAGCCGCCGCCGGTCCGGCAACCCGCCTCGAGGTTCTCCGAGCTCATCCGCAAGGTGGCACGCCTTCCCGGAGCGGGGGGCGTACGCATCAGCGGTATCGACGACGTGCTCGTGCGTTTCGGCCGCTGCTGCAACCCGGTGCCGGGCGACGATATCATCGGGTTCATCACGCGCGGCCGCGGCGTGAGCGTCCACACCCGCGCCTGCGACAAGTCGCTCACCCTCGACCCGCTCCGGCGCGTCGACGTGACCTGGGACAACAAGGCCGGCGAGGTGAAGCGGCCCGTGTCGATCCGCGTCGTGACCGATGATCGCGCCGGTGTCCTGGCGCAGATCTCCAAGACCATCAGCGAGGCGGGTATGAACATCTCCCAGGCCACCTGCCGCACCACCGGTCCCGGGCGCGCCGTGAATACCTTCGAGGTGTCCATCGGCGATCTGAAGCAGCTCCGCGGTGTCATGCGCAGCATCGAGGGTATCGACGGGGTGGTCTCGGTGGAGCGCGCCTACTCCTCCGAGCGCGTCCCGACCTGATCCACTATCCTGGCCCGCATGCCCACCAGGATCATCGCAAGTCAGAGCGCTCCCAAGGCGATCGGCCCCTACAGCCAGGCGGTGCTACTGGATCGCCCAGGCGGAAAGACCCTCTTCTGCTCGGGCCAGATCGCGCTCGATCCCGCCACCGGCGAGCTCGTGCAGGGCGACATCACCGCACAGACCGAGCGCGTCATGCAGAACGTGGAGGCGGTGTTGACCGCGGCCGGCATGGGCTTCGCGAACGTGGTGAAGACGACCGTCTTCCTCGCCGATCTGGCCGACTTCGCCAGGATGAACGAGGCTTACGGGAAGCGCTTCACGGGCGCGTTCCCCGCGCGCTCGACCGTCCAGGTGGCCGCGCTCCCGCGCGGCTCGCGCGTCGAGATCGAGGTGACCGCAGTCGCGGACGGGGCGCCGGTGCTCTGAATTGCGACCTGCGTCCACGATCTGCGAGCGCGTGTCTCGGGAGAACCCGCTCAGGTGAGCGGACGAACTGGCTTTCGCAACGCTAAGGCTCCTGGTACGTGTATTCCTTGCCAGCGTAGTTCCGGAACACCCAGGTCTTGCCCTCGTGCTTCACGACGTAGTCCGGGTTGACCGGGATCTTCCCGCCGCCCTGGGGCGCGTCCACCACGAAGTGCGGCACGGCGAGGCCGCTCGTGTGGCCGCGCAGCGCCTCGACGATCCTGATGCCGGTCTCGACCGGCGTGCGGAAGTGGCTGATGCCCCTCGAGAGGTCGCACTGGTAGATATAGTAGGGGCGGACTCGCATCAAGAGGAGCTTGTGGTTCAGCTCCATCACGATCTTCGGATCGTCGTTCACGCCCTTCAGCAGCACCATCTGATTGCCGATGACGCACCCTGCGTCGGCGAGCCGGCGCGCCGCCTCGAACGCCTCGGCGGTGCATTCCTTGGGATGGTTGAAGTGCGTGTTGACGTACACGGGATGGTGCTTGCGCAGCATGTCCACGAGATCATCGGTGATGCGCTGCGGAAGCGTGACCAGGTTGCGCGTGCCGAGCCGGAAGATCTCCACGTGCGGGATCGCGCGCAGCCGGCCCAGGATGTAGTCGAGCCGCTCGTCCGAGAGCGACAGGGGGTCACCTCCGGAGATGACCACGTCGCGGATCTCGGGGTGGCTGGCGATGTACTCGAGCCCGCCCTCCACCTGCTTCTTGGCCGCGGCGCTGATAGGGTCGGCCACCTTGCGCTTGCGCGTGCAGTGGCGGCAGTACACCGGGCAGTTGTGCGTCGTGTAGAACAGGACGCGATCCGGATAACGGTGCGTGATGCCGCGCACCGGCATGTCGCGCTCCTCCGCGAGCGGGTCCTCGAGGTCGGCGGGCGCGATCTGCATCTCGCCCATGGTGGGCACGGACTGCAGCCGGACCGGGCAGGTAGGGTCCTCGGGATCCATCAGCGCCGCGTAGTACGGCGTGATGCCCATGTGGAACTCGGCCTCGGTCTCGGTGGCCGCCCGGCGCTCCTCGGGCGTCACGCGGATGACCTCCTCGAGCTCCGCGAGCTTCGTGATGCGCTCGCGCTGCTGCCAGTGCCAGTCGTTCCACAGCCTCTCCGGGATGCTCTTCCAGATGGACCTCGGCCCAGGTGGAAACCGGGAGAGGACGTTGCGGACCGGCCGGACCGGCTCGGTCGCAACCTCACGGGGCGCTCCCGCGGCCGGGGCGCTCCCGTTCGAGTTCGAGGGTACGAGCGCGAGCGGCGCGTCGTCGCCCGTCAAGACCGGAAGATGTGCCACAGTTGCTCCTCGCGCGGGGCTGCCGGCCGCCCGTCCCGACTCTCTTAACGTCGGGGCAGCGAAGCGACACGGCCGACGATGCGCCTGGCGGGCCGTGCGGCGGTCGCGCCGGATACACCCACCAGGAGTCTATACCCGGACCTGGATTTCGACCTCGACAGGCGGGCAGGCGCTTCCACGTTCCTTTGACTTTCCGGGGCTGGGTGGCTACCTTCGCGCGCTTTCACCTGCCGGCCAGCGTCGCATTCGCCTCCGGTCGGGGAGCTCGGCGCGGCACTGCGCTCGGGACGAGCGGGTTCATGAGCTGGCGCGAGCGATTTCCAGGCGTTTCCGAGGCGGAGTGGCGCGACTGGCGCTGGCAGCACCGCCACGCGCTGCGCACGCCCCAGGCGCTGGCCCGGGTGGTCGATCTCACCCCCTCCGAGGAGCGTGGCCTGGCGCAGACGGCGGCCACGTTCCGCCTGGGCGTCACGCCGTACTACGCGTCCCTCATGGACGCGCGGCACCCGTTCTGTCCGGTCCGGATGCAGGCCATCCCGGTGGCCGACGAGGTGTCGTGCTGCGAGGGCGATCTGCGCGATCCGCTCGGCGAGGACGGCCAGCGGCCGGTGCGCGCCGTCGTCCACCGCTACCCGGACCGCGTTCTCTTCCTCGTCACCGACACCTGCTCGGTCTACTGCCGCCACTGCACCCGCCGGCGCATCACCGGCGGAGAGGAGGGACCCTTTGATCGCGCAGCAGCCGAGGAGGGGATCGCGTACGTGCGGGCCCGGCGCGAGGTGCGCGACGTGCTGGTCTCGGGCGGCGATCCGCTCGTGCTGGGAGACGACCGGCTGGGCTGGCTCCTGGGCGAGCTGCGCGCGGTGCCGCACGTCCAGATCCTCCGGCTCGCCACGCGCGCGCCCGTGACCTGCCCCATGCGGATCGACGACGCGCTGGCGCGGCGGCTGCGGAGCGTGAAACCGCTCTTCGTCGTCACGCACTTCAACCATCCCAAGGAA
Organism: Anaeromyxobacter sp. RBG_16_69_14; assembly: GCA_001768075.1. GTDB lineage: Bacteria > Myxococcota > Myxococcia > Myxococcales > Anaeromyxobacteraceae > Anaeromyxobacter_A. The sequence continues at coordinate 16,885 of MEMX01000104.1, read as the reverse complement.
TGCACGCCCGAGGCTCAGGAGGCGTGCGAGCGGCTGGTGGATCATGGCGTGCCGGTCGAGAACCAGACCGTGCTCCTGCGCCGTGTCAACTCCGCGGCGCGGATCATCGCCGATCTCAATCACCGGCTCCTCTCGTGGCGCGTGCGACCCTATTACCTGCACCAGGGCGATCTCGCGGCAGGTACGGGTCACCTGCGCACGCCACTCGCATGCGGGATCGACATCCTGGAGGCGCTGCGCGGGCACACCAGCGGGCTCGCCGTGCCGCACCTGGCGGTGGACCTCCCGGGCGGCGGAGGGAAGGTGACGATCCAGCCTGAGTACGTCCTCCCCGAGGCTCCCGGATCGCACCGTGGGGCGGGGTCTGGTGGCACCTGGTTCCGCAACTACGTCGGCAAGCCGTACCACTATCCCGACCCTCCCGAGACGGACTGCAGCTGTCCGTACGACGAGATCTTCTACGCGGGCAAGGAAGGGCGCCCGCAGCCTGGAGCTTGAATGATCGCAAAGGTGATTGGGGCACTAGCTGTATTCACTACTAGTGTTATATCGTCGCTCGGATACGGCGGCGTGGCGCTGCTCATGGGCATAGAGAGCGCCTGCATCCCCCTCCCGTCCGAGATCATCATGCCCTTCGCGGGGTACCTCGTGCACACGGGGCAGTTCTCGCTCCACGGCGCAGCGCTGGCTGGTGCCGTGGGATGCATCCTGGGCTCCATCCCGGCCTACTACCTCGGCCAGTACGGTGGCCGCCCCCTCATCGAGCGCTACGGCAAGTACGTCCTGCTCTCGCACCACGAGCTCGACCTCGCCGACCGGCTTTTCGCGCGCTACGGGCAATGGGTCGTCCTGGCCGGGCGGCTCCTCCCCGTCATCCGCACCTTCATCGCCTTCCCCGCTGGAGTGGCGCGGATGAACATGACGAAGTTCATCGCCTTCACCTTCATCGGTTCCTATCCATGGTGCTATGGACTGGCCTGGGTAGGCATGAAGCTCGGTGAGCACTGGGACACGGACCCGCGGCTCAAGGCGGCCTTCCACCGCTTCGACCTCGTCATCGGGGTCATCCTCGCCGTGGGCATCGGCTGGTTCGTCTGGCACAAGCTGAAGGAGGCCAAGGTGCCGCCGGCGAAGGCGGAGCCCGCGAACGCGGAGCGCGCCGCGAGGGCGGCTGGTGACGACGCTTGACGCCCTGGAACGGTTGTCTAGACACGAGCGATCTCGGGCCTCCGGTGGGTCGAGCCGAGGCGATCGCTCCGCTCGCCGCAGGCGAGTGGGGCGACTGGGCCGAGGGATGACCCTTCTCGATACGTGCACCCTGCCCGTCGCGAACCCAGGTCATCAGCGCCGAGCAATTGCCGCAGGCTACTGGCTCGCCGCGGCGGTGACGATGACGCATTGCTTGCGGAAGATCGTCAGGATGCTGAGCACCCGTAGGTCAGCGCGCACGTCGGTGAGCGAGGCGCCGGCCGCCTGCGCTTGCGCCTTCAGGATGGCGTCGCGATAGCCCCCGTCACCCCAGGCGATCGAGGCGCGGATCACGGGGAGGAAGATACCCGTCTGGCACGCCTCGCCTCGCACCTCGCGCGCACCCCGGTATGCATCGGCGCGATATTCGAGCGGGGCGGAAACGTCCTCGTAGACGGTCGCGGGTCCGAGCACACGGCCGATTCTGGGCGTCGAGCAACTTGCACAGAGCAAGAGCAGCAGCGCCTTCACCGGACGGCCCTCCCGGTTACGCGCGTGCACACCCTCGAGTAGATGAAGAGAACATTGTAGAACGTGGTGTCGGCGCGCAAGTCGGCCAGCTGTGCTGCTCCGGAGCGAGCGCGGGCATCGGCCACGGCCGCGGCGTAGCCGGCATCGCCCCACGCGACGAGCCCGAGCACGGCGTGGTCGCAGGCGGTGCCTTCGACGTCGGTGGCGGTCTCCGCGTGCGCCTCCTGGGTAGTGGGCGCGCGATACGTGAGGGGGGTCGTGACGTTAGCGTAAACGCAGCCCGTAGCCGAGAGGGCCGCGAGCACGAGGAGCGAGCGCATGTCCAAATCCCCCTGAGGCAGTGCGCGGACATGCTACCTCCCGTCGATGCGCAGTGTCCATCACTCGACCACCACCTGGTCGCTGGCGCCGCGGCCGAAGGTCTCCGGGTGGTACATCTCCTCGGCCTTCGGCGGCGGGACGACGAACGACCCCGGCGTCGTGGCGCGCGCCACGTACGTGTACTCGTGGACGCCCTCCCAGACCAGGCTCGCGAACGCCTCGACGCGCTCGTCTCGTAGGTTCTGGTGCTCGTACCACGGCCCCCACCACCATGTGCCACCCCGGGACTCCGGGCCCTTCCGATCCTGGGGCACGGCGCCCGCGGTCTTCAATGCCGGGTTCATCGGCTCGAGGCCGGCCGGCAGCGGATCGACGAGCGCCACGTGGTAGCGGCGGGTCGGTGCCACCATGGTGACGCGCACGCGCACCCGGGCGCCCGCCCTGATGTGCCAGCTGCCGTCGGGCGCGCGCTGGACGTCCTTCGGAGCGTCCACGGGCTCGTACTCGCGCTGCACCGTGAAGCCGTTGTCGCGAGGAGGCATCGGCAGGTCGGTCGGCGCGTACGACATGCCGATGCGGTAGTAGAGCCTCCCCGCGCCGTCCTTGACGAGGGTCAGCGCCTGCGTGCCCTTGGCGTTCCTGGCGAGCCACGACATCGGAACGTCGATGTCGGCGCGCTCGGTGGTGCGGCCGCGGAACGCGTGATCGCCGGCGTAGCTCTTGCCGAGCCACACCCTGGCGAGGAAGTCGGGCGTGACCTTCTCGTAGGTGTTGAAGTACTTGTCGAGTGCGAGCAGCACCCAGCAGTTCTCCTGCGTGCTCTCCCAGCGGCCGGCCTTGCGATGGCCGAGGAGACCCTCGACGAGCTTGGGCATGAGGTCCGACCTGGGCTGGTCCGCGATGAGCCCCTCGAGGAGGAGCGCGTCGAGGCGCCGATCGGAGTGCAGAAGGAGGTGGCCTCCGTCGCCATACGACGACGCGAAGTGCGCCGCGCCCGCGGTCTCCTCGACGCGGTCGCCGATGAGCTTGCGGATGGCGGTGACCGTCTGTTTCGCGTCGCTCGCTCCGGAGACGACCGGATAGATCCAGGCGACCGCCTCGAGCGGCAGCCTCTCCACGCCGCCGCCGTCGGAAACCAGACGCCGCGCCTTGGCGACGTCGCGGTCGCCGAGGCGGGCACGCACGTAGAGCGAATAGGCCACGAGCGCTTGCCGCGCCTCCTTCGAGTAGAAGCGCGGGATGTGGCGCTCGACGTCCTCGAGGTACGGCCGGGCCGCATCGAGGGTCTGCGCCGGCACGTCGAAGCCCTTCTCCCTCGCGCGCGCGAGCGCGTGGGCGACGTGCGCGGTCAAGAACGGCCACGACTCGTCGCCGTGCTTCCAGAAGGCCCAGCCGCCGTCGGAGTTCTGCAGGCGCCGGAGCATCTCCACGTC
>MEMX01000104.1:13116-13369 GCA_001768075.1 Anaeromyxobacter sp. RBG_16_69_14 | reverse complement strand
GGGCGGCGTCGAGGGGCTGCGCCGGCACGTTGAAGCCCTTCTCCCGGGCGCGGGCGAGCGCGTGGGCGACGTGCGCGGTCAAGAAGGGCCACGACTCGTCGCCGCGCTTCCAGAAGGCCCAGCCGCCGTCGGAGTTCTGCAGGCGCTGGAGCATCTCCACGTCCTTCTTCACCGAGGCGAGCATCGCCTCGGGTGGCGGCAGACCCTCGGCCTTGAACGCCGACAGGACGTCCTTCAGCGCGGCGATGGCGAT
>MEMX01000104.1:12558-13100 GCA_001768075.1 Anaeromyxobacter sp. RBG_16_69_14 | reverse complement strand
TGCTCCGAGCACTCGTACGGGTAGCGCTGGAGGTAGATGACCGCGTCGGTCAGCGCCTGGAGCGCGGTGGACGACGTCGAGATCTCGACGCCCCCGAACTGCGGATAGACGCCATCGGGCATCTTGACCGGCTGGCTCACCGCGCCGGCGGCGCCGGTCTGGTCGATCGTCCCGTAGGTGGCGAACGCCTCGGTGGTGGCCGGGGTCCAGACCGGGAGCGCGAGCTCGGCGGCGTCGGCCCAGCGGGCGTTCGCGCCGGCGATCGCGCCGAACTGGAACCGCGCCGTGCCCGCCTTCATCGCCGCCATCGGGAAGCGGACCTCGGCGCGATCGTTGGCGGCGACCTTCACGCGCCGGCCGGCGCCCGCGGTGAGCTCTGCGTTGACGGCGCGCATCGCCACGTCGACCTCGACGGGCTGGTCGGTCTGGTTCTGGACGACGACCGGCATCTCCAGCTTGTCGCCGAAGTTCAGGAATCGAGGCGGCGACGGCCGCACCATGATCGGCAGGCGCGCGGTGATGGTCGCCTCGCCCTTTCCGAA
>MEMX01000104.1:10498-12546 GCA_001768075.1 Anaeromyxobacter sp. RBG_16_69_14 | reverse complement strand
CACGCGGTAGCGCGTCAGGTTGTCGGGGAGCTTGACCGGCACGCTGGCGTTGCCCCGGGTGTCGGTCTTGACCGAGGGCGCGAACAGCGCGAGGGCGTTGAAGTCCGTGCGCACCTTGATCGCGGGCTCCTGGGGCCCCGGGCTCGCCTTCATCTCCGCCGGCGCCGGGGCCGGCGCCGCCGACGTCGGCTCGGCCTTGCTCATGCGTGTCCGGCTCAGCTTGCCGTCGAAGGACGCCATCCTGCCGCCGACGGCCACCTCCTCCGGTCGCGCCAGGAGCAGGCTCTGCCGCAGGTGGTAGTCGCGCGCCCCGGCGTCTCTTGGAGGGTAGAACTCCGGCAGCGGGTCGGGCAGGCTGTAGCCGGTCAGGGAGAGCACCGCCTCGTCGACGATGACCACGGCGACTTCGCCCTCGGCTACCGCCTCGCCGCGCGCGTCGGCGAGGTGAACGTCGACGGTGGTCTCGCCGCCGGGCTCGAGCTTGGCGTCGCGCGGCTTGACCTCGAGCGCCAGCCGACGCGAGAGCGGCGGGATCGAGAGCGAGACCGACCCCGCACCGACGGCCGGACGCTTGCCGAGCTTGTCGTCGACCTCTCCGTCGTCGTTGGTCCGCGGTGCCTCGCCGACCAGGTCCACGGCGACGATCACGTTGGGGGTCCAGGCCTCCTCGATGGGAACCTTCAGCGTGTAGGACGCCTGCGGGATGGTGAACCGCTCGATCCTGAATACGCCCTGGCGCCGCAGCGTGAGGATCGCCTCCGCCGGGTAGAACGGCGGCACCACGAGGACCTCGGCGGTGTCGCCAGCGCGGTACTCGTTCTTGTCGGGCACGAGCCGCACGTCCTCGACGGCGACGCCGCGCTGGGGCGGCAGCTTGCCGCCGGCGACCCAGATCGCGAACTGGGTCAGGTTCTTGCGCCCCTGGTCGTCCGCGATGGTCGCCGTCGCGCGGTAGAGGCCGCCCTCACCCGTGGAGACGGTGCAGCGCTCCGGCTTGTCCGACGATGTGACGTCGCAGTCCTTGGGTTCGACCTCCTTGATCTTGATCTGTCCGTCCTCGTCCTCCCAGTCGAGCCGGACCACGTGGACGCGCACCTTGCGGCCAGCGACCGCCTTGCCCTCGAGGTCGGTGGCGATGACGTCGAGCTTGAGGGGCTCGCCATGCTGGACGAACGGCCGGTCGAGCTTCATGCCGACGTAGAGGGTCGAAGGGTGGACGAGGAGGTTCGCGTTTGCCGACCAGGCCTGTCGGTTCACGTCCACGACGGTGCCCTGCGCCACGACGTTGGTGGGCCGCGGTGGGTTGACGGCGAGGAAGTCGATGCCGAGGACGTGCTTGCCGCTCGAGTCGGTGTGCGCCTCGAATGATTCGCTCGTTCCGCCCTCGCGTCGGCGCTCTTCCCAGCGCTCGTACCACGACGGGTGGATGCCGAACTGGAACTCGTCGCGGTTGGGCGGTGTGAACGAGCCCGGCTGTGCCATCACCGCCCAGGTCGTGTCGGCATTCACGAGCCCGCCGCCGGCGAAGTACTTGGCGGTGACCATGACCGTCGCCCTGCCGCCGACGAAGAACGGCCCTTCGCTGGGCTCGGCGCCGACCTCGAACTCCGGGCGCCGGAACTCCTCGACCCGGATCACGTGCGAGGTCGAGCCGGCGCCCGACGCCTCGAAGGAGATGCGCGCGAAGCCGAGGTTCATGTTGTCGGGCAGCTTCAGCGACGCGTCGAAGCCGCCGAGCGCGTTGAGCGGCGCCTCGCCCTTGGCGATCTCGTTCCCGCGCGAGTCGCTGACCTTGTAGATGACCCTCCGGGCGTCGCCGGACCAGCCGAGGACATCGCCCTGGGGACCATCGCCGATCTTCCGGATCCAGCCCTTGAGCTTGACCTCCTCGCGTGGCTTGTACATCTGCCGGTCGTCGGCGACGTACCAGCGGTACTCGACGCCGCGCGGGGCAGGCCGCCAGGAGCCGCCGTCACTCCAGTATTCGGTCGACTCCGGCAGGAACGCCGTCTGCCCCTGGGTGCTCGCGACCAGCATCGAGCCGCCGG
>MEMX01000104.1:9260-10490 GCA_001768075.1 Anaeromyxobacter sp. RBG_16_69_14 | reverse complement strand
AGCGGCAGCCGCGCGGTGCCTCTGGCGTCGGTCCTGGCCGAGGTCCCCGTCGGCCTCACGGTGAGCTCGACGCCCTCGAGCGGCTTGCCGTCCTTCAGGCGGGTCGCCCAGCCGACGAGCTTCTCGTGGTCGACGATGGCGTCGAGGCCAATGGGCGTCACCTGGATCCAGAGGATGACAGGGCTCCACTCCCGGCGGTGCCGGGGCCTGACCATGGGCTCGACGAGGAGGACGACGTTGCCGGATTCTCCCGTCAGCGCCCGGCCGAGGTCGATGCGGGTCTCGGCGATCTCGTCGGGCTCACCCTTCACCGTGACGGTCTCGTCGACCCGCTTGTTGCCGGGCGGGTCGGGCGGCCACTGCTCGCGGTTCCAGACCTCGCGCATGAACTTCGTGAACTCGGGCCAGCCCTCCGGCGTCTGGGCGAACGCCTTCACGCGCAGCGCGCTCTGGTTCACCGAGTAGACCGAGAAACGCGCACCGGCGCCGGGGTCGAGGACGACGAAGCCCCCGCCCATCGCGAACAGCGCCTCGTCGGCGGGGCCGGTGTGGAACGCGACCTTCTCCTCGCGCTGGTGGGTCTGGCCGAAGGTGTCGGGGATGGTGCTGGCGAAGGTCGCCACATAGGTCGAGCGGCCCCGCGAACGGCCGGCGATGACGATCGTGTTTCCGCGCGCGACGACCTTCATGCCCGGCAGCGGAGGCTCGACGGCGACCGAGGCCTTCGAGAACCTCTTCGCGTCGATCGGGTTGGAGAACTCGACCGAGAACTGGCTCATCGGCGGGCACGGCTCCTGGCAGCTGCGGCGCGCGATGCGCATCGCACCGTAGGTGCGAAAGGTCTTGTTGAACGCTCTGTCGGACTTCTTGGGGCCCTCGGCCGAGGGCGTGCCCGGACCGACGCGGACGGTCACCTCGCTGTCGGCGGGAAGCAGCTCGGTGGGCTTGAGGGTAAGCGCTCTGTCCTTCCCGCCATCGGCGGCGAGGCCGGCGACCAGGCGGCTGATATGCGGGTCGGCCCTGAGCTCCTCGTCGTCGGCGAGGCGGACCCCGAAGCTCTTGCCTCCCGCGGTGACGCGGACCGTCGGCAAGACGGCCGCGGGGTCGATCTTCTGGTCGAAGGTGAGGCAGACGAGGGGGTCCCGGCGGACCGGCCCGCCGTCGGGGAGGATCTGCTCGACCCGCACGGCCGGAGTCGAGAAGCCGAAGGTCGCGGCGGCGGCCAGCTTG
>MEMX01000104.1:0-9249 GCA_001768075.1 Anaeromyxobacter sp. RBG_16_69_14 | reverse complement strand
CGAGGTCGCGCCCGCCGGCACCTCGACGGTGTAGTCGGTCGCCATCGGCAGGCGATCGCCGGACTCGGGTTCGAAGAGCACCGTCTTCGTCCCGATCCAGCGCCAGTGGCCCGGCGGCTGGGGCGTGAGCCGGGCGGGGACGCTCAGCCTCTCGAGCTCGGCCAGGGAGGTCACCGAGACCATCGGCTGCGAGAAGGTGAGCGAGACGTGCGGCGCGAGGGGCACCGCGCCGGCGGGCATGTGGCGCAGGACCGTGAGCGGCCCGGCCGCTGCCTTGTCGGGCGCCGGCGGCGCCTCGGGCGGCGGGAAGGCCTCCTTGACGGTCTTCCCCGCGCGCGGCGGGGGCGTCGATCGGTCCCGCGCGGCGAATTCCTCCTGGTCGGTCGCGTCGGAAGCAAGCGGCTTCAGGCGGGCCAGGACCTTGGCGACGGCCGCATCGGACAGCGGCGCGGCGGGGGCCGGCTGCTGCGGCTGCTGCTTTGCATCCTCGACGCCCTCGCCGAGCTTGAAGCTGAGGCCGGGCTCATCGGTCGGGATCATGCTCAACCCCGTGGAAGGTCGCTCCGTCGGCCTCGGCGGAAGGGCCCCGGGCGACGGATCGGCCTGGAGCTTTGGACCGCTGCACCCCGATCCGAGTGTAAGCGCAAGCGCAATCAGCAGCAGGCGTCGCATCGGTCCTCCTCGAAGGTTCTCCCTGAAAGTCCCGACTGGACTTGCCATCGTGCACGCCGAGGGGAAGAGCCGGTACTGGACGAGCTCGAGGAAGTTGTACGTCGGCCTGGTGTGGCAACTGGTTCCGATGCCGCTACGCCGTGATGGCCCCGGACCTCGCCGCCTCCGCGACGAGGTTTCTCCACGCTCTCGCCGCCCGGCCCTCGGTGACGATGCGAAGCCCTGCGCACCTTTGAAGGGGGCCATCGACGGCGTTCCAGCAGACCACGGCGCGCGCCGTGCTGGCGAAGAAGCCGTCGCCGAGTTTGATCGAGATGACCTCGCCCACCATCGGCAAGGGCCCGGTCCAGGTCACGGAGCACCCGCCTTCGGAGAGGTTGAGCGTGGTGATCTCGCGCCCGGCGCTGCCGCGCGTGACGATGAGCCGTTTCTCGACAACGTAGCGAGGAGCTCGCTCGCGGAAGCTCACCTGCTCGCCTCGCGCAGCGAGCGCGAGGAAACTCGCCGCCGGGAGGCTCACCCGATCGAGCGCCAGATCGATCCCCGGCAGCAACGACGGGCGACCGACGCGCCGGACGAGCGAGATGGTGCCGGAGAGGGTGGCGCGGATAGGGTGGCCGAAGATGCCGACGCGAACCGCGACCTCGTCGTGGACGCGTCCTTCGCTCAGTGCGGGGAGGAACAGCGTCCCTGCCCCGGGTCGCCAGCCTGCGAGGTACTGGGCTGCCTCCAGATTGAGCGCGATGCTGTGCAACTTGCGAGCTCCTCGTGTCATCGTCTTCCGGGCCGCTTGCACTTCAGCTCAGGAACATCGCATCCCCGTAACTGAAAAATCGATACCCTTCTCGAACGGCCAGCTCGTATGCGCCCATGACCTGCTCACGCCCTGCGAAAGCGCACACGAGCATCAGCAAGGTGGAGCGCGGAAGATGCAAGTTCGTGACTAGCGCGTCCACCACCTCGAAGGAGTAGCCAGGGCGTATGAAGATGTGCGTGCGGCCCTCACCCACCGCCAGGTTTCCGCCCTTCCAGGCGCTCTCGAGGGTTCGCACCGCGGTCGTGCCCACCGCGACCACGCGCCCGCCCCGGGCGCGACAAGCTGCCGTGGCACGTGCCGCCTCCTCCGGGACGCGATAGCGCTCCTCGTGCATGCGGTGCCGGGCGATGTCCTCGGTCCGGATCGGCAGGAACGTTCCCGGCCCCACGTGGAGCGTCACGGCCGTGCGTTCGACGCCGCGCGCAGCGAGGCGTGCCAGGGCGCTGGAGGTGAAGTGAAGGCCTGCCGTCGGAGCGGCGGCGCTGCCCGGGATGCGGGCGAAGACGGTCTGGTAGCGCTCGCGGTCGGCGGGGCCCGGCTCGCGTCGGATGTAGGGCGGCAGCGGGATGCGGCCCTCGCGCTCGACCGCGGCCGCGAGCTCCGCGCCGGAACGGTCGAACCTCACCGCGAAGAAGCCGTCGCCTTCGACCTCCTCCACCTTCGCTTCGAGGGTCCCGAAAGCGAGCAGAGCGCCTTCGCGCATGGGCTTCGAGGACTGGCCGAGCGCCCGCCAGCGCGCGCCGCCCTCGCCGTCCATCGGCTCGACGAGCAACAGCTCGCAGCGGCCACCGCTCTCTTTCACGCCCACCAGGCGCGCCGGGATGACGCGCGTGTCGTTGAAGACGAGGAGATCGCCTTCGCGCAGGAGCGACTCCAGATCCGTGAAGCGAGCGTCCTCGACGGCGCCGCTACCCCGCGGTACCACGAGCAGCCGCGACGCGTCTCGCGGGGACACCGGCTCCTGCGCGATCAGCGCCTCCGGCAGATCGTAGTCGAAGTCGGAGAGCTTCACGCCCCGATCCTGTAACACGCGGGTGCCGTGGCGGGCAGCCGTAGGCCGTAGGTGAAGTGGTCCCGCCCTGGTCAGGCATACTTGACACCTTTCGCCCAGCTTGCGAAACGACCCGCGTGATCTCTTTCCAGCTCCTCGCGCAAGACGGTGCCGCGCGGCGCGGCCGGCTCGTCACGCCGCACGCGATCATCGAGACGCCCGTCTTCATGCCCGTGGGTACCGCTGGCACGGTGAAGACGCTCGCGCCGCGCGATCTCGACGAGCTCGGCGCGCGCATCATCCTGGGCAACACCTACCACCTGTACCTGCGCCCCGGGCACGAGCGCGTCCGGCGCCTGGGCGGCCTGCACCGCTTCATGGCTTGGGGTGGCGCACTACTCACCGATTCGGGTGGCTTTCAGGTCTTCAGCCTGGGCGGGGTGCCCTCCGATGGCGAGGACGCCTTCGGCAGGGCAGGGGCCTTGACCCCGCCCAGCGGCGGTGAGGACGCCTTCGGCAGGGCGGGGGCTCGTCCGCCACCGCGCGGGGGCAGCCGCGGGCTGGTGAAGATCTCCGAGGAAGGCGTGGAGTTTCGCAGCCACCTCGACGGCGAAAGGCATTTCCTCTCGCCCGAGAAGGCGATCGAGGTCCAGGAGGCGCTGGGCGCCGACATCATCATGGCGTTCGACGAGTGTCCGCCGTCGAAGGCAGATCGTGGCTACCACGAGGCGTCGCAGGCGCGCACGCAGCGCTGGCTGGCCCGTTGCCAGGCGGCGTGGCTGGACGCTGAACGGAGGAAGGAGAGCGCAGCCGCCCCGCCCCCGTCATCTCCAGCATCGCTGTTCGGCATCGCCCAAGGCGGCCTGTTCGCCGACCTGCGCAAGCGCGCCATCGAGGAGGCGGCGGCGCTGGACCTCCCCGGCTACGCGCTGGGAGGCTACGCGGTGGGCGAGGTGCCAGAGGAGACCTGGGCTGGCGTGGCGCGGGACGCGCCGCTCCTTCCGCGCGACAAGCCGCGGTACCTGATGGGCGTCGGCACACCCGAGGATCTCCTCCACGGTGTCGCGGCTGGCATCGACATGTTCGACTGCGTGTTGCCCACCCGCTGCGCCCGCAACGGGCTCCTCTTCACGAGCGAGGGTCGCATCACGATTCGCAACGCCGCCTTCCAGGACGACGAGCGCCCGGCCGACCCTGCGTGCACGTGTCACGTCTGCCGCACGTTTTCCCGCGCTTATCTGCGCCACCTGTTCAAGTCGGGCGAGCTGCTCGGGTTGCGGCTCAACACCATGCACAACCTCCACTACTTCCTCGACCTCCTGGCGGGTGCCCGAAAAGCCGTCGGGGAAGGTCGCTTCGACGCCTACCGGCGCGGCAAGGTAGAGGGGTGGCGTGTGCCGACTTCGCAACGCCGCTCGCCGTTGGACTAGTAAGGAGGGATCAGAAGAAGAGACTGGAGGAAGGACCAGCAGAGGAGACCAGAAGAGGTTGCGGCGCGTGCTCGACTGCTGCTAAAGAACAGCACTTTTTCCCGTTTTCCGACCGGAGATCGCATGCACCCGTTCTTCACGGCGTTCTTCAGCCAGACCTCGAGCGATGGCCCCGCCGGACTGGGCGGCCCGTTCTCGATGCCGGTGATGCTCGCCCTCATGTTCGCGGTCTTCTACTTCGTGCTCTGGCGCCCGCAGAGCAAGGAGAAGAAGAAGCTGGAGACGTTTCGACAGGGCATGAAGAAGGGCGACCGCATCTGGACCCAAGGAGGGCTCATCGGCACCGTTTCACAGGTCGAGGACCAGGCGGTGCTGCTCGACGTCGGCGCCGGCAAGATCCGCGTGCTGAAGGCTTTCGTCGGAGGTGAGTGGAAGGAGAAAGGCGAGGCGGCCGAGCCTGCCAAGGCGGAGGCGAAGAAGTAGATGGAACGGAACTGGTTCTTCCGGGTCGCCCTCATCCTGGGCGTCTTGCTCGTGAGCTTGTACCAGCTCGTCCCGAGCTGGTTCTACTTCCGCCTGGCGCCCGACAAGCGGAATGGAGCGGAGTACGAGCAGTCGGTGCCCGGCTGGGCCCCGAGCGCCCACAAGCACTTGAACCTCGGCCTCGACCTGCAGGGCGGCATCCACCTCGCGATGGGTGTGGACGTCGATCGCGCAGTGAAGGCGAAGGTGGCTCGCCGGGCCGACGAGATCGCCGACTTCCTCCGCGAGAAGAAGGTCCCTCTGGAGGCGTCGGCGCCGTCGCCCGACGGAACCCGCATCGCGGTGAAGTCCGCCGATCTGCGGGGTGTGGAGGCGACCGTGCTCGACCAGTACGGTGCCGAGCTCACCTCGCCTTCGGGGGCCCCCTCGGGGACCGTCTGGTTCGCCTTCAAGTCCAGGGTGATTCAGGACTTCCAGGCCAAGGCCGTGGACCAGGCCGAGAAGACCATCCGGAACCGGGTGGATAAGTGGGGCGTCAGCGAGCCCGATATCAAGCGCAAGGGCAACAACCAGATCCAGATCCAGCTCCCCGGCTTCAAGGATCCGGAGAAGGCGAAGGAGTTGCTCGGCCGGACGGCGCAGCTCGAGTTCAAGATCGCGGCCGACGACTCGCCGGTGCTCGACGCGCTCCGCGGTGAGCTGCCCTCCTGTCCGCTCGACCAGGGCGTCATGCGCATGCCGCTCCCCGAAGGTGGATGCTGGACGCTGGAGGGCGTGGAGCTGCCCGGCGGGACGTCGCGACAGGTGACCTTCCTCGCAGCGACCAACCGTGGCCAGCTCGACGCCGCCATCGAGAAGTACGCCAAGCCCAAGCTGCAGCCCGGTCAGGAAATCGGGGTCGGCGAAGGGACGGCCGGCGCCGGTGTGGTGAAGGAGCGCTTCTACCGGACCTACCTGCTCCACTCGAAGACGGAGCTCACCGGCGACTACATCTCCGACGCGCGCGCCGCGATGGACGACTCCCAGGGTGCGGGCAGGCCAGTCGTGGTCTTCACCATGACGGCCGAGGGCGGGCGCCTCATGGAGAAGCTCACCACCGCGAACCTCGGCCGCCGCATGGCCACGGTGCTCGACTCCAAGGTCGAGACGGCCCCCTACATCCAGGGCAAGATCTCGACCAACGGCCAGATCTCGCTCGGATCGAACCGCCCGTACCAGCAGATGTTCGAGGAGGCGAACGAGATCGCGCTCGTGCTCAAGGCGGGCGCGCTACCGGCGCCAGTCACCATCTACGAGGAGCGCACCGTCGGAGCAACCCTCGGCCCCGAGCTCATCAAGAAGGGCACCACCGCCGCCTTCGTCGGCCTCGTGCTGGTGGTGCTCTTCATGATCCTCTACTACAGGGCGACCGGCTTCATAGCCGACCTGGCGCTGGTGCTGAACGGCCTCCTCGTGCTGGCCATCATGTCGATCATCGGCTCGACGCTCACGCTGCCCGGCATCGCCGGCTTCGTGCTCACGCTCGGCATGGCGGTGGACGCGAACGTCCTCATCAACGAGCGCATCCGCGAGGAGCTGCGCGCCGGCCGCACCGTCCGGCAAGCCGTGGACCAGGGCTACGACAAGGTATTCTGGACCATCGTCGACTCTCACGTCACCACCCTCGTCGCGGCTGTCGTGCTCATGCAGTACGGCTCGGGGCCGGTGCGCGGCTTCGCGGTCACCCTTGCCATCGGTCTCGTCGCCTCGATGTTCACCTCCATCGTGGTGACGCGCGCGTTCATGGATTTCTTCACGCGCCGCGACACGGCGCGCCTGAGCGTTTAATGCAATTCAAGAGCTTCGACGTCATCCCGCACGAAACGAAGTTCGACTTCGTCGGAAAGCGATACATCGCGGTGACGCTCTCGCTCATCGCGAACCTGGCTGTGATCCTGTGGGCGGTCTTCCACGGACTCAACTTCGGCGTGGACTTCGCCGGAGGCACCGAGATGGAGGTGAAGTTCGCGCAGACCGTCGACGCTGGGGCCATCCGGAAGAGCGTCGAGGACCTCGGCTTCAAGGACGCCTCGGTCCAAACCTATGGCGCAGAGTCCGAGCACACGTACCTCATCCGCGTCGGCCGCATCGCCCTCATGAGCCAGGAGGACGTGACCCGCGTCGTCCAGGCGGTGCAGGCGAAGTTCCCGGTGCAGGGCACCCCGCACTTCAACCCCGACGTCGGCGACAAGATCGACTTCCAGTTTCAGGGCACGCCGCCGACCCCCGACCAGCTGCGGGCGGTGGTGGAGGGAGCCGGCGCGCGCGTCCGCGACGTGCGCGAGGAGGCGGGCCTGACCGCCGGTACGAAGTCCTTCGCGGTCATCACGCAGGGCATCCAGGACAAGATCGAGCGCGACCTCTCGACGCGCTTCGGTGAGGCCAAGCCGGACGTGCGGCGAGTCGAGTACGTCGGCCCGGCCGTCGGCCGCGAGCTCCGCAACCAGGGCTTCAAGGCCATCCTCTACGCAATGGGTCTCATCGTCGTGTACGTGGGCCTGCGCTTCGACTTCCGCTTCAGCCCGGGCGTCATCATCGCGATCACCCACGACGCCATCATCACGCTCGGCTACTTCGCCTTCTCCGGGCGCGAGTTCAACCTGACCTCGGTCGCGGTCATCCTGACGGTGGTCGGTTACTCCGTGAACGACACGGTGGTGGTTTACGACCGCATCCGCGAGAACCAGGGGAAGCTCAAGGGCAAGCGGCTCGCAGATCTGGTAAACGTCTCGATCAACGAGGTCCTCGGCCGAACCTTCCTCACCTCGTTCGCGACCGGGCTCTCGCTCGTCGGGTTGCTCGTCTACGGGGTCGGCACCATCTTCGACTTCGCCGCTGCCATGATGGTCGGCATCATCTCTGGCACCTACTCGACGTGGTTCGTCGCGGCGCCGATGACCATCTGGCTGGAGGAGCGGGCGGAGCGCAAGAAGGGGTTGTCGCCGCGGCAGGATCGAGCGCCGGCGCGCGCGGCGCGATAGCGGCTGCTCTTACAGGGCGGCGATCCGCGCGACGTCGAGGAGCAACACCGGCGCCTTGGATCCGTTCCAGCGGGCCATCCTGTGGACCAGGTCGGCCTGCATCTCGCCGGACGCGAGCGGGTCGTCGGCGTCGGGGATCCGTTCGAGGTCCGTCACCGCTTCGGCGCGGTCGACGATCAGGACGGTCCGCCGCCCTGCGAGGACGGTCATGATCCCGATCTCGCGCTGCTGATCCCGGAGGGCCTGCCGGAGCCGGCCGCACAGGGAGACCAGCTCCTCCAGCAGGCCGCGCCGCGCGCGCTCGAGGAGGTCGAGGGCCTCCGGCTGGCGCTCGTTCGTCTTGAGCTCTTCGACCTGCCCGGCCAGCTCGTGGATGGCGGTGTGCGGGCGCTCGATCTTCGCCAGCTCCCCGCGCAGCACGGCGTCCTCGGCCTTGAAGGAGTAGTACCACTGTCCGAACTTGCAGACGCGCGGATCGGTCGCCAGCGTGAAGCTTCGGTTCTCGCGTACCGACGCCTCCAGCTCGTCGAGCCAGTCCCGATGGTCCTGCTCCCGTTCGCGCAGGAGCTCGAGCATCGCCTCCAGCTCGACGGAGGCGGATTCCAGACCCAGGCAGACGCGCAGGTCGATCGCAGGCAGCGCCGAACCACGCAGGGTCGCCAGACCGCGCTGGTATCCAGGCAGTCCAGGCGGACGACGGATCTCCGGCAACACGAACATCTCCTCCACCTGAGCCACCGGGATCCCGACGAGGTGCGGGCCAACCCCGAACACGCCGAAACGAGCAGAGTGCGACACGTCCTCGGTGGCGCTGCTCGAGGCAGGTGGCTTGGAGCTCATGGTCACGTAGGACTCACTTTGAAGGCTCGGTTGTCCTCCCGGCAGGTGACACGGGACTGACCCCGACGGGCGACCCGCCCGGTCGCACCTTGCGTGCCAAGCGATGGAGCAAGGTTAGCTCCGAGTTTTCGCGGGGTTCCTGGCAGAGGCGCCGGCGCCGCGAGTGGGTCGCTCCGGAACCGGGGTACGAACCTGGGGGGGGTACGAAGCATCTCCCGGGACGTCGTGCTGCGCCATGTGCGATATCGTGCTTTAAACGAGGGAGAAGGGCGACGACACCAACCGAGGGTTGCATCCATGCTCGAGAAGACCACCACGACCATCCCGGAAGTCCTGCTCCTTCGCCCTCGCGTGTTCGAGGACGCCCGCGGCTTCTTCATGCAGACCTACCACGAGCAGGAGTTCGCCGCCGTCGGCATCCGCGATCGCTTCGTGCAGGACAATCACTCCAAGTCCCAGCGCGGGACGATTCGCGGGCTCCACTATCAGCTGCGCTACCCTCAGTCCAAGCTCTGCCGCGTCGTCGCCGGCGAGGTGCTGGACGTGGCCGTGGACATCCGCGTTGGCTCCCCCACCTTCGGGAAGCACGTGGCCGCGGTGCTGTCGGCCGACAACAAGCTGCAGATCTACATCCCGGGCGGCTTCGCCCACGGGTTCGCGGTGCTCTCCGAGACCTGCGAGTTCCTCTACAAGTGCGGTGACTTCTACCGCCCCGAGGACGAGCACGGCGTGCGCTTCGACGACCCGGCCCTGGATGTCGACTGGAGGGTGGCCACGCCGCTCTTCTCGCCGAAGGACAGCGCCTACCGCGCGCTGAGCGAGATCGACCCGGCGCAGTTGCCCCGCTACGGCGGGTAGCGAACCCCGTCCCCATGGTCCGTTCCCGTCCGCCCCGAAGCCGAACCCGCTCCCTGTCCCGCTCCCGGGTTCTCCTGGCGCACGTCTGATAGCGCATGCCACATGAAGTGACGCTCGAGATGGGGGGCGCGGGGGGAG
>MEMX01000103.1:331-12344 GCA_001768075.1 Anaeromyxobacter sp. RBG_16_69_14 | reverse complement strand
CCGAGGTCGCGCAACGCCTCGATCGGCCTGTTCGTGGTCTGCTTCGCGATCGCGTCGTAGAACCACGGCGTGGGATCGAGCGGGTCGAGCTGCTTTGCCACCGCGTACTCCCGCTCGTCGAGGCCGGTGCGCTTCTCCTCGTAGTAGGTCTTGCCGAGATAGCTCCGGACGAGGGAGTTGTCCGGATCGAGGCTGGCCGCGATCTCGATCTCTCGCGCGCCACGATCGAGGTCGCCCTCCCGGATCTTTGCGAGGCCCAGCCCGAGCCGCGGGAGGGGATCGGCCGAGTCGAGCGCGATGGCCTTCTCGAACGTCTCCTTCGCCCGAGCGACCTTGACCTCCGTGAGGTAGGCGAAGCCGAGGACGGTCTGCGTCCGCGAGAGGTCAGGCGCCAGCGCCGCCGCCCTCCGCGCGGCGTCAAGCGCCTTCCCCCGATCGCCAAACGAGGAATGCACCTCGGCCAGCCGGGCCCATGCCAGCGCGTTCTCCGGGTCCACCTGGACCGCTCGCTCGAGGCTGGACCGGGCGCCCGCGAGGTCGAACCGCGCCTGTTGCGCGTACGAGAGCGCCACGTGCGCCGTCGCGGACTCCGGCGCAACCTGGACCGCCCTCCGGGCGAGATCGAGCGCGCGCTCCTTCTCGTTCTGCACGACCGCCGTGATCGCCTGGAGCGCCAGAGCGTCGGCGTCGCCCGGGGCCAGCGCCAGCGCCCGATCGAGGTCGGCGGCGGCCCCGTCCACCCGCCCCACCGCGAGCGACAGCTGAGCGCGGTGGGTGAGGAAGCGCGGGTCCGAGACGGTCGGGGGAACGTCCGCGATGGCATCGAACGCAGCCTGCAGATCGCCCCGGCGGTACGCCTCGACCGACTGCCGCAGCCGGCCCTGCCACCCGGCCTCGGCGGGAATCTCGTCCGGACGCAGATACACGACGGGTGGGTAGTAGAGGGCCCAGCGAACGGCGTCGCGTGGCCGCGCCACGACGCGCAGCACCGGACCCGTGCCGGGCTCCGTGAGGGCCGACTGCCCGCCCGTCAAGGTGAGGCTCCCTCGCTGGCTCTCGGCCAGCACCGTCCCCTCGAACACCGTGATGAGCGCGCTGTCGGCCTCGACGCGAATGTAGAACTCCGTTCCACGGACCCCGGCGGCCACGAACTCGGTCTTGACCTCGAGACTGCGCGGCCCGCGGCTGAAGAAGTGGACGGCTCCCCGGACGAGGTCGAGGACGCCAATGCGCTCGGGCTTGACGGGCTGGAGGGTGATGGTGGTGTCCTCGTTGAGCCGCAGGACTGACTGGTCGAGCAAGGCGAGATCGGCGCGGCTACGCTGTCGCGCCCGTATCGTGTCGCCGGCGGAGAATGTGTCGTTCAGCTTCACAGGCTCCCACTGCGCTGCGCCGGCGCGCCGTGACTCCACGGTGCCCTGGATGGAGACCGCCCGGGCAATCGTTCCGTCGGCTTCGCCAGGGCTTGCCGCCGCAGAAGAGAGCATGACCGCCCAGAAGGTCGCGACCACGAGACGCGAGAGCCTGGAGCAGGTCCTCACGCCTGTCCGCCTCGCGACTGTAGCTGCTCGCTAGTCATCAACGCCCCGCGTGCTCAAGAGCTCGAACTTCATGTCGGTTCGTCGGCCAGCGCGTGTTGCGCCGGTGACGTAATGGCATGCGCACTCAATATCTCGTAACAAGCTAGCTGAATGCCAAATGGGCGACGGGCGCCGAGCCCGCCAGGGGCGGGCTCATTCCGCCGCTGTCTACCTGAGGCCAGGCGGGAGCGAATTGGGACGCAGCTAATCGGATTACCTCGTTTGCGCTAGCGAACGGCAAACGTTCGTTTCACGCCGTCCGAGCCCGTCTGCGAGCGACCCGCCGCCCGCCTGGACGGAGAGCACGTGCTGCTCGAAGTGCATCCGAGCCCGAGGAGTAGCGATCCGCAAGACCATTCGTGAGTGGCGGATGGCGTCCACCAGGAACAATCAGCGCCTGGAGGACCTTGCACGACTCTGTGACCCGGTGGTGCGGGGCCGGATGAACTACTACGGTCGGTTCTATCGGTCGAAGTGCGTCCGGGTCCTGCGCTATCTCGACGTGGCCCTCGCTGCATGGGTGCGATGGAAGTACAAGCTGCGCAATCGAGAGCGTGCGTCGATGCACTGGCCGTGGCGTGTCGCGCGGCGGGACATTCCATGGGACGCGACCCGGCGTACGTACGCATGGGAACCGGGTCCCGCGCGCCTCGTGACCAGGATGGGTGGCGACCGCCGTGGAGGGCCCCTCAAGGGCATGCGCTCGCAGACAGCCGCCGCCTAGGAATCCGATCGATCCCGACCCAAGGAGGCCTTGCCATGCCGAACGCGGTGAAGCCGATCCCCGAGGGGTACCACGCCGTGACGCCGTACCTGATCTGCAGGGGCGCGTCGAAGGCTATCGAGTTCTACAAGCGGTCCCTCGACGCGAAGGAACTGTTCCGGATGGATGGGCCGGAGGGCACGATCACGCACGCCGAGCTCCTCATCGGCGATTCCCATGTCATGCTGGCGGACGAGATGCCCGATGGGCCCTGGCGCTCGCCTCAGTCGGTCGGTGGCACTCCGGTCAGCATGATGCTCTACGTCGACGACGTGGACGCCACCTTCCGCAAGGCGGTGGCGGCGGGAGCGCAGATCGTCCGCGAGGTGAAGGACCAGTTCTACGGGGATCGGACGGGCACCATCGCCGATCCTTTCGGCCACGTCTGGACCATCGGCTCTCACGTCGAGGACGTCTCCGTCGCGGAGATCACCCGCAGGGCAGCGCAGCAGCAGATGGCGTGAAACGCGAGTCCGAGTTCGGCGAGGTCGAGCGCCCCGCGGCTGCGCCGCTCGTCGCCGAGTGGCACGCGCTGTCGTCCGCCGACGCGCTCGCGCGGCTTCACTCCAGCCTGGCGGGGCTCTCCTCGGTGGAGGCGTCACGCCGGCTCGCGGAGTTCGGCCCCAACGAGCTCGCGGTCGGAGAGCGCGTCTCCGCGCTGTCGATCCTGGCGG
Source organism: Anaeromyxobacter sp. RBG_16_69_14 (assembly GCA_001768075.1). Lineage (GTDB taxonomy): Bacteria > Myxococcota > Myxococcia > Myxococcales > Anaeromyxobacteraceae > Anaeromyxobacter_A. The sequence continues at coordinate 9,327 of MEMX01000103.1, read as the reverse complement.
AACAGTTCAAGAACGTCCTCGTCCTCGTGCTGCTGGTCGGCATCGGGCTGTCCGCCTCCGTGGGTCACGGGGTCGAGGCGCTCGCCATCGGTGTCATCGTCCTCTTCGCGGTCGCCCTGGGGTTCGTGCAGGAGTTCCGCGCCGAGCGGTCGCTCGAGGCGCTCCGGCGCATGGCGGCGCCGACCGCCACGGCTCTGCGCGACGGCGAGGAGCGGAAGGTGCCCGCGCGCGAGCTCGTCCCCGGCGACGTGCTCCTCCTCCACACCGGCGACAAGGTGGCCGCCGACGGGCGTCTGCTCGAAGCGATCAACCTGGAGGTGGACGAGGCCACGCTCACGGGCGAGTCGGTGCCGGTGGGGAAGGAGGACACGTCGCTCTCCGCTGGCCCGCTCCCCGTCGGCGATCGGAGGAACATGGTTTACGGGGGCACCGCCGTGACGTACGGGCGGGGGCGCTTCGTGGTCGTCGCCACCGGCGCAGGCACCGAGTTCGGGAAGATCGCCCGGCTGCTCGAGACGGTCGAGACTTCCCGGACTCCCCTCCAGGTGAACCTGGACAAGGTCGGCAAGGCGCTCGCCCGCGCCGCCGTGGTGGTGGTGGCGCTCATCGTCGCTCTGGGCGTGGTCAGGGGAGAGCCCTTCGTGCAGATGCTGGTCTTCGGCATCGCGCTGGCGGTCGCGGTGGTCCCGGAGGCCTTGCCCGCCGTGGTGACGATCTCCCTCGCGCTCGGCGTGCAGCGGCTGGTGAAGCGCAACGCCCTCGTCCGGCGGCTCGCGGCGGCCGAGACCCTGGGCGGCACCTCCATCATCTGCTCGGACAAGACCGGCACGCTCACCCGGGACGAGATGACGGTGCGCGCGCTACACGCGGCTGGCCAGGCGTTCGAGGTAACCGGCGCCGGCTACCAGCCGGCGGGGGAGATCTTGCTCCACGGTGAACGTGTCCCGCCGCCGCCCGCGGTGCTGGAGCTGCTCACCGCCGCGGCGCTCGCCTCCGACGCGCGCGTGGAGCGGTCGGAAGCGGACGGATGGCGCGTCCTCGGCGATCCGACGGAGGGCGCGCTGGTCGTCGCGGCGGAGAAGGCGGGGCTCCCGAAGGCCGACCTCGACGCGCGCTTCCCGCGCGTCGGCGAGATCCCCTTCAGCGCCGAGCGCAAGCGGATGACGACGCTCCACCGGGTCGGGGACGAGACCGTTGCGTACGTGAAGGGGGCGCCGGAGGTGCTGCTCCCCGACTGCGACCGCGTCCTCGGTGCGGACGGCGAGCGCGCCCTTGACGGCGCCGAGCGGGAGCGGCTCATGGCGGTGGCGCGGGCGATGGCCGCCCAGGCCCTCCGCGTGCTGGCGGTGGCGCGGCAGCGGGGCGCGAGCCTGGAGACGGCCGGCGGGCAACTCACGCACCTCGGGCTGGTGGGGATGCTGGACCCGCCGCGGCCCGAGGCGCGGGCGGCGATCGCGCGCTGCGCCGAGGCCGGCGTGAAGGTGGCGATGATCACCGGAGACCATCCGCTCACGGCTCGCGCAATCGCAGGTGAGCTGGGGCTCCTCCGCGCCGGTCGCGTCGTGACAGGTCTGGAGCTCGAAGGCATGTCGAACGCGGAGCTCGAGCGCCAGGCGATGGACATCGAGGTCTACGCGCGCGTGTCGCCTGCGGACAAGCTCCGCGTCGTGACGGCGTTGCAGGCGAACGGCCAGGTGGTGGCGATGACCGGCGACGGCGTCAACGACGCGCCGGCGCTGAAGAGGGCGGACATCGGCATCGCGATGGGGATCACCGGGACCGACGTGTCGCGCGAAGCGGCGGCGATGACCCTGACCGACGACAACTTCGCCTCCATCGTCGGCGCCGTCGAGGAAGGGCGCGCCATCTACGGCAACATCAGGAAGTACCTCATGTACCTCCTCTCCTCGAACATCGGGGAGATCGGGCTCATGGCGGGCGCGAGCGTGCTCGGGCTCCCGCTGCCGCTGTCGGCGGTGCAGATCCTCTACGTGAACCTGGCCACCGACGGGTTGCCCGCGCTGGCCTTGGCGGTGGACCCGCCGGAGGAGGATCTGATGGCCCGTCCGCCGCGCAACCCGCGCGCCGGGATCTTCACCCGGTCGGTGGTGACCCTCATGGTCGCCGGCGGAGCGTGGTCGGCGCTGCTCAACCTCGGCCTCTTCGCCTGGGCCCTGCGCTCTGGGCGAGGCCAGGACGAGGCGATGACGATGGCCTTCCTCTCGCTCGTGCTGATCCAGTTCGTGAAGGCCTACAACTTCAGATCGGATCGCCATTCGGTGCTGCGCCGCCCCTTCGCGAACCGCTGGCTCAACCTGGCTGTCGGCTGGGAGCTCGGGCTGCTCGCGCTGGTCGTCTACGCGCCGGTCCTCCAGCGACCGTTCGGTACCTTCCCTCTACCCTGGCACGACTGGGCCATAGTCGTGGTCGCGGCGCTGACGGTGGCACCGCTGCTGGAGGCGGTCAAGGGGCTCCTGCGCCGCTCGACGGACATGGGGTCGTAGTTCATCGCATACTGCGGTGAAGATCTCCCGCAGGCGATCGATGAAGGACCGCGGCAGGGTACCGCCCCGACCGCTTCGAAGCCTGGTGCCTCATGGGCTCGCTGCGACTCCTCGTTGTCCGTCCGGGCGTCCGGACGCGAGGGTCGGCGGACACTCCGGGTCTGCTCAGCACTAGCGGAACCATCAGCCAAGGGTGCTTGGCGTCGAGGGTCAGCCTCGAACCAGATCGGCATCTTGGCTGCAAGTCGCTCCTGCGGAAGCGCTCGTTCGCCTGGAGACGACCATGCATCTCTCGTCAAAGATCGTGATCACCGCCATCGCCTCGGCGGTCATCGGGTGTGGCGGTGCAGCATCGAAGGGGGACGCCGATGGAGGCGCTGACGGGACAGGAGACAAGTCCGGGGAGGCCCCTGGGGGCGCCCCGATCTCTGGCATCCTGACGAAGCTCGACATCAGCGGCGCAAAGACGCTCTTCATCGCGAAGTCGGGGACGAAGAGCGCACTCGCGCTGGGCGCGATGGCCGGAGACAGCGGCGGCGGAGCATCCGACCAGCCGACGCCGACGACGGGCGGGACCCCCACGGGCGGGACCCCCGTCCCGGTCCTCTACAAGGTCATGGACGACGGTCAGGTGGTCGAGGTGAGCCGCACCTGGGTGGGAGCCGATGGCAACCCGGTGAGCGAGAGCAGCTCGGTGTCGCCATCTTGCGTCTGGAACGCGTCGAGCACTTATGTCGTCGTGAACTACATGTCAAGTACGTCGTTGCCATTCGCGGTGCTCACGCGCAAGAGCGATGGCGCGGCCTTCATGTCGAGTGCGAGCGCGCTGAACGACCTCATGTGCCCGCAGATGTCCAGCGGCGCTGGCTCCCCACTCTCCACAGGGACCGCGCCGCTCCAGGCCGACGGGGCCGGAAACCTCTACGTCCTGAAGCAGGGTGCGGTCTACAAGATCGACGTGACCGACCCGTCGCTCGTCAGCGAGGCGCGTGTGACGCCCGAGACCGACTACGTGTGGTCGTTCGTCGTAAACACGGTGGGTTACATCTACTACGCGGGCAACGTGGGCAACGGCGCGGGCGCGGGTGTGTGGCGTTTCCGGTCCGCTGCGGGCTCGTTCATCAACACCGTCTCCGCATCCGTCTGGACGGGGCTTGACGGAAAGTTCTACCGGCTCGAGTCCGCCATGATGCCGCTGGAGGACGGGACCACCGATCTCGTCCGCGTCGAGATCGGCTCCGGAGTCACGGAGACGACCGTCGCCACCTGGCCGTTCACGCTCTCGTCCAGTCCGGTGCGGCTGGCCGACGCGCTCGTGTGGCTGCCGGGCGTCTCGCTCTCGACGTACCCGACCATCATGGGAGGGACGCCGAGGGTCGTCCGGCTCACCTCGATGGATCAGCTCCCGAGCGTCTCCACGCTCCCGTCGAGTACCTTCAAGACGCTGGCCTTCGGATCGTCCTCGATCTGGTTCCTGGGCTCGGATGGCGCCACGCTGACGCGCTGGACCTCGGGCGCGACCACGCCCATCGCGACCGGTGGTGCGTACGACATCTATTCCCTGAGCGTTTCGGACGACGACACCGTCACCATCAACGCTCTCCAGCTGGCCGACGGCAGGAAGATAGTGGCCACCGTGGACGCGGCCGGCGGCGTCGCGATCGCGAACATGGGCTCGAGCCCCGAGGTCATCGTCTTCCAGCGCATCAACTGACGCGCTGCTCACTCGGCCTCACCCTGTCGGGGGTGCCCGCGCGCACGCGAAGAGGCAGTCGATCGGGGAGGCGCGGGGACGTCCGGCGAGCTCGGCCCTCCGGCAAAGTCCGACTGGTCCGACGTGAAGAGCGCCCGGGCCGCCCCCGTATTAGGCTTTGCCCATGTCGACCTCGACCTCTCCCCCCTGATCCAGCCGTTGGGTGTTCGCGATGCTCGTCGCCGCCTTCACCGACGAGCTGTCCTCGGGCGTGGTGCCGGCAAGCGCCCCCGAGCTGCTGCAGACGTTTTCCCTCACGCCGGCGATGGCGGCGGGCTGGACCCTGTTCGCCTACGCCATCCTCGGCGTGCTGATCGAGCCCTGGCTGCTCACCCACGCGCAGGGCCGGCGGGCGCGGCCGATGATGCTGCTCGGCCTGGTAGGAATGGGGGCGTCGTGTCTGCTCGCCGCCATCTCGCCGTCCTACGAGCTGCTGCTGATCGCGCTGCTCGTCTACGGGCCGGCGTCGGGGCTCGGTGTTGGCTTGGCGCAGGCGGCGCTGATGGGCGCGCGCCCGGGCGATCGCGAGGCGATGCTAGCGCGCTGGACCTTCTACGGAGGGGCGGGCGATCTGCTGGCGCCCCTCGCGCTCGCCGGCTCGGTGGCGCTCGGCCTCGGGTGGCGAGGTGCCCTCGGGGCGGCGGCGCTGATCACATTCGTCCAGGCCCTTGCGGTCCGCCGCTCCGAGCCCGTCCTCGAGGAGGATGATGATCCGCACGTCCCGACGGTCCAGGCCCTTCGCGCCGCGCTGGGCTCGAAGCGGCTGGTGCGGTGGGCACTGCTCACTACCGTCTGCGCGTTGATGGACGAGGTGGTCGTGGCCTTCGGCGCGCTATATCTGGAGAAGCGCTTCGGTGCCTCGGCGGGGGAGCGCGCGGCGAACTTCTCGGCCTGGGTCGCCGGCGGGATGGCCGGACTCTTCGTCCTCGAGCGCGTGGGACACCGCTTCAAGCTAGAGCGTCTCCTCTGGGCGACCGGCCTTGGCTCAGCGGTGTTCTACGGAGCCTGGCTCTCCACGCCGAGCTGGCAAGCCGGCGCGGTCCTCCTCGCGGTGGCGGGCGCCTTCACCGCCGCGCACTATCCGCTGCTGCAGGCGCAGGCCTACGCCGCGCTGCCGGACCGGCCGCAGCTGGTCGCGGCGATCGCCTCGGTCGTCGGCACGGTGGAGCTGTTCATCCCGCTGCTGATCGGGCTGGTGGCCGACACGGCCGGTGTGCCCGCCGCGATGTGGCTCCTGCTCGTGCAGCCGCTCGCGGTGCTGCTCGCGGCCGGGCTCGCTCGGAGGGAGGCGCGGTGAGCTCCCGCTGACTCCCGTGCGTCGCCGGCCGCCCCACCCGGTCGAACTGATAGCGCATGCCACGTGAACTGACGCTCGAGATGACCCTCACTCGCGCACAACACCGCAACGCCTCGCCTCGCGGGCAAGCGCCCCGTCGAGGGTCCACAGACGGGCCGGCGTGAGCAAGGTCGAGGCGAGAAGGTGCACATCGGTCCAGCCGAGACCGCGGCCGTGGAGGCGATTCCTCTCGACGCATTCGAGCGCCTCCTCGTCGGTGGCACACACCGCTTGAGGGAGGTCCCGGAGGAGTTCGAGCATCCGTGCCCGGTTCCGCAGGTTTCGGCACGCGAGCTCCCCCGTGACATCGGGATGGCCCAGCACGTCGCCGTCCATGAGGGCCCGCGCGAGGTCAGGGGAGTTCGACCTGAGATGGTTTACCCAGATCGAGGTGTCTACCAGGATCATGAATGGTGCCCCTCGGATCGGCGGCGACGCGGTTGATCGAGCTTGGGCTCTGAGCCTCCGAGCGCCGCGAGCCGCCGCGCTGCTTCGCGGGCAACGAGTGCCTCCAACCCCGCGTGGACAAGGGCAGTCTTCTCCGAGATGCCGGTCAGTTCGGCAGCTTTCATCAGGAGGTCATCTCGCAGTATCAGCGTCGTTCTCATGCATATTAGTATGCATTCACCCATGGTCGTCGTCAAGGGGAGGACGGTGCGCCGGTCGGCGCTTATCGGGTTCGCTCGTTCAGCGCGCCTCGAGCACGAGGTTGAACGGCGTCTGGGTCGCGCGGCGGAAGCTCCCGAATCCGGCCTGCTCGACGACCTCGCGCAGCCGCGCCTCGCCGGCCTGGGCGCCGAGCGCTGGGCCGTGGCCGGCGAGCGAGTTCGGTACGCAGACCAGGGTCGAGGCGGCGTAGTACAGCCGGCCGACGGGGTTCAGGTTTTCCTCGAGCCGGTCGCCCGCGTACGGCTCGACGAGCATCCAGGTGCCGCCGGGCGCGAGCGCCTTCCGGACCCGCCGCGCGGCCCCGACCGGATCCACCATGTCGTGCAGCGAGTCGAAGTGGGCGACGAGGTCGAACCCGGTCCCCGGGAAGGAGACGGCGTTCGCGACCTCGAACCGCACGCGGTCGGAAACGCCCGCCCGCTCGGCGTTCTCTCGCGCCGCGTCAATCGACGCCGGGTGCGTGTCGTAGCCGACGAGCCGGCAGCGCGGGTACGCCTTCGCGAGCAGCACCGTCGAGGTGCCGTATCCGCAGCCCACGTCGGCGATCCTCGCGCCGCGCTCGAGCTTCTCCTCGACGCCGTCGAGGGCCGGGATCCACTCGTCGACGAGATGGGCGGCGTAGCCGGGCCGGAAGAACCGCTCGGTGCCGGCGAACAGGTTGTGGTCGTGCTCGCCCCAGGGCAGCCCCTCGCCGGTGCGGAACCGCCGCGCGATCCGCTCCCTCGCTGCGGCGAACGCCACGATCGACTGGAACGCGCCCTGCACGGACGCCGGCGAGTCGTCGGTCGCGAGCGCCAGCGCCTGCTCCGGCGACAGCGTGAACGTGGCGGTCCCGGCATCGTACTCGACGTAGCCGCCTGCGGCCTGGTTCGCGAGCCACTCGCGCAGGTACCGCTCGTTCGTGCCGGTCCGCCGGGCCAGCTCGGCCGGCGTCACTGGCTCGCCGTCCGCCATCGCCCTGTAGAGCCCGAGCTCGTCCCCGATGCGGACGAGCAGCGCGCTCGCGGTGGCGCCGAGCTCGTTCACGACCTTTCCCACGAACGCCTCGAGCCTCGCAGGGTCGATCTCCTGCGCGCGGCGCGCGCCGTTGCCGTGGATCCTCCCGACATCCTCCGCGCGCTCGTGGCCTTCGTTCGCCTCGGTCCGCCGCGTCTGTTCGATGGTCTCGGTCTGCAAGGTTGCCTCCGGATGTCGCCGGTCCCGGAATGGGAGCCCTCGTGCGACATCTCGAACGTCGATCCGCACCGTTTGAGCCGGCGTAGCAGTCAGCGTGGAATTCTCGAGGGCCGCCGGACAGGATCTGCAACGGTGTTCGCAGAGGCGATGGATGCAGGCCTCGAATCTCCGGATTTCGGTCCTCGGCGACCTCCAGATCCTCCGCGACGGGCGCCCGCTTGCCCTGCCGCCATCCCGCAAGGCACGCGCGCTGGTCGGGTACCTCGCTCTCGCGCCGCGGCCGCAGCCCCGCCAGAAGCTCTGCGACCTGCTCTGGGACGGCCCTGGCGACCCGCGCGCGGCGCTGCGCTGGGGCCTCGCGAAGCTGCGGCCCCTGCTCGACGACGAGGACCGCGTGCGCGTGGTGGCCGACAAGGAGACCGCGACGATCGTGCTTGCGGAGGGCGAGCTCGACCTCGCCGCGGCGCGCGCCCTCGTCGGGCGACGGCCCGCCGGGGCGCCGGTCGACGCCCTGCGGCGCGCGGCGGCGCTCTTCCGCGGCGAGCTGCTCGAGGGGCTCGAGCTGACGGACTGCTTCCGGTTCCACGAGTGGTGCGCCGGAGAGCGCGAAGCCGCCCGCTCGCTGCGGCTGGCGATCCTCGACGCGCTCGTCGCCGTCCTCGAGCCGGAGAATCCGGAGGAGGCGCTCGCGCGCGGCCGCGAGCGGGTCGCCGTCGATCCGCTCGCCGAGCGCGGCCACGTCGCGGTGGTCCGGCTCCTGGGGCGCCTGCGCCGCCGGCGCGATGGGCTCGAGCAGTACGAGGCCTGCCGTCGCATCCTCGAGTCGGCCTTCGGCACGCGTCCGTCGGCCGAGATGGAGCGGGCGCGCCTAGCCGTCACCTCGCCCGCCGCGGCCGAGATCCGCAGCCCGCTGCCGCCGGTGGCCCCGCGCGCCGCGCTTCCCCATTTCGTCGGCCGCGCCCGCGAGCTCGCCGCCGCTGACACGGTCGTCGCCGCCGCTGCCGCTGGCCGTCGCCAGGTGCTGGTCGTGTCGGGCGAGCCCGGCATCGGCAAGTCGCGCCTTCTCGACGAGCTCGAGCTGCGCATCCGCCGCGCCGACGGCCTGGTCGTGCGCGGCAGGGCGTTCGAGGGCGAGACGCTGCGGCCCTACGGTGCGTGGCTCGAGGCCCTGCGCTGCGCGCCGCTCGGCGAGCTCTCCGAGATGCAGCGGTCGGAGCTCGCGCCGCTCCTTCCCGAGCTGGGACCGCCGGCGCCGACCACCGACCAGAGCCGGCTGTTCGACGCGGTGACGCGCGCGCTCACCGCGCTCTGCCGCCGCGGCCCCATCGCGCTGGTCCTCGACGACGTCCAGTGGCTCGACGAGGCCTCGGCGTCTCTCCTCCAGGTGGCGGTTCGGGCGCTCGAGGCCGAGCCAGCGATCGTCGCCTGCGCCGTCAGGCCCGGCGAGCTCGCCGATAACCCGGCCGCGCTGCGGGCGGTGCGGCTGCTGTCTCGCACCGAGCAGGTGACGCGGATCGACCTCGAGCCGCTCTCGCGGGCGGAGCTCGGGGATCTGCTC
>MEMX01000103.1:0-317 GCA_001768075.1 Anaeromyxobacter sp. RBG_16_69_14 | reverse complement strand
CAGCCCCCGACTCCGCTTGGGAAGCGAGCGAGGGAAATCCGCTGTTTGCCATCGAGGTCGCGCGCGCGAGCCAGGGCGGCGGCGGCACCGCGTCGCTCGACGCGCTCATCGCGGACCGGCTGGCGAGCGTGGGCGGACGGGCGTGCGACCTCATGCCGTGGGCAGCGGCGCTCGGGCGCTCCTTCCCCGCCGGCCGCCTCGCCGGCGTCGCCGGGATGCCGGCCGCCGAGCTGCTCGCGGCGCTCGACGAGCTCGAGCGCCGTGGAATACTGCGGCCGAGCGGCGAGGAGGGATGGGACTTCGCTCACGACCTCTTC
>MEMX01000102.1:75758-77006 GCA_001768075.1 Anaeromyxobacter sp. RBG_16_69_14 | reverse complement strand
GAGGCGATGAGGACGTCGCCCTGCTTCATGATGGGAACGGCCACCGGACCACCTCCTGAATCTAGGCGGGTTGCTAGCCGCCGGTTCCCTGGGTCAGCGGGACGACGCGGTAGCCGAGCAGGCGCTCTGCCTCTTCGATGCCGCCCTGCAGGTCACCTACGGTGTTGATCTCGCGCAGGTCGATCCCCAACGCCACCAGCGCCTGCGCCACGTCCGACGAGAGGCCGGTGACGATGACCGTGGCCCCCATGAGGCCAGCCGCGGTGACCGTCTGGAGGAGGTGATTGGCGACCTTCGAGTCGATGGTGGCGACCCCCGTGACGTCCATCACGACGACCTTGGCGCGGCTGGCGCGGATCGAGCGCAGCAGGCTGTCGGTGATGAGGCGAGCTCGATGGGTGTCGATGACGCCGATGATGGGCAGCAAGAGCAGCCGTTCGCGGATCTGGAGCACGGGAGTCGAGAGCTCCCGGATAGCGTCCTGCTGCTTTCGCATGGTGGCTTCGCGCGCGTAGATGTACGTGTCGACCGCGATTCCGATGTCCATGAAGACGAGCTTCATCAGCGAGAGGAAGGCAGAGAAGGCCTTCCTGGGCTCGCTGGCGAACGCCTCGAGGAGCCGGTTCGCGACCGCGCGGAGGTAGAAGCTGTACATTCCCAGGTACCACTTGGGCTCGAGGCCGACCCTCTCGTGAACCGCGCCAATCCGCAGGCGGTTCGCCACGTAGTCCTGGCCGTAGTCGCCCTCGGTCAGGCGCAGGAAGTATTCCTTCTGCAGGCGCTTGACCCGCTCGAGCACCTTGGGGTCCCGGAAGAAGGCTTTCGTCTCGTCGAAGGAGAGCAGGTGGCGATAGAACTCGTCGATGACGGGTTCGGCGTACTTCTGGGCCGTCTCGCCGAAGCCCTTCAGTGCTTGGACGTCTTCGCTCCGGAACTCGAGGAAGGCCTTTCGCCGGGCGACCTCCTCTTCGTCGATCTGCATGTCGCGCGGGAGCTGGTGGCTGATCCATGCATGCTTCGCTTCGGCCATTGGGCTTTGCCCCTTTTGGAATGATCTAAGGCCCCTCTTCGCGCGTGTCCTATCTCGGCCGGGCCCCGCGAGCGATCCGACGGCGGAGACCCGTTGGTCCTTGCCCTGCCCCTCGGGGTGGGTACCCGCATCGGGCCAGGGTCGGCTGAATTTCGCCCTCACAGCGGCGACCAGTTGATGTGATTCTCCAGCGGCACCGCCGCCGCTTTGAGCTGATG
>MEMX01000102.1:74612-75743 GCA_001768075.1 Anaeromyxobacter sp. RBG_16_69_14 | reverse complement strand
TCCGGCGCCTTGCGGCGCCTCAAGCGGAGGGGAGAACTCTCCCCCCGCGCCCCCCATCTCGAGCGTCAGTTCATGTGGCATGCGCTATCAGTGCGCCGATGGCTCGAACAGCACTATCCGGCGCCATGCGCCGCTCCTGAAGCGCAGGTAGAGCGCCGCCGCGAGCAATCCCAGGTAGAGCACCAGCCAGCCGACCGCCGCGAGGTCGGCGTACGCCGTGACCGCATTGACGGTGAACCAGCTCCCCGGGGCGAAGACGGCCCAGGCGATCACCACTCTCGCCCAGAGCGCCCAGGCGGTGTCGCCGGCGGCGCGCAGCGCCTCGGACAGCGTGGCGGCAGCCGCGTCGAAGAGGGCCCAGGCGACCGAGAGGCGGAGCATGCGGGTGGCCAGCTCGAGGAGTGGACCGGCGGAGTCCGGGTCGCGCGCGAAAGGCGCGAGCAGGAGCCCCGGGACCATGAGGTAGAAGAACCCCGCCAGCGCCTGCCAGCCGCCGGCGGAGAGGAAGGTCACCCGCACCATGTGCGACACGTCGTCCTTTCGCCCGGCGCCGATGGCCTGCCCGACCAGGATGGCCCCGGCGCTGGCGAGCGCGAAGGAGGGCATGAAGGCGGCCGAGGAGAGCTGGATCACGCTCATGAAGGCGGCCACCGCGCTCGTTCCCAGGCCGGCCACCACGACGTTCGTGAAGAACAGGAAGGCCAGGAACTCGAGGAACCAGTTGAGCCCGGAGGGCAGCCCGAAGCGGAGGAGCCGCCAGAGCTCGGCGAGCCGGAGCCTTCCCGCTGCGGCCTGGCGTCCGCCGGCGGCGAATACCGCGAGGAGGCCGACGAAGGCCACGGTGGTGGAGACGACGCTCGACAGCGCCGCGCCGCGCACACCCATCGCCGGCAGCCCCAGGTGACCGTCGATGAGCAGCCAGTTCCCCGTCACGTTCAGCACCATGGCCGCCACCTGCGCCACCATGGGGAGCCGGGTGTTGCCCAGCCCGCCGTAGTAGTTGGCGAGGGCCTCGAGACCCACCACCGCCCCGCCGGACCAGAGCCGCAGGGCGAGATAGCCGGCGAGGCTCGCCTGTACGTCCGGCGCATAGGAGAAGCGGGCGAGCACCGGCGGGAGGAAAGCGATGCA
>MEMX01000102.1:68685-74603 GCA_001768075.1 Anaeromyxobacter sp. RBG_16_69_14 | reverse complement strand
ATGCAGAGCACCCCGCACACCTGGGTGGCGGCTGCCACCATGAGTCCATACCAGCCGTAGCGCCGCGCGGCGTGGAGGTTGCCCGCGCCGAAGAGCTGGGAGGAGAAGCTCGCCACCACGAAGACGGTCCCCATGGGCAGGATGAAGAGGGCCATGGCGTTGAGCGCGCCGGTCGTGGTGGCGGCGAGTGCGGCCGCACCCAGGTGCGAGACCATCACGGCGTCGGAGACGCCCACCACCACCTGGGTCGAGCGGGAGATTACGATGGGCCAGGCCAGCTCGAGGAGGGTGCGGACGGTCGGCTTCACGCCGTTTTCACCCTCGCCGCCGCCTCCAGGCCGAGCTCCGCGATGGCCATCTCGCGCATCTTGTACTTCTGCACCTTGCCGGTGACGGTCATGGGGAAGCCATCGACGAACTTCCAGTAGCGCGGGATCTTGTAGGTCGCGATCTTGCCCTTGCAGAAGGCGCGCAGCTCTTCGCTGGTTGGCGCGGCGCCCGGCCGGAGCTTCACCCAGGCCATGAGCTCCTCGCCGTACTTGAGGTCGGGTACCCCGATCACCTGCACGTCCGCGATCTCGGGCCGCGTGTAGAGGAACTCCTCCACCTCGCGCGGATAGACGTTCTCCCCGCCGCGCAGGATCATGTCCTTGATGCGGCCGACGATGTTCACGTAGCCCTCGCCGTCCATGGTGGCGAGGTCGCCGGTGTGCATCCAGCGCCCGGCGTCGATGGCCAGCCGGGTGGAGTGGGCGTCTTCCCAGTACCCCAGCATGACCGAGTAGCCGCGCGTGCACAGCTCGCCCGGCGTGCCGCGCGGCATGACTCGACCGGTGCCCGGATCGACGACCTTGATCTCGACGTGCGGGTGGACGCGCCCGACCGTGGCCACCCGCTTCTCGAGCGGATCGTCAACCGCGCTCTGCGTCGAGACGGGCGACGTCTCGGTCATGCCGTAGCAGATGGTGACCTCCGGCATGTGCATCTCGCGCTGGACGCGCTTCATCACCTCCACCGGGCAAGGGGATCCGGCCATGATCCCGGTGCGCAGGGTCGAGAAGTCGGTGGCCGCGAAGCTCGGGTGGTCGAGCTCGGCGATGAACATGGTGGGCACCCCGTAGAGCGACGTGCAGCGCTCTTCCTGCACGGTCCTGAGGACGGCGCCAGGCTCGAAGCTCTCGCCGGGGTAGACCATGCACGCCCCGTGCGTCGTGATGGCCAGATTTCCGAGCACCATCCCGAAGCAGTGGTAGAGCGGCACCGGGATGCAGACGCGATCCCGCTCCGTGTAGCGGAGCGTCTCTCCGATGAAGAAGCCGTTGTTGAGGATGTTGTGGTGGCTGAGCATCGCGCCCTTGGGGAAGCCGGTCGTCCCGCTCGTGTACTGGATGTTGATGGGGTCGTCGGGGTCGAGGGTGCGTTCCCGGTCCTCCAGCTCGCGGTGCGGCGCAGGTTCTCGCCGATGGTCTCGCCGAGGAGCGGCACGGCGCTCGCGCCGTGCACGTAGGAAGGGGCGGGCATGCAAATGCCTCCGAAAGAGGGCCGACGAGCCTACGACCGGGGCACTGGGTCCGCCAGTTGGATCGTGCCGTCTTCAAAGCACGCGGCGGAGTTGTCCTGAGGCCTGTACCTCCCTGCGACCTCCTCCTTACCCGGGGAGCTTTTGACCCGCCTCGTTCGAGTTGCCGTGAGTGGGGGAAGCATCCTGAAGTTAAGTTCATGTAGGTTATGATAGGTTAAATTCCTACCTGTTCCGTGGAGCGGGTTTCCGCGATGCGGCCACGTCCCGGTTGGGGGAGGTAGGCTCTCAGCCTCTCGGCCGAACCCACGTGCCGCTTTGTTCAGCGGGTCATCGCCACCCCTCGCTCGCGGACCCGGCCTCGATCTCCTCGATCCGGAGGCCTCGAGGGGCTATGCTCGGGCCATCCGATGCAAGAGGTCTTCGGCAACTCCCTGGGCCTCAAGCCCTCCCAGCTCCACGCTCTCCGCCGCACCTACCGACGCCGCGTCGACGCCGGGGATGTGGTGTCGCCCGAGCTCGCCCGCCACCTCACCGAGGTTTCGCTCGAGACGAACCGCCAGATCGGGGTGCTGCTCGATCGCAAGGGGGACGTACAGGCGGTCATCGTCGGTGACTCCCGCAAGCTCGAGCTGCCCGACGTGGGCCGCGCCCGCGCCGGCTCGCACCGCTTGCGCGGCTTGCGGCTCGTCCACACCCACCTCCACGGCGAGCCCCTCACGCGGGACGACCACACCGACCTGGCGCTGCTCCGGCTCGACCTGGTGGCAGCCATCGAGGTGCTCGCCGGCGGCCTCCCGGGGAGGCTGCACTACGCGCACCTCCTCCCCGAGAACCCGACCGGCGCTATGTGGAAGGACGAGGTTGCGCAGACGGTGTACGACGTCGACTACGACGCGTTCCACGGTGCCCTGGCGCTGGAGGACGAGTTCGCACGCGCCTCCGCGCTGCGCCGCACCGGTGGGCGCGAGCGGGCCCTCCTGGTCGGCTTCGGCGAGGGGAGGGCGCGTGGGCGGGCCGAGGCAGAGGCCTCTCTCGAGGAACTGCGCGAACTCGCGCGCACGGCGGGCGTGGCAGTCGTCGATGCGACCCTGCAGATGCGGCGCGAGATCGACCCGCGCTACCTCATCGGCAAGGGCAAGCTCGAAGACATCCTGCTCCGCTCCATGCAGCTCATGGCGGACCTCATCATCTTCGACTGGGACCTCTCCCCCTCGCAGGCCCGCGGCATCGCCGAGGCGACGAGCCTCAAGATCCTCGACCGCACCCAGCTCATCCTCGACATCTTCGCGCAGCGGGCGCAGTCGGCGGACGGCAAGCTCCAGGTCGAGCTGGCCCAGCTCAAGTACCTCTATCCGCGACTGGTCGGCCGCGACGACTCGCTCTCCCGGCTGGCAGGCGGCATCGGCGGACGCGGCCCAGGCGAGACGAAGCTCGAGATCGACCGCCGCCGGGTACGCGACCGCATCACCGCGCTCGAGCGCCGCATCGAGAGCCTCTCGGCGAACCGACACGTGCGGCGCAAGCAGCGCAACGAGCGCGGGCTCCCCATCGTGTCCATCGTCGGCTACACCAACGCCGGCAAGTCGACGCTCCTCAACGCGCTCACCAACTCGTCGGTGGTCGCGGAGGACGTGCTCTTCGCGACGCTCGACCCGACGAGCAGGCGCCTGCGCTTCCCCAGGGATCGCGAGGTGATCATCACCGACACGGTGGGTTTCATCCGCGATCTACCGGAGGACCTCGTCTCCGCTTTCCGCGCCACGCTGGAGGAGCTGGGTGACGCCGACCTCCTCTTGCACGTGGTGGACGCGGCCGACCCACGCCTCGACGGGCAGGTCGAAGCGGTCCTGGGGATCTTGCGCGACCTCGGGCTCGACGAGAAGCCACGCCTCCTCGTCTTCAACAAGGCGGACAGGCTTCCCGACGGGCAGGCTGCGGCCATGGCGCACCAGGCCAGCGGGGTGGCCATCTCGGCGAAGACGCGCGCCGGGCTCGAGGAGCTGCTCCACCGTTGCGACCGCGTCCTGTGGGCGGATGGCAAGGTGAGCTTCGCCGAGGTGGAGGCGTCGTCCTCCGCTCGTCCCGCTCTTCCGAGCGCTTCGGAGTCGCCGGGTAGCTCGCGCCTCTTCTCGGCCGCCGTGGCGCCGCTCCGGCGTTGACTCGGCCACAGCCGGCCGAGAACCCTCCCAGGAAGCGTGCCCGCCTCGGTGAAGGCCTCGTGCACCTCGCGACGGCCGCGATTCTCCGGACGGCTTCAGGGGCTTGGCCGTCGCGCACGGATCGAATTCCTGGTCCACGTCTGGTTGGAACTGGCCGGGCAGATGGCTTACCTTCTCGGTCGCATGCCCTCGCCCCGCTCAGCCGTCTACGCCGCCAGGCTCGCTCTCGGGCTCGCTCTCGTCCTCGCCTGTTCCGGCCGGCGCGAGGAGGGGACGCGCGAGAAGGTCTTCACCGCCCGTGGCACCGGGAAGCTGTCCCCGGCCCTCGAGCTCGGTCGTCCGCTCGAGGCGCTCCGCGTCAGCGGCGACGACGTCGCGGCGCGCGCCGGCTCCTTCGCCTGGGAGGCGAAGGTGGCCTGGAACGTTGCGAAGCCGGGTGTCACGCCGGTTCGGGCGGTGGAGCGCCACCGGATTCGCCAGCTCGCGACAGGAGAATTTGAGGTCTCGACGGACCTCGATCCGGGCGCTGGTCCCGGTTCCGAGACGGGGAAGCAGATCGTCTTCGCAACGGGCACGACCTACGCCCGCGGCCGCTGGGCGCCCTTCCGCGAGCGGCCCACCGACCGCGGGCGAGACGCGCGGCGCTTCCGCGACGAGAGCTTCCGGATCGCCGCCGACCTGGCCGACCTCTACGGTCAGGCGCTCTCGGCGCAGCTGGTCGGCGAGACCACCTTCCTCGGGAGGCGCGCGCAGCGGTACGTGCTGTCGCTCTCGGGCGCTGCGCCGCGCGAGGCACCGGCGCCACCGGGCCTCCCCGACGGCGGGTACGACCCCGACACGAAGCGCCGTGTGGACTTCTTGCAGGGCCGCGTGCCCGTCGCGCTCGAGGGCGAGCTCCTGCTCGACGCCGAGACCGCCCTTCCACTGTCCGTCACCATGAAGGGCGCCTTCTCGGAGAAGTCCGACCCGCAGCTTCGCGCCGAGGTGGAGCTCGCCGCGCAGGTGAAGGCGCTCGGCGCCCGGGTCCCTGGCGTCGCTCCCCCCAGGGACGCTCTCGCCGACGACCGCAAGCCCATGGGCGTCGCGCGGGCGCTCGAGGCAGCCGGCTTCCGCAAGCTGACCGGCGGCCAGGAGCGCGAGGAGGCCGAGGACGAAGGCGAGGCCGCCGCCCCCTGAGGCGGAGCCGGCCGCAGCCGAACTCTGTCTCGCCTTTCGCCGTTTCTCGTGCTCGCAAACGCAGTTCTAGGCGAGCCAGAGCGATTTCCGCGGCTTCCGAAAAGGCCGAAACGCGAGTGTGTAGGGCGGGGGCTTGTCCCCCGCCGCTGGCGACAGTTCAGCGCCTCGCCGCGTACCTCTTCCACTCCACCATCAGGCAACGATCCTGGACCACCAGGATGCCCGCCTCGGCGAGGGCCAGGGCCGCCTCGTCGTTGCGGATGCCGAGCTGTAACCAGACCGCGCGCGGCTTCAGTTCCTTGATGTCGTCGACGTGCGGAGCGATGTCCGAAGGGCGCCTGAAGACGTCCACGATGTCTACGGGACCGGGCACGTCGGCCAGTCTCCGGAACACCTTTGTCCCGAGGATCTCCTGCACGTCCGGATAGTAGATTGGCACCGGGATGACCTCGACTCCGGCCGACTTGAGATATGCAGGGACGAAAAAGGCGGCCTGGTCTGCCTGCTTCTCGGTCTTGATGCCGAGGACGGCGACGCGCTTCGTGGAGCGGATGAGCTCGCCGATGCGAGCCTCGTCCTGCACGAGGTTCTGGTGGGGATCCATGGACAATTCCGTAGGGCGGGCCTCCGCGCCTCGCAGCGGAATCATCCAGGGCCCTGGCAGCCCGTCTGCTCTGACCCCCATCCGAGGGAGGCGGACGGCGGTCGAATTCTGGACGCGCGCCGCTCGCTGCCTACCATAGGAGAGACGGGATGGGCATAGCCGCCTTTCGCGAGGACGTATCCATGCAAGGCAAGAAGAGGACGGCGGTGGTCACGGAGAGGTCGGCGCAGGCCGTGCTCCGACGCGGACCCGCGCCTGAACTGGCGCCCAACGAGGAGAAGGTGATGCGGATGCGCCTCGGTGCGGCCCTCCCGCTCTCAGCTCGCCTGGAGCGCATCGCCAGCGCGACCGACGCCGAGATCGAGCTCCTCGCCTTCGAGATCGAGGCGTTCCTGCACCTCAAGGGGCGCCGGGCCGTCGCCCGCGTCCCGGTACGAGCGGCGGCCCCGAAGGCATC
>MEMX01000102.1:68199-68592 GCA_001768075.1 Anaeromyxobacter sp. RBG_16_69_14 | reverse complement strand
AGCGCCAGCTTCGGCTCCTCGTCCGGCCACGCTCCGCCCGCTGCCAGCCAGGTACCCAGCGCTTCGAAACTGCGCGGGTTCTTCCACCAGTCCTCGTCGTAGCGCTCGACCAGCGTGCGGCGGAGCCTCTCGGCGCGGGCCGCGCCATGGAGTGCCGCGGCGGCCGCGCCCGCGTCACCGTCGCGGGAGGCGAGTCCGTGGGGCCATGACGCGAGCGCCGAGAGCGTCATCGCCTCGCGGTGCGCTTCGTGCCAGGCGGCGCCGCTCGTGCCGCGCTCCACCTCGGTCGCGACCCTGCAGGCCGCGGCGCGGGTGCGCAGCCGGAAGAGCTGGCGCAGGGCGAGCGCCCGCACCAGATCGGCGGCGCGCTTCTTCTCGACGTCGAGGCGCGCC
>MEMX01000102.1:67667-68079 GCA_001768075.1 Anaeromyxobacter sp. RBG_16_69_14 | reverse complement strand
CCAGTCTGCAGGTCCGCCTTGCCGGCGCAGCGCCACGCGCGTCTCGTGCGCGTGCGCCCCCGGCCACTGTGCCGGCCGCGCTGCGTCGTCGACGCGGATGCGAGAGAGGTCGAGCCGCAGCGCGGCGGCGGTGCGCTCCAGCGTCAGGGCGAGCATTCCGCGCGGGAAGTGGCCCTCCCACCCGTGCAGCGCGACGACGAAGAGCAGGTCCGCCCGCGTGAGATCGCCGTCCGGCGGAGGCATCAGGCCCGCTTCGCGGTGCGAGAGCCACGCGAGCACGTCGCGGTATGCGTCGTCGGAGACGGCGAGCAGCGCGTCCGCCTCGACCACCCGCTCCCAGTCGGGGAGCAGGCCCACCTCGGCGCGGGCGCGGGCGCGCTTCTCCGCGGCTGCGTCGCGCGCGGCGAGCGAC
>MEMX01000102.1:61382-67591 GCA_001768075.1 Anaeromyxobacter sp. RBG_16_69_14 | reverse complement strand
GCGAGCGACACGACGCCGTCGGGTCCGCGCGCCGAGGACTTCGCCTCCGCGGCGCGCCAGGCCTCCTCGTCCTCCGCCTGGGCCCGCTCGACCCGCAGGGCCGCCACCCGGGTCGCGAGGTCCTTCTCGCCCTCGGCCTTCAGCGCCTTTACCATGTCCTTGTGCGCGGCGCGGCCGTGGGCCCGGAAGAGAGCGGCCAGGGACGGCTCCGCCTCGATGCCGGCCACGTGGCGGAATCGCTCCATGGCGAGCTCCGCCACGAGCGCGTCCACATCGCCTCGAAGGACCTCCAGCTCGCCCGAATCCATCTGCACCCCCATCGGCGGCACCAGTGCCGCAGCGATCCAATAAAGTCTCTATATTCAGCCTGTTATGGCGAGGCTCAACCTGTGCGCTGGCAGTCCACGGGTCCGACTGCTTGACAGGCGTCGGGAAAACCCTAACTTTCGGGGCAGGAGATTTTCGAGATGCCCCTTTACGAGTACGACTGTCCCGCGTGCGGCCGCTTCGAAGTGCTCCAGCGCATGTCCGACGCGCCTCTCACGAAGCACGATTGCGGGGAGAAGGTGAAGAAGGTCTTGAGTGCGGGTGCGTTCTCCTTCAAGGGTTCCGGCTTCTACGCGACAGACTACAAGAAGTCTGCCGGTGCTCCGCCCTGCGACAAGGCGAAGAGCGGGGCCTGCCAGGGTTGCCCTGGCAACAAGGCGGCTTAGGTATAGCCTCCTTTGCGACGCCTCACCCTCTGCGTCGCGCCGGCCGATTCGGGCGAGCGCCTCGACCGCTTCATCGCCGCGAGGGGTGGCATCTCACGAGGGCTCGCCCGGCGGGTGCTCGACGCAGGTGGCGTGTTCCTCGACGGCCGCCGGTTCAAGGTGGCGGGGCGCCTGGTGCGCGAGGGCCAGTCGGTCGTGGTGAACCTGGAGGAGGCGGGGCGCGAGGCGGTGGCGCAGGCTCCCATCGACCGGAGCCGGCTCCTCTACGCGGACGAGCACCTGGTGGCGGTGGACAAGCCCCCCTTCGTGCCCGCCCAGCCCACGCTCACGACCGACCGCGGCGCGCTGCCCGAACTGGTCTCGGCGCTCCTGGACGCGCCTGTGATCCTGGTGCACCGCCTCGACCGTGAAACCTCGGGCGTCATGGTGCTCGCTCGCACGCGCGAGGCGGCCGCCGCACTGTCCGAGGCCTTTCGCGTCGGCGCTCCCCGGAAGAGGTACCTCGCGTTGACCGCCCGCGCGCCGTCGCCGCCGGACGGCCGCATCGACGCGCCGCTGGCGCGGGATCCGGCGCGCCCCGGCCGACGCGCCGTGCTGGCGAGCGGCGAGGCGGCCGCGACCCGCTACGAGACCCTGCGCGTGGGGCATGCAGGAGCTGCGCTGGTCGCTTGCGTGCCCGAGACGGGACGCACCCACCAGATCCGCGCTCACCTCGCTCACCTCGGAGCGCCGCTCCTCGGAGACCCGCGCTATGGCGGACCGCGCCGGGTGCTCGAGACGAGCCTCCCGCGCGTCATGCTGCACGCGCGCCGCCTCGAGATCGCGCACCCTGCCACCGGCGCGAGGCTCGTCTTCGAAGCGCCCATCCCCGACGACTTCCTGGCCGCCCTGCGCGCCCTCGTGCCCGCGGCAGCAGGCGACCCGGAGGTGCCGTAGGGGAGGGATGGGCAGCGCGTCTTCGTCCGCTTTAGTGACTGCCCGTGGGGAACGTGGTTTCCTCCACGCGAGGCGGAATCCATGGTGGCA
Source organism: Anaeromyxobacter sp. RBG_16_69_14 (assembly GCA_001768075.1). Taxonomy (GTDB): domain Bacteria; phylum Myxococcota; class Myxococcia; order Myxococcales; family Anaeromyxobacteraceae; genus Anaeromyxobacter_A. Next base: position 65,852 of record MEMX01000102.1, on the reverse strand, counting down.
CCAGGCGGGGCCTCGGGGGCGCGCATGGCGACGAGCGAGCGGGCGGCGCAGGCGAAGGCGAGCGAGCACCAGACCGTCACGCCGTACATCGCTCCCGAGACCGACCTCCGAGAATTCACCCCTCGTGCACTCATCCTCGGGGCGTTGCTGGGGATGGTCTTCGGCGCCTCCTCGCTCTACCTCGTGCTGAAGGTCGGCCTCACCGTGAGCGCGTCCATCCCGGTGGCGGTGATCTCGATCGCCCTGTTCCGGCTCGCCTCCAAGCTCGGCTTGAGAGACGCCACCATCCTCGAGAACAACATCGTCCAGACGGCGGGGTCGGCGGGCGAGTCGATCGCCTTCGGCGTGGGCGTGACCATGCCCGCGATCATGATCCTCGGCTTCGATCTCGAGATCGCGCGGGTCATGCTGGTGGCCGTCCTGGGCAGCCTGCTCGGCATCCTGATGATGATCCCGCTGCGCCGCGCGCTCATCGTGGCGCAGCACGGGAGGCTCAAGTACCCCGAGGGCACGGCCTGCGCCGAGGTGCTCAAGGCCGGTGCCTCGGCCGAGTCGCGCGCTGCCGCCTCCGCGGCGGCGCGCGCCGAGGAGAAGGAGCGAGGCGGCAGCAGCCTCTCCGCGCACACCATCTTCACGGGGTTCGGAATCGGGCTCCTCTACAAGACGGCCATGGTGGCCCTCAAGGGCTGGAAGGACATCCCGGAGAAGGTGTTCGGGAGGCCGTACCAGGCAGGGTCGGTGTCGGCCGAGATCTCGCCCGAGCTGCTCGGCGTCGGCTACATCATCGGCCCGAAGATCGCCGCCACGATGTGCGCGGGAGGCGTGCTCGCGTACCTGGTGCTCATCCCGCTCATCAAGTTCTTCGGCGAGGCCATCCCCGGCCCCCTCGCCCCGGGCGGGATCCCGATCCGCGAGATGGGTCCCTCCCAGATCCGTAGCGCCTACATTCTCTACATAGGCGCCGGGGCGGTCGCGGCGGGTGGCATCATCAGCCTCCTGCGCTCGCTCCCCATCATCGTCCACGGCTTGCGCGAGGGGTTGCGCGACGTCGGCGCCGCGCGCGGGGGCTCCTTGCGCCTGCGCACCGAGAACGACCTGCCCATGAGGTTCGTGTTCGCAGGCATCGCCGTGCTGATCGCCGCGATCGTACTGGCGCGCCCGCTCCACATGAACCTCCTGGGAGCCGTTCTCATCGTGGCGTTCGGGTTCCTGTTCGTGACCGTGTCGTCGCGGCTCACCGGCGAGATCGGCTCCTCGTCCAATCCCATTTCCGGCATGACGGTGGCTACGCTCCTCCTCACCTGCCTCATCTTCCTCATCGTGGGCTGGACGGGCGGACCGTATTACGTCACCGCGCTCTCGGTGGGCGCAATCGTCTGCATCGCGGCCTCGAACGGCGGCGCCACCTCGCAGGACCTCAAGACGGGCTTCCTCGTGGGCGGGACGCCGCGACTGCAGCAGATCGCGATCCTGTTCGGAGCGCTGCTCTCGGCCCTCGTCGTCGGTCCCGTCCTGATGCGCCTCAACGACGCTGCCACGACCTACGTGCCGGCCGCCGAGGTCGCTCCCGCGGGGTTGCAGGTCGATCCGGCTGGCCTGCCTGGCGGACGCGAGCGCCCGCCCGCGGCCCAGATTGGCGGCGCGACGCGGGACTTCCTGGTGTGGCACAAGACCGACGCCGTCGGGGGGCCTGCCGGCCGCTACCTCGTGGACGAGAGCGGGCGTGCGGTGTGGCTGGTGGACCCGGGCATCAACGGCGCTTATGCGAAGCGAGCCGATGGCAGCGAGGTGCGGAAGTTCGACGCCCCCAAGGCCACGCTCATGTCGTACATCATCAAGGGCATCCTCGACCGGCGGCTGCCGTGGGCGCTCGTGCTCTTCGGCGTGATGATCTCGATCGTGCTGGAGCTGGCCGGCATCCCCTCGCTCGCCTTCGCGGTCGGGGTCTACCTGCCGCTCTCGTCGTCGTCACCGATCCTGATCGGAGGTGCGGCGCGGTGGCTGGTGGACCGCGGCCGGCGGCGCGAGCTCGAGGCGCGCGGGCTCTCCGACGAGCAAGTCGCCGCCGAAGGCGACAAGAGCCCCGGCGTCCTCATGGCCTCGGGCTACATCGCGGGCGGCGCCATCGCCGGCATCGTCATCGCGTTCATGGCGGGCGTGCTCGAGCCGGTGGACAGCGTCCTGAGCAAGTGGTCCACGGCGCACAACCCCTTCTTCGCCGGACCGCACGCAGACCTGCTCTCGCTCTTGCCATTCGCGGCGATGACGCTCTTGCTGCTGCTCGCCGGCTGGGAGCTCGTGCTGAGCGACAAGAAGCGTCGAGCCTAGCAGGGAAACCGCCTACACCGGCCTACAGTTCTCAAGGGGGAGGGCGGCGGCTACACTCCCGCCAATGAAACGGATCGCTCTCTGCTTCGCGCTCGCGGTGTCCATGACGCCTGCCGCCGCCTCGGCCCAGGTGGACGTTCGCATCCAGGTTGGCCTCCCCGTCGCGCCGCCGCTGGTGGTCGTGCAACCCGGTATCCAGGTGGTGGAGGACTTCCACGAAGAGGTCTTCTACACCGGCGGCTACTACTGGTGCCGGCGCGATGCAGGGTGGTACCGCGCGCGCGGGCCGCGTGCCAGGTTCGTCTACGTCGAGCCGCGCCGGGTCCCGGTCCGCCTCGTTCGGCTCCCGCCCGGCCACTACAGGCACTTCGGCAGGGAGCAGGCGCGAGCCGAGCACCGGGAGTGGAAGGAGCGGCGGAAGGCGGAGCGCCGGGCGTGGAAGGAGCACGAGAAGGCCGAGCGCCGGGAATACAAGGAAGAGCGCAAGCACGGGCACGGGCATCGCTGAACGGCAGTCCGTGATTCGCGATCGCCCACCATGACCGAGCTGCGGCCACCGGCAGTTCTCGTCCTCGGGACGGGTGCGCTGGCCATGGCCATCGGGCGCAAGCTCCGGGCGCTGGGCGCTGACGTGCAGAGCCTGCCCCGGCTCACCGCCGAACCGACAGGCACGGCCGAGCTTCGGACAGCGCCTGGCGAGCTGTCGCTCCGCGCACTCTGCGGTGGCTCGTCGCGCTCGCCGGACGCGCTCGTCCTCGCCGCCGACGACGACAGCGACAACATCGATCTCGTATTCGCGATCCGTGAGTACTGTCCCGACCTGCCCATCGTGGTCCGACTCTTCGACCCCACGCTGGGCGCCTATCTCCGCGGCACGCTCGACGGCGTGACGGTGCTGAGCGTGTCGCAGGTCGCTGCGCCCGTCATCGCCGAAGCCGCGCTCGACGCCATGCGGGTGCGCGGTGGTCATTCGCTCCGCCGCTCGCCACGTCGCGGGCGCCGGAGGCCGAGACGCTGGTGGGGCGACCGGGTCGTCGTAGGCATGCTGGGAGCGCTGGCGATGCTGATCGTTGGCGCAACCGCCTTCTTCGCGCGAGCGCTGGGCCTGCGATGGCTAGATGCGCTCTACTTCGTGTGGGCGACCATCACCACCGTCGGGTACGGCGACATAGCGCTGCGAGACGCCTCCGACGCCGCCAAGGTCGTCGGCATGGGGCTCATGTTCGCGGGGGCGGCGTCCATGGCCGCGCTCTTCGCGTTCTTCACGGAGTGGATCCTGGAGCGCCGCCTGGCGGTGCTCCAGGGCCGCGTCCCGGTCCGCGCCCATGGCCACGTGGTCGTCGCGGGGGGAGGCAACGTCGGCTTCCGCTTGGCGAGCCTGCTCGCCGAGCAGGGGCTGCGCGTGGTGGTGGTGGAGATAGACCCAGAGAACCGCCACCTGCCCATCCTTCGCGCCGCCGCCCACCACGTCATCGTGGCCGATGCGTCGGCGGAGGAGACCCTCGACCTGGCCCGCGTCGGTGCGGCCGCTGCGGTGCTCGCCGTGACCGACTCGGATGCGGCCAACCTGCGCGTCGCCCTCGAGACCAGGGCGCGCCACCCGGGCATGCCGGTGGTCCTCCGCGTGGAATCGCCCGATCTGTCGGCGCACATTCGCGAGCGGCGAGACGGCCTGGCCCTGTCGCTCGTGGAGTTGGCGGCCGAGCAGTTCGCCCGTTCGGCCATCGGTGCGGCTTCGCTCCGGGTCGCGGTCCGTCCCGAGAGCGGACTCGGATGACCGGTGCGTCGCCGAGCGGCCGGCGACGGACGATCCCCCTACGGACGTGCGCCAAAGTAAGCGGCTGCGCTCGCGCCCTGCGCGTCGCGCAGGGCAGCGCACAGCTCGATCGAGTCCACCGCCTCGCGCAGATGCCGCCTCGCGCCCGGCGAGTCGTCCACGCGGGGGGCGAGGAACCGCGCGACGGCCGGGATGCGTGTCCGATCGCAGAGTCCGGTCGCCACCGAAGGGAGCGCGTCGGCGAGGCCGGGGGTGAGGCCCTGGACGAGCGCGCGCCAGTGCCCCTGGAGCGCCTTCCACGCCGCCACGCGTGTCTCGAGGTGGGAGGCCTGCGCGAAGAGGGTCCGCGCGCGCTCGTACGAGCG
>MEMX01000102.1:59092-61350 GCA_001768075.1 Anaeromyxobacter sp. RBG_16_69_14 | reverse complement strand
CCCGCGCCGAGAGGGCCGGCGTGCGCGCCGAGCCGAGCGCGGCGAGGATGCGCCCGCGCTGCTCGCCGTCTTCCGTCGCGTGGAGGCGCTTCTCGAGGGCATCGAAGAGCTCCAGATCGCCGTCGATCACCGCGGCCGAGAGCGCCGTCCGGGCGAGGTCCGGACTCACCGCCTCGTCGTGGAAATGGCCGTCGCCGAGGCCGGCGTAAGCGAGGCCGAGCGCCGCCAGAACGCGCGTCGTCTCGGGGTCTCGCGCCACCTGCACCAGGAACTCGGCCAGGTCGCTGCGCAGTCCGCGAGCATCGAGCGGCTCGCGGGCGGTGGGATCGAGCCCCAGGTCGCGCAAGCGCGGGCGAAACAGGTCCCCCGCCCGGGCGCGTGCCTGCCGCCGCGCGTCGTCGGGCACGAGGTGGTCGATCGCCTGCTCCAGCGCCGGCATGGGCGAGGTGGCGACGCGCCGGGCGCCGTCGCGGGCGAGCGGAGCGAGCGCGAGGAGCGCGTCGCGGTAGGAGAGCCGGCCCGCCCGCGCCCCGGCCCGAAGTGATTGAGCGTACGAGAGTCGCTCGGCGGCGGTGAGGTGGAGGAGTCCCGCGTCGCGCAGGCGTCCCAGATCGGTGAGACCTACCGACGGGGCGTGGCCGGTCTCCTTGCCCACCACCCCCTGGGGCGACCCGAGCGCCCACCGGTAGCAGGCCGTCCCACCCGCAGCCGGCATCACCCAGCGTGGGCAGGCCGGGAGCGCGAGGGTTCCGCGGCCGCGCTCGAGGAGCGTGCACGCCTCCCCGAGGGTGCCGGCCGCCTCGTAGCGCGCGCACACCGGCACTTCGAACGCCGCGCCCGGGGCGGCGCCCGATCCGATCGGCCGCTCGCGGGCGACGGCGAGCTCGATGCGCGATCCGCCGGCACTGCACACGGCATGCGCCACGACGAGCGGCGTGCCCGGCTGGTCGAGGAAGGAGCGGAAAGCAGGCCCGAGCTCGCGCCCGGCGGCGCGCGAGAGCGCCGCCAGGACCTCGCCGGTGGTGCCGGTGCCGTGTGCGTTCGCTCGGAGGTAGGCGCGGATGCCGTCGCGAAACCGCCCCTCGCCCATGAAGCGCTCGAAGCTCCGCAGAACCGCGGCACCCTTGACCGGGAGGTGGTCGATCTGGCTCGAGACGTCGCCGCTGCGCCGGAGCGGCTGGCGAAGGGCACGCGCGCTGGGGAGCGCGTCCGCCTCCAGGGCCGCGTCGATCGCGGCGGCCGCCTCCTCGGGCTCGTGCGCGTCCGGGTTCCAGGCGTCCACCGCCTTCCAGGCCATGAAGGTGGCGAACGACTCGTTCAGCCATGCGTCCTCCCATCCGTCAGGCGTGACGAGGTCGCCGAACCACTGGAGCGCCAGCTCGTGCGCCACCAGGCGAGCCACCGCGATGCGGTTCACCTCCGGCGAGCGTCCGGCCTCGAAGGTGAGCCTCTCGTCGCGGTACAGGATGGCGCCCGCGCCCTCCATGCCCGCGAAGGCGACGTCGGTCGACACCACCTGATCGAGCTTCTGGTACGGGAACGCGATCCCGAACCAGCGCTCGAGGATGGGCAGGAGCGCGCGTGTGGCCTCGAGCGCGACGGCCAGACGCCGCCCGGTGCCGCGCGGCGCGAGGCCGCGTATGGGGAGGGCGCGCGCCCGTACCTCGTTGGGCGGCAGCGGCGCCGGCGTCACGACGTCGAAGGGCCCCACGCCAGCGAAGACGAGGTAGGTGGGGAGGGGCGCGGTGCCCTCGAAGCGGACCCGCTTCATCCCGGCGTCCGTCTTCTCCTCGCCTGCGGCGGGCGCGTTCGAGACGGCCACGGCGTCGTCGGGCACGACCAGCGTCACGTCGAACGGTGTCTTGAAGGCGGGCTCGTCGAAGCCAGGGAAGGTGCGCCGCGCCTCCATCGCGTCGAGCTGCGTGTAAGCGTAGGAAGCGCCCCCGGAGCGGACCCGGCAGAGGCCTGCCCGCCCGTCGCTCCAGGCGCCGTGGAACGCGATGTGAAGCGTGGCGCGGCCAGCCGGGATGGCCCGCTCCGGCGTGAAGCGCGCCACTCCCCCGTCCGTCACCTGGGTAAGCGTGGCCGCGGCGCGCTCGCCGGCAGCCTCGACCCATGCGCCGCTCACTGTGAGGTCGCGCGCGTGGAGCCAGATCCGGGTGGTCGGGCGCTGCACCTCGACCTCGATGGCGACCTCGCCCTTGAAGCGGTCGCGCTCGGGCGAGAGGGTGAGCTCGAGCGCGTAGCGGAGCGGGCGG
>MEMX01000102.1:58007-59042 GCA_001768075.1 Anaeromyxobacter sp. RBG_16_69_14 | reverse complement strand
GCGGGGCGGCGCATGCGCAGGCGATTGCCGCGGCGGTAGCGAGCATGAAGAGGCGGCGCATCCCTCGACTCTACAGCGCGCGGGGGTTCAGGGCCCGATCGCACACGCGGTCACGGACAAGGCCCTGGCGAAAGGGCCGCTCGGCATCCACCTTCACGCTGGCGGGGTCGGCGGGGGGTAGACATGCGCGTGCGTGCTTCGCGCTGGTCGTGGGTGTTCTCTATCGCTTGCATCGGCGCCTGCAGCGGAGGGGGCAGAGGCGGCCAGACGAGCGGCGGCGTGCCTGACGGTGTCAACGCCAACGCCGGTCCCGACGGCGGATCGACCGATGTGGGTGCACCAGACGCCGGCGCACCCGATGCGGGCTCACCCGACGCGGGACCGCTTGACGGCGGTATCACTCTCGGTCCGCCCATCTCGAAGGACGGGTGGACCTTCTATGCCTCGTCGCAGGGACTCCCGGGCGACGTCTCCGATGTCTCCGCCGACGAGGGCGGGAACGTCTACGTCGCCGGCGGCGACGCCGTCTACGTGAAGGAGCGGGCGGATCAACAGTTCCTGCGTTTCGACGCTCGGAACGCAGGGCTCACCGAGAACTGCTACCCGGTCGCGAACCCGAACGACGCAGCCCAGCTCGACCGCACGCTCCACCCCGATCCGCCCGGGTCTGCGCTGATGTGCCCGGTCATCTCCGTCGCGGGCGCGGCGCCCGGGGTGGCCATGATCGGCTTCCGGGGTATCGGTACCGATGGTGATGACGACGCCGACTGGGCACAGGACTCGGGCGGCGCCGACCTGGTCGCCTTCGACGGGGCGAACCTCACCCGGACGCGGCACGTCTTCATCGCCTCTCCGCCGCACACCATCTGTCCTTCGAACGGTAACGAGGCCCACACGTACTCGTGCTCCTACCCCTACGACTGGTTCTGGGTGATGGGGCGCCGCAAGCTGCGCCAGGTCGAGCGGATGGTGGTGAATCACGGCAAGGGCTCCGCGATGTACGGCGACTTCTTCATGGGCGGGACGCATGCCTCC
>MEMX01000102.1:50014-57994 GCA_001768075.1 Anaeromyxobacter sp. RBG_16_69_14 | reverse complement strand
TCAAGGACGCCGCGGCGCGCGGGTATCCCGACCGGATCACCGGCCAGCCGGCCAGGTGGCTCGACGCGGCGGGCGTCTGGGAGCACGATCACCCGGCGTTCTTCTCGGCGTCCCGCAACGCCTTCCTCACCGGCGAGTCCCACGCGCTCGCCATCGACCCGCGCAGCGGGACGCCCTGGTGCTCGAATGGCTTCCGCACCGCCTACCTCACGGGTGGCTACGGCCCCGATCTGCGCGGCGGCGACGACTGGTGGCTGCGGCCCCAGACACCGCCCAACGCCCTCTACTACGACCTCTGGCCCGACAACGCCGTCCCGACGGAGTCGCTCCACAACGACGTCCAGTCCCTCTCGTTCTGTCCCGACGGGACGCTCTGGATCGGCTCCGGCATCCACGGGCTGGCGCGGATGGATCCGGGCGGTGAGGTCTCGTACGTGCGGCTGCCCGACCCGGGGCTCCACGGCGACAGCGTGCTGGCGGTGGCCTGCGATCCCTCCGACAGATCTTTGTGGATCGGCCTCGGGTGGGGCGGCGCGATGCGCTTCAAGAACGGCGCGTTCACACAGCTCGACCCCGACGACACGTCCCTGCCGGCCTTCACTCGCCAGCCGGTGCGCTCGATCCAGATCGACGCTTGGTCATCGCCCCGCATCGTCTACTTCGCGTTCGAGCCGAGCAAGGACGCGAGCGGCAAAGTCACGAGACCGGGTGGCGTCGCCGCCTACCAAGGGCCGTGAGCTCTCGCGTGAGCCGTTCCGTCCGCTGATTCCGGGGGACAGGCGGCGCCGAGCGACCTGGCAGGGGCTTGTCCCCCGCCGGGCGTGAACGCAGAGGCGTGAACGTGGAGTCACGGGATCCGGCAACGGCTACGCTGACCCCTCCCGGGGTTCGAACGCGTCCTGTTCGCCATGATCTCCTCGTAGAGCGCTTCAGGGTCCCTGGGGGGGACGGTCGCGGGCTCCTTCCTCTTCAGCTGGAGCGCGTCCGTCGGGCACGCGGGGACGCACAGGCCACAGCCGATGCACCGTCCCAGGTCGATCTGCGCCGCGCCGCCGGCAGCCGCCATGGTCAGCGCGCCGACCTGACAGCGGGGCACGCACTCGGCGCACAGCGAGCATGCCTCGGTGTCGACGGCGCACTGGTAGCTGGTCGCCCAGAAGTCGGCGGGGCGCGGCACCCTCTTCTGGATGCCGAGCAGTCCGCAGCAGCACCCGCAGCAGGCGCACACGAAGTCGGGCTGCTGCGCGTTGGAAGGCTGCAGGACCAGGCCGTCATCCTCGCCCTGCTGCAGGAGGGACAGCATCTCCTCGCGGGTCACCTCGCGCCCATGAGCTCGCCTGAGCACCGCGGCCGCCATGTCGTTGAGAGCGAGGCAGGTCTCCTGGCGAGCGGTCTTCGTGCAGGGCTGACCTCCCGCTGACTTCATCTCGCGGCAGAGGCATTTCAGCACAGCGAACGGCCCAGGGGCGGCTGTGATCACCGCGCGGAGGTCGTCGTACGTGGCGACGTGATGCTCCACCTTGATGCTCTTGTTGACGGGGACGACCCGCACCTGGGACGGCCTGCTCGCGACGAACGCCTTCACGAACTTTCCCGTTTCCAGGTAGGCGCCCATCTCGGTCAGGAACCCTGGCGCGGGAACGCCGTCTTGGGCGGCCTCGAACATGCCGACGAGCAGCGGGTGAAGGTACCACTGGTTCACCCCGCCCCTCTCTCTCCAGGCGATGGCGCCCTTCATGAACATGCTGTCGAGCAGACCGCTCACCCGCTCTGCAGAGGATCCGGGGCCGCCCCGTTCGACGATCTGCGCGAGTGAGGTCGGCCTGTATGACAGCTGGAGCGCGAGCGCCGCTTCGTCGGGCGAGAACACCTTCTTCAGAAGGCGAACGTCGGCGCCCGACTCCGCCGCGGGAAATCCCACCGCCTGCTGATCGAGATGGTTCTGCAGGAGACGGAACACTCCGCTGTCGTCACTCATCGGACCCTCCTTCGGATGCCCGCAGTGTATCACGGTGTGTGTCATGCGAGGTGCCTTCCAGTAGATCGGGAACCACACCCAGTTCACTTGGGGCACATAGGTGAGGGTCCGACCATGCTGATCTACTACCTTCGAGAATGGTGCTCCCGGCGGGGGAAGGGATGCTCGCCGCATCGAACAGCTCGGGCGCCGGCACTGTCCCCGGGGCGAGTGCTCGCGCTCGCCTGCTCTGGCGAGCCTCGGCGATGCGCCGCGCACCACCTCGGTATCGTAGTCCGCCTCGGCCGCGTACCCGTTGTGTGCTTTGCAGCAAAGCGTGACGGACAGCGTCGGCGGACCGCCCTTTCCTTGCGGGTCGGAAATGGTGGAACTCCAGCTTCCCGGGGGCCGGGCATCGCTGTCTGTTCTCGGCGACGAAGGGTCTAGCTCACGCACCAGAAGTCGCGCAGATCCGCGAAGCCCTGCTTCGCCAGCTCGGCGCGGATGAGCGGGCGCGCGCCGGGGGCGCCGACCGCCACCAGGAGCGGCAGCCCGCGGGCGCGTGGCGCCTCCCTGTAGGAGAGGACGGGCGCGCCGCGGACCGTGCGGCCCACCTTTCTAGCGTCCACATCGAGGAAGAACGCGACCCGCACGCCTTCCTGGATCAGCGCGTCCGAGAAGGCCCTGCCGGTTTCGCCCGCCCCCCACAGCACCACCTCGTCGCGACCGGCGAGCACCGTGCGGCGGAGGTGGGTGCACTTGAGCGCGACGAAGCGCGCGAAGGCGTAGCGCGGATCCTGCCTGGTGGCGCGGCCGGGGCCTTCGCGCCAGAGGAGGAGCGGCTCGGCCACGTTGGAGAGTGCGGCGCCCGCTTCGGAGGCGCGGAGCCACAGGTCGTAGTCCTCCGGGAACGGGCCGTCGCGCCACCCGCAGAGCCGCTCCAGCGCGTCGCGGCGGATCGCGACGGCGGGGTGGACGAGCGGCGCCTCCACGAGCAGGTCGCGCGCCACGAGCTCCGGCGTGGTGAGACCGTTCAGCCATTCGACGTAGCGCCGCATCCCGTCCCGCACGTAGGCGCGCGGAAACGCGCGCACCTGGGTGCCCACCGCGCAGAGGCGCGGGAGGGCGGTGAGCGCCGCGAGCTGGCGCTCGAGGCGGCGCGGATGCGCGAGGTCGTCCGCGTCCATCCGCGCCACCACCGCGGCGTCGCAGCGCGCGAGGCCGCGGTTGAGCGCGCCCGCGATACCCTCGCCCCGGCCGCGCACGACGACGAGCCTGGCGTCGCGCTCGGCCAGCCGGCGCAGGAGGTCGGCGCTGCAGTCGCTCGACCCGTCATCCACGGCGACGAGTTCGAGGTCGCGCTCGGTCTGCCACAGGATGGAGCGAGCGGCCGCCCGCACCGTATGCGCCGCGTCGCGCACGGGCATGAGGACGGAGACGCGAGGCATGGAAGCCGAGCTTACCCCGGGTTCGAACGAGCGTCGCCCGCGGTGCGGCCGTGCCACGGGCGCGTTCTCGAGGGAGGCGAGATCTGGACGGAGGTCACCCGGATCGAGGAGGTCCTTCTGGATGCCATCGGATAAGACCCAGGATCGTCGAGCCGTCGCTCGATCGACGGCTCTTCTGCCCGGAGGTGGAGCGCAGCGTGATCGCTGGCGATCCCGAGCCCGACGATCGGACACTTGGCACGTGCCGCAGGCGCGCACATATCATTTTACGTGCTGGACACAGCCCATGGCGTTTCGGTGCGCCGCGTCCAAGGCGTGGCGACCGAGCGCCACCCTGTGCGCGGGGCTCACGCCCTCGCCGGTGGTGAGAGGATCTCCGATCCGGTGGTAACTCGTCGGGAATGGCCGTTCGCGAGGTTGGTTTCGGAGATGCATACGTGGGCGAGGGGATCGCTGTTCAACGAACTGAAGACGGACGCGATGAGGGCGTGCCGCGTGAGGGAACCATGTCGAATCCTGTCCTGCTTCTGCGAGTGCTCACCATGGTCGCGGCAGCGGTTGCGGCTCCAGCAGCAGCGCATGCAGCTTCGCTCACCGTGGAAGGCTACGGCGGCTGGCAGCACCTGGAGCTCAGCAGGCAATCCGTGGGAGGCGCGATCGGCGGGAGCGAGGGTACTGGTCTCTTGGGTGGAGACCTGCTCCTCGACCTGGGGGGGCTAGGAGCGGGCGTGGCGGTCGACAAGACGGTGGGCGGAGACTCCGAGCCGTGGGCCGGGTCGATCATGGGCGGATTTCTCCCCGAGTTGCTGGGGGTCCGACTCGAGCTGCTCGGGGAGATCGGGCGGCGCGCACACGACTTCGGGGACATCTTCGACTCGCCGGGTGCGACGTTCGTGGGCCTGCGCCCCGGGGTGAGCTTCCGGCTGGCCGCGTCGCCACTCCGCATCGGTGTCGGCGGCCTCGTACGCTGGCCGACCTCGAACGGCGAGTTTGGCTCCCCCGATTACAGCGTCCTCGGCAAGATCGGGTTCGAGTTCCCGTAGCCGCTGCCCGCTCGGCCCGCTCGGCCTGAGAGTGTTTTCGGAAAATTGCTCTGACTCGCCTCTGAAGCGCTCGGCGAGCACGAAAAGCGCCGATAGGCGAGTCAGAGCGGCTCGTAGTCCCCGCGCGCCATCTGCTCGACCGGGATCTGCTGCGAAGGCTCCGGCAGCAGATCGCCTGTTCCCGTGCCTTCCGGCGAGGCGGACGTCGGTGCGCCTGTCGCCACCCCGCCCTGCGCGCCTGCCTCGACAGCTCCGGCGCTCGGTCTCTCCGCGCCGGCCGCCGCTCGCCCTGCCTTTGCCGCGAGCTGGGTGCAGTGGTGGAGCGCCGCGTAGTAGTAGCCGGCGATCCCGAGCCCGACGATCTGCCCCTGGGCCGCCTCCGCGACGAAGCTCTGGTGCCGCCAGGCCTCGCGGGCGTGGACGTTCGAGATGTGCACCTCGATCGTCGGACAGCGCAGCGATCGCAGGCAGTCGGGGAGGGCCCGGCTGGTGTGCGTGAGCGCGCCGGGGTTGAGGATCACGCCCTGCGCCTCGTGCCGGTGCAGCTGGAGGAAGTCGAGGAGAGCGCCCTCCCAGTTCGACTGGAACGCCTTCACCTCGAGGCCGTAGCCCGCGCACGTCTCGGTGACCATTCGTTCCACGTCGGCGAGCGTCTCGTGCCCGTAGACCTCGGGCTCGCGCTCGCCGAGGAGGTTCAGGTTCGGACCGTTCACGAGCAGGATCATGGCTCTTCCCCGATCTCTTCCACCGCCTGCTCCACCGCGCGCGGGGCGGCGGTGACGTCCCACTCCATCTCCCACGCGCCCCCGCGGCTGGTGCGCGGGAGGACCCACTGGAGGCCATCCGCGGTGCGCTTCTTGTCATACCCCATGAGCCGGGCAGCGCGGCGAGCGACCTGCCCCGGGACGTGGGCGGGGAGGCCGGCCGCGTCGAGCGCGCCCTCGAGCGACTCCACCGCCGCCGAATCGACGCGCCCGAGCGCGCGCGCCAGCCGGAAGGCGAACGCGAGGCCAACCGCGACGGACTCGCCATGCGTGTACTTGGCGAAGCCGCCCGCCGCCTCGACGCCGTGTCCAAAGGTGTGGCCCAGGTTGAGGAGCTTGCGCTCGCCCCGCTCCTTGGGATCGCGTTCGACGATCTCCATCTTGATGCGCGCGCAGGAGGCCACGAGCGTCGCGTCGGCCCTTCCCGAGCGCGCGGTGGCGCGCAGGCGCTCGAGAAGCGCCGGCCGGAGCGCCGCGTACTTCACCACCTCGCCCAGTCCGCTCCTGAGCTCGCGCTCGGGCAGGGTCTCGAGCGAGGCAGGGTCGGCGAGCACGGCGATGGGAGGGTGGAAGGCGCCCACCGCATTCTTCGCCATGGGCAGGTTCACCCCCGTCTTTCCGCCCAGGGCCGCGTCTACCATGGCGAGGAGCGTCGTCGGCACCGCCGCCCAGGAGACGCCGCGCATGTAGGTGGCGGCCAGGAACCCGGCCGCGTCGGTGACCGCGCCGCCTCCCAGCGCCACCACGAGGCTGCGTCGCGTTGCGCCCGCCTGGAGGAGCCGGATCGCGGCGCGCTCGGTCTGCGCGAGCGTCTTCCCCTTCTCGCCGTCTGGCAGCGTGTGCACGAGCGCGCAGTTGCCGGTCCGGGCGAGCGCGGCCCGCACCTGCTTGCCGAACGGCGTCCGGAGGACGCGCGCGCACGACACGAGCGCCACGCAGTCGCGGCCATGTGCGAGCTGTGCTGCTGCGTCGGGCACGCCGTCGCCGACGCGCATCTCGTAGGCGTGCGCCTCCTGACGCGCCTGCATCACCTTGGCCGTCACGCGTCCTCCTCAGCGACCGACGCCATTAGCCAATGCGAGCCGCATAGGCCTGGACGGCCTTTTCGATGTCGCCCACGTTGTCGCCGCCGAACTTCTCGAGGAAGGCGTCGGCGAGGGTCCAGGCCACGGCTGCCTCGCCCACCACCGCCGCCGCGGGCACCGCGCACACGTCGCTGCGCTCGTACTTGGCGGTGGTCCCCACGCGCGTGGCGATGTCCACCGTGGGCAGGCCCTTCGTCATGGTGGGGATGGGTTTCATGTAGCCGCGCACCACCAGCGGAGCGCCGTTGGTCACGCCCGCCTCGAGGCCACCAGCGCGATTCGTGTCGCGAAAGAAACCCTTCTGTGCGCTGTAGTGAATGGCGTCGTGGAAGGCGTCTCCGCGCAACTCGACGTGGGTGCCCTCACCGATTTCGGCAGCGCGGATGGCCGGGATGCCGCACAGGGCGGCAGCGAGCCGAGCGTCGAGCCTGCGATCGTGGTGGACGTAGCTGCCCAGGCCGGGAGGGAGGCCGGTCGCGTAGACCTCGAAGGCGCCACCGATGGAGCCGCCGCGTGCCTTCTCTGCGTCGATGAGGGCGCGCCACTCGGCGGCCAGCGCCTCGTCGTCGACGCCCATGTCCGACGCGAGGATGGCGGCCAGCTGCGCGTCGGTCGGCGGCAGTCCCACCTTCCGCTCCCGCTCCCCGACGGACACCACGCGGCTCGTGACGGCGGCCCCGAAGCGGCCCAGGAGTTGGCGCGCCAGAGACCCGAGCGCCACCAGCGCAGCGGTGCTGCGAGCGCTGGCGCGCTCGAGCGCGTCGCGGGCGTCGTCGAAGCCGTACTTCATCACGCCGGCCAGGTCGGCGTGGCCGGGGCGCACCTGGGTGAACTTCCGTCCGCCGCGCGCGTACGGCGACACGAGATCCTTCCAGCTCTCGTGATCCTTGTTCCAGACGACGAGCGCGATGGGCGAGCCGAGGGTCGTGCCGCCCCGGAGACCGGAGAGGAACTGCGCCTCGTCCTTCTCGATCTGCTGCCGGCTCCCCCGGCCGTAGCCCTTCTGGCGGCGCTGCAGTTCGCGGTTCACGGCCGCGAAGTCGATGGTGAGGCCGGCGGGGAAGCCCTCGGCGATGGCGCAGAGCGCCGGTCCGTGGGACTCGCCCGCTGTCAGGTAGCGCAGGCTCATGGTCGTGGGTGCGGGGCGGCGCGCAGCGCGGCGGCCATGACGGCCTCCGGCGCGGGCTGGCCAGTCCAGAGGGTGAAGGCGAGCGCGCCCTGGCGGACCAGGATCTGCTCGCCCGTGACGACGCTGGCGCCGTCTGCCAGCGCAAGGTGAGAAAACGGGGTCTCGCTCGCCGCCGAGTAGACGAAGTCGACGGCCACCTGCCCGCGACGGAATCGGAAAGGGGGGAGGCCCTCCTGCTGCGAGGGGTGAGCCGCCGCGCTGCCGCCGAGCCCGCCGCCGCCGAGCCCGATCGACGTGGCGTTCACGATGACTCTCACCGACCGGGCCAGCGCCGGCGCTTCCTCCCATGCCACCGCCCGCGCGGCGGGGACGCTCGCGAAGGCAGAACTCACGCGGCGGCACAGCGCGCGGGCGGTCTCCAGCCGGCGCGCCGCGACGGTCAGCTCCGTGCCGATCGAGAGGAGGGCCCATGCGGCGGCCAGCGCCGCGCCTCCGGCTCCGAGTAGGAGCGCGCGCGCGCCGCGCCGCACGCCGGTCGCCTCGAGGAGGGCGAG
>MEMX01000102.1:32870-49986 GCA_001768075.1 Anaeromyxobacter sp. RBG_16_69_14 | reverse complement strand
TCCCATCCGTGGGGGGTTTGGCGCAGCGTGTTCGCCGTGCCACATTGTTCCGCTGTCCGGTCCAGGCGCAGGCAGAGTTCGGCGGCGCGCTGCTTGTGCGGTACGGTGACGTTGAGCCCCTGGAAGCCGAGGGCGCGGGCGCCTCGCAGTCCTTCCGACAACCCTTCGGGCGACACCGGCAACGCCACGTACACCGCGTCCAGGCCGAGCTCGTGGAATGCGGCGTTGTGCATGGCCGGAGAGAGGCTGTGCCCCACCGGGTGGCCGACCACGCCGTAGAGCTGGGTCTGGCCGGAGATCACGGTGTCCCCTTCGCCCCTTCGCCCTGACCCTCCCCCGCGCTGGACGAACGGGTCGGGGTGGTGAGCCGGTCGAGGATGGAGAAGAAGGATGGGAAGCTCGTGCCGACGCAGCTGACGTCGTCCAGGCTGACCTCGCCACCGCCCATGAAGAGCTGGGCGATCGCCATGCTCATGGCCACCCGGTGGTCGAGCCGCGTGTGGACCGAGACGCCGCGGAGCGGGGTCGGACCCTCGATGGCGCAACCGTCCTCGAAGAGCTCGATCTTCGCGCCGGCAGCCACCAGCGCCTCGCCCATCGACGCGAGCCGGTCAGATTCCTTCACCCGCAGCTCCTTCGCGTCACGGATGACGGTGCGACCTCGCGCCTGGGTGGCCGCGACCATGATGACGGGCAGCTCGTCGATGAGGCGCGGGACGAGCGCGCCCGAGATGGTCGTCCCGTGGAGGGGCGCAGCCGTGACCGTCAGGTCGCCGCGCGGCTCGCCCTCGTCGACGCGATTCGCCACGCTGAGGCGCGCGCCCATGGCCTCGAGCACGTCGAGGACGCCAGTGCGGGAGGGGTTCATGCCCACGTTGCGGACGGTGACCTCCGACCCTTCCAGTGCCGCTGCGGCGCAGAGGAAGAAGGCCGCAGACGAGATGTCGCCCGGTACCTCGATGGTGCCACCGCCGCGGGGCCGTCCCGGCGCGACCGTGACCGCGAGCCCGTCGACGCGCAGGTCGATGCCCATGCCGCGCAGCATGCGTTCGGTGTGGTCGCGCGAGAGGTGCGGCTCCTCGACCGTCGTCTCCCCGTCGGCGAAGAGTCCGGCCAGCAGGAGCGCGCTCTTCACCTGTGCGCTCGCCACCTCCAGCTTGTGCCGCATCCCGCGCAGCGAACCTCCGCGGATCACCACCGGTGGCACGCGTTCGCCGCCGCGTGCGTGCAGCACCGCGCCCATCCGGCGCAGAGGCTCCATCACGCGTCGCACCGGACGCTGGCGGAGCGAGGCGTCGCCGGTGAGCACGGAGAGGCCGGGCACCGTCGAGAGCACGCCGCAGAGGAGGCGGAGGCTGGTGCCGGAGTTGCCGCAGTTGACCACGTCGGCCGGCTCGCAGAGGCGGTCCGGCGGCTCCACGACCACGAAGGCGCCCTCGTCGCGGACCACGGCGCCGATCGCCTCCACCGCCCTGCGCGTGGCCCCCACGTCCTCCGCCTGGAGCAGCCCGCGCACCTTGGAGGGTGAGCCCGCGAGCGCCGAGAAGAGCAGCGCGCGGTGCGAGACGGACTTGTCGCCCGGCACCTGGAAGGCACCGGAGAGCGGCCCGCTGCGGCAGCAGACGGCGGTTCCCCTCATCGCGCACTTCCTTCCTGGTGAGGTGTGGGGTAGAGCGCCTCCCGAGCAGCTCGCGCCTCTTCGAGCGCGACGCGCGTGGCCTCGGGGGAGGTCGCGATCCCTTCGAGCAGGCGCGCCAGGTGCGACGACAACCTCGCGGCGGCCTGGGGAAGGCGGGCGTTCCGACGTGAGACCTCGCCCTGGACGTCGAAGGGAAACTGGGCGAGGCGGGTCATGTCCTTGAGGCCCGGGCCGGCGAGCTTCAGCGCGAGCGGGCCTGTCTCGCGCGCGGCCACGGCCAGCGCGCTCGCGATGAGGTAGGGCAGGTGCGAGACCATGGCGACCGCGCTGTCGTGCTCGTCGGCCCGACACCGCACGACCGCGGCGCCGAGCGCCGCGTGGAGGGTCGCCACCCGCTCGACCGCGGCGGGCGCCGCGTCGATGCAAACGGCCACCGTGCCGCCCCGCCAGAGATCGGCGCGAGCGCCGGCGTAGCCGCCGTGTCCGCCGAACATGGGGTGGGCGCCGACGAAGGCGACGCCCGGCCGGACGTCCGCGGCCGCGCGCGTGACCACGCGCTCCTTGGCGCCGCCCACGTCGGTGAGCACCGCGCCGTCGGGTAGGAGGTGGGACACCGGGCCGAGGAGCGCCTCCAGCGCTGCGATGGGCGTGCAGAGCACCGCCATCTCGCAGTCGGCGAGCGCCGGCCCGGGCTCGGCCAGCGCCACGTCGGCGACGCCGTCGCGCAGGGCCCGGGCGCGCACGTCGTCGAGCGGCTCGACCGCGACCACGCGCACGGCAGGGTTGGTGGCCTTCATTGCGCGTGCTAGCGAAGCTCCCATGAGCCCGAGGCCGACGATGCCGAGCTGGCGGGGCAACGGAGAAATGGTCACTTGTGCAGATCGGGGCGGAGCACCTTCGCTCCGCGGAGGTAGACGTGCCTGGCGTCGGCCGGGGTGCCCGAATCGACGTGGGCGAGGACGCGGACGGTGCGCGGTAGGGAACCCGGGACCGGGACCTCCCGCGAGCAGATCATGGGGACCCGATCCCAGCCGCCCTTGACGCGGGCGGCGCGGGCAGGGAAGTCGGCGTCGAGGTCGTGGGTCACGGTGAATATGGCCCAGACGATCTCGTCCTGGGTGATTCCGTTGGCGTCGTTGATGGCGTGACAGAGTTCCGCCACGCCGTCTTCCATGGCCAGAACGGAGTTGGCGTCGATCTGGGTAGCACCGCGAATGCCGCGCATCGGGAATCCCGGAGTATATGTCAGAAGAGCCGCGTCGAGTCGAGGAGCAGGGTGACGGGCCCGTCGTTCACCAGCTCCACCTCCATATGGGCGCGGAAGACGCCCGTCGCGACCGGGAGACCCTGCTCGCGCAGGAGCGCGCAGAAGCGCTCGTAGAGCGCGTTCGCCACCTCGGGCGGTGCCGCGCTGGTGAAGCTCGGGCGGTTGCCCTTGCGCAGGTCGCCCAGCAGGGTGAACTGCGAGACGACCAGGATCTCGCCCCGCACCTCGGCGACCGCGCGGTTCATCTTCCCGGCGCCGTCCTCGAAGACGCGGAGCGATGCCACCTTGTCGGCGAGGAAGCGGGCCGCCTCCTCCCCGTCCCCATGCGCCACGCCCAGCAGGACGAACAAGCCCTTGCCGACGGCGCCCACGACCTCGCCGTCGACGCGCACCTCGGCGCGTGCGACGCGCTGGATGACTGCCCGCATGCGGGACGTTGCATCGCACGCGGCAGAGAGCGCGGCAACCCGAAGCGGCGCTTCCCGTTTGGGGGTGATCGGGCGACGGGAAGGGCGAGGCTCGGTCGGGTC
This sequence comes from Anaeromyxobacter sp. RBG_16_69_14, assembly GCA_001768075.1. Lineage (GTDB taxonomy): Bacteria > Myxococcota > Myxococcia > Myxococcales > Anaeromyxobacteraceae > Anaeromyxobacter_A. The sequence goes on along the minus strand of MEMX01000102.1, from coordinate 46,550 downwards.
GGGCCACCGAGGATTGCCACCCGCGCGTTGGTTGCAGCACCGCCGCGCTGCATGACAGGTGGCGGGGCGCGTGCTAGACCCGCGGTGTCATCATGCTGCTCATCCGCGACGCGCAGAAGGCCGACCTCAAGGCCCTCGGGACCCTCGCCGCAGACCTCAATTCCGTGAACCTACCGAACGACGAGCGGGCGCTCGCGGAGATCGTCGACAGGTCCTCCCGGAGCTTCACCAGCAGAGTCAGGAATCCGCTGGCGCGTTCGTATGTCTTCGTGCTCGAGGAGCCGCGCACCGGCAGGGTGGTCGGCACCTCGATGGTCATCGCACAGCACGGGACCCGCGACTCGCCGTGCACGTTCCTGGACGTGTCCGAGCGGGAGCACTACTCCTCGACGCTCGATCGGCACTTCAGGCACAAGGTCCTCTCCATCGGATACCACTTCGACGGGCCGACCGAGATCGGAGGGCTCGTGGTGCACCCGGAGGACCGCGGAGGTGAGGCCAGGCCCGGCAAGCAGCTCGCCTACGTCCGCTTCCTGTACATCGCCATGCACCGGGATCGCTTCCGCGACAAGGTGCTCGCCGAGCTCATGCCGCCCCTCCTCCCCGACGGCCGCAGTCTGTTCTGGGAATCGTGCGGGAAGCGCTTCACCGGCCTCGACTACCAGGAGGCCGACAAGAAGAGCCGCCAGAACAAGGAGTTCATCCAGCAGCTATTCCCTCCCGGCGACATGTACGCCACGCTCTTTCCGCCCCGCGTGCAGAGGCTCCTCGGGGCGGTTGCTCCGGAGACGCAGGGGGTGAAGCACCTCCTGGAGCAGGTCGGCTTCCGCCACGTGGATCGCATCGATCCCTTCGACGGTGGCCCGCACTACGAGGCGAAGCTGGAGGACGTGACGCTGGTGCGCGCTTACCGCCGGTTGAGGGTGGCCGAGCGCGACCTCGCGCCCCGCGATCAGGAGGCCATGCGGCTCGTCGGCGCGGAGCGCTCCGAGGGCAAGATCCGCTTCCGCGCGGTGCGCGCCCAGGTGCGCGTGGACGGTGACGACGCCCTCCTGCCGCGCGAGGCGAAGGAGTTGCTCCAGGTTGGCGTCGGCGACCGGGTCCACGTGATCCCGTTCGAGTGACGCTCCATGGGCGTGCTCGCCAGGGCGCTCGGCTCGTCGAGTGCAGCCAGGGCGCACCGGGCGGTGGGCGTGACGGTGACGTCTCGGCGCCACGATGGATCGGGCTCCCCCCCAAGTCGCACCGCGTCGGGACGAGCCCAAGAAGCCGGGTGCCCTTGCTTCCGAACCTGTCATGCTTCAAGTGAAATAGAGGCGCTCCGCGCATGACGCCAGACATGGCCTCGTGCGGGAGCGCGGCGCCTCCGCCACAGGCGCTGCGTTTCACACAGGCCGACGTCCGGGAGATGGGTGCGAAGGGGATCGAGAAGGACTGCAACGCACTGGCGGCTCGGGGGGCTCCGGGGCGCGCATCGCCACTCGGTTCTGATAGCGCATGCCACATGAACTGACGCTCGAGATGGGGGGCGCGGGGGGAGAGTTCTCCCCTCCGCTTGAGGCGCCGCAAGGCGCCGGACATCAGCTCACAGCGGCGGCGGTGACCCTTGAGAATCACATCAACTGGTCGCCGCTGTGAGACGGATTCGTAGCCTCTGAGCGGAAGGAGAACCGAGCAATGCGATCGCTGATCCTGGCGGGCGGCGGCATCAAGGTGGGGTTCCAGGCGGGCGTGCTTCAGGTGTGGCTCGACGAGGCGGGGCTCACTTTCGATCACGCCGACGGAGCTTCGGGGGGCTGTCTCAACCTGGCCATGTACTGTCAGGGCATGAGCGGGACGCAGATGGCGGACAACTGGCGCCACCTCGATCCGTTCAGCCAGGTGAGCCTGAACTGGGAGCACTACTGGAAGCTGGCCAATGCGCCCTCGCTCTTTACCCTCGACAGCATGCGCAAGAACGTCCTCCCGAAGTGGGGGCTCGACTGGGCGAAGATCCGCGCCTCGAACCGCCTGGGCACGTTCAATGTGTGCAATTTCAACACCAAGGAGATCGAGATCGTCACGCAGGACCGGATGACCGAGGACTTCCTGATGGCCAGCATCTCGCTGCCCATCTGGTTCCCGCCCGTCGTCATCGACGGCCAGACCTACCTCGACGCCGTCTACCTCACCGACGCGAACGTCGAGAACGCCGTCCGCCGCGGCGCGGACGAGATCTGGGCGATCTGGACTGTCAGCACCGATCCCACGTGGCGCGACGGCTTCGTGGCCCAGTATTTCCATATCATCGAGATCGTGGCCGACGGCCGCTTCTTCCCCTTCTGGCGCCGCATCGAGAAGAGCAACGCGGAGATCGCGGAGGGCCGGCCCGGAGAGTTCGGGCGGCCCATCCGGCTCCGGCTCCTCCAGGCCGAGGTCCCCATCCACTACCTCATCAACCTCTCCCGCGACCGGATGACCGAGTCCGTGAACCTCGGCGTGAAGGAGGCGCGCGAGTGGTGCGAGCGCGAGGGCATCCCGCTGCGGCAACGAGCCGACGTCCCCGCGCCCAGGGGGCGGAAGAGCCGTCTCGAGTTCACGGAGGAGATGAAGGGACACGTAACTAAGAGTGAAACAGACTGCGCGCGCGGCGCTCAGGACGCGCGTCGGTCCCCGTTCATGTTCCACCTCACGATCAAAATGGACGACCTGGACCGGTTCGTCACACAGCCGGAGCACGAGGCGCGGACCGAGGGCTGGATCGAGCACGCGGCCTTCGGAGGCCGGCGCCCCGTGGAGAGCGGCACCTTCAACCTCTTCGTCCACGCCACCGATCCCTCCCACAAGCAGATGCGCTACCGCCTCTTCTTCCGCGACGCGGACGCCCAGCCCTACACGCTCTCGGGACACAAGGACGTCCACGACGATCCGGGCCTAGACGTCTGGCGCGACACCAGCACCCTCTACACCAAGATCTACAAGGGTCACGTGGCGGCGACTGGCGAGGCCCAAGCCGAGACCTACGGGGCCGGCGTGCTCATCATCTACGAGCTGGACTTCATCCGGCAGCTCGGCACGTTCCGCGTGGACGCGCCCACGCCTGGAGAGCGGGTGACGGCCCTGAACCGGTTCGGCGGCTTGTTCATGGGCAGCCTCTGGGACGTCTACGCGAAGAACTTCCTCTCCTATGGGCCGTTCTGACGAGAAGCTGGGCCCAAGGCCTCGGCAGACGCGGCCTTCGGCGTCCACTCCTGAAGCCTGAGGTCCAGGAAACAACACCCCCGACCCTGGAGGACTCATGCCCGACCAGTACGACGCCATCGTGATCGGCAGCGGCTTCGGCGGAGCGGTCACCGCCTGCCGCCTGGCCGAAGCCGGATACTCGGTGCTGGTCCTGGAGCGCGGCCGCCGCTGGGACAAGGCCACGTTCCCGCGAAAGCCAGGCGACCCCTGGCTGTGGGACCAGAGCCATCCCGAGCTGCTGAATGGCTGGATCGACTTTCGCGTCTTCCCCCACATGGCCGTGGTCCAGGGAGCGGGCGTGGGTGGCGGCTCGCTCATCTACGCCAACATCTGCGTGAACGCGAAACCAGACACCTTCGAGGCCGGCTGGCCCCCGGAGATCACCTATGACGCGCTCGAGCCCTATTATCGAACCGTGAAGGAGATGCTGCGGGCGCAACCCGTCCCGGAGAGCCAGTGGCCGGAGCGCACCCGCCTGCTCAAGCTCGCCGCCGAGCGGACCGGTGCGGCCCACCGGTTCGAGCCGCTCGATCTGGCGGTGAGATTCAGCGAGGGCTGGCACCCGGGCCTCCCGGACGCCTATTCGCCCGCTCACTCGAAGCAGTTCCAGAACGAGCACGGGAAGATGCAGGGGACCTGCGTGCACCTCGGCAACTGCGACATCGGCTGTGACGTGGGGGCACGGAACAGCCTCGACCTCAACTACCTCGCCCGCGCCGAATCGCGGGGCGCCGAGGTGCGCTCGCTGCACATCGCCCGCGTCATCGAGCCGGTGGCCGACGCCTACCAGGTCCGCTTCGAGCGGATCGAGGAAGGCCGGCTCATCGCGGGTAGGGCCAGCGCGCGCATCGTCGTCCTCGCCGCGGGCTCGCTCGGGTCGACGGATCTCCTGCTGCGCTGCCGCGACCAGCACCGAACCCTGCCGCGGCTCAGCGCGTTTCTCGGCCGGAACTGGAGCAGCAACGGCGACTTTCTCACGCCGGCCATTCATCCCTTGCGCCAGGTCCAGCCTACGCGGGGGCCGACCATCACGGCCGCGGTGAACTATCTCGACGGCGCGCGCGACGGCAAGCGCTTCTTCATCGAGGACGGCGGCTTCCCTGACCTCGTCCAGAACTGGCTCGCCGGCGTGGCCGAGGGGGGGTCCCGTCAGCCCGTGGTGCGGGAGCTCATCAACACCATTCGCTTTGCCCTGACCGGCACCGGGACCGCCAAGCACCTCATGCCATGGTTCGCCCAGGGCCGTGATGCCGCGAACGGCATGTTGTCCCTGCGCGCCGGTCGCCTCTTCCTCGACTGGGACATCCGCGAGTCGGAGAAGACGATCGAGGCTATCATCGAGACTCACAAGGAGCTCGCGGCGAGCACCGGCGGCCTGCCCTTGGTGTCACCTACCTGGACGGTGACGCGCTATCTCGTCACACCCCATCCCCTGGGGGGGTGCAACATGGGGCGCTCCGCGAGCGATGGCGTGGTGGATCACGCGGGAGAGGTCTTCGGGTACCCCAACCTCTACGTGGCGGACGGGGCCATCGTGCCCGAGTCCATCGGCCTCAACCCGTCCAAGACGATCGCCGCCCTCGCCGAGCGCAACGCCGCGATCATCGTGGAGGAGAGGCGCTGAGGCGACTCGCGACCTGCGATGCGCGCGTCCGGTCGAACGCGGTGGCGATGGGCTTCACCGTCCGTGTGCGGCCTTCGGGGGCGTGTCAGCCCTGACCCCTGTCCGAGCAGCCTGGAGCTGGTCTCAACTGACCGTGGCGGTATATTCGACGTCGCCGCGCGTGGCCCGCGACGAGGTGGCCGGCCGCCACGAGCGCGGAGGCGACCGGCATGACGAGGATCTCGCCCAGGCTCCAGACGGCCGTCGCCAGGGCGTACTGCAGCGGGGTGGTGCAGAACGTGTAGGCGCCGTACCCGACTCCGACGAGGAGCGACGCGGCCGCGAGGACGTGCGCGGGGTCGAACCGCCTCGTGAAACGGTCGGAGAACGGCTGGAGCGTCACGATGAGCACGCCGTTCACCGCCATGACCCGGCCGAACGCCGCGGGAGAGATGCCCTGCCGAGCCATGTCGACGGGCAAGGCCACCTGGTGCTGACAGAAGACGAGGAGGAAAGCGATGTTCAGGCCCAGCAGCGTGAGAAAAGGACGGTGTCGATCCGCAGGCGGCCCACGTCCCGCTCAAGCGAGCTTGACCAGCTTTGAGCTCTCCTCCCAGAGTCTCTTCGCGAGCGCCTCGTCCTGGGCGCTGGGGGAGGGATTCACGCGGCGGCCCTTCTCGTAGTACCCGCCGGTCTGCTTCTCGAGGTCGGGGCTCGTCGCGAGGTGGACGATGGCGCGGGCGCCCTCCTCGGGGCGGAGCATGAAGCGCTTTGCCACCGCGAGGAGAGGGCGCGCGAACCAGGGGGCCCGCGACCAGATGTTGGTGGCGACGGTGCCGGGGTGGAGGCAGGTGACGGTTACGCTCTTCCCCGCGAGGCGCCGCGCGAGCTCGGCCGTGAAGAGGACGTTGGCGAGCTTCGAGCGGGCGTACGCTTTCATGATCGCGTAGCCGCCTCGCTCGTACTCCAGGTTTTCGAAGTCGATGTCGCCCCGGCGATGGGCCACGGAGGCCACGTTCACGACGCGCGATGGGGCACTCCGCTCGAGCAGGTCGAGGAGGAGATTGGTGAGCAGGAAGTACCCGAGGTGGTTCACCGCGAAGGTCTGCTCCAGGCCGTCGACGGTGAGCTGCCGGGTGGCGCTGACCGAGCCGGCGTTGTTCACCAGGACGTCGAGGCGCGCGTGTCGCGCGCAGAAGTCGGACGCCAGCTTCCGGATGTCCGCTTGCGAGGCGAAGTCGCAGCGCATGAGGGAGATCGCCTGCGAACCGGAGCGGGACCTCACCTCGGCGAGGGCCGCTTCGCCCCTCTTCTCGTCACGGGCGACCATCACCACCTCGGCGCCCATGCGCGCGAGGTCGAGGGCGACAAGGGGCCCCATTCCGGACGTCGCGCCGGTGACGAGTATGGTCTTGTCGGATAGCTGGGCCATGAGACTGCACGCCGAGAATGGACGAGGAGAGCGGCGCACTCAAGCGCCATTCGCCGTCCGACTAGCTAAGCTAAGCTAAAGCCAAGCTAACGGCACTCCAGGGGCTCGCCGGCGAGGTCGCAACGCTCGTCGTCGCGAAAGCCGGACGCGGCCCAGGGCCGGGGTCGCCCGGAGTTCGAGGAAGGCGTCGCGGTCGCGGAGGAGATGGGACCGGTGGCTGCCCGGGTCGCCCCGCACGAAGCGAGGCCGGTCAGCACCGCCACGGTGAGTGCCAGGGTGACCACGACGGAGCCAATCAGGGTCTTCATGACGCCTCCTGGGGATATGGACAGTCCCGGAGACGAGAAACGACGGCCCCCCCTGTCAGGAGGCGGAGAGCTCGCGAAGCTCCCTGTACCGGAAGCAGTCGACCAGGTGGTCGTTCACCATCCCCGACGATTGCATGAAGGCGTAACAGCTCTTCGGACCGACGAAGGCGAAACCGCGGGCGCGGAGGGCCTTCGAGAGGGCGCGGCTCTCCTCGGTCTCGGCGGGCACCTCGGCGACCGTGCGGCGGCGGTTCACGAGCGGCTTTCCGCCCACGAAGTCCCATGCGAAGGGCGCGAACTTGCCCAGCTCGTCCCGGAGCCGGAGGAAGGCACGCGCGCTCGCCACCGCACCCTCGATCTTGCCGCGGTGGCGGACGATGCCCGCGTCACCCAGCAACCTCGCGATGCGCGCGGGGCCGAAGCGCGCCACGCGCGCGGGATCGAAGCCGTCGAAGGCGCGCCGGAACGCCTCCCGCTTGCGCAGGATGGTGATCCAGGCGAGCCCCGCCTGGAAGCCCTCCAGCAAGAGCAGCTCGAACAGGGCGAGATCGTCACGGAGCGGCACGCCCCACTCCGTGTCATGGTACGCGACGTAGAGCGGATCGTCGCCCGCCCAGGGACAGCGCCGCCGCCGGTCGCGCGAGGCCATGGCGGTCAGGCGACGAGCACGGTGCCGACGCTGCCCGGGTCGAGCACCGCCCGGCGCAGGTCGCCTGGCCCGAGCTTCCCGACGATGACGACCGAGCGAGCGCCGCCGGCCAGCACGGCGAAGCTCTCCTCGAGCTTCGGGATCATGCCACCGGAGACGGACCCGGCTCTCACCCCGGTCTGGAACTCAGCGCTCGTCATGCGTGCAATGCGGCTCGCCGGGTCCTTCACGTCGCGCAGGACGCCCGGCGTGGAGGTGACGAGCACGAGCGCATCGGCGCGGAGCGCGCCGGCGAGCTGGCTCGCCACCGTGTCGCCGTTGATGTTGAGCGCCTGCCCCTCCGCGCTCATGCCCAGGCAGGCGAGCACGGGCACGTACCGGCGTTCCCAGAGGTCGCCCAGGAGCCCCAGGTTGAAGCCTGTCACGTCGCCGACGAGCCCCAGGTCGATCGGGTCGGGGCCGGCGCCGGTCATGACGCTCGGCGGGCGACGCTTCGCCTGGATCATGTGCCCGCTCGCGCCGTGGAGCCCCACCGGCATGACGCCGTTCGCGAGCAGGCGGGCGCAGCAGTCGACGTTCACCTGGCCCGCCACGATGAACTTCATCACCTCGAGCGTCGCCTGGTCGGTCATGCGCTTGCCGGCGATGATGCGCGGCTCCTGCCCGAGCACCTTCTGCAGCGCGGAGGCCTGTGGCCCGCCGCCGTGGACGATGGCGACGCGGTGCCAGTCCTCGACGAGGTCGCGCACGTCCTTCGCGACGGAGTCCATCTCGGGCGAGGCGACCACCTCGCCCCCGAGCTTCACGACGACGTTCATCATGGCGGCCACGGTCCCGGGTCCTCGAGCGACGCCGTCTCCGGCAGCCCCAGGAGGAGGTTCATGTTCTGGATGGCCTGCCCGGCGCCGCCCTTCACGAGGTTGTCGGTCGCGCCGAAGAGCGCTGCGGTGCGACGGCCCTTCACGGATGGTCCAACGGCGACGCCTACCTCGGCGAAGTTGGAGCCTGACACTGCGGCCACCTCCGGGAGGCGCTTCCTCGGCACGCGCACGAACGGCTCGCCGTCGTACGACTCCTGGTAGAGCCCGCGCAGCCGCTCCTCGCTCCAGGAGTCCGGCAGCTCGACGAAGCAGGTCGCGAAGATCCCGCGCGGGAGCGGGGCCGAGACCGGGACGAAGCGCAGCTCGAGGCCGTGCGCGCCGGCCTGGGCCATGGTCTCGAGGATCTCCGGGATGTGCTGGTGCTCGAGCGGCTTGTAGGCGCGCAGGTTGCCGGCGCGAACCGGATGGTGGGTGCCGGCGGAGGGTGCGACCCCCGCGCCGGAGCTGCCGGTGATGCCCTGTACGGGCACGACGCCCTCGAGCAGGCCGGCTCGGGCGAGGGGCAAGAGCGCGAGCTCGATGGTGGTCGCGAAGCAGCCCGGAGAGGCCACGCAGCGCGCGGCGCGGACGCGCTCGCGGTAGAGCTCCGGCAGCCCGTAGACGAACTGCGCGAAGAGCTCCGGGTGCGGGTGCCGCTGACCGTAGTAGCGCTCGTACGCGGCGGCGTCCTTGAGCCGGAAGTCCCCGCTCATGTCGACGACCTTGGCCCTCGTCGCGAGCAGCTCCGGCATCTTCCGGGACGAGACGTTGTGCGGCAGCCCGAGCAGCACGACGTCCACCCCCTCCGCGGCCTCGGCGGGGCCGATGCCCTCGAAAACGAGGTCGGTCGCCCCCTCCAGCGACGGGTGCGCCGCCCCGAGCGGTTCGCCCACGAAGTCCACCGAGGCGACCCTCACCAGCTCGACATCGCGGTGGATGAGCAGGCGCCGGATCATCTCCGCGCCGCCATACCCCGAGCCGCCGATGACCGCGGCCTTGTAGCGCTTGCCCGCTGCCATGATTTCCTCTTATACCGCGTACGCGGCCTGTCACCGCACATACGGCCTGTGACGTATCGGGGAGGCGCGCATCGTCCGGCGCGGCGGAGGCGGCCACGCATGTTCCAGGATCGGTTGGAGATCGGGCTCTCGTGGCTGGCGGGGCAGCGCCTCGCGATGCAGCGGCTCCTCGAGCGGCTCGTGCGCCAGAGCTCCTTCACCCAGGATCCGTCGGGCGTCAACGCGGTCGTCTCCATGATCGAGGCCGAGCTGTCGCGCATCGGGCTCAAGGGGACGCGCATCCCCTCCACGCGCTTCGGGGACCACCTCTACTTCGAGAGCGCGGCCAAGGGCGAGGTGGCCTTCCTCGTCGGCCACACGGACACGGTCTTCCCGCGCCGCAGCTTCGAAGGGTTCGTGCTGCAGGGCGACTTCGCCGTCGGCCCCGGGGTCTTCGACATGAAGGGCGGCCTGGTGGTCGCGGTCTTCGCGCTCGAGGCGCTCGCCCGCGCGGCGCTGCTCCGCCACATCCCCTTGCGCGGCATGTTCGTCTCCGACGAGGAGGTCGGCTCGCCTGATTCGCAGCCCCACATGCGCGCGCGGGCAGCCGGCGCGGCCTGCGCGCTTTGCCTCGAGTCGGGGCGCGCCGGGGATGCCATCGTGACGGAGCGCAAGGGGGTGGCGTGCGTGGAGATCGAGGCGCGCGGGGTGGGAGCACATGCGGGGAACGAGCACGACAAGGGGCGTAACGCCGTGTGGTCACTCGCGCGGTTGGTGGACCGGGCACAATCGCTCACCGACTACGCCCGAGGCGTGACCGTGAACGTGGGCGTCTTCCAGGGGGGAACCACCAAGAACACCGTTCCGGAGCAGGCTCGGGCCGAGGTGGACCTGCGCTACAGGACGGAGGAAGACGGGGAGGCGACGTACCGCGCCCTCGAGGCCGCGGCGCAGACCGCAGCGGTCGATGGCACCCAGATCCACCTCGTCAGGAGCGCCTGGCGACCACCCATGACGCGCAGCGAGGCTTCGGCGGCGCTGGCGGCCGAGTACGGCCGTTGCCAGGAGGAGAGCGGGCTCGGGTCCGGAGAGGCCCCGCTCTCCGGCGGTGGTTCCGACGCTTGCACAACCAGCGCCCTCGGGATCCCGTCCATCGACGGGCTCGGTCCGCGCGGCGCCGGCTTCCACACGATCGAGGAGCGGGTGGACATCGCATCCCTGGTGCCGAAGGCGACCGCCCTGGCGCGCTTCCTCTCGCGAAGGGCGGTCGCGGACGACCAGGTCGGCTCCGAGGCCGCGGGGCCTGCGTAATTCACCAGGATCCGGCGCTCCCCTCACGGTCTCGTCGGCCGTGCGCGGTCCGAAACCTGCGCCCCACTCCAGCAGGCCAGGACCCTGCGTCCAGCCTCGGCGCGCGCCGCGGAATCGGCGTCCTCGAAGCGCGCCAGCGTGAAGCGTGGACCTTCCGCCGGCGCCTGCTCGAACGAGGGATCGACGGGGATCCACTGCCCGCCGACGAGCAACTCCGCCCACTCGTGCCAGACCCAGGCGCGACCGTCGAAGGCGACGCCGATGGCGTGGCGACCGCGCAGGCTCTCCCGCGCGGCCAGGTCGAGGTAGCGCGCCGTCCGCTCCCTGCAGGTCTCGCCGAGCGGGAACGTGCGGGGCACGGTGGCTGGGGCCGGCGGCGACGCTGCGTCGAGCGTCGCGCCGCACACCCGGGCCGGCGATCCTACTGGCGCCGCCACCGTCGTGCCGAACAGCCGCGGAGCCCGGGCGGGGAGCGCAGCGGCGGGATCGGCCACGAAGCGCGTGCCTTGCGCCGGGATGAGCACCTCTTCCGGCGCCTCGCCAGCCACGGCGCGGAAGCGGATCGGTTCCCCCAGTACTTCGCCCTCGAGCCACGCCCCTTGCCTCCGCGCGCAGGCCTCGCCCACTCGGCCGCTCTCCTCGTCGCGGGCCGCGATGCAGCGTCGCTCACCCTCGGTGGCGTACGCGAGCATCACCTCGGCGAGGCTGGCCGGGATGGGGCCGAAGCCCGCTTCGGTCCGGCGGGTGCGGCCGTCGGCGGTGGCGCGGGTTCGCACGCGTCGTGAAGTTCCGGTGGGCGCTGCTTCGATCTCGACGCGCCGGGAGATGACCTCGGCCGCCGGCGGGGCACGAGCCCCCGCCCTTCCGCTCTGCGGGAGGCGAGCCTCCGCCCGACCACTCGCCTCGTCAGGCACGCGGAGGGCACTCTCCCACAGTGCGTCGCAGCGGGAGGGCGCGCACGAAAGTGCCAGCCGCGCCCAACCGACGTGCTCGCCGGCGAGCTCCATCCGGTATCTCGAGTCGATCTTCGCCGGGAGCCGTCGCCCTCCGATCCCTTCTCCACGGAAGGGAGAGGGGGCAGCCGGTCCCTGCGCGGGGAGCAGCAGGGCGACCAGGAAGGCGTGCGCGGTCATCCGGCCGCCTTCCGGCGCTGCAGTACCGTGCGCACAACGAGCAGCGCCGCGACGAGGCCCATCGCGATCCACGTGGCGTACGTGTAGCGATAGACGGGGCTCACGTTCATCCGATCGTATCGCATGGTGGCGCCGCCTTGTCCCTCCTCCGACCCGCTGCTAACGTGCGCCGCCGCCCGATGCCAGCTCCCCGCACCCTCCCTCGCTGGCTCCCGTACGCGGTCGCGGCGCTCTGGCTCGCGGTGGGATGGGCGTTCCTCGTCCGCGGCGCGGCGCACCCTGGTGTCGCGTACCGGCACTGGGCGTTCGATCACCACGCGTATTCCGATCTCCTCGCCATGGCCGGCGATCGCTACTTCCGCGGCGGGCGTCCCATCCCGTACCTGCAGGACCGCATCGAGTATCCCCCGCTCCTCGCGCTCGCGCTGTGGCTGCCGTCCTTCGTCCCTGGCGGGCCGGTGGCGTACTTCACGGTAGGTTATCTGTTCCTCGCCGCCTGCGGCCTGGCCGGGATCGCGCTCCTCGCGCGCATCGCGGGCGCGCGCCCGTGGTGGCTCGCCGGGACCCCTGCGCTGGCCTACTACGGGGGGCTGAACTGGGACCTCTTCCCCATCGCCCTCCTCCTGGCCGCGGCGCTCGCCTTCGAGCGCGCGCGCCCGGTCACCGCGGGTACCCTGGTGGCGCTGGGCGTCTCCGCCAAGCTGTGGCCCGTCGCGCTCGTCCCCCCCGCCGCGGCGACGCTCCTGCGCCCCTGGCATCCGAGATCGGCTCACGAACCCCGCGTCCGGGATGGGCGGAGGCGCGATCTAGCAGGGCTCGGACGCGGCGCAGGCGCCGCGGCGGTGACCTTCCTGATAGTCAACATGCCCATCGCGCTCCTGGCGCCGCGAGGCTGGACCTGGTTCTGGCGGTTCAACGCCGGGCGCGGCGCCGAGAACTCGATCTGGGAACTCCTGCGCCATTCCCCGCACCTCAGGCGGCTCGCCTTCGACGCGGCGTTCCTCAACGCGGTCACGCTCGGCCTGCTCGCAGCGGCGGTCGCCTTTTCGGCCTGGGCCGCCTATCAGGCCGCTGCGCGGGACGGTAGTGCCCGCACGCGCGCGGTGCGACTCGGGACGGCCCTGGTGGTGGTGTGCTGGATCGCAACCAGCAAGGTGTGGAGCCCACAGTACGCGCTGTGGGCCTTCGCGGCTGGCGCGCTCGCCGCAGCGCCGGGCTGGCTCTTCGCCGTGCACGCGTTACTGGCGCCCCTCGACTACCACGTCGCGTTCGAGACGCGCGCGTCGCGCGGGCTCATCCACTACTTCGACGCGGTCTACACAGCGGAGGAGGTGCTGCGCTCCGTCGGCTACCTCCTCCTCGCGGCCTGGATCGCCAGGGAGTTGTGGCGTTTGGCCCGCGGTGCTGCAGGCAATCCCGTCCCACTGGGCGGGGGACGAGCCCCCGCCCTGCAGGCGAGGGAGACCGGAAAGCGACAGCCATGAGGGCAGCGGCCGCGCGGGGTGATCGGCTCGCGTGGTGGGCCGCCTACCTGGCCGTGCCGGCCGCGGTGGTGGCCTTCCACGCCCGCGCCGCCGCGCCCGGGCAGGCCTTCGTCGGGTCCGATCTGAAAGTCTTCTTCTTCGCCATCCGCGAGGCCACCGCCGCGGCCCTGCGGTCGGGTCACCTGCCCGGCTGGCAGCGTGGCGTCTTTCTGGGCTATCCGCTCCTCGCCGATCCGCAGGCCGCCGTCTTCGACCCCGCCACCTGGCTCACCTTGCCCTGGGACGCGCCACGAGCCCTCACGCTCGCCGCGCTCCTCCACCTCTGCCTCGCCGGCTGGGGAATGATCTTCTGGCTGAGGCTGCGCGGCCTCTCAGCCGCGGAGGCGCTCCTCGGCGCGGTGCTCTTCGCGCTCGGCGCCAAGCAGACGGTGCACCTGCAGCACTGGAACTTCGCCGCCTCGACCGCGTGGTGGCCGTGGATGCTGGCCGGCATCGACGGGTTCGCGTCGCACGGCCGGGGACGCTTCCTCCTCCTCACCGCGGTGGCCTCGGCGTTCTCGTGGCTGGGAGGGGCGGCGCAGATGGCGTACTTCGGGACCCTCGTGACTGGCGCCTACGCGCTCGTCCTCGCGCCAGGGCTCTGGCGCCGGCGGCGCCTCGATGCGCTGCTGGCGCTGGCC
>MEMX01000102.1:28785-32806 GCA_001768075.1 Anaeromyxobacter sp. RBG_16_69_14 | reverse complement strand
TGGCGCGGCTCGGCCCGCGCGGCGCAGGGATCGCCTACCGCTTCGCGACGAGCTGGAAGTGGCCCGACGGTTGGGGCCTCGCGCTCCTCCTCTTGCCCAGGGCGTACGGCGGGCAGTGGCACCTCGACGAGATGAACCTGTGGGAGGCGACCGGCTACCTGGGCATCCTCCCGCTCGGTCTGGCCGCGGCGGCGCCGCTCCGCCGGCGCGGGCTCTGGCTCTTCCTCGCGCTGGGCGTCCTCGGTGTCTGGCTGTCGTTCGGCGAGGACGCCTGGCTCGGCCTCCACCACGCACTCTACCGCTTCCTGCCCGGATACGGGTCGTTCCGCAATCCGACCCGTTCGCTCATGGTGACCTCGCTCGCGAGCGCGCTCCTCGCGGCGGAGGGGGTCGGGGCGCTCCGGCACGGCGATGCCTCCTCGCGCCGCTGGGCGCGCGCCGGGTTGGTGCTCCTGGCTGTCGCGGTGCTCGCACCGAACCTGGCGTCGTTCGCCTCCTTTTCGCTCGAGCGTGCGGCGGCGCGCGAGGGCGCGGTGACAGCGGTGGCGTTCGCGCTGGCGGGGCTCGCCTGGCTGGCAGCGGGCCGGTGGCTCCTGCACGCGCCGCGCTGGCGCGGCGCTTGGGCCCTCGCGCCGTGCGCGCTCGCCTTCGCCGACCTGCACCTCGCATTCGGTGACATGAACCCGGTCGCCCCCGCGGCCGGCGAGACGCCCGCGCTGGCCGATCTCGCCCCGATCATGCCTCCCGGGCCCGCGCCGAGGCGCGTGGCCGTGATCGCGAAGTGGGGCAGTACGGCCAACGCACCGCTCCGCAACGGCTGGGAGGGCGTGACCGGTTACGGGCCGACGGTGATCCAGCGCGTGCGCTCGCTGCTCGAGGCGACGCGGACCGATCGCGTGTCGCCACCCGCGCCAGTCGAGAGCGACACGAACTTCCCGCGGCCCAATCCCACCTCGGCGCTCTGGCCGCTCTTCGCTTCGCCGCTGGTGGTGGCGGACGACCCGCTGCCGCTCACCAGGGTCGCGGACGTGAAGCGCGAGTGGGAGAAGCCCACCGCCGCGTACCGCGCGGAGGCGCTGCCGCGCGTGTTCTGGGCAGGCGGGTGGACGAGCGCGCCGGACTCGGCCATCGCGGCTCCCGTGCTCGCCGCCGCGCGCGGCGATCGGGCCGTGCTCGCGGACGATGCACCGCTGGCGTCGTTCCCTGCGGGGGCCGAGCCCGGGGGGCCGGTCGCGGCGGAGCAGGTGAGGGCGGACGGAGGCGTCGTGGAGGCGACGCTCACCGCGCCGCGCGCTGGAGTAGCCGTCGTGCTCGAGCCCTGGTTCCCGGGCTGGACGGCGACCGTCGACGGCGCAGCCGTTCCCGTCGCGCGCGCGGACTTCGCCTTCATGGCGGTGCCCGTGCCCGAGGGGCGTCACGTGCTGCGGCTCAGTTACGCGCCGACGCAGCTCGGGCGCGGCGTTGCCTTGACCTGCGCGACGCTCGCGACGCTGCTCGCGTTCCTGGGGCGCCGCAGGAGCACCTCCCTACCCTGAAGTGCGCGCCGGGTCTCGTCCCGGCGCGCCTCGTGCGACACGTCACGCCATCGGGCGCGCTGCACCCCGGTGAGGCGATCCGGCTCGTCGGGATGATGTCAACGCTCGTGGGCGGGTAGCTGGCAGACCCGGGCGCCTGCGCCGAGGCCGTGACCAGGGTGCGCGGCAAGCGCCGCCCTCGGGGGCGGGGAAGGACAGCGCCCGGCTCGCCCGGCATGCCCTAGTATCGGTAGTGTTCGGGCTTGTACGGCCCGTTGGGCGGAACACCTATGTAGGCAGCCTGCTTCTTGGTGAGCTTGGTGAGCTTGGCGCCGAGCTGGCCGAGGTGCAGGCGCGCCACCTTCTCGTCGAGGTGCTTCGGCAGCACGTAGACCTTCTTCTCGTATCGGTCGCGGTGGGTGGCGAGTTCGATCTGGGCCAGCGTCTGGTTGGTGAAGCTGTTCGACATGACGAAGCTGGGGTGGCCGGTCGCGCAGCCGAGGTTGAGGAGCCGGCCCTCGGCCAGGATGAGCACCCGGTGGCCGTCCGGGAAGACCCAGGCGTCGTACTGCGGCTTGACGTTGACGCGCCGGACGCCAGGGACCTTCTTCAGGCCGGCCATGTCGATCTCGTTGTCGAAGTGGCCGATGTTCCCCACGATGGCGCAGTCCTTCATCTTCTTCATGTGCTCGGCGGTGACGATGTCGACGTTCCCGGTGGCGGTGATGAACACGTCGGCCGTGGAGACCACGTCCTCGATCCGGACGACCTGATACCCTTCCATCGAAGCCTGCAGGGCGTTGATGGGGTCGATCTCGGTCACCACCACGCGCGCCCCCTGGCCCCGCAGCGACTGGGCGCAGCCCTTGCCCACGTCGCCGTAGCCGCACACCAGGGCGACCTTGCCGGCCAGCATGACGTCGGTCGCGCGCATGAGGCCGTCCACCAGCGAGTGGCGGCACCCATACAAGTTGTCGAACTTCGACTTCGTCACCGAGTCGTTCACGTTGATGGCAGGGAAGAGCAGCGTGCCGGCCCGCTCCATGTCGTACAGACGGTGGACGCCGGTGGTCGTCTCCTCGGTCACGCCCTTGCATTCGGCCGCCAGCCGGGTCCAGCGCTTGGAGTCCCTCTCGAGCTCGCGGGCGAGGAGCTTCAGGACCACCGCGTACTCCTCGGTGTCCGCCGTGGCAGCCGAGGGCACCTTGCCGGCGGCCTCGAACTCGACGCCCTTGTGGAGGAGCAGCGTGGCGTCGCCCCCGTCGTCTACGATCTGTGTCGGGCCCCGGCCGTCGCCGAAGTCGAGCGCGCGCTCGGTGCAGTCCCAGTACTCCTCCAGCGTCTCGCCCTTCCAGGCGAAGACGGGCACGCCGCGCCGATTGTCGGGCGTGCCGCCCTGGCCCACCACCACCGCCGCCGCCGCGTGGTCCTGGGTGGAGAAGATGTTGCAGGAGGCCCAGCGCACCTCGGCCCCGAGCTCGCGCAGCGTCTCTATGAGCACCGCGGTCTGGATCGTCATGTGGAGCGAGCCGGTGATGCGCTGGCCGTCGAGCGGCTTCTTTGCCGCGTACTCCTCCCGGACGGCCATGAGGCCGGGCATCTCCTTCTCGGCCAGCTCGATCTCCTTGCGGCCCCACTCGGCGAGGCCGAGGTCCTTCACCTTGAAGTCGAGGCGGGGGGCGAGGCTCTTCTTCACGGCGCGGGCGGCACGGGCGGGGCTTGGGGGCATCGTCCTTCTCTCCTTGAAATTGGGAATCGACGGGTCGGGGGTATCTAAAGGGCCCGCTCGGCGCGGGCCGCGCGGGCGATGAAGAGGGCAGGCCCGCTGGCCCCCGGCGCGGGAGGCAGGGGCTCGCAGCGGGGGTCGCAGAAGCCGGCGCGCGCGAGGAGCGCGGCCAGGGCGGCTGGATCGAAGCCGAGGCTTGCCTGGCCCATCCGGCGGCGGAAGGCGTCGTCGTCGTGGCGCACCAGATCGGCGAGGACCACTACACCGCTCGGGCGGAGGATGCGCGCCGCCTCGGCCAGCACGCGCTCCGGCTCCGGCACGTAGGTGAGCGCGAGCACGAGGAGGGCCGCGTCACAGCAGGCGTCGTCGAGCGGCAGGGCCTCGAGATCGGCGCGGTGCAGCTCCACGTTGGGGAGGCCCCCGACGCGCCTTCGCGCCGCCTTGAGCATGGCGGCCGAGCGGTCCACCGCCACCACGCGGCGGACGTGGCGAGCCAGCCCGAGGGTGATGTCGCCCGTCCCGCAGCCGAGATCGGCCACCACCAGGTCGCGAGGGAGGAGCGCCAGGAGCGCTTCGCCCGCGAACGCGACGCCGTAGAGCTCACCGCGCAGCTTCTCCCACTCGCTCGCCGCCCCCGCGAAGAAGGCGTCGGCCTCCTCGCGCCGGGAGGCGAGTCGCCGCGCCAGGCGCAATCCATCCTGCTCGAGGGTGGCCCAGCCCGCGGTTTCGGCGCGCGCCACCCTCCAGATTCGCCGCGCGGCGGGATCGAGGGCGTGCTCCA
>MEMX01000102.1:24928-28779 GCA_001768075.1 Anaeromyxobacter sp. RBG_16_69_14 | reverse complement strand
AAAGGTGGGCGGTCCCATCACGGCGCAAGGCGAGCCAGCCCTCCCCGGAGAGAATCTTGAGGTGGCGACTGACAGTGGACTGCGGGAGCCGCAGGACCTCGCACAGCTCGATCACGCCCAGCTCGCGACGCTCGAGCAGCGCCAGCAGCCGCAGCCGCGTCGGGTCGGCGAGGCTGCCCAGGACGCAGAGCAGCCCCTCGACGCCCCTGCGCTCGCGTTGAGCGGATGCAGTCAATCGTTCCATCCGGATGAAGCGATATACTGGGAGCACGCACGAGTCAACCCGGCCAGGGGAGTCTAGTAGTCCTTCGACCAGATGAGGCTCGCCCCGCTGTTCGCGGATCCGTACTTCACCTCGAAGTTCCAGCGGGGCGAGATCTGGAACTCGACTCTGGCTTCGTCGCGGTTCTCGCCCTGCTCTGGCCGCGCATCGAAGTTGCGCGTGTAGCCGACGTAGATCTTGTCCGTGACGTACTTGCCGGCGCGGAGCTGCGAGGAGTCGGCCGAGACCGTGTCGACCGGCAGCTTGTCCGCGATGATGTCCTTGAAGGCCTGCTGCGAGAGCGCCCTCAGGGCCGCGTTGCCGGCCTCCTTGCCGGTCTCCGTGGCGTCGAACGTGCCGACACCGCCCGTCCCGGCCTTGAGCTCGGCCCGTCCCGTCGCGATGAGGAGCGCGATCTGCCCGTCGCCCATGGGCGGATCGCTGGTGAGCTTCACGTCGGGCTTATCGATCGTGCCGCCCACCGCCACGGTCACCTTGGCCGCCGGGTTGTCGTAGAGCGCCTGGATCTCCAGCACGCCCTTGCCGTAGTCCTCGCCGGTGAAATGCACCCGGCCCCGCTTCACGTCGAACTTGCGACCGCCGATCGGCTCGACGCGGCCGCGCAGGGTCTCGACGTCGCCCGTGAGCGCCAGCTCCCCTTCTCTGTACTCTGCGTTGACGTCTGCCTTGAGCTCGATGTCGACGACCGGATTGTCACCCTTCACGAAGAAGCGGTTCGGGATGAGCACGTGGACTTTGGCGTGATAGGGGCGGTCCGCCCCGGCCGCTCCCGCTCCGGCAGCCGTGGCTGGCTCCTTCTCCTTCCTCCCGAAGGGCCCGACCACGATGTCTCCGCGTTGGTCGAGGGGCTGGATCTTGCGCGGCGAGCTCTCGGGCAGCTTCACCCTGCCCTGAGGAATGGTGAGCACGGCGTCGAGCGCCTGGGCCGAGACCTTGCCGTTGAGTGTGGCCGTGACGTCCACCGTCGCCAGATCCTGTCCGGCGCGCGCCACGGTGAGCGTCCGGGAGCGCAGCTCCGCGCTCAGGTCCGCGGTGGCGTCCTGGCGAGAGAAGCCCTTCGCCTCCGCCTTGAACTCGAGGGTGCCGCCTCCGCGGCGGGCTGCCAGCCGGTCCACCCGGAAGACGTCGTCGGTGAGGGACGCCTGCAGGCCGATGTCGCTCCAGTCCCCGAACTCGGCCACCGACGCCTTGCCGCCCGCAAGGGATACCGTGCCGCGCGGGGACATGCGCGCGAGCGGCCCCGAGGCGACGAGATCGGCGGAGAGCTTCCCCGACGCGGAGCGGACGACGCCCGGCGCGACTGCGGGGAGGAAGGCGAGGTCGAGCTGGTTCGCGACGAACCTCGCGTGGGCGGGGGCGCGCCAGAGGTCGCCTCGTCGGAGCGCTGGCAGGCCTGGATCGGCCTCGGCGTCGAGCGTGCCGTCGAGCGTGCCACCGGTCGTGACGGCCAGGTGGAGGTCGGCGTGCAACGCTCCCCCCTCGAGCCGCGCCTTGGCAGCGAGATCGCCGAGGGGGTGGCCGCCGATCTCGAGGCGCCGGCCGGTCACGTCGGCGGTGACGCGCGGGACCCTCAGGCTGCCCGCCATCCGCACGCGCCCGGCGATCTCGCCGGCGATCGGGACGGAGGTGCCGGCCCGGCGGAGGTCGGCGCGCGGGACGTCGATCCGCACCTCGAGCGGAGCGCTCTCCCGTGCGGCCTCATCTCCGAGCCGCTCCACCGGGAGCGCGAGCGCGGCCGAGAGCTGCGCCAGTTCCTCGCCCTCCAGGGCAGCCTTGCCTTCGATCGCGGTCCTGCGGTCGCCTGCCGAGAGCGCGATCTCGGCGGTGACCCCTCTGTAGCCGGAGAAGGCGCCGTCACTGAGGTCGGCCGTCGCCTTGCCCCGCGGCGCCCGGGCGGTGCCCGAGAGATCGGCGCGCGCGGTGACCAGGCCGCGCAGATCCCCGGGCATTCCCATGTGCCCGGCGAGTCGTGCCAGGTCGAGACCCGGGACCCCTGCGGTGGCCGCTAGCGGCGCTCCGGCGAGTCCATGCGCTACCCTGGCCGGGTCGCGCAGGAGCTCGGAGAGGTCGAGCGGAAGCGCCGCCTCCAGGTCGAACGCGCGCGCGGCCTTTTGGTCCAGGGTTGCGAAGAGCTTCGCCTCGGCGCCGGTGTGCTCGAGGCGGAGCCCCAGCGCCAGCGCGTCGAGATCGCCGTAGCGAGCGCCGTCGAGCGCGGCCGAGCCGGCGAGCGTCGGCGCGCCCACCGTCCCGCCCACGTGCACCTCCAGCGAGGCCAGGCCGTCCACGTCGGCGGGCAGCGCCACCGCCGCCGCGCGGAGCGTTTCCCCGACGCGCACTCCGCGCAAGACGACGCTCGCCGCTACCGGAGCTGTCCGGCCCGCGCGAGCCGGCGAGGTGGGGAGATCGGCGCTCACGTGAAGCTCCCCGCTCGCCGCGCGGCGCGCCGCGAGCTCGACCCGGGCGCGCCGCTTCGCCCCGTCGTAGCCGAGGTCGGCGGTGGCCGAGAGCCCGTCGAGGCCCATGGCCGATCCCTGGGCCAGCTCCACCCGCCCGATGACTTGTGGTTTCGCCAGCGCACCCCTCGCCGTCGCGTCGGCGCGGAGGCGCCCTGCCAGGCCGAGCTTGGCCGGGAAGAGCGCCTTCGGCAGGAGCCCGAGATCGAGCGCCTCCACCTGCGCCCGTACATCCAGGGTCCGCCGGCGGCCCTCTCCGGAGATGCCGCCCGAGACGGCAATGCGCTGCGCCCCCGCGGCGAGGACGAACCGATCGACGGATGGTCCCCCCAGGCTGACCCGGGCCGGCCCTTGCAGCTCGAAGCGATCGCCAGGCCAGGCCACGGTCAGTGCAGAGAGGGCGAGCACCCGGTCGTCGGGTGACAGCTCCCCGCTCGCCCGCAGCGCGAGCGCGTCCTTGCCGAGTCCCGGGACCTCCCCGGTGACGCTCACCTCGCCTGCCCTCCCCTGAAGCCGCGCATTGAGCTGCAGGGCGCGCACGTCCAGGCCGTCCGCGAGCAGCTGCGCCACCGTGCCATCCAGATGGGCGGTCGGCGACGAGCGCGGGCCGGTGAGGGTTCCCGACAGCGCCAGCCCGGAGAGCGACAGTCCTGGACCGGAAAAGCGGGGCGCCGTCGCCCGCACCGTCGCCGCCGGGGCTGCCTCGGTGCCGGAGAGGTCTGCCTCGATGCGAAGCGCGCCTGCCATGACGGGCAGGGGCCGCCCCAGCAAGGCCTCGAGACCCTGCCGCAGCGATGCCAGGTCCGTCGCATCCACCATCGCCTGGGCCCCCACCTCGGCGCCTTGCCGCCAGCGGCCGCGCCCATGGACCGCCACGCCGGGGAGCGTCGCCTCGAGCCGCGTCACCTCGATCGTCCCGCGGTCGGCGGTGGCGCGCAGCTCGGCCGGCCCGAAGAGGCCGGTGCGGACCTGCGACGGCGCGAGCGTGAGCGCGAGGGCGCCGCGCAGGGTGGCGAGATCGCGACCAGCGGCGCGCCCGCGCGCCTGGAGCGTCATCGACGTCGGCGGGGCGCCGCGCAGCACGCGGGAGAGATCGAGCCTGGCGATGCGCACGT
>MEMX01000102.1:17240-24861 GCA_001768075.1 Anaeromyxobacter sp. RBG_16_69_14 | reverse complement strand
GGTGCCGCCGCCGCGCTTCGGCGCGAGATCGAGCGCGGCGGTCGCCTCGCTCCCGTCCGATTCGACGTAGAGGGTGCCTGCCAGGTCGCCGGCGAGCGGAGCCTTCGGCGCGACCTCGCGAAGCTGGCCGGCATTCACCGACAACGCCAGCAGGGCAGCGCGCCCGCGCAGCGACACGAAGTCCACGTCTCCGACCAGGTCGAGCGCCGTCTCGCCGACCGCCACGCGCAGGTGTCGGACGCGGATCTCGGTCCCGCGCAAGCTGCCCACGACCTCGAGCGCCAGGGGCGCGCTCTCGGGCGCCACCATGGCGCTCCGCAGCGAGAGATCGAGCCGCGCGCCGCGCGGTCCATATGCAGCCCGCGCGTCGACGTCCACCCGGTCGGACTGGAAACCGGTCTGCCCGTCCTCCTCGACATAGCGGACCGAGCCGCCGCGCAGCGTGAGGCGGCTCACGCGCACCGTCCAGTCGAAGGAGCTCGGCTGCTTTTCCTCGCGTGGGGACGGATGAGAGGGCGCGAATGCGCGCGAGATGGAGAGCGATCCGTCCTCCTCGCGCTTCAGCACCGCCGCTGGCCCATCGAGCTCCACCCGGAAGCCGAGGACCTTCGAGCGGACCCGTCCGAGATCCACGTGGAGGCGCGCACGGTCGACGCGCAGCACGACGTCATGGTCAGGATCCATGATGCGCAGCCCCACCAGCTCGATGCCGCCTCCGCCTACCAGGTGGAATGCGTCCAGCTCGATCCGGCCGGCGAGCGCGTCGTTGGCCATGTGCAGCAGCCGCGGCACCAGGAACCCGCGGCCGAGGTCGGTGGACACGAGCGAGAACGCCGCGGACAGTGCGAGGCCCGCGGCGGCGAAGAGTCCGAGGACGACGTATCCCAACCTGGCGAGCGCACGCTTCGTGGTCTTCCCCCCCTTCCGTCTCGCGTAATCCCGGGCCGGCTCCGAAGACAAGTTAGAACGCTTCTCCGATGGACAGGTGGACCGACACGATGGTGAAGGCGTGTGTTCTTAGCGGTTCGAGGCGGCTACCGGTGACCCTGTCGGGATTGCTGGTGTCGCCGGGCACCGCCACCAGCTGCTGGACCTCCACGGTCGGCTGATTGCCGTCCGCCCGAGGGAGGCGCGCCGCGACGTCGAGTCGCACCGGTCCGAAGATGGTCTTGTACCGGATGCCTGCGCCCACCGCGTATTGCAGGTGCGCCAGGTCGAGCGCGTCGCGGGCTGCCAGCCGCACGTCGCCGAAGTCGAGGAAGGCCGCCCCCCCCAGATCGCCCGCGATGGGAAACCGCAGCTCGACGGAGCCGTCCACGAGCCCGTTGCCGCCGATGGGTAGATACGTCAGTTTTTCTTCGCACGCCTTCACCGTTCCCTTTCCGGTCGGGCACACGGCCAGGAGCGGTGATAGCTGGCGCGTGTAGTACCCGCGCATGAGGTTGGGGCCGCCGCTGGTGAAGCGCGCGACGATCGGGACGTCGCTGCTCCCTGGGAGCGCCTCCAGGAACCCCACGCGCGCCCGGGCCGCCAGGACGAACCCGCCCGAGAGGTTCATGAACGCGCGCGCCTCCGGGAGCAGGCGCAGGTAGGAGGAGCCGTTCCCGAAGGCGCTGAAGCCCTCCTGGACCGAGACGCCGACGTAGACACCCTTGGTGGTGTTGATGGGGTCGTCCCGGAAGTCGACCCCGATCCGCTGCTCGAGGTACGCCAGCAAGCAGAGGTTCGGGTCGTGGCCCGGGCAGGTGGCCAACTGGAGCACCGCCGGCCCGCCGCTGGGGTCGGCCTGTCCGACCTGGCCGCCGAGCTGGTAGAGCTCCAGGTTCAGGGATGGGACGAACTGGAAGCGCCGTCCGAGCCTGAGCGGCAAGCCGAGGCGGAACCGCTCCGCGAAGAGGTCGTAGGCCTGCTCGAGGCCGCGCTCGAGCTCGCCGTGGAGGTTCAGGTCCACGTAACGGGAGAACATCTCGGGCTGAGTGAAGTCGGCCGAGACGAGGCCGACGAAGCCCTCCCTCGTGCTGTTGAACACGGTGGGCAGCCAGGCATAGCCGGCCCGCGCGTCGAGGTTGAGCTTGCGCAGCCCGCCTAGCCAGTTGCGGTGCGACCAGCCCGCGTAGGCATCCGCTTCCCAGCGAGAGGACTGCAGCGCCAAGCCGGGGCCGGCGCGGACGGTGCGGAAGGGCGCCTCGCGCACCGACACGACGACAGGGATGGTCCGTCGCTTCTCGTCAGGCGCTCCCTGCATGACGCGCACGCCGCCGAAGACGCCCAGATCGAAGACGCGCGCCTGCGCCTTGGGCAGATCCGTCGCGTTGAAGGTCGCGCCGGGCTTCATCACCGGCTCCGCCTCCGCGCGGATCCTCGCCCGCGGGATGGCCGCCGCGCCAGCCACGAAGACGCCGCCGAAGCGGTACCGCTCGCCCGTCGTCACGGTGTACGTGACGCGCGCCTCGCCCAAGGCGGGATCGATGTCTGCGCGCTGCGCCACCTCCGCCTTGGCCCAGCCGGTGGAGGTGAGCGCGGTCAGGATCACGCCCCTGGCGGCGTCGTAGTCGGCCTCGGTGAAGACGTCGCCCTGCTTGATCGGCAGCCGACCCAGCTTGGCGCGCGCCTCCGGCGCCTGCTCCAGTCCCTCGATGTCCACCCGCGCGACCCGCACCGGCGGCCCCTCCGCGACCCGGACGCGGACCTTCGCGCGGCCGGGGCCGTCGGGGAGGAGTTCGGCGGCCTCGATGCGCGCTCGGTAGTAGCCGTGCGTCTGGTAGTAGCGGAGGATGCGCCGCTTGTCGTTCGCGAAGGCGTCCGGGTCGAACTGCTGGGGTTCGGGCCAGACGACGTACTTCCGGCCCGATTCCTGGGTCGCGAGGTGCTCGCGCAGGTCCTTTGCGGAGATCGCGCGCGCCCCCTGGATCTCGAACGAGGTCACGTTTGGCCGCTCGGGGTCCTTGCTGCGCGGGATCGGGAACAGGAAGCAGCCCGTGGCGCCGAGCAGCAGCACCAGCAGGACTACCAGCAGCCTCGTGCGCGGGCGCAGCGGTCGTCGTGGGTGAGTCACGGACCGACGGATTATCGCCCATGCCCGCCGGCAGCGCGGCGCTTTTAGAGTCCGTCCGGATGATTCTGGAGCCCGGGGAGCGACCGAAAGCCCCCCCACCGGAACGCTGCACAGGTGGTCAACGGGCGAAAGCTAGCGATGAGACAGCAAGAGCTGGAGGTTCTCCTCCTCCCAGTGCTTGGCGCGGTCGTGATCGGGGTAGGCGCGCTCGCGACGGCGGAACTCGGCGCCGTGCACGATGCGGCGGCCGTTTCTCTCCACGGCTGGTACGATCTGGTGGAGCATCTCGTGGAACACCACCGCGGCCACGTACAGCTCCGGCACCTCCCTCCCGTCGAGCGCAGGGTGGATCCGGATGAGTCGCGCTTCCTGAACGTAGACTCCGGTCTTGATGGTGCGCCGGCGGCGTCCCCCTCGGTTCGGTCCCCACCCGATGCGCGCCTCGACGCGCCCCTCGAAGTACTCCGCGTTGAGCCGGTCGAAGATGGCCTGCAGATCGTGCACGCTGCCGCGAGCCTGCAGCTGGGCAGGGCGCGGCTCGCCGATGCGCGCGCGGTGCTGCCGGACATAGGCGTCGATGCGTCCCCCGGCGTCGCGTCGGCGAGCGGCCATGCCCTGGCCGGGCCCGGCGAAGGCAGCGAGCGCGTGGACCACGTCTTTCGGGGCGTCGAGGAACATGTGGTGGACGCGGTAGTGGAGGAGGCCGGACACTCGACGGAACGACACCATCGTAGACCGGTTGTCGTGCACGACGAGCCGCACCCGCTCTCCCACCAGAGAGGAGAGGGAGTCGGCGAGCGCGCCGGCGGCGGCGACACGACGCTCGCGCTTCCACATGCGCGCGCCGAAGAGATCGAGCTGCCGGTCGAGCTGGCGCGTACCCACGACCCCGGCATGCTACGGAAGAGCGGCGCCAGCTTTCAAGGGGCCCACGGGTGAAGGGCTGCGACGGGGAGCCCGAGGGGGTGGGGCGCCTTCGGGATGACTGCTCGAAGCGTGCGCCAACGAGATCCTCATCGTCGGGGCCGGTGACGGTCGAGCGACGCCGTCGCAGCGCCAGAGGTCAGTCCTCGGAATCGCGAGGACTGGCGAATCGTCGATTCGCGCGGCGACCCTTCACTCCTCCTCGGAAGCGAGCAGGCGCTCGATCCGCGGGGCCTCGATCCGGAGGAGGATGGTCCGCTCCTGGCTGTAGGTGACCGCGCCCGGCGCCGTACCCTTGACCTTGCGCACGTACTTGGCGCGGGTGGCGACCACCTCCGCCTGCGGCGCGCCGCGCGCATCGCTGAAGTGCGCCGCCAGGTGTGCCGCGTCGAGGAGCGTCTCTCCGTCGGCTGATCGACCCTTCTCGAGCTTCACCACCAGGTGGGCACCGGTGCGGCCGCGCGCGTGCAGCCAGAGGTCGTTGCCGCGCGCCACCCTCACCGTCAGCGCGTCGTTGTCCTCGGCGCTGCGACCCACCAGCAAGGGCGCCCCCGACGCTGAGCGGAAGAGGCGATAGGGCGCTCGCGGATCGTCGCGCCGCGAGCGCGGGCGGGGTGGCGGGCGCGGAGCCGCCCCGAGCCGGCGCGCCTCCCGCTCGAGCCGCGGCAGATCCTCCAGGGCGGCGCGCTCGATGGCCGCCAGGAGGGCGAGGAGCTCGGCGTGGCGACCGCTCACCTCCCCGACGCGCGCGGCCACGCGCGCGGCGCTCTGCGCGATGCGGCGGTATCGCCGGTAGAAGCGCTCCATGTTCTCGCGCGCGGGGAGCGCCGGGTCCAGTGCCACCTTCACCTCGCGCGCGCCCTCCTCGGTCCACTCCTTGAGGACGGCCTCTCGCGCGCCGCGGGGAACCGCGTGAAGGTTCTGCTTGAGCAGGTCGGCGCGGCGGCGGTCCTCCTCGGCCGCCGGGACGCGCGCGGCTTCCTCGGCGAGCTT
The DNA here is from genome assembly GCA_001768075.1 of Anaeromyxobacter sp. RBG_16_69_14. GTDB lineage: Bacteria > Myxococcota > Myxococcia > Myxococcales > Anaeromyxobacteraceae > Anaeromyxobacter_A. Next base: position 19,889 of record MEMX01000102.1, on the reverse strand, counting down.
GTCGAGGGCTCGCCTCGCGCGGGCGATGCCGGCCCGCACCGGCTCGCGAAGCCGCCGGCGGCCCTCCACCGCGGCTCGCTCGCGCTCGAGGAGGCGGTAGCGCTCGTCAATGGTTGCCGAGAGCGGAAAGCGGGCGCGTGGGACTCCTGTCCCCTCCCCGTTCGAGCTGGCAGAGGGTCGGGGCGAGGGCGGCCGGTGAGCGGAATCGTCGCGCTCCACCGGTGGCAGGTAGGGCTTGCCCGGCAACAGATCCCGCCGCTGCGAGAGGTTTCGCCCGGCACTGGCGATGATGACGCCATCCTGGCCGACCAGGAAGATGTTGCCATGGCGTCCGGTGAGCTCCGCTACCAGGCGAAGCTCACCGGACGCCCGATCTCGGACGAAATCCAGCTCCACCACCCTGTCACCAGCGCGCGCCTCGATGCGTGAGAGCTGGGCGCCCGTGAGCTCGCGCCGCAGCAGCACCTGGAACGCGAACGGCGAGGACGGAGCCTTCGGTCGGCGCTCCACCACGTGGAGGCGCGTCAGGTCCGGCTCGGCGGAGACGAGGAGGGTCGCCGCTCCGGCTGGCCCGAACAGCTCGAGCGTCAACGCGCGCTCGGTGTGCACCCGCACAGCGTCCACGCGCGAGCGCGCGAGGGGCGCGAGCTCCTCCACTACCGCCGCGATCTCGGATGTTCCTAGGGACATGGACTCGCTCCGCGAGCCGAAAATGCGACGGCCGCCCGAAGGGCGGCCGCGGCATCTTGCGCAAGGAGCGCAGGGATGTGACGCAGTGAGGTTGAAGAGCTACTTCGCCTTCCGCGTCGTCTTCTTCGCGACCTTCTTCGCAGCCGGCTTCTTCGCAGCGGTCTTCTTCGTCGCGGTCTTCTTCTTGGGCGCCATCTGTTCCCTCCGGTGAGGAGTGATGTTGTCCGGTCGGCTAAGCCGTCGCCGGGTAAGACTACGCCACGTTAGCGCGCTGCGATCGCGCGCGCAACTCGGCGTGCATGAATTTGCACGCTTTCGGATGCTCGATTCGGGGCGTCCATGGTCGCCCGCACCTCCGCAGCGTCCGCCGGAGCGCAGGCGACGGGGCGTTTACTTGACCAATCGTGAGATCATCCCCGGCGCCCACCTCGCCGCCGCGCGCCAGCGGCCTGCAGTCCCTTGACACTCCATCGAACCATTCCTTAACTAGCGCCCTGCCTCGACCAACCAGCGCCTGCCCTTCGCGAGAACCCACTCCATGCTCACGCAGAAGCTGCTCTCCGTGTCGAACCTCGGCGCCGACTGGGTGCTCTGGCTGCTCGTCTCCTTGTCGGTGATCTCGGTCGGCATCATGCTCGAGCGCGCCGCCTTCTTCCTCTCGCGCCGCATCGCCAATCCCGACGCGCTCTCGAACCTGCTTCTCGCGGGCGACCTGGCTGGGGCCCTGCAAGCGGTGGAAGGGCGCCAGGGCATGGAGGCGGACGTCGTGCGCGCCGCCGTGGAGCACGCCGGCAAGGGGGCGGACGCGGTGGTGGAGGTGGTCAACGCGAAGATGGAGCGGTCGCGGCTCGACTACGAGCGGAGACTCGCCTTCCTGGGCACCCTCGGGAACAACGCTCCCTTCATCGGCCTCTTCGGCACGGTGCTGGGGGTCATCCGCGCCTTCTCGGATCTCGCGGCGCACCCGGCGACCGCCGGCGCGGGCACCGTCATGGCCGGCATCTCCGACGCGCTCATCGCCACCGCGGTCGGCCTCTTCGTGGCGCTGCCGGCGGTGGTCATGTTCAACCTCTACCAGCGCTGGCTGCGCCGGGCGTCCCAGCGTTCGTCCGTGCTCGGACACGCGGTGGTCGCCTGGCTCAGGGCGGCGCGCGCGGGAGAGGGCTAGTATGGCGCAGGTCTCGATGGGCGGGGAGGGCGAGGAGGAGATGATCAGCGGGATCAACGTCACGCCCCTCGTCGACATCACGCTCGTCCTCCTCATCATCTTCATGGTCACGGCGACGTACATCGTGCGCGAGGCAATCGAGGTCGACCTCCCGCGCGCCGCGCACGCCGGCGAGGCCATCGGCACCACCCTGGCGGTCGTGTTGACCAGGGACGGCGGCATCTACCTCGACGGCGTGAGGCGCTCCGAGCAGGATCTCGTGGCGCGCACCCGCGAGGCGGTGGCCCGGGACAAGGACACGCGCGCCATCATCAGCGCCGACAAGGCCTCGCTCCACGGCGCCGTCGTGCGCGTCATCGACCTGGTCAAGGGCGAGGGCGTCTCGCGCTTCGCCATCAACATCGAGAAGGAGCAGTGACCGGACAGGGCGTGCTCGTGGTGCCGTTCGCTGGCGGGCGATCGTCGGCGTTCGCCTTCCTCGGGGTCTCGCTCGTGCTCCACGCTGCGCTCCTCGGCGCGATCCTCGCCGTGCGACCGCCCGCCGATCGGCGCGCCACGCCCGTCTCGGTCGAGATCGTCGAGACCCACCGTTCCGCGCCGGAGCCGAAACCGGAGCCTCGCGAGGAGCCGCCGCCTGTGCTCCGCCCCGCGCCGCGCGTCGCCAGGGCGCCCAGGCCGCCGCTTCCAGACGACGCGCCGCCGCCTCCACCGACTCCTGACGACGCTCCTCCTCCGCCCAATGCCCCCCCGGATCCCGGCGCCAGGCCGGGGCCCGTTCGCGTCGGCATCTC
>MEMX01000102.1:7240-17223 GCA_001768075.1 Anaeromyxobacter sp. RBG_16_69_14 | reverse complement strand
TCGCCTCCTCCGGGTACTCCGACTTCGCAATACGCTCTACGGCAAGGCGGCGGGGAAGGGCGAGGGCCCCGAGGAAGGGAAGCCTCGCCTGGCCGAGCGCTATGCGCTCCCCACGCAGGTGACGAGCCTCCCCGAGCCGCTCGGCTGCGATATCCCGAAGTCGGAGTACCCGGAGGAGGCGAGGCGGCTCGGGATCGAGGGAGAGGTGAAGCTTCGCCTCGTCGTGGACGAGGTGGGGCACGTGCGGGACGTCATGGTGCTACGCGACCCCGGACACGGCTTCGGGTCGGTGGCCCAGAGGAGCGCGAAGGTGTACTGCCGCTTCCGCCCGGCGAAGAAGGACGGCGAGGCGGTCGCGACGGAGATCCCGTACACCATTCGATTCGAGCTGTAGCTTCATTCGAGCAGCGCTGCCCCGATGACGCCGGCGTCGTCGCCGAGGAAGGCCCGCTCGAGCGAGAGCCCCGCTGCCGCGCTGCGCGATACTCGTGCGTCGAAGACCTCACGTACCCTGCTCTGCAGCTCCGGGCAACCCAGGATGACGCCGCCGCCGAGGATGACGCGCGCGGGGTTCAACAGGGTGACGAGCGCGGCGATGGCGGTGCCGAGCAGGTCCGCAACCTCCTCCCAGAGGGCCCTCGCGTAGGTGTCGCCGCGCGCGCAAGCCGTGTCCAGCACCGTCGCATTGACGCGATCGAGGTCGCCCTGGACGAGGTCGCGGACGACGGAGGTGGCACCCGCCGTGAGCTCCTCGCGTACGCGTGCGGCGATGTTCATTCCGCTCGTGTAGGCCTCGAGGCAGCCCATCTCGCCGCAGCCGCAGCGGCGCACCGCCGTGTCCGGCCGCATGGGTCGCACCTTCACGTGTCCGAGCTCGCCCGCCACGCCGCGGTGGCCGTCGTGGAGGCGCCCGCCCAGGATGAGCCCGGACCCCACGCCCGAGCCGACGAACACGAGCGCCACGTCATCGAGCCCGCGGGCGGCGCCGAAGCGCTGCTCGCCCCACGCAGCGGTCGAAAGGTCGTTCGCGATGCGCACGCGCACGCCCAGCGCCCGCTCGAGCAGCTCGCCGAACGGCACGTCTCGCCAGCCGAGGTTGGGGGCGTTGAGCACGACGCCGGTCCGGCCGAGACACTGGCCGGCCACGCCGACGCCGACGTGGCCGAAGGCCACTGGCTCCATCCCGGCAGCCCTGCCCGACTGGCGGACCGCGCGTGCGACGGTCTCTGCCACCACCGCGGGGGAGCGCTCGCGGTGCGGCTCCTTGTGCGCGGCCACGATCTCGCCCGAGTCGCGGTCAACCACCGCCGCGCGAGCGTTCGTGCCCCCGAGATCGATCCCCATCGCGAGCGCCGCCATTCGCCCTCACTCTCATTTCCTGTCCGAGCCCGAGCCCAGGTTACGGCATCGCACCATCCGACTCGTGTTCCGGACACTTCACAGCGGCTCCCGGTGTGATAGCGCATGCCACATGAACTGACGCTCGAGATGGGGGGGGGAGAGTTCTCCCCTCCGCCTGAGGCGCCGCAAGGCGCCGGACATCAGCTCACAGCGGCGGCGGTGACGCTGGAGAATCACATCAACTGGTCGCCGCTGTGAGGCGCGGGCACGGGTACGACAATGGACAATGAGGGGGTGCCTCATGCGCCGACCTCCTTCTTCAGCTCGTCCACCTTGCCGGAGACGAGCGCGCCGATCTCCTTCAAGCGCTGGTCGCTGGTGGCCTCGAAGCGCAGGACGAGCAGGGGCTGGGTGTTGGATGCGCGGACGAGACCCCAGCCGTCGGGGAAGCTCACCCGCACGCCGTCGACCATTACGGTGTCGTAGCGCGAGGCGAACCATTGCTGTGCGCGGCGCACGACCTCGAACTTCTTATCCTCCGGACAGTCGACCCGGATCTCCGGCGAGGAGAAGGTTCGCGGCACGTCGGCCAGCAGCGACGAGAGCGGGCCCTCCACGCGCGACACGAGCTCGAGCAACCGGCCCGAGGCGTAGATCGCGTCGTCGAAGCCGAACCACCGATGCCCGAAGAAGATGTGGCCGCTCATCTCGCCGGCGAGGAGCGCCTTCTCCTCCTTCATCTTCGCCTTGATGAGGCTGTGGCCCGCCTTCCACATGATGGGCCGCCCACCCTTCTTCGCGATGTCGTCGTAGAGGTTCATCGAGCACTTCACCTCCCCGACGATGGCCGCGCCCGGGTTCTCCTCCAGCAGCGCGCGCGAGAAGAGGATCATGAGCTGGTCCCCCCAGAGGACGCCACCCTTCTCGTCCACGGCTCCCACGCGGTCGGCGTCGCCGTCGTACGCGATGCCGAGGTCGGCCTTCACCTCCAGCACCTTTTGCCTGAGATGCTCGAGGTTCTTCTCGACGGTCGGATCGGGGTGGTGGTTGGGGAAGTTGCCGTCCATCTCGATGAAGAGCGGGATCACCTCGATCCCGAGCGCCTGGAAGAGCGGTACCGCCACCACGCCACCCGTTCCGTTCCCCGCGTCGACCACCACCTTGAGCTTGCGCGCGCCGAGCCGGAGGTTCTCCCGCACGTACTCCATGTAAGGCCTGACGATGTCGTGGACCTCCGTCGTACCCTTTCCATGGATGAACTTCCCCGACTCCACGAGCCGGCGCAGCTCCTGGATCCCTTCGCCGTGCAGCGTGGTCTTCCCGACGCCGACCTTGAGCCCGTTGTACTCGGGTGGGTTGTGCGAGCCCGTGATCATGCAGAGCCCGTCGACGTCGAGCGTGTTGGCGGCGAAGTAGGTGAGCGGCGTCGGCACCACCCGGAGGTCGATCACGTCGACCCCGGTCGCGTTGAGGCCGGTGATCATCATCTCGGCGAAGCGCCCGCCGGAGAGGCGGCAGTCGCGCCCGACCACCACCTTCGAGCCACCTGCCGCGACGACCATCGTGCCGAGGCCTTTCCCGATGAGGTGCACCGCCTGATCCGTCATGTCCTGATCCACGAGGCCACGGATGTCATACTCGCGGAAGAGGGTGGGAGAGATCGTGCTCGCCATGGGTCTCGAGACCTCGCGTTGGTGTATGTGAGGCGGCCACAACTCGTGCATGGGAGACGGGTTGCCGGTCGCCGCGCAAGGCGAGTCAGTTGCGGCACCGGCTGGGCCGACCCCTTCGCACGAAACGAGGACGGCCGGGGTGCCGAAGGGCCGTGGCCCGCAGCCTGTAGCCCGCAGCCCGTAGCCGAGTTCCTCCTAGAGGAGATCCTCTCGCCCCCGTCGCTTCAGCTCTTCCACGGCCTTGCGGACGTCCTGTGCCCTGTCACGCCGGCAGACCAGCACCACATCGCCGGCGTCGACGGCGATCACGTCGTCGACACCGACCATGGCGAGGAGCCGCCCGGGATGAGCGATCGCCACGTTGTCCTTTCCGTCCAGGATGAGCGCGTCCCCCTCGGTGACGTTCCCTTGAGCATCCCGTGCGCGCACCTCGGAGAGCGCCGCGAAACTGCCGACGTCGCTCCAGCCGAAGTCGGCCGGAATCACGGCGATGCGGTCGCTCTTCTCCATGACGCCGTAGTCGATGGAGATCGAGGGGCACTCGGGGAACACCTTCTTGAGCACGCGCGTTGCGCGGGGAGTCCCGAGCGCGGTGCCGATGGACTCGAGCTGCTCGCCGAGGGCCGGCATGGTGCGGCGGATCTCTTCCAGGATGACGTCGGCGCGGAACACGAAGATGCCGCTGTTCCAGAGGTAGTCGCCCCCCGCCAGGTAACCGGCGGCGGTGGCGGCGTCGGGCTTCTCGACGAAGCAGTCGACCTTGTGCGGTAGGAGGCCTCGCTGAGGGTTTCCCTGGCGGCTTCGACTCGCCTTGGTCGGCGTCCGGCGTGGAGGGGGCATGCGCGGCCCCACCTTCAGGTATCCGTAGCCGGTCTCGGGCCGATTGGGCCGCACGCCGATGGTGGTGATGGCGCCCTGCTCCGCCACCGCCGCGGCGGCGGCCAGAGCGTCGCGGAAGGCGGCCTTGCGCGCGACATGGTGGTCCGCGGGCAGCATCGCCATGATGCCCTCGGGATCGCGGCGCACGACGTGGAGCGCGGCCAGGCCCACGCAGGGCGCGGTGTTGCGCGCGCACGGCTCCACGAGGACGTTCTCCGGGGGGAGCTCCGGCAGCATCTTCTTCACCGTCCGAGCGTGCGCCGGGCCACATACCACGTAGGTGCGATCGAGCTTCGCCAGCGGTGGCAAGCGGGCCACGGTAGCGGCGAGGAGGGGCGCGTCGCCGAGCAAGTGCAGGAACTGCTTGGGCCGGCCCTTGCGCGAGAGCGGCCAGAACCGGGTGCCGGAGCCCCCGGCCATCACGACAGGATAGAGCTTCACCGAGGGCTCCACAGGGTGAGCAGCTGGTGCAGGACGCGCGCGGTGGCGCCCCAGATGGTCACTTCTGGCAAGTCGTAGAAGTGAACCTCGTGCAGGTCGCCATAGGCCTCGCGTTCCTCGATCCGGTGGACGCCGGGGCGCGCCAGGGCCGAGAGCGGGACGTACAGGATGTCCTCCACCTCAGCGGGGTGCGCCAGGTAAGGGTACGGATATGGCACCAGGCCTACCCACGGCGTCAAGCGAAAGCCCGTCACCAGGACGAGGGTTTCGTCGAGGCGCCCGAGCACCTCCACGCGCGTCGGGTCGAGCCCTACCTCTTCCTGCGCCTCGCGCAGTGCCGCCGACAGCGGCTCTTCTCCGGCCTCGATGCGACCGCCGGGGAAGCTCACCTGGCCGGCGTGGCGGCTGAGGTCGTGGCGGCGTCGCGTGAGCAGAACGTGCGCTTCTCCCTCGTGCTCGAAGAGCGGAACCAGCACCGCCGCGTGGTGCAGGCCGCCCTCGGGCAACAGCTCGGGCCGGAGCGACTCGAACTTGAAGCTCCCGGGAGCCCGCGCGGCCAGTGTTGCGCGCAGCCGGTCCATTGCGATCATCGAGACATCGGGGGAGGCGATGGCGTCGGGGCGCTCGCGGTGGGCGCGGACGGTGGCCGTCGCGCCTCGTCGGCGGGGAGCACGCCGCTCCAGAGCAGCACCGCGATGAGCGCGCCCGCGAAGATGCGCCAGGCGACGAACACGTAGGTCGTGCGCGTCCTCAGGTATTCGAGGAGCCATCCGATGACGACGTAACCCGCGACGAGCGCGACGAGCGTGCCGAGCAGGGTCGCGCCCGCCCAGTCCGGGTGCCCGGCGAGCGCTGGCAACATCTTGTTCAGCTTGTAGAGTCCTGCACCAAGCGTGATGGGTACGGAGAGGAGGAAGCTGAAGCGCGCCGCGTCCTCGCGCGTAAGGCCCAGCGCTATGCCGGTGGTGATGGTGGCGCCGGAGCGCGACGTGCCGGGGATGAGCGCCAAGGCCTGGCCGGCGCCGATGGCGATGGCGTCCCTGACGGCGACGTCGGAGAGTCTCCGGTGGTGCGTGGCGAAGCGCTCCGCGGCGAGCAGGATCAGGCCCCACGCCACCAACGAGAAGGCGATGACGAGGTTCCCGAACGCCTCGATGCGCCGCTCGAGGAGCTTCCCGGCCACCGCCGCCGGGATGGTGCCGAGGGTGATGAGCCAGGCCAGGCGCGCCTCGGGTCTTTCCAGGGGTCGGCCTCGAGCGAGCCCCGAGATCGCCGTGCTCGCGAGTGTCCACAGCTCGACGCGGAAGTACACGATGACGGCGAGGGTGGTGCCGGTCTGGATGATGGCGACGAAGGCGCGAAACTGCTCATCCGCGAGGCTCTGTCCGAAGAGCTCTCCGAAGACGAGGAGGTGTGCGGTCGAGGAGACCGGGAGGAACTCGGTCAGGGCCTGCACCACGCCCAGCACCGCCGCGACGAGGAGAGTCATGGGCGCGGATTGTAGGGGCGCGCCGGGCGGACCGCCAGGGCTGTCCCGTGATGCCCTCTGCGCGATGGCCTGGCGTTGTACAGGGTGCGGAGTCGGGCCCGCTTCGTGGCGCGGGGATGGATCCGCTACGCCCCGACGGCCCTGGCCTTGGAGAGACCGACCGCCTCCCGGAGCGCGTCCTTCCTGTCCACCCGCTCCCAGGTGAACTCCTTCTCGGTTCTTCCGAAGTGGCCGTACGCGGCGGTCTTCTCGTAGATGGGCCGCAAGAGGTCGAGCCCCTCGATGATCGCGCGCGGGGTGAAGGTGAAGACCTCGCGGACGGCGGCGGCGATCTTGTCCTCCGGAGCCGCCCCCGTGCCAAAGGTGTCCACCATCACCGAGACGGGCTCCGCGACGCCGATGGCGTAGGCGACCTGGACCTCGCAGCGCCGTGCGAGGCCGGCCGCGACCACGTTCTTCGCGATGTAGCGGCCCATGTAGGCGGCCGAGCGGTCCACCTTGGAGGGATCTTTGCCGCTGAATGCGCCGCCGCCGTGGCGGCCCATCCCGCCGTAGGTGTCGACGATGATCTTGCGGCCGGTGACGCCGGTGTCGCCCATCGGCCCGCCGACGACGAAGCGGCCGGTCGGGTTGATGAACACCTTGGTCTTCCTGTCGACGAGCTTCTTCGGGAGCGCCTTCGCGATGACCTCTTCGCGGACGGCGGCGTGCAGCTTCTTGTTCGAGACGTCGGCCGAGTGCTGGGTCGACACCACCACCGTGTCGATGCGGGCGACCTTGCCACCGCGGTACTCGACGGAGACCTGGCTCTTGCCGTCCGGGCGCAGGAAACCGACGCCGCCTCGGCGGGCCTTGGCGAGCTGGCGCGTCACCGCGTGCGCATACGTGATGGGCGCCGGCATCAGCTCCGGCGTCTCGTCGCAGGCATACCCGAACATCATTCCCTGGTCCCCGGCGCCGCCGGTGTCCACGCCTTGGCCGATGTCAGGGGACTGCTGATCGACGGCGACCAGCACCGCGCAGGTGTTTCCGTCGAAGCCCATCTCGCTGCCGGTGTAGCCGATGCGCTTCACCACGTCTCGGGCGAGGCGCGGATAGTCGACGCGGGCGCTGGTGGTGATCTCGCCCGCGATCATGACGTAGCCTGTCTTGAGCAGTGTCTCGCAGGCCACGCGGCCCTTCTTGTCTTGACCGAGCACCGCGTCGAGGACGGCATCCGAGACCTGGTCGGCCATCTTGTCTGGATGGCCCTCCGTCACGGACTCCGAGGTGAACAGGTAGTCGGTTGCCGGCATGTCTTCTGGTCCCCTTCTCGGTCCTTCGGAGTCATCCGGGGCGCCCCGGAGTGGCCCGCGAAGCTACGCGCTCACGCGCGATGCTGTCAACATAACGGATGACTGGTTGCCCACGGAGCAGGGCGTGTGTCGGAGGCGCACCCCTTCCCGACCCACCGACGGTCCCCGAAGCCAGCGGCGTCCGCACTAGCCCGTGATCGGCGACGCCCGGGCGCCGTTCTCGAGTAGCCCGGGGAACTTGCGCGCCATCTCGGCCCGAACCTCCCTCTCGATGTCGCTGGCGGCCGAGAGCTCGAGCAGCCTCTCCAGCAGCCGTTTTCCATCCGCAGCCGACGCCGCGCGCAGCACCCGCTTCACGAGCGGCACCGACGCGCTGATCATGGACAGCTCGGACAGGCCGAGCCCGAGCAGCACGAGCACGTTCAACGGGTCGCCCGCCATCTCGCCGCACATGGAGACCGGTATGCCGGCTGCCTGGCCGGCCTCGCAGATGAACTTGAGCATCCGGAGCACTGCCAGGTGCAGCGGCCGGTACAGGTAAGCGACGTCCTTGTTCTGCCGGTCGATCGCCATGGTGTACTGGATGAGGTCGTTCGTTCCGATGGAGAGGAACTCGCACTCCTTGGCGAGCCGGTCTGCGATGACGGCGGCGCTCGGGAGCTCCACCATGATGCCGACGGGCGGCATGCGCGTCTCGATCCCCTCCCGGCGCAATTCCTCGCGCGATTCCATGAAGGCGCGCTTGGCGGCCCGCAGCTCCCCCAGGCCCGACACCATGGGGAACATGACCCGGAGGTTCCCGTGCACGCTCGCTCGCAGGAGCCCCCGCAGCTGGAGGCGGAACATGTCGGGGTGGCGAAGGCAGTAGCGTAGCGCGCGCAGGCCGAGGGCCGGGTTCTCATCGTGGCTGCGCGCGCCGGTGGGGAGCTTGTCGCCGCCGAGGTCGAAGGTGCGGATGGTCACCGGCCGCGGCGCCAGGGCCTCCAGTACTTGCCTGTAGTTCCGGTAGTGCTCCTCCTCGTCGGGGAGGTCGGTCCGCCCCATGTACAGGAACTCGGTGCGGTAGAGGCCCACGCCCTCGCCGCCGTGATCGAGGAGGCTCTTCACCTCCTCGGCGAACTCGATGTTGCCTGCGAGCCGGACCGAGACGCCGTCCACGGTGGTGGCAGGCAGGTCTCTCGTCGCCATCAGCTCCCGCTCGTGGGCGAGCCACCGCTCACGGGCGTCGTCGTAGTCGGAGCGCTCCTGCGGCGAGGGGTTCAGGACGACGATCCCCCGCTGCCCGTCGACGATGATCCAGGCTCCCTTGTCGGCGAGAGCGCTGATGCGCCCGACGCCTACCACCGCCGGGATCTCCAGCGCGCGCGCCACGATGGCGGTGTGCGAGGTCTTGGTGCCCGCGTCGGTGACGAAGGCAGCCACCTTGCGCTCGTGGAGGAGGAGCGCGGTGTCGGCGGGCGAGAGATCGTGCGCGATGACGATGGAGCCGTCGGGGGGAGGCTCCTCCAGATCTACCACCTCGCCCATGAGGTTCTTGATGATGCGCTCGCCGACGTAGTCGACGTCGGCGCGCCGCTCCTTGAAGTACTCGTCGGCGATGTCGCTGAAGGCGCTCTTGATCTTGCGCACGGCGCGCTTCACCGCCCACTCGGCGTTCACCTTGTCGTCGCGCACCAGGCGACGGACCTCCGACAGCAGCATCTCGTCCTTCAGCATCATCCGGTGCATGTCGATGATGGCGGTGTGCTCGGAGCCCTCGAGCTCCTCCACCTTCCGGCGCACGGTGGCGAGCTGCTCGTCGGCAGCCTCGAGCGCGGCGCGCAGGCGCCCGAGCTCGCCCTGCACCTCCTCCTGCTCGATCCGGCGCTTGGGCGTCTTCACCTTGCGCTGATCGACCGGCCAGCAGCGCCCCACCGCGATGCCTGGGCTGGCCGCGAGTCCCATCAGCGTGGTGGAAGAGCCCATCGTCCTCACTTCTCCCCGAACCCGTTCTCGATCAGGACCGCGAGCGCTGCCATGGCCGCCTCGGCGTCCTCGCCCTCGCAGGATACAGCGATCTGTGCGCCCTTGGCGGCGGCCAGCGTCAGGACGCCCATGATGCTCTTGCCGTTCACCTCCAGCCCGTCCTTTTCGACCTGCACCTCGGCCTTGTAGCGGTTGGCGGTCTGGACGAGCTGCGCGGCGGCGCGCGCATGCAGGCCGAGCAAGTTCACGATCAGAAAACTTCGCTCGAGGCGCGGCATGCTCTAGTGCTCCTCCGGACCGAGATAGGGCGCGTTCGCGGGGCGCTCCAACCGTTCGACGTCAATGGCGATGCTCACTGGAGGCTCCCTGTTGGGGCTCCCCGCTAGGGGCTCCCGTGAAAGCGGCCGGCGGCGATGGCCGCGCCGACGCCGGCGAGAATGGCGGCGTACGTGGCTGGAAGAAGGCGCACCCCGCGCGCGAGGGCCAGGTAGCCGACCGCCGCGGCCAGCACCGCGACCGGCACGGTGCCGGAACGCGTCAGGAACTCGGCGCGCGCGGCCACCGTGGCGGCGGACAGGCCACACAGCGCCGCTCCTCCCAGCCGCAGCCTGTCGGCGGCCGCGGGCAGCGACAACCGGGCGATGGCGCCTATGATGGCGTCGCCTTGGCTGTAACCCGCCCGGAACAGGCCGATGCGCAGCGCGAGGTGGATCGCATTGTAGATCGTAAGCGTCAGGACGACCGCCGGCCAGCCGAAGAGCAGGGCGCCGAGTGCGGCCAGCGCGCCGAAGAAGGGCCGCAGCGCGGTCCAGAAGAACCCGTCCCCGATGGCAGCCAGCGGCCCCTGCAGCGTGGTCTTGTACGCGAGCGGTGCGCCGGCCAGCTCCATCCCTGCCGCGA
>MEMX01000102.1:0-7211 GCA_001768075.1 Anaeromyxobacter sp. RBG_16_69_14 | reverse complement strand
CCGAGGATGGCCGCCGCGGTGTACGGATGGCAATTGAAGAACCCGAGGTGGCGCCCGAGCGCCTCCCGGCGCAGCCCTGGATCGGGGTAGATCGCGCGCAGCGCCGGATCGATTGCGTAGGCGAAGCCCAGGTTCTGCATCCCGCGGCGGTTCCATGCCGCTTGCAAGAAGAGGCTGCGCCAGAAGCAGCGCGCCAGCACCGCCGCGGGCACGTGCACGGACGCTGCAGGGGCGGGCCGGCTCATGTCCCCCCTCCCGCGAGCGCCGTCGCAAGGAAAAGGCAGAGCCCGAGTCCCATCGCCCCGAAGTAGAGGGCTCCCGCGCGCGGGGCCCTCATTGCCTTGGCGCCCGATGCGCACGCGAAGGCCGCGAAGGCGACCCATCCCAGCGCGAGCGCCGGCAGCGTCCCGGGGGCGCACAGCAGGACGAACGGGACGACGGCCACCACCACCGCCGCGCCCAGCGGCGCCAGGACGAAGCCGATTCCGAAGGGGAGCGCGAGGCCGTACAGGTTGACGCGCGCGGCGGCGCTGGCCTCCCCGGCGGCGAGCTCGCGTTCGGCGCGGGCGTGGAGCCACTCGTTCCAGTGCTCGACGAGCCGGTCCGCGCGCCGGCCGAGGAGCGCCAGCGGCGCGCAGACGAACACCGCCAGGACCGCCACTGCGGGCAGGAGGGCCGGGCCGTCGAGGCCCTCCGTCCGGAGCGCGCGCGACGCGAGAACCGTTCCCCCGGTGATCGCGGCCGTCCCGAGCGCCTCGTGGACCGGAAGAGCTGCCCCCAGGTTCACCGCGCCAAGCCACAGGAGCTCGAGCGGCGCCGCAACGTAGAGTCCGCCCGCGACATCGCCGAGCGCGAGCCCGGTGAGGGGCCCAAGCGCGATGGGACGGGACAGCATCGCCTGGAGGAAGCCCTTGCGCTCCACCGCGGCGAGACCGGCAACGAGACCCAGGACGAGATAGCTCACGGCAGCACGGAGTCTATCGTTTCTCTGCCGCGGCGGCGTACTTCCGCGCCAGCTGCTGCGCTCCGACCGGGGCGTCCGAGGGCACGGCGCGCGCCTCCACCTCGAAGCCCGCCGCCTCGAGGCCCTGCAGCGCAGCGATCTCCTCGCCAAGGAGGAAGACGGAGGGCGTGACCGGCCGGCGCCCTGGGGCATAGTGGACGTTTCCGAGATTCACCTTCCGCACCATGGCCGGACCGAGTCCGGCTGCCACGCCGCGCACCAGCGCCGCCACATCGCGGAAGAGGAGCAATGTCGGCTCGTTCGCCGCCGCCAGGGCGGCGTAGTCGAGCTGCGCCTCGGGCAGCGCCTCCGCCGAGAGCTCGGGTGGCAGGCACAAGGTCATCGCCGCCCGAGCCAAGGGCGAGGAGGCCACCTCGTCGTCGGCGATGACAACCCGACGGATCTTGAGCCTGGGAACCCAGGTCTCCAGTATCTGGCCGTGGAGCAGGCGGTTGTCGATCCTGACGAGGACGATCACGTGCGCGTCAGTTCCGGCGGCCGCGAGTGCGAAGCAGGTCGCTCGCGAGGGTGATGTTCTTCTGCCCGTAGCCGCTGAGCATCTCCGCCGTGTCGCGCAGCGCGGCGCCCTCGGCGCGACAGGTAGAGAGCTTCACCAGCATGGGCAGGTTCACGCCCGTGACGACCTCGATCTTCTCGTCGAGGAAGGTGAGGGCGAGGTTGGCGGGGGAGCCACCGAACATATCGGTGAGCACGAGCACGCCATCGCCGGAGTCGACGGCGCGAATGGCGTCCGCGAGCTCGGCCCGGGCCACCTCCATCGCCGAGGACGCCGCCAGCGACACGGGGCGGCATTGCTCGAGCTTGCCGCAGACGCCCTCGGCGGTGCGAATGAGCTCCTCGGCGAGCTTCCCGTGCGCCGCGACGACGAGACCGACCATGGCTGAACCCTATTCTTTCTCGAGGTCGCGGTGCCAGAGGCGGACGGGAGTGCCCGCGGTCTGAAGCTCGTGTGCGAGCGCGTCCGCGATGGCGACCGAGCGGTGGCGTCCGCCGGTGCATCCAACGGCGATGGTGAGGTAGCTCTTCCCCTCGATACGGTAGCGGGGGAGCAGGAAGGTGCACAGATCGACCATGCGCGCAAGGAACGCTTTCGCGTCCTGCTGCCCCAGCACGTACTCCTTCACGCGGGCATCGGTACCTGGGTGCGGCCGGAGCTCGGGGACGAAGTAGGGATTCGGGAGGAAGCGCACGTCGAGGACCACGTCGGCGTGGCTGGGCAGGCCGTAACGGAAGCCAAACGAGACCAACGTCACGCCCATCTGCTCGACCTCGGTTCCGACGAACCGGGCGTGGACGAGCCGCTTCAGCTCGTGAACGTTGAGCGAAGAGGAGTCGATGACCTCGCTCGCGCTCGCTTTGAGGCCCTCCAGCGCCTTGCGCTCGGCAGCGATGCCCTCCGATACGGAGCCCGAGTCACCCGCGAGGGGGTGGCGGCGGCGCGTCTCCGAGTAGCGGCGCAAGAGCGCGTCGTCCGCCGCGTCGAAGAAGACGACCTCCACCCGCGTGCCGGTGCGACGCACCTCGTCGATGACGCGCGGCGCCTCGTCCAGGAAGCGGCCCTCGCGGGCGTCGACCACCAGCGCGATGCGCGTCACCTCGCCGGCGGTGTGCGCCGAGAGCTCGAGCAGCTTTTCCAGGAAGACAATGGGCAGGTTGTCCACGCAGTAGAACCCGGCGTCCTCCAGCGCGCGCAGCGCCGTAGACTTGCCGGATCCGGAGACGCCGGTGAGGATGACCACCCGGGGCTCCTGGGGCGGGCGGGCCGGCTCGGGCGCCTTCCGGTCGGGACCCTCTCGCGACGTCATTCGACGTCCATCTCCCCCCCGCGCCCGCCGGGAGCGAGCGCGATGGCCCGGTTGAGCCGCTCCTGGAACTCACGGGCGGAGTGGTGGCCCTGGAGCTTGAGCAGGTGGTTGCGCGCCGCCACCTCGACGATGGTGGTCATGTTGCGCCCCGGCCGGACTGGCACGATGAGCATCGGCACCTCGACGTCGAGGATGCGGAACTTCTTCTCCTCCACCCCGAGCCGGTCATACTCGACGTTCGGATCCCACTCGACCAGCTCCAGGACGATCTCGATCTTCTTCCGTTCGCGGATGGCGGCGACGCCGAAGAGGTCCTTGATATTGATGATGCCGAGGCCCCGGATCTCCATGTGGTGCTTGATGATCTCGGAGCCCGCGCCGTAGACGGACTCGGGCGCCACCCGCTTCACGTCCACGATGTCGTCGGCCACCAGGCGGTGGCCGCGCATGATGAGGTCGAGCGCGATCTCGCTCTTGCCGATGCCGCTCTTGCCCAAGAGGAGGATGCCCACGCCGAAGACGTCGAGGAGCACGCCGTGCATCGACGTCTGCGCGGCCAGGATGTCCTCGAGGTAGTTCTGTACGCTCTCGATGAAGGTGCTGGAGAGGTGCGACGTGAGGAGCACCGGGACGTTCCACTCCTCGGCGGCTGCGGTGAGCTCCGGGGGGACGGGGAGGCCCTTCGTCACGACCAGGCAGGCGACGTCCTGGGAGAAGAAAGCGCGCAGGACGTCGCGAGCGCGCTCCTTCGGTAGCGTGGCGAAGTAGCTCATCTCGGTGTTGCCGAATACCTGGAGGCGCTCCTTGTGCAGGTATTCGGTGTAGCCAGCCAGGACCAGGCCTGGCTTCTGGATGCGCGAGCTCGAGATCTTGCGTGAGAGACCCGTCCTGCCCGCGACGAGCGAGAGTCGGAGGTCGAACTTACGGTCGTCGAGGAGCGCCCCGACGCGAGTTGCGTCCATGCGGGGCGGAGTCTAACCCGCAAGGTGGCAGGCGTCACCCTGGCACTTGATGCGGGTGCTCGTTGCCGCGCCGGCCGCCGCTCCCCCGAGGCCCCACCAAGAGCCCGCCGTGAAAAAAGGGCGAAACAGGAGTCCGACCTACCGGTGCGGTCGAGGAGCGCTGGCGGAAGCTCGATCCCCGCGGGTCCGCCCGGGCGAGGGCGCCGACCGCGCAGCCGCCGCGCTGCTTCACTTGCTCGACACCTGCTCGACACTGCCGCCGCCCGCCACTACATTGGCCAGCCTACATGCACCTCAAGGTCCTGTACCACGCGAACTGCTTCGACGGCTGCTCCTCTGCGGCGGTGTTCAGCCGCTTCTTCGCGGAGCGCCAGGACCGCCGGCTCACTGCCACCACCCTGCAGCCGGTGCAGCATCAGCAGGGCGATCCCTTTCCGCCCGGCGCCTTCGACGCCGACGTCAACGCGTGCGTGGACTTCCGCTTCTCGCCGTCCCCCAGGCTGCACTGGTGGTTTGACCACCACGTGACCGCTTTCCAGCCTGTCACCGACCGGGCGATCTTCGAGCGCGACACCTCGGGGCAGAAATTCTGGGATCCCGCGGCGCCCTCCTGCACGAGCTTCATCGCGCGCACGCTCGAGGCGCGCTTCGGCTGGAGCGCGCCTGACCTCGACGAGCTCTTGCGCTGGGCCGACATCATCGACGCGGCGCGTTTCCCGTCGGCGGCGGTGGCGGTGCGGCTGGAGGAGCCGGCGCTCCGTATCATGTCGCTGCTCGAGGCGACGCACGATCCAACGCTGCCTATCCGGGTGATCGACGCGCTGCGCTCTCGGCCGCTGGCGGAGATCGCGGCCGAGCCCTGGGTAGCAGAGCCGCTGCGACCCATCCTCGACCGACACTTCCGTTCCATCGAAACGGTGAGAAAGCTCGCCGGGGTGAAGGACGGCGTGGTCGAGATCGACCTCTCGGAGAGCGGCGTCGAGGCCGCCAACAAGTTCATCGCCTACGACCTGTTTCCCGACGCGCTCTACACCGTGGTGGTCTCCCGCGACAGCAAGCGGAGCAAGGTCTCGGTCGGCTCCAATCCGTGGTCCAGGGTCCCGCGAGCCCACGACATCGCGCGGATCTGCGAGAAATTCGGGGGGGGCGGGCACCCCGTGGTGGGTGCGGTGTCACTCGGACCCGAACACATCCTTGACGCGCGACGCTTGGCGCGGGAGATCGCGGAGATGCTCAGGGACGGCGGCACCTCAGGCGGCACCCCATGACCCCTGGTCAGTACATCCTCGTCGTGGACGACGACGACGACTTCCGGGAGGCCCTCTCGGAGGTGTTGATCGAGGCCGGTTACCCGGTGCAGCAGGCCGAGAATGGCGAGCTGGCGCTCGCCCGCGTCTCCGATGAGCAGCCGGGCATCGTCTTGCTCGACCTCAAGATGCCGGTCCTCGACGGTTGGGGGGTGATGGAGCGGATGCGGGGCGACGCCAGGAGCGCCGCCGTGCCCATCCTCATCCTCTCCGCGTATGGCTTCGAGTGGGAAGCGGAGCTCCTTGGCGCCCAGGGCTACATTCCGAAGAGCGTCGGCATGGAGGAAATCCTGGATCGCGTCCGCAAGGCCGCCGGGCCGCCGCCCATGCGTCACTAGCTGGTCTGCCTCTGGAAATGTGGTCAATGCGGGCCGCTGGCGTAGGTGTGCTCGCTGGCGAACGGCTCCGCCTCCGGCGGCGCGATCTCGATCACGCGGAAGCGCCGGTCGAAGGCCTTGCGCAGGAGCGGCATCGCGACGTTGTAGACGGGCACTCCCCTGGGCGTGCGGCCCTCCAGCGTCCCGTGGTGCGCGTGTCCGTGAAACACGGCCTGCGCGCCAAAGGCGTCTACGGGCGTGGCGAGGCGGCTGGTGCCCAGGAAAGGCCGGAGCTCCGGCACCTCCCCTTCGGTGGTGGCGGCCACCGGCGCGTAGTGCATGATGACGACGCGGTGCGGCGTGTCGATCTGCCCGAGCGCCGCCTCCAGCTTCAGCGCCTCGTTCACGGCCTCCTGCACGAAGGCCTTCACGGCAGGCTCCCCGAAGGCCTGCAGCGTCCCCTTGTCGAAGCCGCAGGCGAAGCCCTTCACCCCGGCCACGCCGAGGCGCTTGTCGAACACGGCGTACTCCCCGTCGAGTACCGCCACCTTCGCCTCGCGCAGGATACGGACGATCTCGCGCTGCTGGCCTGCCTCGAAGTCGTGGTTTCCGAGCACCGCGGCGCACGGGACGCGCAGGAGTGACAGCGCCTCGGCGAGCGTCCTCGCCTCGTCCACCACGCCACGATCGGTGAGATCGCCGCACAGGACGAGCCCCTCCGCCTCGTCGTTGACGGCCTTCACCACTTCGCGAAAGCGCCCGTGCTCATCCTCGCGGCAGTGCAGGTCACCCAGCGCTGCCAGGCGAAACGGCCGCGCCATCCTCGCCTCCTTCCGCGGGCGGGCGATCCTCGCGTGCGGCGGGATCGTCCCGCACGTCCCGCCTGACGTCCTGGTAGCCCAGGTGATCGAGCAGGTGGCAATACTGCACCTTCGAGAGGAGCGGCCCGCGGCAGATGCGGCGGTTCCAGTCGCCCTCCACCATCCCCTCCCACGTGCGGCGAAGCAGCTCGCGCATCACCCAGTCCGGCACCTTGGAGCGCCTGGATGGGAAGGAGAAGCGAAACATGAGGAGGTGCGCGAGCAGCACCTCCCAGTGCTCGTCGAAGCGGGCGACCAGCCGGTTCCAGCTCATCTCGTCACCGCACGCGAGCACGAGGTGGGACACGTCGTTCCCGTCGTAGCGCTCCCGCTCGCACACGTACGCCTTCGACCAGATGATCTCCTCCGGCGGGGCGAGCAGCACCGGCACGCCCATCACGTCGCCGCGCCGCGCGTGCTCGAACCACGCGTCGTCCACCACCGCCACGCCGTTGCCAGAGGAGAAGATGAGGTCGACGAACCAGTCACCCCGGTAGCCCTTGGCGATCCAGACCGGATCGAGCAACTCGGTGCGAAAGCCGGCCCGCTCGAGCGCGCCGAGCGCGTGGTCGAGATCCTGGCGGCGCAGGACCACGTCGAGATCCTTCGTGTCGCGGAAGATGCCCGTGTACTCGAAGAAGGCGTAGGCCCCCGCGACCAGGTAACGCACACGCTCCCCGTTGAGGCTGCGCAGCGCGTCAACGCGCGCGTCGATCTCGCCGGCGCAGCGCTTCTCCCGCGCGATGTGCTCACCAATACGGTGCATCGTCGTAGCTTGCTCATCGCCGACGGGACGGGCCACCAAACTCGCGGTTCCGCTGAGCCGCGGCCGTGCGCGCAGGCAGGCGAGGGGACGACCGTCTGATAGCGCATGCCACATGAACTGACGCTCGAGATGGGGGGCGCGGGGGGAGAGTTCTCCCCTCCGCTTGAGGC
>MEMX01000101.1:60396-63940 GCA_001768075.1 Anaeromyxobacter sp. RBG_16_69_14 | reverse complement strand
CGACAGCCCCTCGTCGTGGCGCTGCTTCATGTAGGAGACGAGCACGAGGCCGTTGAGGACGGCGACGCCGAACAGGGCGATGAACCCGACGCCGGCGGAGATGGAGAGCGGCATCCCACGCAGCCCGAGGGCGAACACCCCCCCGGTCACCGCGAAGGGGACGTTCAGGTAGATGACGGCGGCGAGCTTCGCCGAGCCGAAGGTGAGGAAGAGCATCACGAAGATGAGGGCGAGGGCGACGGGCACCACCACGAGGAGCCGCCGACTCGCCTCCTGCAAGTTTTCGAACTGGCCGCCCCACTCGAGGAAGTAGCCTGTCGGCACGACGTTCGCGCTCTCGACGGCCCGCTGTGCATCCGCCACGAAGCCGCCCAGGTCGCGGCCGCGGACGTTCATCTCCACGGTGATCCTGCGCCGGCCGCTCTCGTGGCTTACCTGCGCTGGACCGTCCTCGATGGCGATGTCCGCCAGCTGCGCGAGCGGGATGAGCTGGCCGCCCGGGGCGCGCACCCGGAGGGATCGCAGGTTCTCGACGTCCTGTCGCGTGCTGGGCGAGAACCGCACCATGAGCGGGAACCGGCGCTGTCCCTCCAGCACGACCCCTGCTTCCCGTCCGCCGACGGTCGAGATCACCTCCAGCACGTCGGCCGCGTTGATGCCGTATCTTGCAATCGCCCGCCGATCGATCCGCATCCGGAGGACGGGCAGTCCTGCCGTCTGCTCCGCCTTCACGTCTGCGGCGCCCGGCACCTTGGCGAGCACCCCCACCGCGGCGTCCGCCGTGCGCTTGAGGGTCGCGAGGTCGTCCCCGAAGATCTTGAGCGCGACGTCGGAGCGGACTCCAGCGATGAGCTCCGAGACGCGGAGCTCGATGGGCTGGGAGTAGCTGAAGAGGGTACCGGGCACGGCCTTCTTGAGGGCCCCATCCATCGCCACGACGAGGTCCTCGCGGGTCGAGGCGGTCTTCCACTCGCCGTGCGGCTTGAGCATGACGAGGACGTCCGAGATCTCGACGCCCATCGGGTCGGTCGCGATCTCGGCCCGGCCGGTTTTCGAGACCACCGTGACGACCTCCGGGAAGCGCTTCAGCACCTTCTCGATCTCCCCGGACTGCCGCACCGACTCCTCCAGGGAAACGCTGGGGAGTCGCCAGGATTGCAGGGCGATGGCCCCCTCGTCGAGGCGGGGCACGAACTCGCTCCCGAGGAAGGGCAGGAGGGCCACGCTGCTGAGGAACATGGCGACGGCGGCCCCCACCGTGACCCAGCGCCGCGCGATGGCCCTGCGCAGGACCGGCTCGTAGGCGCGCCGCGTCCGCGACACGATGAAGCTCTCCTCCTCCACGATCCGCTTCGGAAGCAGGAGCGAGGAGAGCGCGGGGATGAAGGTGAGTGCGAGCACGAGCGCCCCGGCGAGCGCGAAGAGCACGGTCATCGCCATGGGCCGGAACATCTTCCCCTCGATGCCGACCAGGGAGAGGATGGGGAGGTAGACGATGGCGATGATCGCGACGCCGAAGGTCGCCGAACGAAGCACCTCGCGGCTCGCCCTGAGCACGAGCGCGGACCGTTCGGCGGGAGTCACGGGCCTTCCCAGGTGATGGGAGCGTTCGGCGATCATGCGGACGGCGTTCTCGACCACGATCACGCTGCCATCCACGATGAGGCCGAAGTCGATGGCCCCGAGGGACATGAGATTCACCGAGACGCCGAACCAGCGCATGCCGATGAACGCGGCCAGCATCGAGAGGGGAATCACCGCGGAGACGATGAGCCCCGCCCTGAGATTTCGCAGGAGGAGGAAGAGCACCACGATGACGAGGATGCCGCCCTCGACCAGGTTCTTCGCCACCGTCTGGATCGTCCTCCGGACGAGATCGGTCCGGTCGTAGAAGGGCTCGACGCTCGTGCCCAGCTTCGCCAGCGCCGGCTTCACGTCGTCGATGGCGCGCTTGACGTCGTTCACGACCTGCCGCGAGTTGGCCCCCACGAGCATCATCACGATGCCCGTCACCACCTCCCCCTTCCCGTCGCGCGTGACCGCGCCCTGCCGGACCATGGGCGCGAACGCCGGGTCGCCGATCTGTCGGACGTAGATCGGCGTGCCGTTTGCGTCCGCCGCCACCACGATGTCGCCGATGTCCTGCAGGCTCGCAACGAGACCCTCGCCGCGGATCAGGTACTGCTCTCCGTTCCTCTCGATGTAGGCGCCCCCGGCGTTGGCGTTGTTCCGCTCGACCGCCTGGAACACGTCGGAGATCGAGACCCCGTAGCGCGCGAGGTTCTCGGGGTGCACCTGGACCTGGTAGGTCTTGAGCTCGCCCCCGAAGCTGTTCACCTCGACGACGCCCTGGACCCGGCGCAGGCGCGGGGCGATGTCCCACTCGAGGATCGTCCGCAGGTCCATCGGCGTCTTCCCCTCGCCGCGCACCTCGAACTGGTAGATCTCGCCCAGACCGGTGGTGATGGGCCCCATCTCGGGGTCGCCGTAGCCGCGAGGGATGCTCTCCCTCACCGTCTGGAGACGCTCGTTCACGAGCTGGCGGGCGAAGTAGATGTCGGTCCCCTCCTTGAAGACCAGCGTCACCGCGGAGAGGCCGAACTTGGAGACGGAGCGCGCGTCCTCGAGGCCGGGCAAGCCGCTCATGGCCAGCTCGACGGGGGTGGTGATGAAGCGCTCCACCTCCTCCGGCCCCAGGGCCGGCGCCTTGGTCAGCACCTGCACCTGCACGTTGGTGACGTCGGGCACGGCGTCGATGGGCAGGGTGCGCATCGCCGCGAGGCCACCCCCGACGAGGAGGAGCGACCCGACGAACACCAGGAACCGGTTCCTGAGCGACCACTCCAGGATGCGTTCGATCATGGCGCCGTCCTCTATTCCTCGCCCCCGATCTCGTCCTTCTTCATCTCGGACTTGAGCGCGAACGAGCCGCGGGTGACGACGGTCTCCCCCTCGGACAGGCCCTCGACGATCTCGAGCCACTCGCCGCCCTGATTGCCCACCTTGACGGCTCGCGGCTCGAACTCGTTCTCCCCCACGGTGACGAACACGATCGTCCTCGCCCCATCCCGCTGGGCCGCTCCGGTGGGAGCAAACAGCCGCTCGCGCTGCTCTCCGACCGTGTCCTCGAGCGTGGCCGTGGCGAACATGCCGGGTTTGAGCTCTGCGCGGGGGTTAGGCAGGACGACCCGGACCTTCACGGTCCGCGTCTTCGCGTCGACGATGGCGCCGACGTTCTGGACGGTCCCCTGGAACTCGCGATCCGGGAGTGCGGCCACCTGGACCTTGACCCGTTGTCCCGGCTTCACCTGGGAGAGGTCCTGCTCGTACACGTCCACGAGGAGCCAGACCTCGCGCAGGTCCATCACCACGAAGAGCGGCTGGGATGGGTCCGCCATCTGGCCCAGGATCGCCGATCTTTCGACGACGAGGCCGTCGAGCGGAGAGGTCAGGCTCATGGTGGAGCTGTAGTGACCTTCGACCTGGCGCGGGAGCTCCGCGTCCGTGACGCCCAGCGCATGCAGCCGGTTCTCGGCCGCCTCCT
>MEMX01000101.1:60131-60199 GCA_001768075.1 Anaeromyxobacter sp. RBG_16_69_14 | reverse complement strand
ATCGTCTGGCCTCGCCTCACCTGGTCGCCGACGCCCGCCTTGAGCGCGACGATCCGGCCCGCGATCCT
>MEMX01000101.1:37784-60104 GCA_001768075.1 Anaeromyxobacter sp. RBG_16_69_14 | reverse complement strand
GGCGGGCTCGATGGTCGCGGTGGCCCGGAGGAAACCCGCCGCGGCGCGCCTCTCCACGGGCGCTGTCTGGATCCCGGCGGTTGCCACCTGCTCGCGCGTGAGGTGCACCATGCCCTTCCGCGGCTCATGGGCGGACCGGCTGGCAGTCGAGCTTTCCTTCTCGGCCCCCTTCTCCTCGGTCCTGGATGCCTCCGCGCCCGAGCGACAGCCGACGACCGCCGTCAGCACGAGGAGGAGCGTCAATACGGGCGAAGGTCGCTTCCACGTCATGTGTCACTCCAGGCTTCCGCCGGCCGCGAGCTCGAGCGCGCAGCGCGCTTCCACCAGCTCCGAGAGGGCATCGAGATAGGCGAGGCGCGTGTCCACGAGGTCGCGCCGCACGCTGTTGAAGAGCAACAGTCCGATCTTCCCGCTCCGGACCGACTCGCGCGCGAGGTCCAGGTTCTCCTTGAGCTTCTCCACGACGTCGCGGTCGAATCCACGCACTGCGTCGACGGCCAGCCCGTAGCTCGCGAAGACGGCCCGCGCCTGGCGCTCCGCTTCCCTGCGGGCCGTCGCCTCCGCTATCTGGGCCTTCGCGAGCGCCGCGCTCGCCACGGCGCGCCCCCCCTGGTTCCTGTTGAACACGGGGATCGGAATGGCGAACCCGAAGAGGAGCGTGTTGGCCCGATCGACGGCGTCCCTGCCGTACGCCGCGCTCAGGGACACGTCCGGCACGGCCTGCGAGCCGGCGAGCGCCGCGTCCGCCTCGGCTGCCACCCTCTCCCTGGTCGCGGCTGCGACGTCGCCTCGCCGCGCGAGGGCGCGCGCGACGAGCTCGTCCTCGGCGAGGATGGGCGGCCCGAAGTCCGGCAGCGGCGCATCGGCGGGTTCCGGCCGTACGGCGGCGGCCATTCCCGTCACGGTCGCCAGATCTGTCAGCGCCTCTCGGTGACGGCGTTCCGCCGCGAGACGATCGTGCCGCGCGCGGCCGAGAACCGATGACGCGACGTTCTGCTCGAGCTGCGTGCCCGCGCCGAGCCGGGCTCGGTCGTCAGCCGCCGTCTTGAGGTCCGCCGCGACCTCCTCCGCCTCGCGGGTCGCGCTGACCCGACTCCGCGCTACCACCGCGAGGAAGTACGCTCGCCGGACGCGGGCCGCGAGCTGCAGGCGGCCGTACTCGAACCGCAGCTCCGCCGCGGACACGCGGGCTTGGGCAGCGTCGACGCGGTGCCCGCGCTTACCGCCGACCTCCACGGTCTGCGAGAGGGACAGGTCGTAACCAAGGGGCGCCTGGCCGTCGGTTAACGCCGGTCCCGCGGTGACGCCCACCTCCGGATTGAACGGGACGAGTCGCGCGCCGACGACCCCACCTCGGGCAACCTGCAGATCGGCTGCCAGCTGCTTGAGGTCGGGGTTCCTGTCCTCGGCGCGCCTGAGCGCCTCTTCCACGCTGATGGTCTCGGCTGCGGCAGGTGCGGTGCCGGCCAGTAGCCCGGCTAGCAGCGCACGCGCAGCCCAAGGCTGCAACACGGTCATGTCGTTCCTTCGCGAACGGATGTCGAAAACGGCCCCGGGTCCAAGGGCCGGCCGCGATTCCTCAGGAACGATCAGGCGATCGGAGGTGGCAGCGGCGGCGGATCGGCCAGCCTTCCCAGGCGATCAGCCGCCCGGGGTGCCGAGGTCCGCGCCAGCGCCGTGTCTACCGGAACGCCATCCGACGACATGTTTCGGATGGTCGCGGGAGCGCCGGCGCAGCAGAGGCAAAAGTGCAGCGAGGGTGTGCATCCGTGCTCATCGTTCCCCATCGGTGGGTGGTGCCCGTCGTTCGCGTGGACGTGATCGCCGTGCG
Organism: Anaeromyxobacter sp. RBG_16_69_14; assembly: GCA_001768075.1. Taxonomy (GTDB): domain Bacteria; phylum Myxococcota; class Myxococcia; order Myxococcales; family Anaeromyxobacteraceae; genus Anaeromyxobacter_A. The sequence continues at coordinate 58,273 of MEMX01000101.1, read as the reverse complement.
ACGCGAGATGAGCGACGGCCTCGGCGACTTCGGCGACAGCCGGCGTCACGACGATGAGCAATACGACGGCGAGGAGCTTCTTGAGCACTCGCCCTCTTGTTGTCTTCCGCGGGGCGCCTTGTCAAGGCCGTGAGAGGCCACGGATGATCGCGCCGGGACGACCGGTCGACGGAGGCGGGCCAGCGGAGACCATCGGGGCTCCGCATCGATGGTTCAACGCGGAGAGAAGCTGGTCGTCGCGAACGAGCCCAGTCCGAGCAGCAACCCTCGTAGCACGTCCGGCACCACGAGTTAGCCACCCGACCGGCCGGCTCATTGCGCGGCCGGCTGAGGCTCAGCCATCTCGGCGTGGCCGTTCCGCTTCGGCTGGCGCGCTGGCCTTCGCGACCCGCGGCCCGAGGCGCTCACCTTCGCGAGGTCCACCAGCGTCTTGAAGCCTCCGTAGACCATGCGCTTGAGGTCAAAGGGCATGCCCTTCGGGGCGATGCTGGTCATACGCGGATCCTTCATCACCTTCGCGTTGACCTGGTCGCGGTGCGCGCGCGACTTGTAGAGGATCCACGAGAAGATCACGGTTTCGCCGCGCTTCAGCTTGAGCTGGAGCGGGAACGACTTCCCCATCTTCACATCCAGGTCGTCCCCCACGCACTCCCGGTACTCCAGGGCGCCGTACTCTTGCCAGATCCGGCCCGCCTTCTGCGCCATGCGTTGGTAGGCGGGGAGGTTCTTCTTCGGTACGGGCAGGACGAAGCCGTCGACATAGGCCATGTTTCCTCCTCGGGCCGGGCATTCGGGACGGGCCCTTGGGCCGGCCGACACGTGCTGCAGCCACGTCCTAGCGAGCCGGCGCACGGATCGCACGGGCCGTTGGGTACTCCGTCTCGTAAATAGCAGGAGGAAGGGCGCGGTCGCGCCGAGAATTCCGATCCACTAGGTAGCGGGCGCAGCCAGCGGGTGGAACGGGCAGGCTTCCCCGGCGCACTGACGGTTCCGCTCCGAGAACTGGCAGGGCTGGCTGAGCACGGGGAGGTAGACCCCGAGGTGCTCGCGCGCGAACCGGGCCGCGGCCAGGATGGCCAGGGAGGAATCGCGCTTGCAGCAGCGGGGCCCGTTGGTCGCGCCGATGATCGCCAGTGCCTCGGCCGTCATGCGGTTCGCGAGCCCACGCTCGGCCCCGCGCAGCGGCGACGATCCCGTCACGATGGCGACGAAGGTCCCCGCTCCGATCCCCGCCCCGCAAGCGCCCTGCAGGCCGCAGAACCCACCGGCGATGGGCTCGGAGCGGCGCCGAGCTTCGGCGACGCGCCCGGCGCGCCGGTCGCCCTCGCTCCGCACGTTGGAGAAGGCGGCGAGCAACGCGGCCGGGACCAGGAAGTGGTGCTCGGGCCCGTGCAGCTCGAGGGCGGGGTGGCGCATGAGAGCGCGCGCGATGGCAATGGGATCCTGCTCCTCGGTGGCGGCGCAGACGCTCTCGATGACGTCCTTCGCCGATCCTGAGTGGCAGCCGTCGCAGATGTAGTGGCCCGCCGGGCAGCGCGCGGCACTCGAGGCCGCGACGTCGCAGTGGGCGCAGCGAACCAGCTCCGCAACCGCCAGGTAGATGAGCTCCTCGCCGCACACGAGACAGCCGCCGTTCGGGCGTGTGGCCATGCCGGTCCGTCTCCTTGCTGGCGCCATCCTACCCCGGTGGCCACGAGGAAGCGGTGGTTAAGCACGAGAAACGGCTCGAGGCGTCCGGCTGCGAGCACTGGCGCGACCGGTCCCGACCGCGCGCGGATGCGGTCATGGCTGGGGTGGGACGAGGAGGGTCACCGCCAGCACGGCCCCCGCACCGGACGCGCGCGCGCTGCTTGGTTCGACTAAGGGACGTGCCGGGCCGTGAATCGGGCGTGCTCGAGGAGGTCGAGGGCAAGAAATGAACGACCAAGCCAGATACTGGGCGTTGAAGCGCACGCTGGACGATGCAATTCGTCTGGTTGGTGAGTGGAAGAAGATGGAGAGATCACCCGAGATGTGTGCTGAGCTCGAGCGCATCGTGGCCGTCACGGCGACGAATCTGGAGGGCCAGCCGGACGAGAGGATCTGGAAGGCCCTGGAAAGGCGAATGTACCACGCAAAGACGCGCAGTGACAGCAGAGGGTTCAAGCACGCCATCGATGAGGCTTTTGAGGAGTTGAACAAGCTCATGGTGGAATGGCAGAAGCTGCATCCTTTGGCGGCGGGCCCCATGGCCTGACCGACTCTATCAGTTTCCTGTGTGCACCTGGTTGAGGAATTCGGCCACACGGTCAGTACGGTCACACGTCCACCTTCCAGGCCACGCTCCCCGACGGGTGAGCGTACCAGCCAGGATCGTCGTAGCTGGTGATTCCCTCGCGGACCTTCACGATCGTGAACATCCCGCCCATCTCGACCCCACCGAAAGGGCCCTTGCCGGTCATCATCGGCAGCGTATTGGGGAGCAGCCCCATGTGCTCCGCGTGCTCGGCGTGCTCCGCCATCCCCCTGGTCCCCATGGCCATCGATCCCGGGACGAGCGCCTGGAGCTTGCGCTGCAGCTCCGACTGGTCCACGGAGATGACGTTCGGGATCTCGTGGCTCATCGCGTTCATGGTGTGATGCGACTTGTGGCAGTGCAGGGCCCAATCCCCCGGGGCGTCGGCGACGAACTCCACAGCCCGCGTCGTGCCCGGAGCGACGTTGACGGTCGTCTCGGGCCACCACGCGGACGGTGGGATCTGCCCGCCGTCGGTTTCGACCACCCAGAACCGGTGGCCGTGGATGTGAATGGGGTGGCTGTCCATGCTGACGTTGGCGAACCGCAGGCGCACGCGGTCGCCCAGGCGCACCACGAGGTGGTCCGTCCCCGGGAAGGCGCGGCTGTTGAATGTGAAGATGTTGAAGTCCGTCATGATGTTCGGGTTCGGAGTGGAGGTGGCCGGCTCGACGAACCACTCTTGCGGGAAGATGCAGAAGTCGCGATCCACGCGGCGTACGGATCGCCTCGGGTGGATGATGAAGAAGCCCATCATGCCCATCGCCATCTGCACCGTCTCGTCGGCGTGCGGGTGGTACATGTGCGTGCCGTGCTGGCGCAGCGTGAACTCGTAGGCGTACGTCTCGCCGGGCTTGATCTGCGGCTGGCTGAGGCCGCCGACGCCGTCCATGCCCGAGGGCAGGAAGACGCCGTGCCAGTGGATGCTGGTGTGCTCGGGGAGCCTGTTCGTCACGAGGAGGCGGACGCGGTCCCCCTCCACGGCCTCGATCGTGGGTCCAGGCGTCAGCCCATTGTATCCCCAGCAGTTCACGACCATCCCGGGCGCGAACTCGCGCTTGACCGGCTCGGCGACGAGGTGGAACTCCTTCACGCCCTTCTTCATCACGTACGGAAGCGTCGCCCCATTGGGCGTGACGATCGGGCTATAGGGAAGTCCTCTCCTTCCGCTCTTGGTGACGACCGCTGGAGCGCCCGCTGCGGGCGCGGTCGAAGGTGCGGGAGGAGCGTGGGCATGCTCCTGGGCCTGAGCCGTGCCCGAGAAGAGCGAGGCGAAACGATCGGCGAGCGCCGAGCCCGTGGCGAGCACGGCCCCGCTCGACAGGAACCTGCGACGGCTGATCATGGCTCACTGCTCCTTCTCGGCGACGGGGCTGGACACTGGCGCGGCTGCGCCCGTTTCGTTTTTCGCGCCCCTGGGCCCGTCCGCCGCCAGCGCGCCCCCGAGGGCCCTCTCCAGCCGTGCCCGCGCGATCCAGTAGTCCCGCTGTGCCTCGACGTGGGCCCTCTCCGCTTCGACATGCGCCTGCTTCGCCAGCAGGAGGTCATAGGCTCCCTTGAACATCGCGTTGTACTGGCGGATCGTCAGGTCCAGGATGCGGACCCGCTGCGGCAGGAGCACCTGGCCGTAGTACGTGGCCCGATCGCGCGCGGCGAGCATGCTGTCGCGCGTCTCGCGCACCTCCGACCGAGCGTTGACGGCCAGAGCTTCGAGCTGGCGCTGAGCGCGCCGGTGCTCGGCCTCGAGCCGCGCGATGGACGCCGCGCCGGTGTCGAAGATCGGCAGCTGCAGGGAGAGCTCCGGGCCGGTCACCCGCTCGCCGACGACGTCCTTCTCCGTGTTGATCCCCACGTTGATCCCGACCGGGAAGAAGCGGGTGTTCCGTTTCAGGGCCAGTGCTCGGCCGACCAGATCGACACCCCAGCGGGCCGCCTGCAGATCCTGGCGCTGGGCGACGGCCAGCGACTCCAGGCCCTTCATCGGGATCTCTTGCTCCGGGAGGTCGGGTAGCCGGCTCGCGATCCGCCAGGTCGTGTCGGCTCCCCAGAGGCCGAGCAGCCGGTTCAGCCTCTCTCGGTCCGATCGGACCTCCGCCTCCGCCAGCGCCACATCGACCTTCGATTGACGATGCAGGGCGAGCTGGTTCTCCAGCGCGAGATCGTCGATGGTCCCCGCCTCGCGCTGCCTCCGCGCGAAGGTCGCCGCCGTTTCCGTGACGTCCATGACGAGGCGCAACCGCGTCACGAGCTGCTGTCGGGCCTGGAGGGTGACGAAGGCCTCCTTGACCTCGGCTGCGAGTGATAGCACCTCGCTCGCCACACGGAGCTTCGTCTGCTCGAGCGCCGTGGCGGCCACGTTCTTCCGGATCGGCTGGACGAGGATGTCGAAGACGTTCTGGACGAGCGAGAGCTCGTAGTTGGCGCCCGAGAGGTGTTCCGCGTAGCGCACGAAACCCGTGAACGTGGGGTTCTCGATACGGCTCGCCTGTGCCAGGTCGGCCTGGGAGAGCCCTATCTCCTCGAAGGTCGCTTGCAGCGAGGGGTTGTTCAGCAGGGCCATGCCGACCGCCCGGTCGACCGTGAGCTCATCCTGCAGCAGTTGCTTTACTGCCTGCCCTATGGGCGTCTGATGGGCAGCGTCGCGAGCCCATTCGGTTCGCTGGCCCGTCCTGGCCGCCACTCCTTTCTGGACGTCGATGAAGGCAGGCCCAGGATTGACCGTGGCGCAGCCGCTCAGCAGGCCGAGGCTCACCGAGAGGGAAGTGAGGCGCCTCACCGCCGTGGTTCCCTGGGCTCGGGCGCCTTCTCGGGCACCTTCTCGATGAGCGGCATGCCGCAGATGGGGCAGGAGCCTGGGCCTTCGGCTTCGACCTTCGGATGCATCGGGCACGTGTAGGTCTCGGCCCTCGCGCCGGAGGTCGCCGTGCCGTGGCCGGCATGGGCGTCGTCTTCATCGGGCGACGGCTTGGCGCTATCAGGGGTGCCCGGGGAGGGCATGTCCTGCATCGAGTGTCCCTGGTGGCCTTCCACGGGTTCCTGGGAAGGGTCCGGCTCGCGCGGATCTGCGAGGTCGCCTCCTGCAGTCAGGGCCGGCGGCGGGGGTGGGGTCGCCGCCTCGGGGGCGGCAGCGTCGGCAGGACTTACCGGCGAGAACCTCGGCGCCGGCGTCGTGGCCGCACAGCCCGAGAGTAGCGTCGCGACCGCCGGTGCGAGCGCCCACCTCGTCGGGTGTGACCAGCGCCTCCGATGATCCGCGATCCCTCCACCCCGCGCCACACGAGGATCAGCACTCATGGACCCACCTCCCCACGGCAATCCCGCTATCCCGTCCCCGAACCAAAGGGCCGGCGAGGGCCTGACATCGCAGGCGCCAAGGGGCCGTGCACCTGTCGCGCCAGCGCGCAGCCATGGACCGCGTCGGCATGGGGTAGCGGCGGTCGCTCTGATAGCCCTGGTCGGTTGAATGATGCCGTAGCCGATCCGCGGTGTAGGGCGGGGGCTCGTCCCCCGCCGCGTGCGGCAGGAGGGAACTCCCGCCCTACGAATGGGGCGAGCACAAGAAGCGGCGCAAGGCGAATAAGAGCTCACAGCGTGATCGAGTGCATCACACACCAGGTGGGCCTCAGCCGCTTCGAGCGCTGGCGACCTTCGTGGGCTTACATCCTGGGCGGTACACCAGGTGCCATCGTTGCGACCGTAGGCATCTTTCTCCCTGCGTTTGTCTTCGTCGCGGCCAGCGGTCCGCTGGTACCGCGCCTGCGGACGTGATCGCCAAGTTACTCGTTTACCTCTATTTCGCCCGACCTTCCGGCTCCTTGGCACGCTCGTGGTGGTACCTGGCGGACCAATCCGCGTCGGCCGCGAGCTTCTCGGCGTCCTTCACGATGGCCATGCAGTGCTTCTCCATCTTCATGGCCTCCGGATTGCGGACCCCGCCCTTGACGTCGGGGTGAGACTTAGCGTAGGCGGCGGCCATCTCGCGGTGCAACGCGGCCTCCTTGCGCCAGTCGGCCGCCTTCTGCTCGTAGCTCCTGGCCATCGCGGCGTGGTCCTCGGCGGTCTGTGGAAGCATGCCGGCGAGCTTGCGCGCCTCATCGGTTGACGTGGGGATCGGGTCCTTGGGGGCGGCGTCAGCCGCGAGCGCAAGGGCCACGGAGAGGGCTGCGGCGCTATGGCGAACGATACGACCGATCATCGGGGGTCCCCTTTCGGCAAATGGTGCGCTGGCTTCACTCATATTCGCGATTGCACGGGAAAGCACGGAGCGCGCCATACCCCGGGGTGACGTTCGTGGTTGCCGAGCGGAAAGTGGAGAGAGAGCCGCACGAGACCCGTTCGAGAGTTCCGTCCACATGTGGGATACCTATACTGGAGAATACCGAGTGACAGTCAGGGCGAACCGGCGGGCAGGAGCTCGCCAGCTGCTTGCTCCGCCGAAGGCGTCAGCGTGCGCTGCACCGATCCGAACCGCGCGTAGAGCGCGGGCACGACCAGCATGTTGAGGGCGGTCGAGGTCACGAGACCACACAGGATGACCACCGCCATGGGCGTCTCGATCTCGCTCCCGGGCTGACCACCCGCGAGGGCGAGCGGCATGAGGCCGAGGCCCGTCGCGAGCGCCGTCATGAGGATCGGCGAGAGCCGCTCGAGCGCGCCCCGCCGGACCGCCGTCTCGGCGTCGGTGACGCCCTCCTGCTCCACGAGGTGCCGGACGTGCGAGACGAGCATGAGGCCGTTCCGCGTGGCGATGCCGAAGAGCGTGATGAACCCGATGATGGAGGCGACCGACAGGACGCCGCCCGACAGGAAGACGCCCGCGGCGCCGCCTGCGAGGGCGAGCGGGAGGTTCACCATCACGAGCGCGGCGTCGCGCCCCGACTTCAGCGCCAGGTAGAGCAGGAGGAAGATGCCGGCGATCACCGCGATCCCGAGGAGGACGAGCGTGCGCACCGCCTCCTCGGCGCTCTCGAACTGGCCGCCGTACTCGACGTGGTAGCCACGCGGCAGCTCGACGGTCGACTCGATCCCCGCTCGAACGTCTTGGATGACGCTGCCGAGGTCTCGCCCGGCGACGTTGCACATCACGACCACCTTCCGCTGGACGTTCTCGCGCGTCACCATGCTCGGACCGCGGTCCTTGCGGATCTCGGCGAGCGCGTGGAGCGGGATGCGCGCGCCGGACGGTGCGGCCACGAGGGTCGCGCGGATCGCGTCCAGGTCGGCGAGGGCCGAGCGGTCGTATCGGACCACCACGTCGAAGCTCGACTGCCCCTCGAGCACGCGCGAGACGGTCGTGCCCTGGAACGCGGTCTCGATGGACTCCGCCACGTCTTGGATCCGCAGGCCGTAGCGAGCGAGCGCGGCGCGGTCGAAACGGACGGTGAGGAGCGGGATGTCGGGCTGTTGCTCGAGGGAGAGGTCCACCACGCCCGGGATGGCGGACATTGCCTTGCGGACCTGCTCGCCGAGCCGCCGCAGGTCGGTGAGATCGTCCCCGAAGACCTTCACGGCGACGTTCGCCCGGGTGCCCGAGAGCATGTGGTCGATGCGGTGCGAGATCGGCTGACCGATCGTGACGTTCAGACCCGGGATGCCCGCGAAGTCGCGCCGGAGCGCGGCGAGCAGCTCCTCCTTCGAGCGGGCCTTCATCCGGAGCCCCACGTCGATCTCGGCGGAGTTCACGTCCTGCGCGTGCTCATCGAGCTCCGCCCGCCCGGTGCGGCGGGCGGTGGCGACCACCTCGGGGTGCGAGAGGAGCACATGCTCGACCATGAGCCCGAGCCGGTTCGACTCCTCGAGCGAGGTGCCGGGCAGGGTCACGGCCGAGAGCGTCAGCGTCCCTTCATTGAACTCGGGGAGGAAGGCGCGGCCCGCGAAGACGAGCGCGAGCGCGGCGGCGGCGGAGAGAACGAGGCCTGCCCCGGCAGCGAGCCTCCAGCGCGGCAGGACGCGGACGAGGAGCGGCTCGTAACGGGCCTTGAGCCAGTGCACGAGCTTCCCCTCCTTGTTCTCGCGGACCGCGCGCGCGTTCGGGAGCACTGTGAGGCAGAGCGCGGGTGTCACGGTGAGGGCGACCAGCAGTGAGGCCGCGAGCGAGACGACGTACGCGAACCCGAGCGGCTGGAGGAGGCGGCCCTCCACGCCGGACAGGAAGAACAGCGGGAGGAAGACCAGGACGATGATGAGCGTTGCGAAAACGATCGAGCCGCGGATCTCGCGGCTCGCCTCGTAGACGATGCCGAGGTAGTGCAGGTGTCCGCCCCTACCGCCGTTCTCCCGCAGCCGGCGCACCACGTTCTCGACGTCGATGATGGCGTCGTCGACGAGGGCACCGACCGCGATCGCCATCCCGCCGAGGGTCATGGTGTTGATGCTCGCGCCCAGAGCGCGCATGGCGAGGATCGCGGTCGCGAGCGAGAGCGGGATGGCGAGGACGGTGATCCCGGTCGCGCGGGCGCTCGCGAGGAAGAGGAAGGCAATCGCGATCACCAGGATGGCGCCGTCGCGCAGCGCGCCGAGGACGTTCCCGATCGCGACCTCGATGAAGTCGGACTGCCGGAAGATGTTGCGGTCGATCTCCATCCCTTCGGGAAGCGTCTTCTGGATCGCGTCGATCTCCGCGTCGAGCCGCTTCGTCAGCTTGAGCGTGTTCGCGCCCGGTTGCTTCTGGATGCCGAGGATCACCGCGGGGCGGCCGTCGTGGGAGCCCTCGCCGAGCTTCATCGCCGGACCGATCCGCACCTCGCCGAGCTGGCGGACCAGCACCGGCTCCGTGCCGCGCATGGCGACTACGGTCTCGCCGAGATCGGCCGACGTGCGGACGCGGCCGACGCCGTGGATGAGCATCTGTTGCCCGCCTTCGAGGTAGAAGCCCGCGGAGGTGTTCTCGTTCGTCGCGCGGAGCGCCCGGACCACCTCGTCGGCCGTCAGGCGATAGGCGGAGAGCCGGTCGGGTCGGAGGACGACCTGGAACTGCTTGGTGTCCCCGCCCGTGGGCGCGACCTGCGAGACGCCCGGCACGGCGAGGAGTCGGCGGCGGATGGTCCAGTCCGCCGTCGTCTTCAGATCCATCGGCGTGTGGCGGTCGGAGGTCAGCGCGACGAAGAGGATCTCGCCCATGATCGACGAGACCGGGGCGAGGACCGGCGCGTCCACGCCCGGGGGGAGGGCGGCCTGGGCGAGCTGGAGCTTCTCCGCGACGACCTGGCGGGCCTGGTAGATGTCGGTGCCCCACTCGAACTCGGCCCAGACGATCGCGATGCCGATCCCGCTCGCGGACCGCACGCGGCGGATGCCCGGCGCGCCGTTCAGTGCCGTCTCGATGGGGAAGGCGATCTGGCTCTCGGCCTCCTGCGGCGCCATCCCGTGCGCCTCGGCGATGACCGTGACGGTGGGCGCGGTGAGGTCGGGGAAGACATCGACAGGCATCCGGAGCGCGACGACCGTACCCCAGGCGAGGAGGATCCCGGCACCGAGGAGGACGACGAGTCGGTTATGAAGGGACCATCGGATGACGGCGTCGATCATCGGGGCAGCCTCTAGTGAACGTGGCCGTGCTGAGGAATGGTGCCGGAGGCCGCGGCGAGCCGGACCTGGTAGGCGCCGCGGGAGACGACGCGTTCACCCGGCGCGACGCCGGCGAGCACCTGGACCCGGCCGCGATCGCGCAGCCCGAGCCGGACCGGGCGGCGCTCGAACCCCTCGCCCGAGACCTCGACGAACACCACCTGCTCGCTTCCGTCGTCCACGACCGCGCTCGCCGGGACCGCCAGTGCTTTCACGGGTGCGCCGGTGAGCACGTGGACGCGCGCGAACATCCCCACGCGCAGGTCGCGTCGCGCGTTCGGGAGCTCGAACACGAGCTGCGCGGTCCTCGTCTGCGGGTCGATGACGCCCCCGAGCCCGATCACGCGCCCGCCGCGCTCAGGCGCGACCTCGAACGGCTGCTCGAACCCCTCGACCTCGAACCACGCGCCGGTCGGCTTGCCGATCCGACCGACGTCGGCCTCGGGCACCTGGACCTCCAGCCAGAGGCGATCCAGATCCACCACGTGGAAGAGCTCGCGGCCCTGCTCGACGAAGCTCCCGGGCGTCGAGGCGATCGAGGCGAGCGTGCCGGTCACCGTCGAGCGGAGCATGATGCGGCCGCCGGAACCGGTGCCCGACGCGCCATCGAAGCGATCCTTGCGAGCCTCGCCGGCGGCGACCCGCGCCTCGCACTCGGCCACGGCGCGGCGCGCGTCCTGGACGCGCCTCTCGGGCACGGCCTCCGCGGACGCCAATTCCTGGAATCGAGCCAGATCCTTCCGGGCCAGATCGAGGTCGAGGCGGGCCTGCGTGACCGCCAACTGGAGGGACGCGGGGTCCGCGTCGCCGCCGACCTTGGGTGAGAGCGCCGCCAGCACGTCCCCGGTGCGAACCTGCCGGCCGATGAAGGGAAACCCGCCCCGGGACGCCACCAGCAGGCCGGCCACGGGTGCTGCGATCCGGGACTCGCCGTCCGCACGCGCGCGCAGGGTGCCGTTCGCGAGCACGGACGGGCGGAGCGCGGCCTCCTCGACGGGGGCGGTCGCGAACTCCGTTCGCCACTGCTGCTCCTTCAGGAAGGGCACGAGCCCGGGACGCTCTTCCGCCTCCCCGGCCGCCACCGCGTCGGCGACGGAGGCGAACACCTTCACCTCGCCGAGATCGTGTCTGTCCGTCCCGCCGGCGCTCTCCACGGTGAGGACGAGGCGTCGCGTCGAGGCGTGCGCGGGTCTCACGACGGGCCGGAAGATCCCCACCGGGCCGGGATCCGTCACCTCGAAGCGTTCGTCCGGCGCGCCACCTCCGGAGAGGATCACCTCGACGCGCCCCTTCTCGAGCGGCTTGAAGCCCTCGAGATCGTTCAGGTGCGCGGCGAAGCGCGACTCCTCGCCACGGACGAGCACCGGGTACTCGAGGAACAGCTCCGTGCGCTCGGCGAAGTGCGTGATGGACGCACCGGGCCGCCCCGCCGGCGTGGCGTGAGCGGCCTTCTCACCCCCGTGGTCGGCGGTACCGGCCGGTCCCTTCCGACAGGACACGAGCGCTGCGAGGAAGGCAGCCACGAGCAGAGCGCGGATCATCGGGAGATTCCTCCGGAGGTGCGGTCGAGATCGATGCGTGCGCGGCGGGCCGCCCATTCCAGCTCCAAGAGCAAGAGGTCGGCGTCGAGCGCGGCGCGGTAGCCGTCGATGAGCTCCAGCACGCCCACCTCTCCGCCGCGGTACGCGGCCTCGGCGGAGCGCAGCAGCGCGGGACCGTCGGCGGTGGCGCTCTCGTGGTACCGGGCTGCGGCGGCGGCCAGTCGGGTCGCCTCGGCGTGCAGCCCGGCGACATCGGCCCGAGCGGAGCCGAGGGCGAGCGAGAGCCGACCGCGCGCCGCGCGGGCGCGGGCCTCCCCGCGCAGCCGCTCGTCCTGATCCCGCGAGAAGAGCGGGATGGGGACGGTGACCGCCGCAGCGAAGCCGGTGTCGCGCCGTGATCCGACGTCGACGGTCTTGAGACCGCCGCCGAGCTCCACGTCGGGGATGAACCAGCGCCCGGCGGCGCGCGCCTGGAGCTCGCCCGACCGCGCCTCGAGATCGAGGGCCCTCAGGTCCGGGCGGGACGGAAGGCGCTCGGCGAACGTCGCCAGCGGGGATGGCGCGGCGGCCGTGAGGTCACCTCGCAGGGCGAGGGGCGCCGTCGGATCACCCGCGCCGATCAGCGCGGCGAGGCGAGTGCGAGCGCGAGCCAGCGCGCCCTCCTCGATGTCGAGCCGGCCGAGCACGGTTGCCCGCTCGCGGTCGACCCGCCGGCGGTCGTACCCCGCCACGTCTCCGCTCGCAGCCCTGCGCGCGACGGCGGCGGCGACGCCCTCGAGCCGCTCGACCGCGGCGCGCAGGCTCGCGACCCGTCGCTCCGCCGCAAGCGCGTCCGCGAATGCGCCGCGCGCCTCGGCCTCCACGTCGAGCCTGAGGAATGCGGCGTCGGCGCCCGCCGCCTCGACGCGGCGCGCGGCGGCATCGCCCCGAAGCCCGCGGCGGCCGGAGAGATCGAACCGCTGCGAGAGCACCGCGATGTCCTGTCGCTCTGTCGCGCCGGCGGCGCGGATCTGCTCGTGAGACCAGGAGGCCTCCGGGTTCGGCCAGCGCCGCGCCGCGACCTCGTCCGCGCGAGCGAGATCGACGAGGGCGCGGAGCTCGTCGTCGAGGCCCGGGCGCGCCAGGGCGCGCCGGACCGCCTCGTCCTCGTCCAGTGGGGCCGCGGCGTCGTCCGTGAGCGCCGGCGTGCCCATCACGAGCGTGACGGCGGCGAGGAGGAACCGAGCGATGGTCGGTTTTTCGAGCAAGCGAGATCACCTCGGGCGTGGAAGCACGCCGTGTCAGTGGAGAAGGTGGTCGAGGAGCGTCTCGGTAAAGTGGTGGACGTGAGGCGCGGCGGCGGCGAGGGCGGCGCCTGCCGCGAGCAGGATCCAGGCGGGGCGGCGCGCGCCCACGCCGTCGATGGGCGCGGCGAGGAGGGACTCGACCCGGCCCACGACCTCGCTGCCGCCGAAGGCGAGCCCCACTGCGGGGGAGGGCCCCATGGACGCGGCGGCGCGTTCCGCGGCGACGATGGTCTCCGCGACGAGCACGCGATCGCCGCACGCCCGCGCGGCCGCCTCGTCGCACGCCTGCTCGCAGGCGAGCGTCAGGTCCGCGAGGATCCGGCGCCGGACGTAGGGAAGATGCGCGAGCGTGAGGAGGCGAGCCGCGGTCACCGCGAGCGCGTCGCGCCTCGCGGCGTGCGCCTGCTCGTGCGCGACGACAATCTCGAGCTGCGTCGGCGTGAGCCGCTCGAGGAGCGCGGTGGAGACGAGCACGCTTGGACGGAACCAGCCGACGGTGACCGCGAACGGCCTCGAGGACTCCACGACGCCGACGCCGGAGGCGAGCTCGAACGACCGCGCGCGCGCGAGGCCGGCGGCGAGCGCCGCCGAGCGGACACCCTGCACCAGCGCCGATCCCGCGACGATGGAGAATGTGGCGAGCCCGAGGGCGCCGACGATCCCCGGGCCGCGCGCGGGGAGGTGATGGAGGCAGAGATGGACGTGCCCGGTATGCGCGGGGCAGTGATCGGTGGTGAGCCCGAGCGCCGCTCCGAGCGAGGGCAACAGCGCGAGGAGGATCATCGCCGTGGCGATCGCGACGGGGGTGGCGGCCCAGGCGATGAGGACGCGGGCCCGGAGCGAGGGCGGCAGAGTGCGGGCCCGAGCAGCGACGCTCCGATGCGCGAGCGCGGCCGCCATCGCGACGAGGACACCGAAGCCGAGGAACGCGATGACGTTCAAGGCGACGAGCCGCAGCACGCCCGTCATCGCGGAGCCTTCCTTCTCTCCGCGATGAGCCGCTCGAGGCGATCGAGGTTTGCCGCGTCCGTCCGCGCGGCGAGATCCACGAAGGCCTCGAGGGTGGAGACCGCCTCGCCCTTCAGGAGCCGGGAGACGACCTCCTCGACCATGCGCGCGCCGAGCTCCTCGCGGGTGTGGCGCGGGGAGTAGACGTAGGCGTGGCTCACCTTCTCGCGCGCGAGCAGCCCCTTGCGGAAGAGCCGCTCCATCGTGGACTGGACGGTATTGAGCGTGATCCCCCGCCGGGAGCCGAGCGTGCGGTGCACCGCCTTCACGTCACATGGCCCAGCGGCCCAGACGTGCTCCAGGACAGCGATCTCGAGATCACCGAGTCTGGCGAGCGGCGGCATCGTCATCGTGTAGCGGTGGACCTCCTCCCACGCCAGAATACCGGTCGTCAATCGGTCTTTCCCGCGGTGGCGCTCCCTCGGTGGCCTCATCGACTTTATGGCGCGGTGTGCACTTGCTCGAGGAAGCGCTTGTGCGTCTCGTCCTCGCCGCGCACGGGCAGCACGTTGCGCGGATCGATTCCGAGCGCCAGCAGGGTCGGCGCGTCGAGCCTGCCGGTCGGCACGAGCCCGCGCCCCCGCTGGAGCTGTGTGAGCGCGGTCAGGGTCTTGTCATCGAACCTGCCCGTGAAATCCGCCGCAAAGCCCTGAGCAATGAGCGAGCGTTGCACGAGGCGCATCTGCTCGGCCGACAGATCGGACGGGTTGATCGTCGACTGGAGGTCTCTGGTCCAATGAGGGTTCGGAATAGCACGTCAGTCGTCACCTGCTGCTTCGTGGAGCGAGAGGGGCGAGGCTGAGGCCGCGGGGGATACCTTCGCCACGAACGCGTCGGCAGCGCCGGCAGCGGACGCCTGGAGCGGACCTTCGGTCGGGAAGTCGGTCGAGAGCGTGACGCCCGCCACGTAGGCGTTGCCCCGGGTGTCCACGGCGATGGCGTTGGCCGCGTCGAACGAGGAGCCGCCGAGGTAGGTGGAGTACGCGAACGCATCGCCGCGTGGTTTGATCCGTGCCACGAAGGCGTCGCCATTTCCACGGGTCGCCGGCTGGAGCGGGTCCGCGGTCGGGAAGTCTGTCGAGTAGGTGAAGCCGGTCACGTGGGCGTCGCCCCAGCCGTCCACGGCGATGCCGTTGCCGCTGTCTTCCGCGGAACCGCCCAGGTACGTGGAGTAGACGAGCCTGTCGCCCCAGCATGCCAGCCTGGCGACGAAGGCGTCGCCCCCCCCTTCGCCGCTGGCCGGCTGGAGCGGATTCGCGGTCGGGAAGTCGACCGACCACGTGTTGCCCGTCACGTAGGCCCCGCACAAGGGATCCACCGCGATGCCGGTGCCCTCCTCGAAGCCGGAGCCGCCCAGATAGGTGGAATAGTGGAGCGCCCTCCCGTCGCGGCCGAGCAGCGCCACGAAGGCGTCGGCTTCCCATGACTTGCTTCCCCTGGCCGGCTGGAGCGCATTCACGGTGGGAAAGTCGTCCGAGGAGGTGTTACCCGTCACGTGTGCCCGGCCCCACCGGTCCACCGCGATCGCGCTCCCCACGTCGCCCCCCGAGCCACCGAGATAGGTCGAGTAGGTGAGCGCGGTGCCGCGGGGATCCAGTTTCGCCGCGAAAGCGTCGCCGCCGCCTCGGCCGGCCGGTTGGAACGGGTTGGCGGTGGGGAAATCCGTCGAGCCGGTGCCGCCGGTCACGTAGGCGTTGCCCGAGCGGTCCACGGCGATGCCCACCGCACCGTCTCCCGCCGAGCCCCCGAGATAGGTGGCGTAGACGAGCGCGGTGCCGCGGGGATCCAGCTTCGCCACGAAGGCGTCCACGGCGCCGCCGTAGGCCGACTGGAACGGGTTGGCGATGGGGAAGTCTACCGAGGCGGTGTTGCCGGTCACGTAGGCGTTACCCGCGTGGTCCACGGCGATGCCGGCCGCACCGTCTTCCGCCGAGCCCCCGAGATAGGTGGCGTAGACGAGGGCGCCGCCGGCCGCATCGAGCTTCGCCACGAACGCGTCGTAGGTTCCGCCTCCGTGGGAAGACTGCACCGGGTTCACCTCGGGGAAGTCGGTCGAGAGCGTCTCACCGGCAACAAGCGCGTTTCCCCATCGGTCGACGGCGATGCCCCAGACCTCATCGTTGAAGGCGCCCCCGAGGTACGTGGAATAGGCGAGCACCGGGTCGATGACCAGCCGGCGAGCAGGATCCCGCTTGCTCACGCGGAAGGCGACCTCGCCCTTTCCCACGATGACGTAGGACGCGCCCACCTCGCGGCGCGCGCCCGAGGTGAGCGGGCGCCGAACGCCTCCGTCCTCCTCGTAGGCCAGCGGGCGTCGCTGTACCAGCTCGCGCCCGGCGATCGTGAGCACGAGGTCCCCGTCCTCGTTTACCCGCAGCTGATCGGCGCCGTCGAAGGCCACCCGGATGGAACCCGGGTCGGCGCCTGGGGCCACGACGAAGTCGTACTCGAGCTGCCGCTGCTTCCCGTGGAAGACGAGATCGACGCCCGGATAGACGTCCGGGAACTTCACCTTCGCGTAGGTGGGGACGTCGGTACGCCATCTCGAGGGATCGTCCCCGAGGAAGTAGTTGGCGGTTCCCGGCAGCGCCTCCAGGCCCACGGGCCTGGCCGCTGCCGCCCCGCCCACCAACCTCATCCGGACGACCGCGCTCTCCCGGCGTACCGGGCGCGAGCCGGCGCGCGTCCCTCCGGCGCGCAGCGAGCGGAGCCCTTCGGGTCGGTCGCCGGCCAGCGCGAGGATCCCGGCTGTCTCCGTCAGGAAGACGTCCATCCCGAGCCCGCGGGCGGTAAACCGGACGCGCGGGTCCGCCTGGCCCAGGTTCTCCTGGAACGCGAGCGGCAGCTTCCCGTACGCCGCTGCGAGATCTGCGCCCGCCTCTCGTGGATTCGCGTCCGCGGCGAACGGCAAAACACTCAAAGTCAACGAAATCCGCGCGATCCCGGTCACAACAGAGCGGTTCATGTCCCCCCCATCGGTACCGTCGAGGTCGTCGATGATGCGCGTGGCGCACGGATCGTAACAAGGGTCCTATCGGGTCCAGGACCAGTATTCGGGAACGGCACGGCAGATCGGGGGACACCTCCGGAGGGTAGGACACTTCGAGGCGCAGGGCTTTCGGCCTCGCCTGCGGCGGCAAGGGCCACTCGGGCGGCGGCGCGCCGCCCTTGGCTGAGGTACAGCAAGGCATCGCCACCTACTACGCCTTCGCCAACGGCGACGGCGCCTGCATGTTCGGTCCGTCGCCGGATGACCTCGACGTCGCGGCCTTGAACGCCAAGCAGTGGGGCGGAAGCGCGGTGTGCGGGGCCTGCGCCAGCGTCGCAGGCCCCAAAAGGATGGCACGTGGGTCGACCTGGCGCGTGAGGACTACGACTACTTCGCCGCGCCCAAGGGCGTCGGACCTGGGACATGCTCCGTCCGTATCACCGCCTGGGATGGGCAGACGCTCGAGGACGTGCTGCCCGGTCCGAAAACCGACGCTACCTGCGAAGGCAAGGGTCAATTTCACTAAAAGAGCTCGGGCCGCCGACCGCGCGCAGGAGCGCGCAGGGCGGACACCGGCCGACGAGCTGCTCGTGAGGGCGTCGCTGGTTTAGACTCTGGCCATGCGCTCCGTCCGCCTAGACGTCTCGACCGGTGATCGCTGCGAGCTCCGGGAGATCACGCCGCTCGTGCGCTCGGCCGTCCAGGAGGCAGGGCTGCGCGATGGCGCGGTCCTCGTCTACTCTCCACACACGACCGCCGGCGTCACCATCCAGGAGAACGCCGACCCCGACGTGCGCCGCGACCTCCTGTTGGCGCTCGAGAACGCGGTCCCCGCCGCGCCGCCGCGCGGCCGCTGGCTCCACGCAGAGGGGAACACACCGGCACACGTGAAGGCCGCGCTCCTCGGTGCCTCGCAGCTCGTCCCGGTGGCGGACGGCGAGCTCCAGCTCGGGACCTGGCAGGGCATTTACTTGTGCGAGCTCGATGGTCCTCGATCGCGACACGTGGTGCTCCGATTTCTCGGCGACGCTCCGGCGAGATGAGGTCGTCCGGGCGGCGGCCTCGGTCTGGACTCCGATCTCGGCGCGAGCTCGGGCCGCGGCGCTGGTCCTCTCCTCCCTCCTCCGGCGCCGGGTTGGAGCCACTCCTGGTCCAGCCCGATGTGCTGGCGGTCTGCGATCCATCGAAGCTCGACCGGCGCGGCGTGCGCGGTTCGCCGGACTGGGTGCTCGAAGTGCTCTCTCCTTCCACGGCCGGCCACGATCAGGTGCTCAAGCGCCGGATCTACGAGCAGCCAGGGGTGTGCGAAGGGTGAGCGGCGAAAGCGGTCACAGGGTGCTCGACCACCTCGGCCTCCAGGCGCGCGAGTACGACCGCGTGATCCGCACGTACATCCCCGCGTACGACGACATGGTCGCGACGGTGGTGCGCTGGCTCGACGGCCACCTGCCGGCGGGCGGGCTGGTCGTCGATCTCGGCACCGGCACTGGCGCGCTGTCCGTCGCGATCCTCGACGCGCTCCCGCAGGCGCGCGTCCAGCTCGTCGACATCGACCCGGAGATGCTCGAGGTCGCCCGCGGGCGGGTCGGGCACCAGGCCAGCCGCGCCGAGCTGCGGCTCGCGGCGTTCGCCGATCCGCTGTCGCCGTGCGACGCCGTCGTCGCCTCGCTCGCGCTCCACCACGTCGCCAGCCTTGGTGAGAAGCGCGCGCTCTACCGTCGCATCCACGACGCGCTCCGCCCGGGAGGTGTGCTCCTCGTGGCCGACGTGGCGGTACACGAGGAGGGCCCCGAGCGACACCGCATTTTCGCTGAGTGGTCGGCGTCGATGCAGACCCACGGCATCACCGCGGCCGAGGCCGAGGTGCACTTTGCGCAGTGGGCCGGCGAGGACCGCTATTTTCCGCTCGTCGCCGAGCTTGGCGCGCTCGCCGCCGCCGGCTTTCCCCGCCCCGAGTGTTTCTGGAGGCATGGCCCATCGACGGTGTTCGGTGGGTTCCGCGATTGACGGTGAGCTGAGCGCCAAGGCGTGGGTGCGGCCGCCATTCACTCACCATCGCTGTCGCTTGCACCAAGGCTCGCGAGCATCGAATGCAGCCGGCGGCGGGTGATGCCGAGCAGCTTCGCGGCGTGCGTCTTGTTCCCGCCAACGCGCTCCAGGGCGGCGTGGACGACCTCGCGCTCGAAGGCGTCGAGGTCGAATCCCGCGCCGAGCAGATCGGACGCCTTTCGTGGCCGCGCCGCGCCGGCGCCGGCCGAGAGGTGATCGGCGCCGATCCTCGCCTCTCCGGCGAGGATCAAGACGCCTCACCCAGCGTCGAACCCACCGGGCGTCAGGCGCGGGCAGCTACAAGACCGACCTGATCCGCCCGGTGCGCTTGTCGATGATGACCCGGTCCACTCACCCATCCCTGTACTGCGCCCCACCACCGGAGCCCGAGCAGCCGCAGGCGGGCACAGGTGGAGGGTGAGGCTCCGCGGCAAGGTCCGGCCCGCAGCCACACTGCTCTCCGCGCCAGGCCTCGCGCCCTTCCTTGCCGATGTACCAGGTCATGCCGAGCGCCGCGACCGGGTCGGCCCACCACCAGCCGAGCGCTGCGTTGAGCCCGATGCCGGCGAGCGTGATGACGGAAAGCCAGACGCAGGCCGTCGTCTGGAATGCGTCGGCTTCGAGCGCGCGGCTCGCGAGCCGCGCGGCGACCCGTCGCTTCGCGCGGGCAAGCCACTGCATCACGAAGAGCGAAACGGTCGTGAGCGCGATTCCAACCAAGCTGGGCTCCGGGCGCTCGCGCCGCCAGAGCGTCAGCCCTGCTTCCACGGCGACGTACGCGGTTAGCGCGAAGAGCGTCAGAGCGACGAGCTTGTGCGCACGGCTGTCGAGCCGCTCGATCGCATCCTCGTCCAACCCACGGCGCTCCGCGGAGAGCCTCCACAACAAGACGACGCCACTCGCGCATTCGACGAAGCTATCCACGCCGAACCCGAGCAGTGCCACGCTGCCCGCGACCACGGCCGCCGTGACGGCGATGACACCTTCGACGACGTTCCACCCCACCGTGAGGTACTCGAGCGATAGCCCCTGCCGCAGGGCGACGGCCCGTTCCGTAGCTGTGTCATTCAGCGGTGCGGTACGGCTTGAGGTGTCGTTCTTGACCATGCTTGAACGCACCTCGCGGCTACGCCGCGACCTGCCGCAAGGCATGTGCGCAGGCATGCGTGGCCAGTTCGGCCGCGAACCGATCCCGCAGCGAGTAGTAGACCATCTTCCCGTCGTTCCGATGCTTCAGGATCTTGAGGTGGAGGAGCTTCCGCAGGTGGTGAGACGCGGCCGCGATGCTCATCCCGAGGACGTGTGCCACATCGCAGACGCACAGCTCCTCCGCTCGCATGAGCGCGTGCAGGATGCGGAGCCGCGTGCGGTCGGCGAGCGCAGTGAAGAGCAGGTAGGACTCGTCCAGAGCGGCATCCGTCGGCATCTCGGACTTGATGCGCGCGACGAGCGCCTCGTTGAAGCAGGGCACGTTGCAGAGTTTGCTGCCCGTCTTGAGCCGGTGGACGCGCGTGCTGGTTTTGTTCTTGCGCACGCTTGAATGATACGAGACCAGCGGATGGACTTCAACAGGGCACCCGACTGATGAGTCAGCCCCACAGAGCGCAGACTGCCATTTTCATGCAGGTAGAAATACCAACATCCCACGACGATGACCACCAAGATGATGCGCCGTCGGGTAGCGGCCCGCCGCAGGTACTCCATGTTGGCGAGCTTCGGGGCGGAGCGGGACCGCGGTTCGCCCGGCGATCGACGGGAGCGTCCCTGTCAGGTGG
>MEMX01000101.1:15417-37727 GCA_001768075.1 Anaeromyxobacter sp. RBG_16_69_14 | reverse complement strand
ACGGAGCCCTTCGGCGAAGCCGAGCCGGTCGAAACGGTCGTGCAGCGGGTGCTCGAGGATTCGGCGCCATAGAGGATGAAGGATGAACTTGGCGAGCACCTCCTCGGCGTAGAAGCGACCTCCCGGCTTGAGCACGCGGGCGACCTCGACAAGCGCGTCTTGCCACCGGGGAATGTGGTGGATGATCCCGAAATCGAACACGGCGTCATAGGTGTCGCTGTCGGCTTCGATGCGCTCGGCGTCCCCTACCCAGAGCCGCACCCGATCCCCGCGGCACGCCAGGCGTTCGCGCGCCAGCGCCACCATGTCGGGGTCGAGATCGAACGCGTCCAGGTGCTCGGCGCCGAAGCGATCCAGGATGAGGCCGGCACCAACACCTCGTCCGCAGCCAATCTCGAGGGCGCGCCCCTTTCGCATCGGCCCGCCGAGGCTGAGAAGCCGCGGCACCTCGACGTGCCCCTGGATCACGGCTCGCACCGGGTTGTTCATCAACGCCTTCTCGATCGCGTTCAGGAGCATGTTGCCCTCGACCGCCGCATAGGTGGATTGGCCGTTCGCGAGGCGGGACCGCTGGAGCGGTGGTGGCGGCCGGCGCCATCGAGCGGGGCCCGCGGCGCTCGGCCGTCACCGCAGGCGCGCTGGCGGTTCGCCCCGACGACCTCACGGAGCCGTGTGCACCTGGTCGAGGAACTCGGCGTCCCGCTCGGCGTCCCGCTCGGCGTCGCGGTCGTCGCCCTCGCCGCGGGCAGCCCGTACATCGCGTGGATCGACCCCAAGCGCCTCCGTGGTCGGGGAGTCGAGTCTGCCGCTCGGCACGAGCCTGTGTGCCCGCTGGAAGTCGGTCAGCGCGGTCCGCGTCTGGTCGTCGATCACCCCGGTGGCATTCACGGCGAAGCCGCGGTCGCGAAGCGAGCGCTGGACGAGACGCACCTGTTCGGCGGAAAGTTCGGACAGGCGGGCAGCCGACTGGCCGTCTGTTGGCTGATGGGCCGTGGACGTTGCCGCGATGGCAGCATGGTGCGATGGGGCGCCGGGATGCGCAGCCTGGGCCCCGGACGTCGTGGCGAGATGTTCGTAGGTCCCGTCGGCTGCGAGCACGGGAGCGGTAGCCAACATGAGCAACGAGGCGGCGATGCGCTTCTTCATGGAGTTCCTCCAGCAGGGGGAGTCTGTACGGTGCCCTGCTGGCCACGCCCAGGTGCATCCACCGAGCCGGAGTTGATCCCGGTCATTTCGCGCGGGTTTCCACGAGCGCGAAGCGCGGCACGACTCCTTCAGAGATCACAGTGTGATCGAGCGCGTCACACACCGGGTGGTCTCAGCCGCTGCCTCAGGAGTGCCGGCGCGCGCTACCACGGTCGGCGGCCGACCGCCTTGGGAACGTCACCGTAGCCATCACGGTGCAAGAGGCTGCTATCGCCTCACCGTTGCCAAATGAGCCGCCAACCCAGGAGATCTGCTGGTTGACGGTTCGCGTATCATTGGCACGCCCCGTGCTGGTCCAGAGGGAGACCGCGTACCAGCAAGCGCGGCTGGCCAGGGCCGGGTAAACTCGAAGGGAGACAGCCATGAGGGTCAGGGAAATCGCAATGGCGATGTTGGCAGGTTGCACGGCGGTCTTGATCTCGGCGGGCCCCGGTTTCGCCGCGGACGTCTCGCCCGAGGAAAAGGCGATAAAGCTGCCCACGACGGCGGAGGATCACCTCGCCATGGCCAAGAGCTACGAGGACAAGGTAGCCGAGTGGCGTAAGGAGGCTGCGTATCACCGGGAGATGGCGGCCGCCTACAAGAAGACGCATCCGGACTTCAAGGGCGGCGTGCGCAATCCCGACGCCGTGACGATGGAGAAGCACTGTGCGAAGATCGCGAACGATGCGGAGAGGCTCGCGAAGGACGCGGAGGATACTGCCAAGTACCATCGCCTGCGCGCGAAGGAGCTCCAGGGAGGGTGAGCGGCGCCCGCAGCGGCTGGTGGCGATGCTCCGCGCACTCTACGGCATGACCGACCCTCAACCACAAGGACCACGCATGACCCCCAAGAAGCTGTTCGTCCTCCTCCCCGCGGCTCACCTGCTCATGGCCGCCCCCGTGCTTGCCGGCGCTCACGAGCGCGAACACGAGCATGGCCAGCGCCCGGGCGATGCCGCCGACTCCTCCCACGAGCAGCACACGGTGGCGGCGAACACGAGCAGAAATGCCCGCAAGATCGAGATCGCTGTCACATCGGAGGGGTTCGTTCCTGCCGAGGTGAAGGTCAAGAAGGGTGAGAAGGTGAATCTCGTCGTCACGCGCAAGACCGACAAGACCTGCGCGACCGCCCTCGTCATGAAGGAGAAGGGGATCAACGTCGACTTGCCGCTGAACAAGCCGGTGACAGTCGCGCTGAAGGCCGACAAGCACGGCGAACTGAAGTACGCATGTCCCATGGACATGATCACTGGAAAGATCATTGTCGAGTAGGTGACGTACGCTGCCAGAACGATGTGGACGCGACCTGTTATTGGAAGAATCGCAGGAGGCTTCCGGCGCTCGCGTGACCGGACCGCGAGTCACGCTCGGTCCAGGCAGTTCTCGAAGGCATGGCCGGCCAGCCGTGCCTCCTTGTGGAGCTCCCGGCCCTTCCAGAGGAAGTAGATCACCGGGCGACCCAGGTCTTCCTCATGGCCCACCAGGATTCGTCGCGTGCCAGCTGCCCTCGGGGACGCTGAGCTCCCGCAGTTTCTGCCGCATGTCCCGCAGACAGCGCTCTTCGCAGGCATCGACAGGACGATCGCCCCGATCTCGATGCAGGATCCTGAGGATCAGGCCGACCTGATCCGTGTCCTTGAGCGTGGGCGACGCGTACAGGGCGCCATCGAACATCTCGATCTCGTAGCGCGAGGGGCGCTCCTCCCTGGGCAGGATCCACTCGGCGATCCGCTGCAGGTCGGCGTAGATGCCCCGACACTTGTCACAACCGGGAATCGCTGCCGCCCCACTTGCGTGCGCTCCCCAGAGCCTGAGCTCGAATCCCACCTTCAGGCGGGCATCGCGACCTCCCCACTCGTCCGGAAGCACCTCGAAGTAGACGCGGTGCGCGCTCACGGAATCCCGCAGCGCTTGGAAGCTCTCGTTCGGCATATTGACCCATCTGGTCACGCACGCTCGGCTGGTCGGCCGCAGACGTTTCCAATTCTAGTGTCCTCAGTCCATGCAACTGTTGGTCCCGTCTCGAAAGGCGCTCGGGTTGAAGGGGCGGCAAGTCCAGCCACCAGGCGATCCACCTCGTCACATTGTGACGGATATGGCCACGGCCTGTGCCCCGCGGCCTGACGGCGTCACCATGAACCAGGAGTGGTTCAGGATGGTCGTCGCGGAAGGTGCGGAAGGAGGCGCGTCATGATCGGCCAGGCGAGGGACCCCGTTTGCGCAATGCCAGTGGCGACGCAAATTGCGCGGTCGCTCGATCACGAGGGCGAGCGCTTCTTCTTCTGCTCGGAGCTGTGCAAGAACGCCTTCGCCTGGAACCCCGGCGCGTACGTGCGGCGGGCCCACGCCGCGGATGGCTCCGAAGAGCCGGCGCGCATCATCGCCTACTTCTCGATGGAGGTTGCCGCCGACCCGCGGATGCCCACGTACAGCGGCGGCCTCGGCGTCCTGGCGAGCGACACGCTCAAGTCCTTCGCCGATCTGCGCATCCCCGCGATCGCGGTCACGCTCGCTCACCGGAATGGCCATTTCGCCCAGTCGCTCGATGGGGAGGGTCGGCAGCTCGAACATCCCGAGGGGTGGGCGCCGGAGTCGTGTCTCCGCCCGCTGCCTGCCCGGGTCGAGGTACTGATCGAGGGCAGATCAGTGCAGGTGAGGGGGTGGCGCTACGACGTCGTCGGTCTCGGCGGATGGGTGATCCCGCTCGTGCTGCTGGACACGGACATTGCCGAGAACGCCGAGCCAGATCGGCACCTGACGGACTGGCTGTACGGTGGCGACGACCGGTATCGGCTGGCCCAGGAGGTCGTGCTCGGCGTGGGCGGCGTGCGGATGCTGCGGGCACTCGGGCACACCGAAATAGAGAAGCTCCACCTGAACGAGGGCCACGCGAGCCTCGCCGCGCTCGAGCTCCTGCGCGGAACGCAGCAGCCCCAGGTCTGGGACTTCCATGACGTCCTGCGGCGCTGCGTCTTCACCACACACACACCCGTCGCGGCAGGGCACGACCAGTTCGGCTACGACCTCGTGCGGTCGGTCGCGGGTGATCTCGTCCCCGGCGATGTCCTCCGGATGCTGGGTGGGGAGGACCGCCTGAACATGACGCGCCTGGCGCTCAACCTGAGCGGGCACGTGAACGGGGTCGCGAGGCGCCATCGCGAGGTCTCGCAGGACATGTTCCCTGGCTACGACATCGGGAGCGTGACGAATGGCGTGCACTCCGTGACGTGGACGGCCGACGCCTTCCAGCAGCTGTTCGACCGGTACGTGCCGGCCTGGCGGGAGGACCCCACCATGCTGCGGCAGGCGGCGAGCATCCCCGTTGCCGAGCTGCTCGAGGCACACGGAACAGCCAAGCGCCGCCTGCTCGACACCCTGCGCGACCGCACCGGCCGTACGCTCGACCCAGGGGCGCTCACCGTCGGATTCGCACGGCGTGCGACGCAGTACAAGCGAGCCGACCTCGTCTTCTCGGACCTCGGGCGACTCCGCGCGCTCGGACGCGCCGGCAAGCTCCAGCTCGTGTTCGCAGGCAAGGCTCACCCGCGCGACGGTGCAGGAAAGGACATCATCCAGCGCATCGTGCGAGCGGGCCGCGAGCTCGGCGCCGACGTCCCGGTCGTCTACATCGAGAACTACGATCTCGAGCTCGCGAAGGCGATCGTATCCGGCGTGGACCTGTGGCTCAACACGCCGAGGCGTCCCCTGGAGGCGTCCGGCACCTCGGGCATGAAGGCTGCTCACAACGGAGTCCCCAGCTTGAGCGTGCTCGATGGCTGGTGGATCGAGGGCCACGTGGAGGGGGTCACCGGGTGGTCCATCGGGAGCGCGAGCCATACGCTCGGCGGAGTGACCGACGATGCTGCCGACGCCGAGGACCTCTACGCGAAGCTCGCGCTGGTGCTCCAGCTGTTCCACGGCGACCCGGAGCGGTGGGGCGCCATCATGAGGATGGCCATCGCGCTGAACG
This sequence comes from Anaeromyxobacter sp. RBG_16_69_14, assembly GCA_001768075.1. Taxonomy (GTDB): domain Bacteria; phylum Myxococcota; class Myxococcia; order Myxococcales; family Anaeromyxobacteraceae; genus Anaeromyxobacter_A. The sequence continues at coordinate 32,569 of MEMX01000101.1, read as the reverse complement.
CGTCATTCTTCAACACACATAGAATGGTTCACCAATACGCGTCGAGCGCGTATTGCAAATAGCCGGCTACAGCGCTCAAGGACGGTGGTGGCGGTGTGTGGGGGCTGATGGGGCGGCCTCGCCGCCCAGGAACTCGTCCTCTTCCTGGAGCTCCCTCCACTCGTCCGGCGACTTTGGATTGGCGCGCTCCATCTCCAGCAGTTCCTTGCGCGTGAGCTTCGGTAGCTGCCGGATGAAGTGCACGAGATCCCAGCTGCCCCGTTCGTCGCCGCCGCCGCCCCAGCCAGGCATGCCGGTGAGGCGGATCCCGTTCTCGATGATGTAGAAGAGCTCGCCGTCCGTCAGCTGCTGGGTCGCTGGCAGGCGCATGTCCGGCGCGCGCGGATAAAGTCGGCGCCCGACCTCGGTATCGCCGCTGCCGTCGTTCGCGTGGCAGCTCGCGCAGTGGTCGGCGAAGTGGGCGCGCCCCTCGGCGAGGACGCGGGCGTCGAGCGGCACGGGGTTCTGCCGGGCCCTGGCCTGGTCGGGGATCGCGAACCGCCGCACGCCGCGCGCGATGGTCGCCTCCGCGGAAGACGGCTCGGGCAGCGCGCTGAGCCCGCTGCGCCGGAGGGCCACCGCGCCCGCGCCCGCGGCCCCTGCGATGAGGAGGACCAGGACGGCGACGGCGATCCAGCATGCCTTCATGGCGCGCCCTCTCTCACAGCGGCGACCAGTTGATGTGATTCTCCAGCGTCACCGCCGCCGCTGTGAGCTGATGTCCGGCACCTTGCGGTGCCTCAAGCGGAGGGGAGAACTCTCCCCCCGCGCCCCCCATCTCGAGCGTCAGTTCATGTGGCATGCGCTATCACTCCCGTGACTTGAAGTCGTCCGAGTAGACCTTGTAGCGCTTCAGGAGGCGATGGAGGCTCTCCCGCTCCATGCCGGCGCGGGAAGCGGCCTGGGTCACGTTGCCGTTGAACTCGCGGAGGAGCGCGACCAGGTAGTCGCGCGAGACGCGGTCTCGCGTGAGGTCGATCGCCTCGCGGTACGGCATCTTGGCGAGGACCTCGGCCGGGACACTCCCCTCCTGAGAGCCCTTCACCTCGGGAGGCAGATCCTTGAGGGCGACGGTCTTCCCGCGCGCCACCGCGACGGCGCGCTCGATCGCGTTCTCGAGCTCGCGGACGTTGCCCGGCCACGCATAGCCGGTGAGCGCGCGGAGTGCATCCGGCTCGAGGCCCTCCACCTCGCGGCGGAACGCGCGCGCGTGCTTCTCGAGGAAATGGGCGGCGAGCAGCGGGATGTCCTCGCGCCGCTCTCGCAGCGGGGGCATGCGCACCGGAAAGACGTTCAGCCGGTAGAAGAGGTCCTCCCGGAAGCGCCCCGCCGCGGCTTCCGCCCTGAGATCGCGGTGCGTCGCGGCGATGACGCGGACGTCCACCTTGATGCCCTTGTTGTCGCCGACGCGGCGGATCTCCTTCTCCTGCAACGCGCGGTTGAGCTTCACCTGCATGGGCAGCGGCAGCTCGCCGATCTCGTCGAGGAAGAGGGTCCCTCCCGAGGCCTCCTCGAAGAGGCCGGTCTTCTCGCCCGCCGCGCCGGTGAAGGACCCGCGAGCGTGCCCGAAGAGCTCGCTCTCGACGAGATCCGACGGGAGCGCCCCGCAGTTCACGGGGACGAACCGGCGCTCCTTGCGGGCGCTGTGGTAGTGGACGGCGCGGGCCGCCAGCTCCTTGCCCGTCCCGGTCTCGCCGGTGAGGAGGACCGTGATGTCGAGATCGGCGGCCTGGTCGAGGAGCCCGTAGACCTCCCGCATGAGTGGGCTCTTCCCGACGATGTTGTGGAAGGCGAAGACGCCCAAGAGCTCCTTGCGCAGCGTCGCTGCTTGCTCCTTCAAACGCTTGCGCTCGAGCGCCCTGGAGACGACGAGCGCCGCGGCGTCGGGATCGAAGGGCTTTTGCAGATAGTCGTAGGCCCCTTGCTTCATCGCGGTGACGGCGTCCTGGATCGCGGCGTACCCGGTCATCATGATGACCTCGGTGTCCGGCGAGCGGCTCTTCACCGCCTTCAGCACCTCGAACCCGTCGGCGCCAGGCATCCGGATGTCCGTGATGACGACGTCGAACTCCCTGGAGGCGACGAGCGCCAGCGCCCGGGCGCCGTCGGCCGCTGCCGTCAGCTCGTAGTCGCCTGCCTCGTGGCTCCCTGCAAAGATGCGCTCGAAGAGCTTGAGCATGTTCTCCTTGTCGTCCACGACCAGCACCCGAGCCCGCGCCATGTCACTTCCCCCCTGTCGGATCCGTTGGCAGGCGCAGCGTGAAGAGCGCTCCTCCGCCCGGGGCGGCGCTCGCTTCGATGGTGCCGTTGTGGGCGCGCGCGATCGCCTGTGAGACGGCCAGGCCGAGGCCGGTCCCGTGGGGCTTCGTCGTGAAGAACGGCTCGAACAGGCGGTCCTGCGTCCTCGGCTCGATTCCAGGCCCGGTGTCCGCGACCGAGACCGTGGCGACGTCCCCGCTCGAGGCGACCTGTACGTCCACGAGGCCGCCCGGGCCGGCGGCCTCGACCGCGTTCCTCACGAGGTTCAGCAGGACCTGCCTCAGCTTCAGGGGGTGACCGAGGGTCGTCGCGCCGCCATGGACGGCGAGGCCCACGCCGTCGAGCGCCTTCGAGTCGGCGAGCCGCGTGGCCACGTCGTCGCACAGCTCGCGCAGGTCGACCGGTTGCCGGGGCGCGCCGAGGGGGCGCGAGAGGTCGAGGAGCCCCTCCACGATCTCTTTGCAGCGGAGCGTCTCGTCCTCGATGATTTCCAGATCGCTCGCGGTGCTCGCGTCGGCGTGTTTCTTCATGATTCGCGTGTAGCCGAGGATCACTCCGAGCGGGTTGTTGATCTCGTGCGCCACCCCCGCCGAGAGACGTCCGATGCCGGCCAGCTTCTCGCTCTGGACGAGCCGCTCCTGGTTCTCGCGCAACGCCTGCGTCATCGTGTTGAACTGGCGCGCCAGGGCTCCGAACTCGTCGGGTGACTGGATGTCGATGGAGGTGTGCAGATCGCCGGCGGCGAGGCGCGCGGCGCCCTCGTGGAGCCTCGAGACCGGCCGCGCGATCGATCGCACGATGTAGACGCCGACCGCCACCGCGATCACGGGCGCGCCGACCAGAAACAGGGCGGTCCACCGGTTGGTCCTGTGCTCCAGGGCGTTCACGTGGGTCTCGAAGGCCTTTATCGACGCCTCCAAGCGGTCGACGAGCATGGTCGTTCGTTCCTGGATGAGCGTCACCTGGAGCTGCGCACGCCCATGCTCGGCCTGGACCTCCGCCCGCCGCCCTTTCAGCACCGCCGGCAAGATCCGCTCCCGGAAGATGTGGTCGAGGTCGTCGGTCGCGCGCTCGATGTCGTCGAGCCAGCGCGTCTCCTCGGGACTGTCGGCACGCAGGCGCACGGCCGCGGTGAGCTCGCGCACCCGGCGCTGGGCCCCGTCATAGAGAGGGAGGTGGCTCGCGTCACCGAGGATGATCGTGTGCGCCTGATGGGCGTACTGGTCCCGCACCGCGCTCGCGAGCTCCAGCGCGAGGCGGACGCTGTCGGCTCTTTCCTTGGTGTGGTGCAGCGCGCCGTGGATCTCGCGCAACGCCGCGAGCGTGAAGAAGGACGCCACACCGTAGGCGAGGATGAGCAGTCCGAAGGCCGCGAAGAGACGGCGGCCAGTGCCAGACCAGTTGGCCATGAGCGACTCTCGGTACCGGCTCCCCGGGTAGCGACCTCCTGTCCCCTGCGGAGAGGGACGAGCCCCGCTCGAGACCACTTCTGGGGCGTCCGTTCCGCCGCTCTCCGAGGGGCGGGGAACCGTGACTTGACCGGTTACAGTGTATCTGTTCACGTCCGGTCCTTCTTGCGTTTTTGGAGGTGCTCGCTGCTGGCACGACGCTGGCGCGCTCGGGCTTCCCCTCGGAACGAGAGGCCCCGAGGCGCGCGTCGTCAGTGGGGCGAGCCTTTGCCTGCTGTGACTCGGACCAGGCGCGCTTCCAGTCGGTCGCCGCTCCGCCGCGCGTGCACGACGGCGCGCATCCCGGGGGCCACGTCCTCGCGGCTCGCGGGTGCCTGGCCCTTCACGAATTCGGTATTGGCCGTCAGCGCGAACGCCTGCTCGGTCCCGCGCTCCGTCCGCAGGGTGATGCGCTCGGGGTCGATCCCGCTCACGGTCCCTCGCGCGTCGAGCCCGCCCTCGTGCGCGTGCCCCACGCCGGCCCACAGCGCCGATGCGACCACGACCAAACCAAGCGCGGTCCTCGGCGTGAGGAGGAGCCTCGCCATCGTGGGGGCGCGCGCGGGCGACAGGGTCGGTGCTGAAAGGCGGAAGGTCATCGTCGGTCCTCCTGTCGGGGTCACACTCCGCCTTCAGCCGAGCAGGCGCCGTGCCAACGAGGACAAGGGCTGAAACGAGGTGACGTCCGCGTCCACCTCGCGTTGATCTACCACCTGTGACAGCTGGGACAGCCTCGCGAGCGTGACCTTGTCGGTCACACCGTGGCCGCGACCGCTGGGACCACAGCCCTCGCGCGACTCGAATAGCCGCCAGATCGTGTGTAGACCGGCAATTACCCCCCCTTTGGCATGTGTTCTGCTACCGCCACCTGCGCCCGCTTCCATCCACGAGCGGCGCACCGGGACGCGGCTAATGACGATCGGACCTGGTCCCGCGGATGTTGGCGGGACGAGGCTCCATCCACCGAGGCAGGGCATCGATGCGGAACCTGACGAGCGCGCTTCTCCTGATCGTGCTGGGGGTCCATCCCCGCCTCGCGGCCGCCGGGGAGCCGCAGATCCACTTCGACGGCGACCCCCTGCTCGATCGACTGGTCGGCGAGGCGCTCGAGAAGAAGCCCGAGTACGCGCAGGCGCGCAGCGCCGTCGCGGCCGAGCGTGAGCGGGTGCCGCAGGCCGGGGCGCTCCCCGACCCCACGCTGACCCTCGGGATCCAGAACGACGGGTTCAGCAGCATCCAGGTGGGCAAGATGGAGACGAGCTTCTACCAGATCGCGGTCACCCAGCCGTTCTACTGGCCAGGGAAGAGCGGGCTCCGGACGGGTATCGCGTCCCGGCAGGTCGGCGTCGCCGAGGCGCAGCTCGAGCGCGTGCGCCTGGGCGTCGAGGCGGACGTGCGGCGGGGCTACCTGGACCTCCTGCTCGTGCGGGATCAGCTCCAGTTGCTCGAGCGCCTCGAGGTGCTCTGGAAACAATCCGAGGATCTGGCGAAGGCGCGCTACACGGTCGGTGAGGGGCCGCAGTCGGACCTGCTCCGTGCCCAGCTCGAGCGGACCCGGTTGCGACAGCAGCGCTGGGGTCTGGAGCTCTCGGAGCGCAACCGCGTGCAGGAGCTGAACCGGCTGCGCAGCCGCCCGCTCGACGAACCCATCGCGACGACGCGTCACCTGGCCGAGATCGCAGACCCCCCGTCGCCGAAGCTCGAGGACGCCCTGGCCGACGCGGACGCGAAGAGCCCGGAGCTCAGGCAGGCGCGCGTCTCGGTTCGGCTCGCCGACGAGCGGTCCGCGCTGGCGCGGCGGGAGCGGTATCCCGACTTCGCCGTCAGCGCGGGCGTGATGCCGCGCGGCTCGCTCGATCCGATGTGGGCCTTGAGCGTGAGCATCGGCCTGCCGATCTGGTCCGGCCGGAAGCAGGGGCGCGCCGTCGCCGAGAGCGAGGCTCTGGAGCAGGGGGAGAAGCAAGGCGAGGAATCGATCCGTCAGGTCCTGCGGCTCCGGACCGAGGAGCGGGCAGTCCAGCTCGAGACGGCGCTCAAGCAGAACCAGCTCTATCGCCAGATGCTGCTCGTGCAGTCCGACGCGGCCGTGGAGAGCACGATGTCCCAGTACAAGGTCGGTCGGGTGACCTTCGCGTCGGTGCTGGAGGCGCTGAGCGGGTACCTGGCCGACCAGGCTGGCTATCTCGAGTCGATCGTCCAGGCGCAGCGGCTCGCGATCGCAGAGCGCGAGCTGAGCCTCGATCCCTCGGAGCTCGGAGGCGGACTCGCCGTGAGGAAGGTGCCGGGCGCAAGCATGGGCGGCGCGCGAGCGAAGGGCGGCGCGAGCGCACCGGCGGAGGCTCCTCCCAGCGGTGGGGCACCGTCGGGTACATCCGGCGGAATGTAGGACGCGGAGAAGACCATCGTGAACCAGGACGACAGCAAGGTCATGCAGCGCTCCCCTCGTCGCTTCGGGGCCATCGCCGTCGCGGTGGCGCTCGCCGTGGGCGGCGCCGGCGGCGGGGCCGCGGTGTTTCTCGCCACGCGCGCCGGCCACGCCGGTGAGCCACACGCCGCCCAGGCGAAGCCGAAGTACACGTGCCCGATGCATCCGTCGATCGTCTCGGACCACCCCGGCGACTGCCCGATCTGCGGCATGAAGCTCGTCGCCGTGGCAGCGAGCCCGGGAGCGAGCGCGGCCGCCGGCGCACCGGCCGTCGCGGCGAAGCCGAAGTACACGTGCCCGATGCACCCGTCGATCGTCTCGAACCACCCCGGCGAGTGCCCGATCTGTGGCATGAAGCTCGTGAAGGCCGAGGCGAGCGGTGCCGGTGAGAGCGAGAAATCGGGGCCGCGAAAGGTCGCGTTCTACCGGTCGCCGATGGACCCCAAGCAGACCTCCCCGGTGCCGCGCAAGGACGAGATGGGCATGGACTACCTCCCGGTCCACGAGGACGAGGCGAAGGGGGGAGGGCAGTCCGTCGAAGGGCTCGCGGCGGTCAACATCGACCCGATGCGGCAGCAGCTCATCGGACTTCACACCGCGGAGGTCACGCGCGGGCTCGTGAACGCGAGCTGGCGCACGATCGGCCGGGTGGCGGTGGACGAGACGCGCGTGCACCACGTGAGCGTCAAGGTCTCTGGGTTCGTGGAGCGCGTCTTCGCCGACTACGTTGGCAAGGCCGTGAGGGCCGGCGAGCCGCTCTTCACCATCTACAGCCCGGAGCTGCTCTCGGTGCAGAGCGAGTATCTGCTCGCCCTGAAGACGCGGTCCGCGATGGACAGGGGGGGCGCATCCGCGAGCGCCGGCGGCGAGCTCGTCGACGCCGCCAGGGAGCGGCTCAAGCTCTGGGACGTCTCCGCAGGTGAGATCGAGCGGCTCGAGAGGACCGGCCGTCCCACCAAGACGCTGACGTTCTTTTCGCCGATGACGGGCGTCGTGACGAAGAAGGACGTGGTGATGGGACACCGCATCTCGGAGGGTGACATGCCCTACGAGATCACGAACCTGTCGCAGCTCTGGGTGCTCGCCGACGCCTACGAGAGCGATCTCTCCCGCATCAAGCTCGGCATGACCGCCAGCCTGACCTTGCAGGCCGTTCCCGATCGCACTTTCAAGGGCAAGGTGATCTTCGTCGATCCCCTCCTCGATCCCAAGACGCGCACGGCCAAGGTGCGCCTCGCCTTCGCGAACCCCACCGGCGAGCTCAAGCCCGAGATGTTCGGCGAGGTGACGCTTCACGCGTCGCCGCGCCAGGGCCTGCGCATCCCGGGAGACGCCGTCATCGACTCCGGCACGAGGAAGGTGGTGTTCGTGAGCCTCGGGGACGGGAAGTTCCAGCCGCGCGAGGTGCGGATCGGCGCCTCGAACGGCGATCGGCTCGAGGTGGTCTCCGGCCTCGAGGCCGGAGACCAGGTGGTCACGCGCGCCAACTTCCTCATCGACTCCGAGTCGCGCCTGAAGGCCTCGCTGGCGGCCATGGGCGCGAGGGGGGGCGCGGGCGGGGAGACGACCAGGGAAGCGAGCGCGGGGGACAAGCAGCCATGATCAAGCGGATCATCCGGTTCTCGGCCGAGAACCGGTACCTCGTCATCGTGGCCACGGTCGCCGTCATCGTGGGCGCCGCGTGGACGATGAGGAACATCCCGCTCGACGCGCTGCCCGACCTCTCGGACACGCAGGTCATCGTGTACTCGCGGTGGGACCGGAGCCCCGACATCATCGAGGACCAGGTCACCTATCCCATCACGGCGGCGCTGCTCGGCGCGCCGAAAGTAAAAGCCATCCGCGGTTTCTCGGACTTCGGCTTCAGCTACGTGTACGTCATCTTCGAGGACGGCACGGACATCTACTGGGCCCGCACCCGCGTGCTCGAGTACCTCTCGAAGATCACCTCCCAGCTCCCCCAGGGCGTCACCACGGAGCTCGGCCCCGACGCGACCAGCGTCGGCTGGGTCTTCCAGTACGCCCTCGTCGACAGGACCGGGAAGCACTCGACCGACGAGCTGCGCTCGTTCCAGGACTGGTTCCTGCGCTACGCCGTGCAGAGCGTTCCGGGCGTGTCCGAGGTGGCAACCGTCGGCGGCCAGGTGAAGCAGTACCAGATCATGGTGAACCCCTCGGCTCTGGCGGCCTACAAGCTGTCGATCGAGGCCGTGATCCAGGCGGTGCGCAGGGGGAACAACGACGTGGGTGGACGGCTCGTCGAGTTCTCGGGGCGCGAGTACATGGTGCGCGGCCGGGGCTACGTGAAGACGACCGCCGACCTCGAGCAACTCGTCCTCAAGGCGGAGGGCGGGACCCCCGTCACGGTGAAGGACGTCGCCACCGTCAGCATCGGCCCGGAGATGCGGCGAGGCATCGCCGATCTGGACGGCCAGGGCGACGTGGTGGGCGGCATCGTCGTGATGCGCCACGGCGAGAACGCGCTCAACCTCATCGACCGCGTCAAGGCGAAGCTCGAGGAGGTGAAGCCGTCGCTCCCGTCCGGCGTCGAGGTCGTGACCACCTACGACCGCTCGGAGCTGATCGGCGAGGCCATCCACACGGTGAAGGGCAAGGTCATCGAGGAGATCATCGTCGTCTCGATCATCATCCTCATCTTCCTGTGGCACATCCCTTCAGCGATCGTCCCGATCCTCACCATCCCCATCAGCGTCGCGCTCGCCTTCATCCCCATGTACTTCATGGGCCTCAACGCGAACCTCATGTCGCTGGCGGGCATCGCCATCTCCATCGGCGTGCTGGTGGATGGCGCCATCGTCGAGGTGGAGAACGCGTACAACAAGATCTACCAGTGGAAGGCCGCGGGCGGGAAGGGCGACTTCCACCACGTCCGCCTCGAGGCGCTGCTCGAGGTGGGGCCGTCGGTCTTCTTCTCGCTGCTCGTCATCGCCGTGGCGTTCATGCCGGTGTTCACGCTCGTCGATCAGGAGGGCCGGCTCTTCCGTCCGCTCGCCTACTCGAAGAACCTCGCCATGGCGATCGCGGCCTTCCTCGCCATCACGCTCGATCCGGCCATGCGCATGCTCTTCGCGCGCATCGAGCCGTTCCGGTTCAGGCCGAGGCCCATCGCGTGGCTCGCGACCCAGGCGCTCGTCGGCAAGTACTACTCGGAGGAGAAGCACCCCATCAGCCACCTGCTGCACCGGCTCTACGAGGGGCCGTGCCGCTTCGTGGTCCGACACGCCAAGGCGACGATCGTGGTGAGCCTGCTGCTCGTGCTCACGACGATCCCCATCTACGCGCGGCTCGGCTCGGAGTTCATGCCGCCCCTCTACGAGGGCTCGATCCTCTACATGCCGTCGGCGGTGGAGCCGGGCATGTCGGTGGCCGAGGCGCAGAAGGCGCTCCAGCTCCAGGACAAGATCCTCCGCACGTTCCCCGAGGTGGATCGCGTCTTCGGCAAGGCCGGTCGGGCCACGACCTCCACCGATCCGGCGCCCTTCACCATGATGGAGACGACCATCATGCTGAAGCCCGAGCTGCAATGGCGGGAGCGGCCCCGCTGGTACTCGAGCTTCGCGCCGGAGTGGATGAAGCAGGTGCTCCGGCCGTTCTGGTGGGACCGGATCTCGGTCGAGGATCTCAAGGGTGAGATGGACGCGGCGCTGCAGCTCCCCGGCATCAGCAACGCCTGGACGATGCCCATCAAGGGGCGCCTGGACATGCTGTCCACCGGCATCCGGACTCCCGTCGGGGTCAAGATCAGCGGCGCGGACCTGAAGACCATCGAGCGCGTCGCGCTGGAGGCGGAGGCGGTGCTGCAGAAGGTGCCGGGGACGCGCAGCGTCTACGCCGAGCGCGTCGCCGGAGGCTACTTCCTCGACTTCAAGCTGAAGCGCGACAGGCTCGCGCGCTACGGCCTGACGATCGACGACGCGAACACGATGGTCATGACCGCGGTCGGGGGAGACAACCAGGGCACGACCATCGAGGGCCGCCAGCGCTACCCGATCAACGTGCGCTACGCCCGCGACTACCGCGAGGACATCGAGTCCCTCCGGCGCGTGCTCCTGCCGCTGCCGGGGGGTGGCCAGATCCCGATGCAGGAGATCGCGGACGTGGAGATGGTCAGCGGCCCGTCGATGATCAGGGACGAGAACGGGCTGCTCGCCGGCTACATCTACGTCGACTTCGACACCTCCAAGGTGGACGTCGGGTCCTACGTCGAGGAGGCGAAGAAGGCCATCGGCCACCAGCTGAAGCTGCCGACCGGCTACGGCCTCTCCTGGAGCGGCCAGTACGAGAACATGCTGCGCGTGAAGGAACGACTGAAGCTCATCCTGCCGCTCACGCTGCTCCTCATCTTCGGGCTGCTCTACATGAACACGAAGTCGAGCTTCAAGGCGGCCATCGTCATGCTGGCGGTGCCGTTCTCCGCCATCGGCGCCGTCTGGCTGCTCTACGTCCTCGACTACAACGTCTCGATCGCGGTCTGGGTGGGCATGATCGCGCTCATGGGCCTCGACGCCGAGACCGGCGTGTTCATGCTGCTCTTCCTCGACCTCGCGTACGACGAGGCGAAGGCGCGGGGTCGGCTCGCCTCGACGGGCGATCTCGTCGAGGCCATCATCCACGGCGCGGTGAAGCGCGTTCGCCCGAAGGCGATGACCGTGTTCGCGGCGATGCTGGGCCTGCTGCCCATCATGTGGTCGACCGGCATCGGGTCCGACCTCATGAAGCGCATCGCCGCGCCCATGGTGGGCGGGCTCGTGACCTCCTTCGCGCTCGAGCTGCTCGTGTATCCGGCGATCTTCTTCCTCTGGAAGAAGCGCGGGCTGGTGGAGGGAGAGGCGAGCCCGGAGCGCGCCGCGGCCTGAAAAACGAGCGGGGCGCCCGGACGGATCCGGACGCCCCGAAATCAAGTACGGAAACGGTCAGAACCAGGCTAGCGCGGCCACCGTCCCCGTGACCTGGTGGTTGCTGCCCAGGTCCCCCTTCTTGAAGATGTCCTGGTCGGCGTGATCGTACCGGACCTCCGCGCGGAGCTCCGCGTTCGAGCCCACCGGGAGCGCGGCGGAGAGCGTGCCCTCCTCGACGGTGGTGTCCGTGCCGCTGCCGAAGCGGACGCCGTTCAGGTCCTTCACGATCTCGCCGCGGACGCTCACCCGGGCGATGTCGCCGAGCAGGTGGTAGCGCGCCATGAGCGCGCCGCCGTACCAGGTGTCCGCCGCCTCGGTGCTCCAGTCGAAGTTCGCGTTCACGTCGAGCGGGCCGAAGCTGGCGCCGGCCACCACATCGACGAGCGTCCGGTAGAAGGTGGTGTTGGCGTCGCCCGTATAGGTGGTGGGGTTGATGCCCTCGTACAGGTTCACGGCGACGATGCTGGAGGAGGGGCCCGCGTAAGCGAGAGAGAGCTGGCCGGTCTTCGCGGGCTGGCCGCCACCGATCTGGTCCCAGCCGTTGTTCACGCCGAGCGTGGCAGTCAGCCCCGGGATCACAGTGGCGGTCGCCTTGGCGCCGACGTGCGTGAAGGGGATGAGGTTGAAGAGCAGCGAGCGCGAGTAGATCCAGTTGTCCTTCGCCTCGATCACCTCGGAGCCGGCGCTGGTCACGAAGCGGCCCAGGTCGAGCTCCACCGGACCGAGCTGCAGCGCGACATAGGCCTGCTGGACGTACTTGGCACTGGCTCCCGAGGCCGGGGTGACGATGTCCGCAGTGGGACCGAACCCGAGGTCGATACGGAAGCCGGCAGGTGACGGCGCCATCGCGGCGGTGAGCTTCGCGTAGCCGAGGTTGAAGCCGGTGGCCGCGTCGAAGGCGCGCGACCCCGTCGCCGTGTTTTGCGCGGCGTCGAAGCGGACCATGTAGTAGGCGTCTACCGTGCCGCCAAACGTCACGGTCGAGTACCACGGCGACGGCTTCGCCGATTCCAGCGTGGCCGCGGGTGCGGCGGGTGCGGGCTCGGCCGGCGGTGTCGTCTGCGCCAGCGCGGCGAGAGGCGTCAGGAGCACGGCTGCGATGAAGGAGCGGATGGTCGTGGACACTGCCAAACCCCTTTTCATGGTGACGTCGGTGAGTGCTTGATTCGCGTGCGCGTCTCTGCAGGGGCCATGCCCGCGCACGGCCCTGGACCCGAGGCGCTTTTTCCTGGATGCGACGACCGCTTGCCCGCCTGCTATGCACGAGCTGCCCACGATGAAGGCAGTGACAAAGTGTCGCACCCCCAATGTAGCTGACGTAGGTCCTGGTAAGGCGAAGGCCCACCCCAACGACCGGGGCGGGCCTCTCGGACTCGTGTCTTGGTCTGCGCGCTACTTCGCAGGTGCGTGGTGCAGCTTTGGCGCGCGTGCCTCGACAGAGGGCGGGCGGTGATCGACGGCCGCCGACTCGAGGTCACTGGTGATGTACCCGCGCTCGCCCGACTCGGCCTGGTCCATGCCAGACCACTCGTCCTGCTCCTCGGCGCGCAGCGGTGTGACGAACCCGACGAGCTTGATGAGGCCGTAGGAGAGGCCACCCGACCAGGCGAACGTGGCGGCCACGCCGATCGCCTGGATCCCGAGCAGGTGCAGGCTGCCGTCAGCGCCGTCGGGATTCACGCCCTTGCTGGCGAGGACGCCGGTGAGGAGCGCGCCCAGCGTGGCGGCTACCCCGTGCACGGCAAAGACGTCGAGGGAGTCGTCGAGGCCGAGCCGAGGGCGGTATCGCACCGCCGTCAGCGAGGCGAGGCCGGCTGCCGCGCCGAGCCCGATCGAGGAGAGAGGGGTGATGAAGCCGGCGGCCGGTGTCACGGCGACGAGGCCTGCCACCGCGCCCGAGGCGAGGCCGACGCCGGACATCTTGCCGTGGAAGAAGAAGAGCTCTGCCAGGCCCCAGGCCAGCGCCGCGGCGGCGGGGGCGAAGAAGGTGTTGGAGAAGGCATAGGCAGCGAGGCCGTTCGCGGCGAGCGCGCTGCCGCCGTTGAAGCCGAGCCACCCGAACCACAGCAGCCCCGCGCCGAGGATGGCGAACGGGACGTTGTGTGGGAGCACCGTCGGCTGCTTGAGACCGCGGCGCCGGCCCAGCACGATCGCGAAGACGAGGGCGGCCGCGGCCGCGTTGATGTGGACGACGGTCCCTCCGGCGAAGTCGAGGGCGCCCATCTGGCGCAGCCAGCCGCCGGGAGCCCACACCCAGTGCGCAACCGGTGCGTAGACGACGATGCTCCAGAGAGCGACGAACAGCACGAAGGCCTTCACGCGCACTCGTTCCACGAGGGCGCCCGAGATGAGCGCCGGGGTGATGACGGCGAACATGGCCTGGAAGAGCATGAACGCCGCGTGCGGCACCGTGGGTGCTAGATCCTTGGCGACCTCGCCGCCCACGCCGCGCAGGCCGATGAAGGAGAAGCCGCCCACGAACCGATTGAGCGGACCAGGGCCGGGCGAGAATGCCAGGCTGTACGATACGAGTCCCCACAGCACTCCCACCAGCGCCATGCAGACGATGGATAGGATCATCGTGTGGACGACGTTCTTGGCGCGGACGAGCCCGCCGTAGAAGAAGGCGAGGCCGGGGGTCATGAGCAGCACGAGGCCGGCGCTCACGAGGACGAGGGCGGTGTCGCCCGAGTCAACCTGGCCGGGCGTGGCGAAGGCAGCGGCGGGGGCGAGGGCGGCGAGCGCCCAGACGAGGAGCTTTCTCACGGAGGTCTCCGGTGCGATTAGGGGCGAAATGGTCCGCGGCGTGGGTGCAGCCCGCATGCCGAGCACCGGATGCGCACAATTGCTGGGCAAGTCACCGATCGCTAGCCAGGCATTGCTGGAGTAGCGGGCAGGCTGCTGCTCGCTTGCCAGGCGTAATCCCCTGAAAGGAGGATGGCTTCAGCGAATGGCTGCCTGGAGGTGCCGAGTGGTCGTGCAGCGACGCTGCCTTCTCCGCGCGCACTCCAGGCCGGCGACTCTGCAGCTGCGCGATTTCGGCGCACGCTGCATCGCCAGGGGCCGTCGACTCGTTGGGGCGGGGCATGTCCCCCGCCGTTCGAGTCGATCCTGTAGGGCGGTCTCGAGCTCGGGGACGCGAGATGGCCGTCCCGATCTCGACGGGGTGGGGCCCGATCAGCGTTCGGTGGAGCGCACCTTCTTCTTCGCAGCCTTCTTGGCGGCGCGAGCGCCTTGGCCGGCCTTCGCCTTCTTCGCCACCGGGTGCACCTTGAAGCCGTGGATGACGGGCCGCTGCGCCGAGGGCTTGATCTGAGGAGGCGGCGGAGGAGGGATGTAGGGATCGTCGTCGCTGGCGCTGACGAGTGCGCTAGGGGTGCCGTCGGGAACGCGGTACCGCCTGCGTTCGACCTCGAGTTGCCCGGCGGCCTTCTCGAGCCAGGCACGCAGGTCGCCGTCGAGACCGGCCTTGTCGATGATGGCGGCTGCGCCGGAGCGGTCACCCGCGCGGGCCTGCAGCGCGGAGAGGTACAGCGCGGAGCGCGCCCTCTCCACCTGCGGTGTGCCGGCCCGATCGTCGAGGAGCCTGGTGAGCGGTCCCACTGCGCTGTCCGCGGGGATCTCGCGCGAGAGCGCCAGCTTGGCCAAGCCGTAGGTCGCTCGCGCGTGGGGGGCGCTGGCGCCCACGCGCGCCGAGGACCCGGCGAGCCCCGCCGAGAGCGCGCTTGACGAGGCGGCGAACGCCGCCGTGTAAGCCTTGTAGGCATCGGCGTGATGGCCAGCCCGGTGAAGCAGGTCACCTTTCAGCGCGAGCGCAGCGGGTAGATCCGGATCGGCGGCCAGCGCCCGTTCCACCGCCTCGCTCGCGGCGGAGGCGTTCCCGGCGAGGAGCGCCACGCGCGCATGGAGCACCTGCGGCAGGGCGCCGTCGCCAGCTCGCGATGCATAGTCGAGTGCGGTGCCGGCGCGGCCCTCGCCGAGCGCGAGCGCCGACACTGCGAGCTGCGCGTGAGGCGACATCTGCGGCGCGCGCCCGGGCTCCACCAGCGCGGCATTCGCCTCGCCGATCGCGGCCTTGTCGCGGTAGTCGAGGGAGAGCATCGCGAGGGCGAAGGCGCGCAGCGCGCCAGCCTCGAGCGGATCGATCTTCGCCGCTCGTACGGCAAGCAACGCTGCCGCCTCGTGATAGCCCAGCCAGGTATCGGAGCGGATGAGTTGCTGTGCGCGGGCTGCGGAGATCGCGACGATGCGTCGCTCCTGATACTGGCGGTACGTGAGCACCAGGGCGAGCACCAGAGCCGCCACCAGGGCCACGATCGCGAGCTTCTTCCGACCCCGGCCAGCCTTGCGAGGGGGGCTGCCAGACGACGAAGGCTCTGGCCGCTCCTCTGGCGAGAGAGCGTCGTCGACGTCGTTCGTCCCGCCCGGTGCCATGGGATCGCCGGGCTCATCCGGCCCATGGGCAGTGGAGCGGCTCATCCGCGGCGGCCGGAAACGAGAGCGACAGAGGCTAGGTGGTGCCGGTGCCCTTGACCTCGCGCTCGTCCTCGCGCGCGACGCCCGAGAGCACGTCGTTCACCGACGGGAACCGCATGATCTCGCCCCGGGAGATACGCCACGCCTGCTGGACAATCCAGGAGAGCGAGCGATCCTGGCGGTTGGCCTCGGCCTGGATCTCGTTGAGCATGTCCTCGGGGAAATACAGGGACTGCTTTCGCTTGTCGGTGCCGGGCATCAGCGCTCATCTCCGGTGTGGGTAAGTAGAGTAGCTTGTACGCGAGCCGCGGTTCGCGGGTCAAGATTACCCCGGTCGAAACGGGCGCGCTGGCAGGCCCCACAGCCATGCCATCTTCACCTCGAGGCGAACGGATCGCCCTCCCCCGCCAATCGAAACGCGATGGAGAGCCCCAGCCAAGTCAACGAGGAGAGCCCCAGCCGGGTCAACGAGAGGAAGCATGGCCGAAATGCGTGGTGCAGGCTTGCCCGCCAAGAAAAGTGAGGAGCCGGCATTTCTGCCGGCTCCCCGTGGGCCCAGAGGGGGAGGGGGGGGACCCCTAGGCCCAGCGCCAAAAAGTTTCGATCACCCACACCAGTTCATGGTGGCCACCCAACATCTCATTCCCGCTCGCGAAAAGCAACTGCGTGGGGACTTTGGCCACAGCGCCAGATGGGGCCTGGCCGGAACTCCTGGTCCTGCTTCCCCTTGCTCCTGATCAAACCAACCGCGCCGAGAAGCCATTCCCTCCGCTTCTCCCATGTTCGCCTGAGCCCTCCCGCGCTATAAAAAATGAGAGTCCCCGAAAACCCTTGTCTCCCGCCCGTCTCCATCGCTTCGAAGCCGCGGTGCTCGACACCGTCAGCCGTCGGCTCCTGTTCCGGTCGAAGCCACGCGTGCTCGTAGCATTGTCGGGTGGCCCTGACTCGACGGCGCTCGTGGCCACGCTGGCCTCCCTGCGCGATGCAGGCCTCCTGGCCGATCTCCGCGCCTGCCACGTCGACCACCGGTTGCGCGCCGGGAGCGCTGCCGACGGAGAGTTCTGCGAGGCGCTCTGCGGCCGACTCGGCGTGCCGCTCGAACGAGCGGCGGTGACGGTGGCGCCCGGGGAAAATCTGCAATCCGCGGCGCGGCGGGCGCGCTATGGCGCGCTGCGCGCTGCTGCCCGCCGCGAAGGCGCCGACCACATCGCAACCGGGCATACACGGGGCGACCAGGCGGAGACGGTCTTGCACCGGCTGCTCCGGGGCGCCGGTGCACGTGGGTTGGCCGCGATACCGGCGCGGCGAGGGATCGTGATCCGGCCGCTCCTCGACCGCACGCGCGAGGAGGTGCTCTCGTACCTGCGAGATCGCGGGCTGGGCTGGCGCGAGGACCCCAGCAACGCATCCGCGCGTTTCCTGCGCAACAGGATCCGCGCAGAGATCCTCCCCGCGCTGGAGGCGCTGATACCGGGGATCGAGCGCAGGCTCGCGCGCACGGCCGACCTCCTGCGCGAGGACGACCGCGTGCTCGAGCGGTTGGCGGCGCGCGCGGTTCCGGCAGGTGCTCGATCCGTTGACCTCGC